>JBJEJV010000001.1:0-96118 GCA_051878295.1 Candidatus Cryptobacteroides sp.
TGTACTTCCTTCAGTCTTTTCAATGATCGTTTCGTGTGCCTCGTTTCAGAAGCGGATTGCAAAGGTAGGGAGCATTTTTAAAACTTGCAAACTTTTTCCGAAAATACTTTTCAACAATTTACGCCCCTCCCTGTTGATAACTTTGGCAACCACCTATATATCAACAAATTTTCCGGCAAAGAAAAATTTCAAAAAAAATCGAAATTTCTTTGCCGGAGTCAAAAATTGCGGTCAGAAAGCTATTCCTGAGGCTCCAGGACGGCTGGTTTGCTCACGAGAATCTCCTTGAAACGGCCAAGCACATTGGCGCACATCAGGGAATCTGCGGCAAGATAGTAACGGTCCGCCTCCGGATCAGGAGTGAAGTGGGTGCAGGCATCGTCGGTGAATTCTATACGGCCCGGACCTACGACAGAAAAATAAGGAGTGTCCCCGTTAGCAATGCCCTCCACGGCGTACAGGACGCTGGTGATGTCCCAGGTCGGCTCGTCGTACGGCATCGGGTGATAGACCTTGTAGGCCTCGGCCATAGGATGGGCCGGAGCCCAGCCGAAATCATCCAGGATGCTCTGTCCCGGATAGCAGATGCGGATTCCGACCTCGAAAGGCGAATTGACGATTTCCGTAGGCCACTGGGCGAAGACCTTCTGGGCAGAAGGAATGTCCTTGATGACATTGTACTCCGGAGTGGTCTCGTTGAGCATGCAGCCGGCCATAGTCACAAGGCGTTTTACCTTCCTGGCGACAAGCTCGGTGCCGTCGAGTTCCGAATACTCATCCGGCCCGGTCTCGAGCAGCCTCGCGAGATTGGTGGAGAAGCCGGTGGAGACGACGGTCACTGAGCCGTCCGGCTGGGAGGAAAGGATTTCCCTGTAAAGGTCAACGGCAAGAGGCAGTTCGGAGCAGTCCTCGACGGACCTCTCGAACAGAGGAGTTCCGTCCCCGGCCTTCAGCTCTGCCACATGAAGGGCATAATTGACTGCATCGTGGGAGCAGTCGGCCCCCTGCTTGATTATCCCAATCGGGACCTCCGGATGGCCGTACCACAGCCTGGCGATGTCAACATATTCAGCGCCGCCCGGTTCAACCTTGTTGAGCATCACTCCGAGCAGATTGACGCGCCCCGCATCCATATATTTGAAAAGGATGTCGAGGGCCATCGCGTCATCGACATCGTTGCCCATATCGGTTTCATATATAATGGAGACAGGTCCATACTGGTCATCGGCGACCTTTGAAGCGCATCCGGCCAAGGACAGGACGGCCAAAGGCAAAAGCAGCAAAAGTATTCTCTTCATATTCATAAATTATTGTTGTTGGTTCGAAGGTTGGACGGCTCAGGCTCCGGAAGCGACAATCAGGGCCAGACCGGAGATGAAGAAACAGAACATAAGGGCGAGGAGGGTGTAAACCTTCCTGTCAGCACCCTTGAATTCTTTCCAGACGAATATGCCCCAGAGGGCGGCGACCATCGGCGCACCCTGTCCGAGGGCATAGGAGACGGAAGCACCGGCCTTGCCGGCGGCGATGTAGCTCAAAGCGGTTCCGAGGCACCAGATCATTCCGCCGAGCATCCCGACGAGGTGGGTCCTGGCGTCGCCTTTGAAATATTCGGACATCTTGACAGGAGTGCCGACGAAAGGCTTGCGCATAACGAGAGGACCGAATATGAAATGGCTCGCAAGCACCGCGAGGGAGAAGATGACCAGGGCTGAATATGGTCCCACCTTCCCGCTCTGCATATTCGCAAAATCATTCAGGTCCATCGCGCGCATCACGAAAGAGGAGAAGAATGACATTATCACGCCTGCTACGAGGGCGAGAATCACGCCTTTCCTGCGGGCTGAGGCATCGGTTCCGGCATCGCCTTCCTTCTTACCGGAGGCGATTCCGTTCAGGACGATTGCCACGACCACCAGCGCTACACCCAGGCCAAGCAGCAGGAGATTGCTTTTCAGGGCGCCCTGCGCGATTTCCACCCGGAGGTTGTTGAATACGCCGAGAACCAGCGCGAGCCCGCAACCCAGAGGGAATGCGACGGACATACCGGCAATCGAGGTCGATGCGCTGAGCATGATGTTGGAGGCATTGAATATGAAGCCGCCCAGGATGAGCCACATTATCGACGAGCCGGAGGCCTGCGAAATGTCCTCGAAGAAAGGTCTTCCGGCAGGGCCGAAAGAGCCGAGGGTCAGGGCCAGAATCAAGGAGAAAAGCACCATCCCGATCACATAGTCCCAGTAGAAGAGTTCATAGCGCCAACTCTTTGCAGCGGCTTTCTGGGTGTTGCCCCAGGATCCCCAGCAGACCATTATGACAAAACAGAGGAAGACCGCAAAAGGATAACTGTTTACGATGAACATAATTCTGAATATTGTTTGTTATGAGTTTTCTTTCAGGAAGCTGTCGATTTCCGCGCGTGTCGGGATGGCCGTCTGGGCGCCCATCTTGGTGACTGAAATGGCAGACGAGGCGGTAGCGAAGCGGGCGGCCTCCGGGAGGCTCTTCCCTTCGGCGAGGGCGACACAGAGCGCTCCGCAATAGGTGTCACCGGCTCCGGTGGTGTCCACCGCAGCGACTTTCATCGCCGGGACGAACTCGTGGCCCTCCTTTCCGACGATGAGCGAGCCGCAGCTTCCCATCGTGACGATTATCCTGCCGACTCCTTTCCCGAAGAGGATTCCGGCGGCTTCCACAGCGGAGGCTTCGTCGGTGACAGGGATTCCGGAGAAGGAGGAAAGTTCGGTCATGTTCGGAATGAAAAGGGAGACATAGCGGAAGATTTCTTCCGGCAGTTCACAGTAGGGAGCCGGGTTCAGCACCACGAGGGCACCGGCCTCGGAAGCCGTCCTGGCCGCCTCCAGCACTGCAGGGACCGGAATCTCCAGCTGCATCAGGAGAATGTCGCAGGACTCCAGGAGGGAACGGGACTCCTGCACGTCGCCGACGGAAATGTCGGTATTGGCTCCGGAAGCGACCACGATGCAGTTTTCGGCCTCATTGTCAACGGTTATCAGGGCCACACCGGAAGGCTTTTCAGAGCGCAGGACTCCGCTGATGTCAATCCCCTCCTCGGCATAATGCTTCAGGGCATTGTCTCCGAACGTGTCCTTGCCGACCTTGCACACGAATGAAACATCGCCGCCGGCCCTTTTGGCAGCCACAGCCTGATTGGCGCCCTTTCCTCCGGGGCTCATTGTGAAATCGCCTCCAAGAACCGTCTCGCCGGGTGCAGGCAATGCGGCAGTCTTCACGGTCATGTCCGTGTTGCTGCTTCCAAGAATAAGTATCTTGCCCATATTGTGTCTGTTAATTGGTCAGTTTCAGCTGTATTTTCCAAATATAACAAAAGAAGTTCACTTCGGAAAATAATTGTGGGGCCCGCCGGCGATGCGGCAGGCAGCCCTGGAGGGAGGGAGAAGAGGGAGCAATGGCTAAGCCGGGCGCGGCAAAAAAAGAAAAGGACCGCGTGCTGTGCAGCAGCGGCCCTCTATTATATATTTCAGTGCAGAAGGACTACATCATCCCGCCCTGAGGTGCTACCGGAGCCGGTTCCTTCTCAGGAATATCGACGATTCCGCACTCGGTGGTGAGGAACATTCCGGCGACAGATGCGGCGTTCTCGAGAGCGACGCGAGCCACCTTCGTAGGGTCGATGAGACCGGCCTCGAACATATTGACATATTCATCGGTGCGGGCATTGTAGCCGAAGTCGCCCTTGCCCTCGCGGATCTTCTGGATGATGACGCTGCCCTCGACACCTGCATTCTGGGCAATCATTCGGAGAGGCTCCTCGATTGCGCGTGCAACGATGTGGATACCGGTAGTCTGGTCCTCGTTCTCACCCTTGAGCTCCTTGAGGCACTCGGCTGCGCGGATGTAAGCGACTCCGCCGCCAGGGAGGTAACCCTCTTCGACAGCTGCGCGGGTTGCGTTGAGAGCATCCTCGACCCTGTCCTTCTTCTCCTTCATCTCGATTTCGGAGCCGGCGCCCACATAGAGGACTGCCACACCGCCTGCGAGTTTGCCGAGCCTTTCCTGGAGTTTCTCCTTGTCATAGTCGGAAGTGGTGTTCTTGATCTGGGTACGGATCTGGGCCACTCTGTCGGCGATTGCCTCGGAAGAGCCTGCACCGCCGACGATTGTGGTGTTGTCCTTGGTGATGGTGATCTTCTCTGCCTTTCCGAGCATGTCAAGGGTGACATTCTCGAAGGTGTAGCCCCTTTCCTCTGCCACTACGGTAGCGCCGGTGAGGATTGCGATGTCCTCAAGCATTTCCTTGCGGCGGTCACCGAAGCCTGGAGCCTTGACGGCTGCGACCTTGAGAGTTCCGCGGAGCCTGTTGACCACCAGTGACTGGAGAGCCTCGCCGTCAACATCCTCGGCGATGATGAGGAGTGACTTGCCTTCACGTGCGATAGGTTCGAGCACTGGGAGAAGGTCCTTCATTGAAGACACCTTCTTGTCTGTCAGAAGGATGCAAGGGGTGTCAAGAACAGCCTCGAGCTTCTCGGTGTTGGTCATGAAGTAAGGAGAGATGTAACCCCTGTCGAACTGCATTCCCTCGACGACCTTGACCTCGGTCTCGATGCCCTTGGCCTCCTCGACGGTGATGACGCCGTCTCCGTTGACCTTTGACATTGCGTCAGCGATGAGCTTGCCGATAGTAGCATCGTTGTTGGCGGAAACGGTACCGACCTGCTCAACCTTGGAATAGTCGTTGCCGACCTTCTTGCTCTGCTTCTTGAGATCCTCGACCACAACTGAAACAGCCTTGTCGATACCCCTCTTGAGGTCCATAGGATTGGCGCCTGCGGTGACGTTCTTCAGACCGACATTGATGATTGCCTGTGCGAGAACGGTTGCGGTGGTGGTACCGTCACCGGCCTGGTCGTTGGTCTTGGAAGCGACTTCCTTGACCATCTGGGCACCCATATTGGCGAACCTGTCCTCAAGTTCGACCTCCTTTGCCACAGTGACACCGTCCTTGGTTACGTGCGGTGCGCCGAACTTCTTGTCGATGACGACATTGCGTCCCTTAGGACCGAGAGTGACCTTTACTGCATTTGCAAGAGCGTCCACTCCTTCCTGCATCTTTGAGCGGGCCTCGACATTGAATTTTATTTCCTTTGCCATGATGATTTCGATTAAAGAATTGCCATAATATCAGACTGCTTGACGATCAGGTACTTGACATCGTCAACAGTTACTTCGGTACCAGAGTATTTGCCATAGAGGACCTCGTCACCGACCTTGACTTCCATCGGTTCATCCTTCTTGCCCGGGCCTACTGCGAGCACCTTGCCTTCAGATGGTTTCTCTTTTGCTGTGTCAGGAATGTAAAGTCCTGATGCTGTTTTGGTCTCAGCCTCTTTCGGCTGGATCAGAACTCTGTCTGCTAACGGTTTGATCATGATTGATATTGTTTATTAGTTGTTTTCTTTCAGCCTCCGCCGGAGCGGGACACCCCTCCAGAAAATCAAAGGCTGTGCCACCGGCATCCGACTGCCAAATTGTCACACGCCCTGACAAGGGGGACGGAAAGACGGGAAAGGGGCGGCGCGCGCGTCAGGGCATATTCAGCGGCGGCAATTGATAAAATTGAATATATTGATTAGATTTGTGAAGAGCTAAAGTTTCGCAAGAGAGGAAGGGAAACTGCCGTACCCATAAAACAGCTTTGAAATGAAAACCGGATTCAAAAACACATCATTCTTTCTATTGGCAGCCGTACTGATGCTTTCAGGGATGACTTCCTGCAGCAGATTCGGCAGAAGCACCGGACAGAGCACCGAGTTCGCCACCTTCATCAAAGCCCACACCGGAGGCATAGTCTCCGACAAGGCCACAATCAAGGTCGAACTGGCATCGAACATACCGAGCGTAGAGCCCGGAAGCGACCTCAAGGAAGGAATCCTGTCCTTCACCCCATCCATGAAAGGCAGCGCCAGATGGCTCTCCCACAGCATGTTGGAATTCATTCCGGAAGACGGCCAGCTCAAACCGGGGCAGGCCTACACCGCCAGGCTGAGGCTCGACAAGATTCAGGATGTCGGAAGCCGCCGCTTCAGGAAGTACAGTTTCAGTTTCCTCGTGGCGATCAAGGAGGCCATCCTCAAACCCGACGGGATTTCCATCAGCGTGGACTCCCCTGAATATGCCACGGCTTTCGGAACGGTCTCCCTCACGGAAGAACTGCCTCTCGAGAAGGTCAAGAATATGATTGTCGCCGAATACGGCGGCGGCAGGCCGGAGGTCAGCGTCACCACCGGAAGCGACCCGCTGCACTACCGCTTCGAAGTCCTCGGACTCGAGAGGAGCGACAGGGACAAGAAACTGAGCGTCAAGCTCAAGAGCGGGGACACGGGCTTCATCGCGGACTCCAGGTTCGAGACTGTCATTCCGGCGGCGGGAGACTTCAAAGTTGTCGGCGCGGAATATGTCGAAGCCGACGACCCTTACATCCTCGTCTCCTTCAGCGAGCCGCTTTCCCCGACGGCGGACGAAGAAGGGATGTTCACGGTGAAAGGCGCAGGGAGAATCCACACCCGCGTCGATGAGTCCAACGTCAGAATCTATCTCGAGGACATACGTGAATATGCCCCCGTCCTGACAGTTTCAGACGCCGTCAGGAGCTATCGCTCCGACAGGCTCAGGGAAGCATATTCAAAGTCCTTCGACATCCAGGAAGGAATGCCGGCGGTCGAAATCCCGATTTCCGGGAACATCCTGCCGGACTCCCGGCAGCTGATTCTCCCGTTCAGGGCGGTAAACCTCAAGTCAGTTGACATCCGGGTCATTCAAATCTACGAAGAAAACGTGCTTATGTTCCTGCAGGACAACGACCTGGGCGGAGACAGCTCCCTGCGCAGGGCCGGCCGCCTGGTCTGCAAGAGATGCCTCAGGCTCGACTCGGACCCTTCCAGGAACCTGCACAAGTGGCAGAACTTCAGCGTGGACCTCTCCGGCCTCTTCAAACAGGAGCCGGGAGCCATCTACAGGGTGCAGATTTCCTTCAAGGAGAGCTATTCAATCTACGGCAAGAAGGACAACTTCAGGAGCGGAACTCCTTACGACGCCCTGGTGGACATCGCTTCCGAGGACATCACCCCGGAGGACGATATGGAATGGGACAGGCCGTACCCGTACTACTACAATGATTTCTTCGACTGGAGCAAGTACAAGTGGGAAGACAGGGAGAATCCCCTGAAGCCTTCCTACTATATGGACGAGAGCCGCTTCCCTGTCATCAACCTGCTCAGCAGCAACCTCGGAGTCATTGCGAAATATTCCGGCGGGAACAAGCTCTGGGTCAGCGTCAGCGACATCCTCACGGCCAACCCCGTCTTCAATGCCGAACTCTACGTGTACAGCTACCAGCTGAAGGAAATCGGCTATGCCAAGACCGGCACTGACGGAATGGCAGAAATCGAACTCTCCGGGAAGCCGTTCGCCGTGGTCACCAAGCGCGGAGGGGCGACCAGCTACCTGAAAGTGTCGGAGGGGGACGAAAACAACCTGAGCCGTTTCGATGTCGGCGGAAAGGCCCTGGACAAGGGCCTGAAGTCCTTCATCTACGGGGAGAGAGGAGTCTGGAGGCCGGGAGACACACTCCACGTGACGATGATTCTCGAGGACAAGGAAGACCGGATTCCGGACAGTCATCCGGTGGCAATGGAGGTCTATACCCCGAGCGGACAGTTCTACACGAAACTCATCAACAGCAACTCCAGGGACGGATTCTATTCCTTCGACATCCCTACCCTCGCCGGCGACCCTACCGGCATCTGGAACGCCTATTTCAAGGTGGGAGGAGCCACTTTCCACAAGTCCCTGAGGATAGAGTCAGTCAAGCCGAACAGGCTGAAAATCAACCTCAACTTGGGGGACAGGACCCTGGACGGAGGCGAGAGGTGCGAACTCGGAATCGCATCGTCCTGGCTGACCGGCCCGCCGGCCTCAAACCTCAGGGCGAGCGTCAGGATGAGCCTCAGGCGGGGCGCGACGACCTTCAAGGGCTACGAAGGCTACAACTTCATGAGCCCGGTTTCCGAATATACCGCCAGCGAGCACCAGCTTGCCGACGTCCGTCTGGACGAAAAAGGCGAGGCGATGCTGTCAGTGAATATGCCGGCGGCTCCCGACGCACCGGGAATGCTTGCGGCCGACATCGTCACCACCGTGACTGAAGAAGGCGGAGACTTGAGCTTCAACACGGTCACAGTGCCGTACTCTCCTTTCGCTTCCTATGTCGGAATCAGCGTGCCGGGAGGCAGGGAGCGCGGGACAGTGGAGACGGACAGGGACTACAACTTCAAGGTGGCCACCGTGGACAAGGACGGCAAGAGAGTCTCCGGGGTCAATCTTGAATATTCAATCTACAAGATGAAATGGAGCTGGTGGTGGGAAAGCCGCGCCGAAGAACTGGACTCCTATGTCAACGGTTCTTCCGCCGAGCCTGTCGCCACGGGCACTATGGTTTCCGGCAAGGGTGACTGCGCTGTGCCGTTCAGGGTGGAATACCCGGACTGGGGCAATTACCTGGTGATTGTCAGGAACCTGGACAGCGGGCACATCTGCGGCCAGGTGGTGTACGCCGACTGGCCTTCCTCAAAAGGCAGGTCTCCGAAGAACGACCCGGAGGCCCTCACTATGCTGTCCTTCTCGACAGACAAGGAGAGCTACGATGTCGGGGAGACCGTCACCGTGCACATCCCTTCAGCCACGAAGGCCCAGGCCCTTGTCAGCATAGAAAATTCGAGGGAGGTCATCTCCAGGGAATGGGTGAAACTGAACGGCGAAGGTGTGGACTACAGCTTCAAAGTCAGCCCTGAGATGGCACCGAACTTCTTCATACACATCTCTCTGGTCCAGCCTCACGAAAGAGTGGGGAACGACCTTCCGATCAGGCTTTACGGAGTCCAGCCGGTGATGGTCAACGACACTGAATCCCATCTGGAGCCTGTCATCTCGATGCCTGACGTGCTGCGTCCGGAAGAGAACTTCACCATCAAGGTCAAGGAGAAGAAGGGCAGGCCGATGACCTACACTCTCGCCATTGTGGACGAGGGGCTTCTGGACCTCACTTCCTTCAGGACTCCTGACCCGTGGAAGGCGATGAACGAAAAGGAAGCCCTCGGGGTCAAGACCTGGGACCTCTACGACGATGTCATCGGGGCCTACTGCGGAAGGTTCTCGCCTATGTTCAGCATCGGAGGTGACGAAAACCTCGCCTTGAACAGCAGGAAAGACAACAGGTTCAATCCTGTCGTCCGCTTCATAGGTCCTTTCACCCTGACCACCGGCACAGCCTCCCACAAGTTCAGGCTGCCTATGTACGTCGGAAGCGTGAGGGTAATGGTGGTGGCGGCCAAAGATGCTTCCTACGGCAACGCCGAGAAGACAGTCCCTGTCAAGTCGCCGCTGATGGTGCTCTCCTCTCTTCCGAGGAAACTTTCCGAAGGGGAGAAGGTGACGATGCCGGTCAATGTGTTCGCCCTCGAGGACGGGGTAAAGGATGCCACTGTCAGCATCAGGGCCGAAGGACCGGTCAGAATCGTCGGGCAGGACGAGGCTGAGGTGCATTTCGACAAGCCGGGCGATGTCGTCGCCAAGTTCGAACTGGAGACAAGCGGCACGGGCACGGCCCGAATCCACGTCAGCGCAGAAGGCAACGGCAGGAAGGCCACCGAGGAAATCACGCTCGAAGTCAAGGAGCAGAATCCGGCCACCCTGTCAGTGACCGAGGCCGTGATAGCGAAGGGTGAAAAGAAGCATTTCGGGTTCAGTCCTTTCACTTCCGGAGGGGAGAACAGGGCTGAACTTTCCCTGACGGCCTATCCTTCCTTCGACGCCAACGGAATATATTCATTCCTGACAGCCTACCCTTACGAATGCACGGAGCAGATTGCCGCCCGGGGAATTGCCCTGCTGTCATTGAGGGAAATGCTGTCCGACGAAAGGAACGAAAGCATCGAAAAACTGATTCCGGAACTGCTCGGCCAGCTCTACCAGAGACAGCGTTCGGACGGAGGCTTCGCCCTCTGGCCGGAGAATCCTGACTCGCAGTCCTGGGTTTCATCAATGGCAGGCCATTTCTTGACCCTCGCACAGCAATCCGGCTACAGCGTGAGCAAGGGAGTGCTCGCCAGCTGGTCGCGCTACCAGAAGAGCGGTGTCCAGAACTACCGCCACAGCGATTCCAAGTATCTGTGGGATCTGGAGCAGGCCTACCGCCTCTTCACTCTCACACTCGGCAACGACTCCCAGAACGGGGCGATGAACAGGCTGAAAGAAAGCCAGACCCTGTCGCCGCAGGCCTGCCAGATGCTCGCGTGTGCATATTCACTGGCAGGAAAGAAGGCTGTCGCCGAGGATATGCTGGCTTCCGCCGGGCACGCCCAGGGAGCTTATCAGGAAAAGGAGAGCACCTTCGGTTCTCCGCTCAGGGACAAGGCCGTGGCGATGTACGCCAGACTTCTTTCCGACGACCTCGGAGGCGCACTCGAGCTTGCACAGGACATTTCAAAGGCCATTTCCACCGGCTGCTACAACACCCAGGAGGCTGCATTCTGCGCTCTTGCGATGAAGGAGCTTTCAAGCAGGACAGGCTCCGGACTTCTCGCGGCCAACATCACGACCGGAACTTCGGTGATGCCGGTACAGAGCACGAAGTCGGCTGTCAACCTGACTGTGGAAACCGAAGCCGGAGGCCTCGACATCGAGAACACTTCGGAAGAACTGATTTATGCCCAGCTCAGCGTGTCAAGAGTTC
The DNA here is from genome assembly GCA_051878295.1 of Candidatus Cryptobacteroides sp. Classification (GTDB taxonomy): domain Bacteria; phylum Bacteroidota; class Bacteroidia; order Bacteroidales; family UBA932; genus Cryptobacteroides. Next base: position 10,775 of record JBJEJV010000001.1, read on the forward strand.
CGGAGGCCGGGAAGAAGGTGGAGGCGAGGGCCAGCGGCATAGGGCTGAAAGTCGCCTACTGCGGAATGGACGGCCGTACCGTCAATCCTTCATCCATACCTCAGGGCACTGAATTCACGGCTGTCATCACGGTCAGCAACAACAGCCCGGTACGGGACTGCGAGAACATGGCCCTGATTCAGATGATTCCTTCCGGCTGGGAAATCATAAACGACCGGATTGGAGGCGGAGAGGCGGGAGGCAATGCCGGCGCGGACATCCGTGACGACCGGGCAATCTGGCATTTCGACCTGCCGAAGGGCTCGTCAAGAAGTTTCAAAGTCAGGCTCAACGCCGCCTGGGAAGGAGAGTTCATCCTGCCTGCGACCAAGTGCGAGGCAATGTACGATCCGCGCATCAGCGCCAACACGGCATCCGGTCTGGCGACAGTAACGAGGTGATCCCCGATGCGGAAGAGAACCCGCGTGATTGTTGTGGTGTGCGGCATATTGCTTGTCGCATACCTTTTCTGTCTGCCCCGGGACCTGTTCAAGGGCACTTGCTATTCCACTGTGGTCACGGACAGGAACGGAGAGCTTCTCGGAGCGAGAATCGCCGATGACGGGCAGTGGAGATTCCCGCCCTGCGACACTGTGCCGGAGAAGTTCAGGGAAGCCCTGGTCGAGTTCGAGGACAGATGGTTCCCCTACCATTTCGGGGTGAATCCGTTCTCGGTCTGCCGGGCCGCAGTCGGGAACATCAGGGCCGGGAAGGTCACTTCCGGTGGAAGCACGATCACGATGCAGGTAATCCGGATGGCACGCGGCAAGGAGAGGACGATGGGGCAGAAAATCATCGAGGCAGTCCTGGCCACAAGGCTGGAACTGACTGCGTCGAAGAAGAAGATTCTTGCGCTCTACGCATCCCACGCCCCCTTCGGAGGGAATGTCGTCGGCCTCGAAGCCGCCTCCTGGAGGTACTTCGGAAGGCCTCCGGAAGAATTGTCCTGGGGAGAATCCGCTACTTTGGCCGTGCTGCCCAACGCCCCTTCGTACATCCATCCCGGAAAGAACAGGGAAAAACTGCTCGAAAAGAGGAACCGCCTTCTCCTGAGGCTCCACGAAAGGGGGAAACTCGATTCCCTCGATCTGGCCCTGGCCCTTGACGAGCCCCTGCCCCTGGAGCCGGTCGCGCTGCCGAAGGATGCCTTCCACATTGTGGAGCATTATTCAAAGACGGCGCACGGGAAGAGGAGCCGGTCGAGCATAGACATCCACCTGCAGCGTCAGCTCCAGTCCCTGACCGACCGTTGGAACTCCGAATTCGCGGTCTCCGGCATCAACGACCTCGCGGCCGTGATAGAGGATGTCAGGACGGGAGAGGTCCTCGCCTATGTCGGCAACGCCGATCCGGGCAGGACGAGGCCGGGGTCGGATGTGGACATAGCCGGCTCGCCGAGAAGCACGGGCAGCATTCTCAAGCCGCTCCTCTACTGTTCTCTCCTCCAGGACGGCGAAATCCTGCCGAACACCCTTCTCCCGGACATTCCGGTCAACATCTCCGGATTCTCACCCCAGAATTTCAACCGGCAGTTCTGCGGGGCGGCTCCGGCCGGAGAAGCCCTCGCCCGTTCGCTGAACGTGCCTTCAGTCCATATGCTCCGGCGGAGCGGAGTGCCGAAATTCCTGGGCACGCTGAGGAAATGCGGCCTGAAAAGCCTCAACAGAAGCGCCTCCGACTATGGCCTGTCGCTGATTCTGGGAGGAGGCGAGGCCAGCCTGGCCGAGATTGTCTCGGCATATTCAAAAATGGCGGCAGCCTACCTCTGCACCGACAGCCGGGAGTTCAAGGGTGAAGGCCGTCTGGGCGGATTCCCGCTGAACGACAAATGCGCGCTCTGGTGGACCTTCGAGGCACTGAAAGAAGTTGCGAGACCGGACGAAATCGACTGGAGGATGATAAGCTCGGTGAAAAAGGTCGCCTGGAAGACCGGCACCAGCTACGGCTTCCGCGATGCCTGGGCAGTCGGAGTCACTCCCGAATACGCCGTAGGAGTGTGGGCCGGCAACGCGCAGGGAAACGGAGTCCCCGGACTGACGGGGGCGCGGACTGCGGGTCCGGTGATGTTCGACATATTCAATCTGCTCCCGGCGAAGGAGGAGAGGGGGGCATATTCGGAGAAAGGATGGTTCCTCGAGCCTGCGCCCTCCGACGGAATCGAAGCCGAGGTCTGCCGCGAATCCGGCTGCCTGAAAGGACCCACCTGCGAACATCCGGAAGTCCTCCTGCTGCCCGCGAGGGCAATCCAGACCGAGGTCTGCCCGTACCACCGCATCCTCGAAGGCAGGAATGTCTTCCTGCTCCCGCCGGCAATGGAATGGTACTACCGGCAGCATCATCCCGAATATGTACCCTTCGTCCCGAAGGACCGGAGCGAATGGCCTCTGATGGAGTTCATCTATCCGGAAAGCGGCACCGAAATCTTCATCCCGCGCCAGCTCGACGGTTCAGTCGCGGGAGTGACCTTCAACCTCGCCCACAGAGTGCCGTCGGCCAAGGTCTTCTGGCATCTGGACAATGAATATGCCGGCTGCACGCAATACATCCACCAGATGAGGATGAATCCCGGGGAAGGGCGTCACAATCTCACCGTGGTGGATGAATCAGGGAATACTCTTTCTGTAAGTTTCAAAGTTTCAGACGGAAGAGAGGCCTTGAAGCCTATTCGGTCTTCACGCTGAAACGATAGACGCAGGTGTGGGAATAGGTTTCTCCCGGAGCAAGAAGGACTGACGGAAATTCCGGCCTGTTGGGGCTGTCAGGGAAATGCTGGGTCTCGAGGGCGAGGGAGCTTCTGTACTCGAAAGGCCTGCCGCTGACACCGCAACCCGTCCCATTGAAGAAATTGCCGCTGTAGAACTGGATTCCGGGCTGGTCCGTGAGCACCTCAAGGAAACGTCCGCTTTCCTCGTCCCAAACCGTGCAGGCAAGTTCCACATCCTTTTCGGAAGCCCTGTCGAGCACCCAGTTGTGGTCATAGCCCCGGGCATTCGCAATCTGTCCGTTTTCCGTGCAGTCTATCCTCTCTCCGATCTTGTGGGGCGTCCTGAAATCGAATGGAGTGCCCTCCACGCTCACATTCTCTCCGAGAGGGATGCTGAGTGAGTCGATAGGGGTGAAACTGCTTGCGTTGATGGTCATCACATAGTCGCAGACGGTTCCGACGCCCTCGCCCTTGAGATTGAAGAAGGAATGGTGCGAGATGTTGACCGGAGTGGTCTTGTCGGTGGTGGCGGAATAGACCACCTTGAACTCATTGTCCTCCGTGAGGCTGTAGGTCATCGTCACGTCGAGATTGCCCGGATAGCCCTCGAAGCCGTCCGGACGCAGATAATGGAAGACTATTTCGCTTTCCGAGACGCTGGCGACCTCCCACGGAATGCTGTCGAATCCGTAGAGTCCTCCGTGCAGGGTGTTGACCCCGTTGTCATTGTTCGGGACCCTGTAGGTCGTACCGTCGATGGTGAAGGAAGCCCCCCCGATACGGTTTGCGACTGGTCCCACGCAGGCACCGAGGAAGCGCTCGCCTGTCGGGTGGACATATTCGGAGATGGTCCTGCGGCCTACGACGATGTCCGCCAAGTTGCCGTCCTTGTCCGGAGTGAAGAGGGTCACGACGCGGCCTCCGAAGTTGGTGACCTGCATCGTGATGTCACCGGCACTCAGGGTGTACAGGGCGACAGGCACGTTGTTGATGGTGGTGTCGAATCCCGCTTCGGGGAGAAGGTCCGGCGCAGGAGCGCCCTTCCGGCAGCATCCCACAGCCAGGATGGCGGCTGCGGAAAGGAGGATGAGAGTTCTTTTCATTTGTAATCGGCTGTTTATTTGTTGCTGTTTATTGCTACAAATATAATTATATTTGCAAAACAAAAGTATTTGAATCAACAAACGACAGCAGCAAACGGCTATGAACATCAAACCTGTCCTGTGCGCCCTCTGCGCCTCATTCCTTCTGACTTCCTGCGGAACTCAGCTGAATTCCGGTTACCTCCTCTCCGGCGGGCAGAAACTTGCCCAGGCGGCGACCCTTACCGACGAGCAGATGGCTGCCTATGTGGGCCAGACCATCGCGAAACTCGATTCCGAGAACATCGTCCTTCCGGAGTCCGACGAATATGTCAAAAGGGTACGCAGGATAACCCAGGGCCTGACCGAGGTTGACGGCACACCTCTCAACTTCCAGGTTTACAAGACTGACGATGTGAACGCCTTCGCCTGTGCGGACGGCAGCGTGAGGATATATTCAGGCCTTCTGGATGTGATGAATGACGACGAGACTCTCGGAGTCATCGGACACGAAATCGGCCACGTCGCGATGAAACACTCCAGGAAGCAGTTCCAGCGCGCCCTGATGACCTCGGCTCTCCGCGATGCAGTCATTTCCACCGGCGGCAAGGTGGCCGTGCTCACTTCCTCGCAGCTCGGAGACCTCGGCGAAGTGCTGATGAGCAAGAACTATTCAAGGCAGCAGGAATATGAAGCCGACGATTTCGGCTACGCATTCCTCAAAGCAGCCGGGAAGAATCCTTGGGCAATGGCTATGGCATTCGAGGAACTGGAAAGGCTTTCTTCAGGACAGACTGACGGAGCCGGCCAGTCCGCCATAGGGGCCAAGATCAACAATGCCTTCTCTGACCACCCGGCAACATCCGAGCGAATAGCCAGGATGTCGGAAAGGGCCACCGCCGACGGATTCAAGAGACCGTCCGAATAGCCGGTCCGTACGGGCTTCTACCGTCCTCCGCCTCCGAAACCTCCGCCGGAAAAGCCTCCTCCGCCCCCGAAGGATGTGAAGCCTCCGCCTCCGTTCCACCGTGCAGAACCGCCCGTGAGGGCTGCGGAATGGTTCACCGCATTGGCGTGCATCCAACGGGATGAGTTGTTTATCGTGTCCCAGATGATGACATCAGTGAGCAAATCATCGCCAAGCTGTTCCCTGGCGAGTTCAAAGTACTCCGGACAAACCTTCTTGAAATCCTTGAAAACCTGATCCGCGATTCCGAAAAGGGTGGCAAAGATTAGATAGTCGTTCCAGAGTTTGACCTCCACCACTCCCCTGTCGCCAATGAGGGTGAAATCCCTCAGGAAGTTGCGGAGCCCGAAGACCTGACGGACCTCGTCCGCTTCCATTTTCCAAAGCGAAAGGGAATCCGGCGCGGAGTCCTGCCAGGCGGCCAGTTCGTCGCCGTGGGATTCCGTCCACCTGCGGAGTTCCTTCCGCTGAAGAACCGTGTCCTCGCCCGCAGCCGCCTTCAGGAAGCCGAAAAGACGTTTCTCGAGATCAAGGTCATCGGAAAGGCTCTCCTCCGTGGAAGGATATTCATTGATTTTGAAGGCAGGCTTGCCCTTGGCCTGGGGCACCACTGAAATAGCGCCCTTGTAGTAGAGTCTCGCGAGATAGGCCCCTATGAGCCTTTCTTTGGCTTTCGACGAAGGTTCAAAGGTGTTGAATATGGCCAGGGCCTTTTTCAGGTCACCGCCCGCAGGAACGTCGCGGTACCAGGCCACTTTCTTGCTGGAGCTGCAGCCGAGGAGCTCCTTCTTCCTGCGGCGCTTGCGCACGATGCGGCGGACGGCGAGGAAAAGGATGAGCAGAGGGAAAAGACACCCGAAAATTGTCAGGAACAAATTGTCGATGTTGTCCCGGTGATAGTCGCTGCCCTCCATTGCGGTCTGCCGCAGTTCCTCGAAAGAGCCGTCCCCGGAAAGCAGCGGCGAGAAAATCCCCTTCTCGAAACGGACCAGCGCGACAAGTCCGCTCCTGGAGGTGAAAGCCTCGTCCGAGCTGGCCGTGACAGCGCCGTCCGAAAAGCCAATCCGGCCCTTGAAGCCGAAGCCCCAGACGGAAGTGTTGGCTTCGGAGAATTGCAGACCGGATTTCCTGATGAGCAGGGAAACGGAACGCGGAGGCGAAGAATGCCCCCGTGAAACGAACATATAGTTGAAGCCGTCCGCATCTGAATATGCCTTGACGAGTCCGGTCAGGACATAGCTCACTTCGTAGCTGTGCCTGCCCTCACTGCCCACGCCCCAGCATATTTCACAGCCGTCCCGCTTGAGGACCATACCGCAGCGGCCCGCCTTTGCGCTCCGGGAACGGTCAACGTCCCAGTCTTCTCCCTCGCAGATGTATTGCGTGCCTGTCTCGTCGCAGACCTGAAGGTCCAGAATCTGCATCTTCCCGAGATTTCCCTCCACGAGATACCATTCGGTGATGTCCCCCCGGACATCTACGTCCCAGCGCTCCGTGACCAGAGCGGAGCCGTCGTCCTGCAGCAGGACGTCGATGCGCAGGGAGTCAACGACGCTCTGCGCACAAAGGCCGGTTCCCAAGAACAGCAGAAAGGCGCAGGAGAGCGCCGCCAGCAGTCTCATGGCCGGACTATTTGTTGAATATGTCGGAGACTGAAGGAGCCTCGGACTTGGAGGCATCCTCGGGAATGAGTTCCTGAAGTTCGAAATGCAGGAGAGAAGCCACGATGGAGGAAGGCCACTGGCGGACCTTCATATTCATTTTCGTCACCGCGTCGTTGAAGACCATCCTGCTCAGACGGACCTTCTCCTCGTAGTCTTTGATTCCGGACATCGTCTCTGAGAACATCCGGTCGGCCTTCAGCTCAGGATACTGCTCCGCAACTGCGTTGAGCCTGGAGAGTACCTGGGTAATGGCGTTTTCCTGACCGGCCATCTGTTCAGGGGCAGCGTTGTCGATGCGGCGCCCGGCTATCACGTCCTTCAGGGTGTCGTGCTCGTGGATTGTGTACTGCCTGGTCATCTCGACGAGGTTAGTGAGCGCGTCCCATCTGGTCTTGAGCTGGACGTTGATCTGGGAAAGGGCATTCTTTCTCTTTTCGTCGAGAGCGACAAGAGAGCGCTGCGTGAAGAAGAAATAAAGGAGGATTGCAGCTACGACTGCGGCAAGAATTATCAATCCGGTCATTGTTCTTGAAATTAACGCTTATCCTACGACCCAGACAAGCACGTGATTGTCAAAAGTTATGTATTCCAGTTCAAATTCCTCTTCATAGCCGTCCTTGTGGATGAAGGTAGCCTCAAGTTCCCCTTCGCCCCTCGGCTTGAAATGTTCCACTTCGATCTGCTCCGCGAAATCGACCCTGTAGGCGGAGACTCTCTTGTACACGGCCTCCTTGGCGCACCAGTAGATTGCGAGCTGCTCGTTCTTCCTGTCGTCGTCCAGGTCGTCGATTTCGTCGTCGGACAGGGCTTTCTTCTCCACGACGGAGAAGTCCCGGTCAAGACATTCGATGTCGATGCCGACATCCTCGTTGTCGTCCAGGATGACGGCAACATATTTTCCGGTGTGGGTGATGCTGATGTTCGTCACGCTGTTCTCAAGGTAAGGCTTGCCGTTGTCGTGATGGCTGAGATAAACCTTTTCCCCGAACAGTTCGCACAGGAGGGCGCGGACTGCAAGCCTCTGCTTGCGGAGCGATTCGTTGGCGATAAAGGAGATTTCCTCCATCTCGTCAGCGGGAACGGATGCGAGCGTCCGCAGCTCTTCTTCCGTTTCAGTGATCTGCCAGACTCCCACGATGGTTCTGGTCTCTTCCAATTCTTTCTTCAGGTACAGTGCCATACATTCTTTGATTGAGTCCAACGCACAAAGCCTCATCGGACAAGGTCCGACAAGTCTCTTCCGGTATATTCATAAAGGGACAACAACGGATCGTCCGATCGGGAATCCGTCAAGGAATTGTTATCTGTCTTTACAGAACTGGGAGGTTCCATTTGCGTTGTTGAACTTGATTGACGCAAATATAATGAAATTTTTGAAATGGAAATATAATCCGTGGAAATTGTTATCTTTGCAATGCTGAATAAATGCAAGCACAGAACGTATTATCAAATAATTGAAAAATGGGATTCTTAACTAACGAGAAATTGACCATCGTAGGAGCCGGCGGAGCAATCGGTTCCAACATGGTTCAGACCGCTCTCATGCTCGGTCTTACTCCAAACATCTGCCTTTATGACATCTTCGAGCCTGGTGTTCACGGTGTGGCTGAAGAGATGTGCCACTGCGCTTTCGAAGGCGCGAACATCACCTGGACAACCGACCCTGAGGTCGCATTCACCGGTGCGAAGTACATCATCTCCTCAGGAGGTGCTCCGCGCAAGGAAGGCATGACCCGTGAGGATCTGCTCAAGGGCAACTGCAAGATCGCAGCCGAGTTCGGCGATTTCATCAAGAAATACTGCCCTGACGTAAAGCACGTTGTCGTCATCTTCAACCCTGCAGACGTCACCGCCCTCACCGCCCTCATCCACTCCGGACTGAAGCCTGAGTGCCTGACTTCACTCGCAGCCCTCGACTCCACCCGTCTCCAGGAGGCCATCGCAAATGAGTGCGGAGTCGCCCAGAGCGAGGTCGAGAACGCACGCACCTACGGCGGACACGGCGAGCAGATGGCTGTCTTCGCTTCAAAAATCACCGTAGCCGGAAAGCCTCTCGCAGAGTACAAGATCTCCGACGAGAAGTGGGAGGAAATCAAGCACAACACCATCCAGGGCGGTTCCGCAATCATCAAGCTCCGCGGCCGCAGCTCATTCCAGAGCCCTGCCTACCACGCCGTCAAAATGATCGAGGCTGCTATGGGCGGCAAGGAATTCACCTGGCCGGCCGGCACCTATGTAAACTGCGACAAGTGCGGATTCAAGAACGTGATGATGGCGATGCCTACCACAATCGACGCTACAGGTGTCCACTTCTCCGCTCCTGAAGGAACAGCGGAGGAAATGGCAAATCTCCAGAAGTCATACGAGCATCTTTGCAAGATGCGCGACGAAATCATCGGTCTGGGCATCATCCCTCCGGTTGCTGAATGGACGAAAGAGAACCCTAATCTTTAGTGTCCCGTCACGGACTACAGACGGAGGCCGGCCATTTCAGCCGGCCTCTGCCATTATCCGGCCGCCGGTTTTCGGTTTTTGACTATTTGTACTATTTTTGCATCTGTACAACATCTACCAAGATGCAAAGGAAAATGAACATTCGAAAATCACTGTACATAATCACGGCTGTTCTCCTGTTGCTCGCGTCAGGCACCTCCGGCGCTCAGGACAGGCAGAAGAAGAGCTATTCCGTGACTCCCGACCAGATTCTGATGGACGCAGTCACGCTCATCGACAACAAGGACTACCTGACAGCCGGCAGCATGCTGACCTGGCTGACCGAAAACGAGCCCGGAAACGATGCGGCCTGGTACTACCTCGGCACCTGCCGACTCTACACCAATGACTTCACTGGAGCCCAGGAAGCGCTGAGGAAGGCATCCTCGCTCGACCCTGAGAACTACTGGTACAAGGAAAGGCTCGCGATGGCATATTCAATGTCAGGCGAAATCGACATGACGGTGGCGACCTACGAGGCCATGCTGGAACAGTTCCCCGACAAGGACGACGTGCGCTACTCCCTCGTGAACATCTATCTGCAGATGAATGAATATGACAAGGCGCTGCAGGTGATGGACGACCTGGAAAGGCTGTACGGCAAGAGCGAGAACATCACGGCCAGCCGCTACGACATACTTCTCCGCAAGAACAAGCCCGGAGATGCCTTCAGGACGCTCGCGGAATTCAATTCCGAGTACTCTTCCCCGAGGATTCTCACGATGATGGGAGACCACGAGAACGCCGAAGGCAAGGACAGCCTGGCCCTGGAGCATTACCGCGAGGCCCTGGAACTGCAGAGCAACTACGCCCCGGCACTTCTCGGAGAGGCCGACATCCTCTACCTGAGGAGGGATATCGACGGATTCTTCCGCTGCCTGGACAGATTCATCTCGGACGAGGAGACTGCCACGGAACTGAAGGCCCAGTACCTGAATATGCTGATTTCAAGGAAGGGCTCCATATTCCTGAACAACCATTCCGGGAGGATAGAGTCCCTCTACGAAACGCTGGTTTCGATGGCACCCGCAGACAGTTCCGCACTATCTTCGGCGGCGGTATTCCATTATTCGACAGGGCAGCCGGACAAGGCCAGGGAACTGCTTCAAAGGAACGTGGAGGCAAACCCTGCCAGTCTTGAGGCGAACCTCCTGTACCTCCAGATTCTCGCCACGACCGAAGACTGGAACGCAATCTCCGCCACTTGCGACAGCGCCTTCGCCAGATTCCCGCAGGAGACGTCCTTCCTGGAATTCCAGAACGTCGCGGCCTTCAATCTCGAGGACTATCCGAAAATCATCGAGAACAGCTGGAAGATAATATCCCTGTCCCAGGGAGACACCTCCACAATCGTCTCGGCGCTGTCAAGCCTCGGAGACACCTACTACCAGACTGGTGAGGAAAAGGCGGCTTTCAAGTGCTACGAATCAGCCCTGCGTCTCAATCCCGACTACGCTCCGGTACTGAACAACTATGCCTGGTACCTTGCCACCAACGGGAAGAAAATGAAGAAGGCCTTGGCGATGAGCAAGAAGAGCATTGACCTCGAGCCCGACAACTCCACCTACCTCGACACCTACGGCTGGATTCTCCACCTGATTGGCAGGGACAAGGAAGCCAAGTCTGTCTTCAAGCACGCGATGCTGTACGGAGGAAAAGACAGCAGCGTGGCGCTGGAACATTACAGCGCGGTGCTTGACGCCCTCGGAGAAAAGGAACTCGCCGAGCTCTACGGCAGCATGGCGAAAAAGAAAAAGGCTGAAAAGGAAGAACAATGACGGGAACCCGCAACAGGATATTCGCCCTCCGTGTCCTGGCCATCGCAGTGGTCGGATGGCTCTGCTGCGGGTCGCCGGCATATTCACAGGACACGAAAGCCCAGGAGGCCAGGAAGGCCAGGCTCCAGAAGGAAATCGAAATCATCGACGGACAGCTGAAGGCGAATGCCGCAAAGAGTTCGAGCGCGCTGGGGAAACTGACTTTGGTGCAGAAGAAGGTGGATGCCAGAAAGGAACTGCTCGCCGAGAGCGACCGCCTGATCTCCCGATATTCGAAATCAATCTCCGCGAAGGAAAAGGAAATCAAGGCCGCGCAGCAGAGGCTCGACACCCTGTCCGACTATTACACCAGGCTGGTCCGGAGCGCCTACAAGAACAGGAACGCCAAGGTCTGGTATATGTACATTCTCGCGAGCGACGATCTCGCTCAGGCTTTCAGACGCTACGGCTACCTCAGGGACCTTTCGTCCCAGATGAAGGTCCAGGCGGAGAAAATCCAGGAGGCCAAGGCCGCCCTCGAAAGCGAGAAGGCCGGCCTGGAGACCCTCAAGAAGGAAGCCGAGGCCGTCCGCAAGGAGAGGGCCGCCGAACTGGGCAGGCTCCAGGCAGAAGAGGCGGAAGCCCGGAATCTCGTCAACCAGCTTGCCCGCAACAAGAAGAAGTACCAGAGCGAGCTGGACAAGAAGCAGCGGGAGGTGGAAGCCCTGAACCGGGAAATCGAAAGAATCATCCGCAACGCGATGGGCGACAAGAAGGGCGACAAGTCTTCGTCCCGCACGGAAATCGACTACAAACTTGCCGGCGAGTTCAAGGCCAACAAGGGAAAACTTCCGTGGCCTGTAGAAGGGCCTGTGGTTGACCGCTTCGGGCAGAACTACCATCCGGTCTATACCAAAATCAAACTCCATTTCAACAACGGAATCAACATAGCCGTCCCTGCGGACACCCCGGTCAAGGCTGTCTTCGACGGCGTGGTCAAGCAGATAGTCGTGATGCCGGGCTACAACAAGTGCGTGCTCATACAGCACGGAGACTACTTCTCCTTCTACTGCAAGCTCGGCAACGTTTCCGTCAAGGCAGGCGACAAGGTCAAGACAAGCCAGACAATCGGGACAGTGGACACGATGAACGGAGAGACCCAGCTCCATTTCCAAATCTGGTCCGGGAAGACTCCGCAGAATCCGGAGAACTGGCTGAGACCATAAATCAGGACTGCGAATGAAACACGAAATCATCATAAAGAACCTGCAGGAGATAGATTCCGCAGCGAGGGACTTCCTCGAAAGGACGAAAGGCCGCAACCTTGTCGCCTTCTACGCACCGATGGGAGCCGGCAAGACAACATTCACCACAGCCGTCTGCCGCTGCCTCGGAGTGGAGGAAGATGCAGTCAGCTCCCCGACCTTCGCGATAGTGAACGAATACAGGACCGGCAAGGGAGAGCCTCTTTTCCACTTCGACTTCTACCGCATCAACAAAGTCTCAGAAGCCCTCGACATCGGTTTCTACGACTACATCGACAGCGGGTACCTCTGCATAATGGAGTGGGCGGAGAACATCGAGGACATCCTCCCGGAAGAGACCCTGAAAGTCTCCATCCAGGTCAATCCGGACGAATCCAGGACCCTCTCCTGGGAAGACTGACTCCTCTGAGAAATCCCCCGCCCCTACAAATCAGGCATCCTGTCCAGAAAGCGGTAGGCGGCCGCTTCCCTCAGATGTTCCGGCAGAATCGCATCGCTTCCGGAAATGTCGGCGATTGTCCTCGCCACCTTGAGAATCCTTGAATATGCCCGGGCGGAAAGTCCCATATTCGCTATCAGGGACTCCATCACCTTCCTGCAGTCCCCGTCCAGCGCGCAGTACTTTTCAATACGGCGGCTGTCCATCTCCGCATTCGTGAATATGCCTTCCCCCGCAAAGCGTTCCCTCTGCCGCCGACGGGCCGCCTTCACCCTTTCCGCCACCGCCGCACTGCTTTCCCCCTTCACCCTGTGGACAAGTTTGCCGGTCGCCACCGGATGCAGGCGGACCTGGATGTCGATTCTGTCCATTACCGGCCCTGACAGCCGGGACAGGTAGGACGCCCTCTGGCCCGGGCTGCAGATGCACCTGTTCCCCTCCCCGTAATAGCCGCAGGGGCAGGGATTCGAGGCCGCCACAAGCATAAAGGAAGAGGGGAACTCGAGCTTCAGGCGAAGCCTTGAGATGGTCACGCACCTGTCCTCCATCGGTCCTCTCAACGCTTCGAGGACCGAGCGCGGCATCTGCCCGTACTCATCGAGGAAAAGGATGCCGTTCTGGGCCAGGGTCACTTCTCCGGGCCGGATGTCCACCCCTGCTCCCCCGCCGATTATCGCCGGAAGAGAGGCGCTGTAATGTGGAGCCCTGAAGGGACGCTGGCGGAGCAGCCCGAGCCCGTTCCTCTTCAGTCCGGCTACCGAATAGATCTTGCTCGTGACGATTGCCTCTTCGGTGGTCATCGGAGGCAGAATCCCGGCCATCGCCTTGGCCAGAGTGCTTTTCCCGCTGCCGGGAGGCCCGACCATTATGAGGTTGTGCCCTCCGGCGCAGGCGATTTCCGCCCCTCTCTTTGCTCCCTCCTGGCCGATGATTTCCGAGAAGTCAACATAGTTCCCTTCCGGACGGGAAACCGTTTCTTCCCCGAGAAGCGCCCTGTACCTGTCCGTGTTCCAAATCAGCAGGCCGCTGCAGTCCTCCTCTTCCTGCAGAATCCTCAGCACATCGGCCAAGGACTGCACCCCGTAGATCAGAAGGTCCTTGCACTCGGTCACTTCCAGGGCCGACTCCAGGGGAAGCACGCATCCGGCAAGTCCCCGGCTCCTTGCCAGGTCGGCGAAAGGAAGGGCTCCGGAGACTTCACGGACCGAACCGTCGAGCCCGAGCTCGCCCATTATGAGGTATCTTCCCAGCCCGGGCAGCTCCACCTGCCCGGAAGCCGCTATTATCCCCAGGGCGATGGGGACATCGTAGCCCCCACCGCTCTTGTGCATGTCGGCGGGAGCCAGGTTTATCACTATCTTCTTTCCGGGAATATGGAAGCCCAGGGACTGGAGGGCGGTAATCGTCCTCAAAAGGCTCTCCTTCACGGCGATGTCAGCCATCCCGACAAGGTGGATGCCTATCCCCCGGGTGATGTCCACCTCGACTGTCACGGGGACGGCATCGATTCCGATACATTTTGCACAGTTAATGTCTATGAGCATCTCTACAATTTTTTTCAGCAGCCGGTCATCCGGCGGCGAAAAATAGTGCGGCAGGACAGCAAAATGTTAAAATAACGTAAAGGGATAATAAAAAAACGGAAAAATCGCCCTCCGTTCCCGCCCCGGAGACACAAGGACGGAAGGGAAAGTGCAGGTTTGTCCGGTTTTTGCTATATTTGAAAGATTCATAACCAAAAGAATACAAGACAGAAATGGACAACAAACAGATAAACGTGCTCTGCACCAACGACGGCAAGACCTACAAAGTCGATTTGGGCAGCACCCTGATGGAACTTTCGGACAAGGTCTGCAAGACAGTAAAGGACGCGAAGACAGGTGAGGAATATGACGTGCTGGCAGCGCTGGTGGACAACCGCGTATGCAGCCTCGACACAAGGCTCTGCTCGGATTTCAACCACGTGGAATTCGTGGGCTACAACAGGATGGAAGGACGGCTCGCTTACATCAGGTCGCTCTGCTTCGTCCTCCAGAACGCGGTAAGGGAACTGTTCCCGGAGAAGATTCTCTATGTGGACCACTCCCTCCCGAGCGGTCTGTACTGCGAGCTTCAGGAACCGGGCAAGACCGAGGACGGCAAGCCCAAAGGCTATTTCATCAAGGACGAGGACATCGACACCATCAAGGAAAAGATGAAGGAGATTGTCGGCAGGGACCTGCCTTTCACGAAGACATCGATGATGTCCGAGGAGGCCTGCGCCATATTCAGGAAGAACAGGCAGCAGATGAAAGCCGCCCTGCAGGAAAGCATAGGCACTTTCACCTGCAACGTCTATCATCTGGACGGACAGGACGACTCCTTCCACGGTCCGCTCATCCCGTCCACCGGCTACCTCAAGGTCTTCGACATAATCGGGGTCGGCAACGGAATGTGCCTCCAGCTGCCGATGATGAACGACTTCCACAAGGTGATGCCGATAAGGCGCCAGACCAAAATCGCAGCCACCCTGAAGAACTACTCCAACTGGTGCTCCATCATCGGCATCAGGAGCATCGGAACCCTCAACGAGGCAATCAAGGCCGGCAAGGCAGTGGATCTGATCAACCTCGCCGAGGCCCGTCACGAAAGGGAATATGCAAAGATAGCCGATATGATCTACGAGAACAGGGGGACCAGGAAAATCGTGATGATAGCCGGTCCTTCGTCCAGCGGAAAGACTTCCTCCTCGCTGAGGATTGCGCTCCAGTGCAAGGTTCTCGGCCTGACCCCGAAGGTCATCGAGCTGGACAACTATTTCGTGGACAGGGAGAGGACTCCGAAGGACGAGAACGGGGAATATGACTTCGAATCGCTCTACGCGATGGATCTCGAATTCCTCAACCGGCAGCTGAACCAGCTCCTCTCCGGCGAGGAAGTGGAGATTCCAAAATACAATTTCAAGACGGGAAGCCGGACTTTCGAAGGAAAGAAGATCAAGCTGGAGGACAATGACATCCTGATAATGGAGGGCATCCACGCCCTCAATCCGGAGATGACCTCCGCCGTGGACGACTCGAAGATATTCAGAGTCTTCGCATCCGCGCTTACCTCCCTCAACATTGACGAGAACAACAACATCTCCACTTCCGAGAACCGCCTGCTCAGGAGAATGGTCAGGGACAACCGGGTCAGGGGCATCTGTCCGGAGGAAACGATTCTCCGCTGGCCGAGCGTAAGGCGCGGGGAAAGCAAGAACATATTCCCGTTCCAGGAGAATGCCGACGCGATATTCAATTCGGCCCTCATCTTCGAGCTGCCGATGCTGAAATATTTCGCCGAGCCGCTTCTGAGAAGGATTTCGCCGAACTCGCCGGCCTATCCGGAGGCATCCAGGCTGCTCAAGTTCCTGGACTACATCATAGCGCTCCAGCCGGGCGAAATCGAGGCGATTCCACCTGCTTCAATAATGAGGGAATTCATAGGAGGCCAGACCCTGTAGAAGGGCGGCCTGTCAAATTATCTCAATATCCTTGGCTTTGACCCATCCTTGTCTGCCGTCAGCCAGGGATATGTTGTACCATTCGTTGACGGCGTCGATGATGGTGACCTTCGTGCCTTCGTGAATCACGAAGAGGTCCTTTGAGCCTGTCCCGGACGGAGAACTCTTGACAGAGGAGACCGGCGACATCACGATGGCCGTGTCGCAGGCGTTGAAGTCCTTTTTCTGCCAGACGGAGAAAGACAGGGAGGACAGGGCGAGAATCAGGGCTACAAGTCCCGAGAAGAAGCCTGTCCTGCGGCCGGCCGCCGTAGTTCCGAGGAGGAACAGAAGGCACATCGCCAGGGCAACCGTCAGGAATACCAGGAAGAGAACGGCCCAGGAATTGGAACTCATCAGATAGCACAGCTTTCGCGCGAGGCTCTTCAGAATGAATTCAGGGACGGACTCTATCTTGTCCTGGACGAAGTTTTCCGAGAAATCGAGGTTGTAGCGGGCGTCTGAATATGAAGGGTCGAGTTTGAGGGCCCTCTCATAGTTCAATATGGCTTGCGGATAGTTGCCTTCCTTGAAGAAGGCGTTGCCGAGATTACAGTAGAGTTCAGGAGAAGTCATACCGGTCCTCACTATCGCCTGCCAGCAGTCGGCGGCATCGGCGAACCTGCCTTCGCCGTAGGCCTGTATTCCGGCCTCCCAGAGGGCATCCGAATCGAGAACTGCCTCTTCCGCCGCGACTACGGCAGCCGAATCAGCCGGTCCAGGGGCGATGGACAGGAAGGATGAATCGGACTGCGCCTGAAGGTTCATCGCCGAGCCCAGGAGCAGGAAAAGACCTATAGCAAGACCCGCTCCTTTGGATTTCTTCCCGCCCTTGAGGCTCGAATCGATGGCGGAAATCGCCTCGACTGCGCTGTTGAAGTGGGCTCTCATCGCCTGGTTGCCGGATTCAGGTGAATAGCGGGCGAATTCGCAGGCATCGAGAAGCTCCGTGAAGGACTTGATTCCGGATTCGCTCACGCCTCCTTCCTGAAGGGAGGATATGATGTTTTCCTTGCTCATTTCTGACATGTCCATATTCAATTTGTCTGAGATGAAACCGAGAAGCGCCTTGTGCAGTTCCTCGTAGAATGCCGTGTAGAGGTCCCTGTCCAGATATTCGCCGGCCACTTTGAGCCTTCCGAGCGCCATCTTGGTCGCTTTCCTGTTCTTCGTGCCTGCGACGTCGGCCTTCATCGCCGCGACCTTCCTGAAAGCCAGCCAGAGGACTGCGCTTGCAATCAGGAGCAGAGCCAGGATGATGTAGAAGAGCGGAGTCCCGACAAAGAAGGAGCCGGATTCCTTGAACGAAGGTTTCTTCGTAGAGATGAAACGTATGTCGTCCGCAAGGCTCCTGACATCCCTGCGTTCAATTCCGGAAGAAGAGACCGTCGTCTGGGAAGAAGTCTCCGAGGCCTTTCCCTTGCGTACCTTGATGTTCAGGGGCTGGGTGGCGAGGGTGACATATTTCCCTGCGTTCACGTCGTAGTAGGTATATTCAACAGGCTCAATCGTGAACTCCCCTGCGCTCCTCGGGATGAAAGGGTATTCGAAGGATTTGCTTCCGGAGGTTTCCCCGTTGCTCTTGTCGGCATTGACCGTGCTCTTGGTGTCATAGACCTCGAAATCTGGCGGGAAACTGACTTCCGGTTCTTCGAGAAGGGAGACATTGCCGCGTCCGGAGACTGTGATGACAAGGGAAGCCGCGTCGTGGGTGTCAAGTTCGTCGGTGGTCAGTCTTGCAGATATTCCGAAACTGCCCACACCGCCTCCGAAGGAAGACGGCTGGCCGGAAGGGAGCGGATTGACCTTTATCTGGACGGGAGCCGAAGCGACTTTCTTCCTCACGGTTCTGTATTCATCCTGGAAGAAGCTGTCGAATATGCTGTTGGAAAAACCGTTGTTGACCCTGACGTTGATCAGGCAGACCAGTTCGGCAGGGTCTATCTTCATCGTGCCGGTCTGCTGCGGGATAAGGGTGTAGGTCCTGAGTACCGCAGTGTTGTAAATCTTGTCGTCCAGGCTCTCCCTCTTGAACTCGATGTTGGTCGGAGCATAGGTTTCCTGGCTCCAGAAGCCGTTGAAGGAAGGGAACCTGGCATTCTCGAAACCTGCGATGTTCACTCTCTGGTACAGTTTGAGAGTCGCGGTGACAGGCTCGCCGATGACGACCTGGCTGCGGTTGACCGTCATTCGGAGGAAGAGGTCCTCATCCGGAATTGTCCCGCCCTGGGAAGAGGATGAAGAAGAAGATGATGATGATGACGATGAGCCCGATGCTGCGCCGGACTGTCCCCCGGACTGCCTTGACTGTGAAGAAGCCCCGTCACTTACAACCTGGATGGAGAAAGGCTGGGAAGAAATCTGCTCCCCGCCCACCTTGGCCGTTGCCGCAGGCAGGGTGAAAGTACCGGTCGCCTTCGGCATAAGGATGTAGGTGAAGGTCGTCTGGTGCGAGGATGACCTCTTTCCGTTGATGATCTGGACAGATGAAGACGAGCCCTTCTGAGGCCCCCAGACAAGCTGGAACGAATCCCCGTGCGACCACGAAAAACCGGATGCCGCCTTTTCTCCCTCGATGACGAAGGTCACATTGAACTGTTCATCGGCTGCCACGACTTCCGGAGCCTCGACACGGATGACATCCTGGGCCGACGCGCCGAAGACCGCCGCGAGCAGCAATGCCGTAACATAGAGCAATCTTCTCATATTGTTTCTCCTACCAATTCTTTTCTTTTTGTCTTGACTTCAAGGCCTGGGCCTTTTCCCTGTTGACCTTGTCCTGGGTCTCTTTCTCACGGGCCTGGATGGCTTTCAGCATCTGCTGTGCCTGCTGAGGTGAAATCTGGCCCTCCTGAGGCTGCTGTTCCCTGTTCTGGTCTTGATTCTGATTCTGGTTTTGGTCCTGGTTTTGGTCCTGATTCTGGTCCTGGTCCTGGTTCTGGTCCTGGTTCTGGTTTTGGTCTTGATTTTGGTCTTGATCCTGGTTCTGATCCTGATCCTGATTCTGGTTTTGGCCATCGCCGCCATCGCCCTGGTTCTTCAGCATAAGTTTGGCGTAGGCATAGTTCTCCTTGGCATCCAGATCATCAGGATTCCTCAGCAGGGACTGCTTGTAAGCCTCAACAGCCGCGCCCCAGTCCTTCTTCTGCACCGCCACATTGCCGAGATTGTAGTAATAGTCGGAAGCATGGACGGCGTCCGGAGCTGCGTCGCTGAGGCTTTCCAGAGACTTTCCGGCCTCCTCGAAGACTTCCTCCTTGTACAAGGCCCCGGCAAGATTGTAGTGGGCCGCAAAAGAAGTCGAATCCTTCAGGAGAGCCTTCCTGTAGTCGATTTCAGACCTCTCCCAATTGCCCTTCCTGAACTGACGGTTTCCGGCACGGACTTCCGAACGGTCGGTCTGCGCGCTCGCGCCCAGGCAGGACAGCAGAAGTCCCGCCGCGGCAGCAATGAATATTCTGATACTTCTCGCCATTTCTACTTTTCAAACAGATGTCTGCGGGATTTCCTCTCCCCCACGAGCATTTCAAGCACGAAGAAGGCCAGGGAGATGGCCAGAAAGTACATGAACTGCTCGTCATATTCCTCGAAGACCACGGAATTGAACTGCTCGTCCTCGAGTTTCTTGATGTCGTTGATAATCGGATTCAGTCCGAATTCGTCGTTCCCGGCGTGCACATAGGCACCGCCTCCGGCCTCCGCTATTTCGATGAGGGACTCTTCATCAAGTTTGGTCACCACGATGTTCCCGTCCCTGTCCTTGAGAAGATCCCCGTTCACCGGGATAGGCTGTCCTTCGGCCGAACCCACGCCGATTGTGTAAACTTTGGCCCCCGCTTCGGCGGCTGTCATCGCGGCGGCGACCGCATCGTCCTCGTGGTTCTCCCCGTCGGTGATGACGATGATGGCGCGGCTGTGCTCGCTCTGGGCGCTGAAACTCCTGGCCGCCGTGTTGATGGCATCGCCGATTGCCGTACCCTGCACCGGGATGGAGGCAGTCGAAATCGAATTCATGAACATCTTGGCACTGACATAATCAGTGGTGATGGGAAGCTGCACGAAGGAGGTCCCGGCGAAAATCACCAGACCGATTCTGTCTTCCTGAAGCTTGTCAGCCAGCCTTGAGATTGCGAGTTTGGCCCTTTCGAGCCTGTTCGGGGAATAGTCCTGGGCAAGCATCGAGTTGGACACGTCGAGGGCGATCATTATTTCAGCGCCGCTGGTCGTCCGCTCGGTCAGCTTGGCACCGATCTGCGGCCGCGAAAGCCCTATCACGAAGAAGAAGAATGCCAGGGAATACAGCACTGTCCTGACCCAGATCTTCGACCTCGACCAGGAAGGCATCAGCTGCCTGACCAGTTCCTCGTCACCTATTCTGCGCACACGGCGCTTCCTCGCCATCAACCGCAGCGCGACCAGCAGGAAGAACAGCGGAATCAGGAGAAGGAGAAACAGGAAATATGGTTTCGCGAATATTATCATGGCAATCTCTTCAAAACGAATATTCTGACAAGGGCCTCGAGGATGAGCAGGACGAGGGCGGCCACCGCATAGCCGGAGTAGAGTTCCTTGTAAACAGGGAAGCTGTCGATGGTGGTGCGGGCCTTCTCCATCTTGCCGATTTCCGAATATATCTCCGCGAGCTTCGTGTTGTCGGTCGCGCGGAAATAGCGCCCGCCTGTCGCAGTGGCGATGTCTGTGAGCAGTTTTTCATCAATCTCCACAGGCACCTTCTGCAGTTCCACGCCCCAAGGGGTCATCACCGGGTAAGGGGCCTCGCCATTGGCTCCGACACCGATGGTATAGACCCTGATTCCATAGGTCTGGGCAATCTGGGCGGCAGTCTCCGGAGAGATTTCGCCGCTGTTGTTGACACCGTCGGTCAGCAGGATGATGACACGGCTCTTGGCGTCGGAATCCTTCAGCCTCGCCACCGCGGTCGCAAGACCGTTGCCGATTGCGGTGCCGTCTTCCAGAAGGTCGGTGGAGACCTCTTTCATAAGGTTGATGAGTGTCGCCCGGTCGGTGGTCAGAGGGCACTGGGTGTAGCTCTCGCCGGCAAAGACCACGATGGACATACGGTCCGTAGGCCTCTGGGCGATGAACTCGATTGCGATGTCCTTGGCGGCGCTGATCCGGTCAGGGGTGAAATCCCTTGCCAGCATACTCGTCGAGACATCCACCGCCAGAGCGATGTCTATGCCCTCGGTGTCTATCTTCTCAATCTTGGAGGACGACCTCGGACGGGCGAGGGCGACCACGAGAAGGCAGAGGGCGGCGATTCTGAAGATGAAAGGAATATGCCGGACCACGCCCAGCACCGACCTGCCGCCTGCAAGCCACGGAGTCGAAGTGGAGACCCTGAAGTGCGGCCTGCGGTCACTGATCTCATCGTACAAGTACTTTGCAGCGAGCAGGGCCGGGACGAGCAGCAGCCAGAGGAGTTTGGGATATTCAAAGAACATTATTCGCCACCTCCTTTCGCATTGTCCCTGCCGGAGGCAGCCGCACGGGCTTCCTCTTCGGCGAGCTGGGACTGATAGGTTGTCGTCACGAAGCGCACTGCGACCGGAAGGGCCGCTGCATTCTCCTCGTCAGAGGCGGAAGCCTTCGCGAACTTCACGAAGTCGGCCGTCTCGAAGAGAGTCTTCACGTCCCCGTACAAATCGGCCGGAACATCGCTGTGACGCAGTTTGCCGAATATCTCGGCCGTAGTCATCTCCATCGCGTCGAAGCCGTAGCGGGCAGCGATATATTCCTTCAAGGCTTCGGTGATTCCGGAATAGAAAGCCTTCTGCTTCTCCGGAGCCCAGTACTTGTTGCTGCGGAAACGGTCGAGTTTCCGGAGAGCCACCACATAAGGAGGATCCTTGTAGGCGACATCGGCCGCTTCGGCCTTCTTCCGAGAGAGAAGAATCCAGAGGATGATGGCGACGAGGGCGATGCCCCAGACGAGAGCCGCATAAGGCAGCAGTTCCGCCAGGGTCAAAGGGTACTTTATCTGTCCCTTGATGTCGTGTATCTTGTAGGTGGCGGTATCGACGGGCATCGTGAAGAACTCCACGGACTGCGGCTCGAACAGCAGGGTGTCCGTCAGGCCATCCGGGCAGGTGCGGGCCACGGCAAGCGGGACGAGGTCCCTGCGTCCCTCCTCGAAGGAGGTGAGAATCAGGGAGACATCAATGTCGTAAGCCGAAGGAGACTTCCTTCTGCCGTAAACCTTCACGGTGTCCACAAGCCAGGGGCTGACCACATCGACGCTGTCCATCAGGCCTCCGGAAAGGTCCGGAAGCATGAACAGGGTGCCGGCTTCGACATCCTTGAGATGGAAGCCGTAGCGGAACTGGTCCGCAATCAGCGCCGAATCCCTCTTCTGGAGCGGTTCGAGGAAAGAGCCGGTCATATTGACCGTCCCTCCCTGCCGCAGCGCGTTCTCCTGTCCGCTGGAAAGGGCAGGAAAGGCCGCAGAGAGGCACAGGGCAAGGACAACTGCAATGGAGAACAGATTCTTCATCGGCTATCTTCTTCCAAAAAATGCCATCAGACCTTTCACGTAATCCGAATCGGTCGCGATGTCCACGGAATCGATCTGACAGCGGTTGAACAATTTCTTTTCATTCTCGGCAATCCTGCCGAACCATCCGGAATAAGCCTCCCTCACCCTGGAGGAAGAAGTGTTCACCCAGGCGGACCTGCCCGTCTCGGAATCCTTGACGTTGATGAGTCCGACGTCGGGGATGTTCCGTTCCCTCGGGTCATAGACCTTGATGACGGAAATGTCGTGCCTGTTCCTGGCGACCTTGAGGGCATCCTCGTAGCGCGGCCTGCCTTCGGCATCGACATCCAGCATGTCCGAGAGCAGGAATGCCGTGCACTTCTTCTTGATGGCATTGGTGAGATACCTCAGGGCCAGGCCCACGTCGGTACCTTCCGATTCGGGTTTCAGTTCGATGATTTCCCGGATGATGTGGAGCAGATGGCTGCGTCCCTTCTTCGGAGGGATGAACTTCTCGACCTTGTCGCTGAAGAACAGAGCCCCGACCTTGTCGTTGTTGATGCTGGCGGAGAAGGACAGGACCGCCGCGATTTCCGCGATGAGGTCACGTTTGGTCCTCTCCTTCGTTCCGAACAGTCCTGAACGGCTGATGTCCACAAGCAGGACGACCGTCATCTCCCTCTCCTCTTCGAACACTTTCACATAGGGCGAACGGAGGCGGGCCGTGACATTCCAGTCCATGGAACGCACGTCGTCGCCGTACTGGTACTCACGCACTTCGCTGAATGCCATACCGCGTCCCTTGAACGCGCTGTGGTACTCTCCGGCGAAGATCTGGTGAGACAGCGCCCTGGTCCGGATTTCGATTTTCCGGACCTTTTTGAGCAGTTCGTTTGCAGAAGATTCAGAAGCCATACCGTTACGGAACTACTACAGCATTGATGACCTCGGAAATGATTTGCTCGGTCGTGACATTCTCGGCCTCGGCCTCGTAGGTGAGCCCGATTCTGTGCCTGAGGACTTCGTTGCAGACAGCCCTGACATCCTCAGGGATGACATATCCCCTTCTTTTGATGAAGGCGTAGGCCTTGGAAGCAGCCGCAAGGGAGATGCTGGCACGCGGAGAACCGCCGAAGGAGATGAAATCCTTGATGTTGCGCAGGCCGTATTCCTCAGGTGTGCGGGTGGCATAGACGATGTCCACGATGTAACGCTCGATTTTCTCGTCCATATACACGTCCTTGACCACGTTGCGGGCGCGGATGATGTCCTCCGGCTTGATGACCGGGTTGGCCTTCGGGAAGGAACCGGAATTGTTCATCCTGATGATGAGCTTCTCCTCCTCCTTCTTCGGATAGCTGACCACGACCTTGAGCATGAAACGGTCAACCTGGGCCTCAGGAAGAGGGTAGGTTCCCTCCTGCTCGACAGGGTTCTGGGTAGCCATCACGAGGAAAGGCTCAGGGAGCTTGAAGGTAGAGTCGCCGATGGTGACCTGACGCTCCTGCATCGCCTCGAGAAGGGCTGACTGCACCTTCGCAGGGCTTCGGTTGATCTCGTCCGCGAGGACGAAGTTGGCGAAGACAGGGCCCTTGTGGACCTCGAATTTCTCATCCTTCTGGGAATATATCATCGTTCCGACCAGATCCGCCGGAAGCAGGTCCGGGGTGAACTGGATACGGCTGAACTTCGCATCCACAGCCTGTGAGAGAGTGCTGATGGCAAGTGTCTTCGCAAGCCCCGGGACTCCTTCGAGGAGAATGTGTCCGTTTGAAAGAAGTCCTATGAGGAGATTCTCCACAAGGTGCTTCTGCCCGACGATGACCTTCCCCATCTCCAGGGAAAGCATGTCAACAAAGGAACTTTCCTGCTGGATCCTGTCATTCAGTTCTTTGATGTTTACATTTTCCATTAATGCCGATTTTTGATATTTTTGTATTTGTAAAAATTCAATCAAATGCGTTACAAAGCAGTTCTCTCCTATGATGGCTCAACCTTCTGCGGGTGGCAGATTCAGAATGATGCCAAAACCGTTCAGGAAAGCCTGCAGAATGCTCTGTCGACTCTCCTGAGGGAAAACATTTCCGTCACAGGTGCCGGAAGGACCGATTCGGAAGTGAATGCAGTGAACTACGTTGCCCACTTCGACACGGAAAAAACCGACTTGGACGCCACAGCCCTCTGCTACAAATTAAATGCCATTGTCCCGGCGGCAATCCGGATCCACTCCATAGTCCCGGCCTCTCCGGAGTTCCACGCCCGGTTCGACGCCAGGATGAGGGAATACAAATATTTCATACACAGAAAGAAAGATCCGTTCATGACGGAGTACTCCTACCTGTGCAGGTACGATCTCGACCTGGAGAAGATGAACCGCGCGGCGGAACATCTTCTCGGACGGCACGATTTCAGCTGTTTTGAAAAGACCGGGGGGAACAGCAAGACCTCCGTCTGCACTGTCAGTCTGGCACGTTGGGAGACATATTCGCCGACCCATGTCAGCCTGCTCGGCTACCCTTGCGGGGAAGATGACTACCTTGTGTTCACCATCAGGGCGGACAGGTTCCTCAGGAATATGGTCAGGGCCGTGGTCGGTTCCCTGTTGGACGTGGGAAGGGGAAGGCATCCGGAGGAATGGATAGGAAGCCTTGTCGAAGGAGGAAGCAGAAGCGAGGCCGGAGAATCGGTGCCCGGAAACGCACTCTTCCTAAGCAAGGTAAATTATTAGGAATAAGTCGGATTTTTGATTACTTTTGCAAGATATATAAATGTAAGATACACCATGTTGTTCCAATTACTACAGGCCGGAGGCCTCGATTCCGTCATGGCAGAGACCATGACAAGCACGGCAGCCGCAGCGCAGGCCGCACCTCAGCAGGTTGAGCAGACATATTCATTGATCCAGATGGCTTCCAAAGGAGGCTTCCTGATGATTGTTCTCGCCATCCTCTCCGTCATCGCCATCTACATATTCGGAAAGAAGTGGTGGATGATCAGCAAGGCGCAGAAGGTTGACAAGAATTTCATGAGGGACATACGCGACTATATTCACGAAGGCAAGATCAAATCGGCCATCGCCCTCTGCGAGAAATTCGACTCCCCTGTCGCAAGACTGGTCGAGAAGGGCATCGAGAGAATCGGACGCCCGCTTTCCGACATCCAGGCAGCCGTCGAGAACATCGGCAACGTCGAGATTGCAAGACTTGAGAAAGGTCTCGCCACCCTCGCCACGATTTCCGGAGGCGCACCTATGATCGGATTCCTCGGAACCGTCCTCGGTATGGTCCAGGCCTTCTTCAACATGGCCAACGCCGGCAACAACATCGACATCACCCTCCTGTCCAGCGGCATCTACACAGCGATGATCACCACCATCGGAGGTCTTACCGTCGGCATCATCGCCTACTTCGGCTACAACTACCTGAACGCCCGGATTTCCGATCTCGTGTTCAAGATGGAGAGTGCCACCATCGATTTCATGGACATCCTGCACGAGCCTGCAGACAACGAAGAGGAGAGATAGAAGATGGCTTTCAAGAGATCCACAAAGGTTCTTTCGGAGACTGTCACGTCTTCCATGACCGACCTTGTGTTCCTGCTGCTGATCTTCTTCCTGATCACCTCGACCCTGGTCAACCCTAACGCGCTCAAGCTCCTGCTCCCGAAGAGCACCGGACAGGTCAGCGCGAAGGCGACCGTGAGCGTGTCGATCAAGGACTGGGGGGACGATATGTACACCTTCCACCTCAACGGGAACGAAACTCCGACACAGTTCGTAGATCTCGAGGACGGGCTCGTCGAACTGCTCCAGTCGGAGGAAGACCCGACCTTCTCGATTTATTCTGACGAGACGGTGCCGGTCAGGGAAATCGTGGGGGTGATGAACATAGCTAAAAGGAACCATTACAAAGTCATACTTGCCACACAGCCCGAGTGATGAAAGAGTATCTTCGTGACAGAAAGAAAAAGAGCGAAACCGCAACGGTGACCGGTGTGGTGCTGACGCTGTCAGTCCACGTCGTCGCCCTGCTGTTCTGCAACTTCACGGGGATGAAGTACCTCTATCCTCCTCCGCAGGAGCAGACATTCCTGATCGATTTCGAAGAAGAGGAGCAACCTGTCATCCGAAGGCAGTACTACGGACGGACGCCTCAGGCCGAGACAGTTGACAAGGAGAAGCCTGTCAATCTCATACAGAAGAGCGAATCGCCTCACCAGAGCCTGGCGGAGAACAAGACCGCCGAGGGCAGGCCGGACGATTTCGGAGACGTGGAGACACTGGTCCAGAAGGAGGAGGAAATAGACAAGAACTCCCTCTTCCCGGGAATGAGCAAGAAGGATTCCTCCCTCGCCCCTCACGCCGCCTCCGACCCCAAGGACGAATTCAAGGCGGGGCATCCGGAAGGCAACACCTCCACAGGCAAGACCGACAGCGCCCCCAACGCGAGGCTGAAGGGCAGGAATGTTCTCGGAGCCCTTCCGAGACCGGCCTACACCGTGCAGGACGAAGGGACTGTCGTGGTGGACATCTGGGTGGACAACTACGGCAATGTCACCAAAGCCGTGCCGGGGGCCAAGGGCACCACTGTCAGCAACCAGAGCCTCTGGGCTGCGGCAAGGGCCGCCGCGATGAAGGCCCATTTCAATCAGAACGCAGACGCTCCGGCTCTGCAACAGGGAACGATAACCTACATATTCAAGTTGAAATAAAATCAAGTTGAAACAAACCATCAATCAATTTAAATCCGTGGCGTGAGCCACAAACATTATGGAAGAAAAGAAATTCGAAAGGCGTAGCGAGTACGCCGGCAGAAACGAATACCAGAGCGGGTATTCGGCAGAAGGAAGAAAGCTCAGGCCAAGGAAGAATTCCGGCCCTGCGGCATCTTCGACATCAAGCGGAGAATACAGGTCATACGACCATCACGCTTCCCGTCCTTCAGGACAGTACAGGGAGGGCGGCCGCTATTCTTCACAGTCACGTCCTTCTTACGGACAGAACAGAAACGGCGCAAACGGTCACGAGGAGGGTCAGAACAGGCCATACTCCCAGAACCGTCCGGCTTACGGACAGCGCCGGAACAACTATGGGAACAACAACGGCGGAGGCCGCTACGGCAACAATGAAGGCCGTTACGGCAACAGCGAGGGCCGCTACAGCAACAATGATGGCCGCTACGGCAACAGTGAAGGCCGTTATGGCAACGGCGGCTACGGCGACAGGGAGCACAGACCTGACTCCAGGAACCGTTCCTCCTACGGCCAGGGCAGAAGCTACAACGGCGGAGCCGGCAACGGGGAGAGGAAGCCATATTCACAGAACCGCCCGGGCGGAGCCCACAGGAACTTCGGCGGAAAGCAGGGCTTCAACGGAGGCTACGGCCAGCAGCAGAACCGCGCCGGCGGACACAAATACGGCAACAAGCGCAACGATTTCCATTTCACCGAGACCGACAAGGAAGGCATCAACCTGATGCTTTCAAGGCAGCCGCAGATTGACAATGCGGCATATTCGGACAACGACACCGTGGCGACTCCGATCCAGGAGGAGGTACGCCTCAACAAGTACATCGCCAACTCGGGCGTTTGCTCAAGAAGGGAGGCCGACAGTTTCATCCAGGCCGGCGTAGTCACCGTGAACGGAGTCGTGGTCACCGAACTCGGAACCAAGGTCAATGTCCTCAAGGACGACGTACGCTTCAACGGAGAGAAACTCAAGGGCGAGGAGAAGGTTTACATCGTGATGAACAAGCCTAAGGGATATGTCACGAGCGCAAGCGACCCGCACGCCGAGAAGACCGTGATGGACCTGCTCCACGACACCGAGGTCAGGGTGTTCCCTGTCGGAAGGCTGGACAAGAACACCACCGGCGTACTGATGTTCACCAATGACGGCGAAATCGCAGAGAAGCTCACCCACCCTTCCTACAACAAGAAGAAAATCTACCAGGTGATTCTCGACAAGCCTCTCAGCGAGGAGGACAAGGAGAAAATCCTGACCGACGGACTCGACCTCAACGACGGCAACATCAAGGCCGACGAGCTTGAATATATCGACGCACACGACCACAGGAGGCTCGGCATCGAAATCCACTCAGGCAAGAACAGGATTGTCCGCAGGATTTTCGAATCCCTCGGCTACGATGTCAAGGCTCTCGACAGGGTCTATTTCGCAGGTGTCACCAAGAAGGGCCTCAAGAAGGGCGAATGGAGATACCTCAGCGAGGGCGAGGTGAACGTCCTCAAAATGGGCGCTTATGTCTAACGGTTCAAAGAAGACAGAACACAGGGCAGGATTCGTCAACATCATCGGAAACCCGAATGTCGGCAAATCCACCCTTATGAACGCCCTTGTCGGGGAGAAGCTGTCGATTGTTACCGCCAAGGCGCAGACGACCAGGCACAGGATTATGGGCATCGTCAACACCGACGACTACCAGATTGTCTATTCGGACACTCCGGGAATGCTCAAACCGACCTACAGGCTTCAGGAGGACATGATGAAGTTCGTGGACAGCGCCATCGGCGACGCGGACATCATCCTCTACGTCACCGACGTGGTCGAGAAGAGCGACAAAAATTCCGAATACATCGAGAAGCTCCGGAAGCTCGAATGTCCTGTGGTGGTGGCTGTGAACAAAATCGACATCAGCGACCAGCAGAAGGTGCTCACCCTCCTCGAATACTGGCAGAAGACCATTCCGGGCGCGACAGTGCTTCCGGTCTCAGCCAAGGAGCATTTCAATCTGGAAAGCATCCTGAACGCCATCGTGAGCAAGCTCCCGGTCTCTCCGCCCTGGTTCGACAAGGACCAGTTCACGGACAGGAGCCTGAGATTCTTCGCGTCGGAGATAATCCGCGAGAAGATTCTCGAAAACTACAGCCAGGAGATTCCCTACAGCTGCGAAGTCGGCATCGAAGCCTTCAAGGAGGGCAGGGACCGCTACGAAATCAGCGCGGTCATCTTCGTGATGCGCGACTCGCAGAAAGGAATCATCATCGGCAAGGGAGGTTCCGCCCTGAAGAAAGTGGGGACGGAGGCAAGGCTGGAGATGGAGGATTTCTTCCAGAAGAAGGTCTTCCTGCAGCTGTTCGTGAAGGTCGATTCCGACTGGAGGGAGAGCCGCAGGGAACTCAGGAAATTCGGATACGAAGAGTAACACAAGAAGGCAATACTTGAATATGGCAAACGAAGAATGGGATGACGACATCCGTACTCCGGAAGAGAACGGTGGAGAAGAAGAGCAGAACGAGGTGATG
Organism: Candidatus Cryptobacteroides sp.; assembly: GCA_051878295.1. Lineage (GTDB taxonomy): Bacteria > Bacteroidota > Bacteroidia > Bacteroidales > UBA932 > Cryptobacteroides. The sequence goes on from JBJEJV010000001.1 coordinate 40,461, forward strand.
GACACTGTTCCGGCCGGGAAGTATGAACGGCTTCTGAAATCGGACAGCAGGAAGTTCAAACTTTCAGGAATGTTCAAGGAGTGGTTTCTCGACTACTCCTCCTATGTCATTCTCGCAAGGGCGGTGCCTCACATCGTGGACGGTCTGAAACCGGTCCAGAGGCGGGTCCTGCACGCGATGTACAAGATGGACGACGGCAGCTACACCAAAGTTGCGAACATCGTCGGACAGGCCATGCAGTACCACCCGCACGGAGACCAGAGTATTCTGGGAGCCCTCGTGCAGCTCGGCCAGAAGAACCTGCTGATAGACTGCCAGGGAAACTGGGGAAACATCCTCACCGGTGACAGCAACGCCGCCCCGCGTTACATCGAGGCAAGGCTGAGCAAATTCGCCAAGGAGGTGATTTTCGACCCGAAAATCACCCACTGGATGACATCCTACGACGGCCGCAACCAGGAGCCGACCGAGCTGCCTGTACGCTTCCCCCTGCTGCTCGCACAGGGCACGGAAGGCATTGCCGTCGGTATGGCCTCCAAGATCCTTCCGCACAACTTCAACGAATTGCTGGACGCTTCCATCAGCATACTCAAAGGTGAGGACTTCACCATCTACCCGGACTTCCCTACCGGAGGTTTCGCCGACTGCAGCAACTACAAGGACGGCGCGAGGGGAGGAAGCGTGAAGGTTCGCGCGAAAATCGAGAAAATCGACAGGAACACCATCGCCATCACCGAAATCCCTTACGGCAAGACTTCCGAGACCATCAAGGACTCCATCATCAAGGCCAAGGACAAGGGCAAGATAAAAATCAAGAAAATCGAGGATATGACGACCGACAAGGTGGAAATCGTAATCCACCTTCCGAACGACGTGTCTCCGGACAAGACCATCGACGCCCTCTACGCCTTCACTGACTGCGAGTGCAACATCACGCCGAACGCCTGCGTGATCGTGGACAACAAGCCGCAGTTCCTTTCCGTCAAGGACATCCTGGTCTATGACACCAACCACACGAAGGAACTCCTGCTCTGGCAGCTCCAGATCCGGATGGAAGAACTGGAAGCCCAGTGGCATTACGACTCCCTCGAAAGGATATTCTTCGAGAACCGCATCTACAAGCTCCTCGAACTTGACCAGAAGTCCTGGGAGGAGCAGATGGACGACGTCTTCTCAAGGATGAAGGAGTACCAGGACCTGCTCCGCAAGGAAATCACCCGGGAGGACATCGACAAGCTGGTGGAGAAACCGGTCCGCAAGATTTCCAAGTTCGACACCAAGGCCCTGGACGAGAAAATCCGGGGAATCGAGGCCGAGATGGCGGAGGTCAGGGACAACATCGAGCACATCACCCAGTACACCATAGACTGGTTCAGGACTCTCAAGCGCAAGTACGGCAAGCAGTATGTGCGCCAGACCGAAATCACCTCCTTCGAGACCATCGCCGTGACCAAGGTCGTCAGCAACAACGCCAAGCTCTACGCCAACTACGAAGAGGGATTCGTGGGGATAGGGATGAAGAAGGACGACAACGGCATATTCATCTGCGACTGCTCCGACCTCTCGGAAATCATCGTCATCGGGAAGGACGGCAAGTACAGGGTGGCCAAAGTCAGCGACAAGGCCTTCTTCGGCAAGGACCTCCTCTACGTCGGCCTGTTCAACAGGAGCGACACCAGGACCATCTACAATGTCATCTACCGCGAAGGCAAGAGTTCCGTCCACTACGCGAAGCGCTTTGCCATCACGAGCGTGACCAGGGACAAGGAATATGACATCACGACGGGCGCGCCGGGTTCGAAGATTCTCTGGTTCACCGTCAACCACAACGGAGAGGCGGAGACCGTCAGAATCTACCTCAGGCCGAGGCCGAACCTGAAGAAGACCCAGCTTGAATATGATTTCTCGACCCTCGCAATCAAGGGCAAGACTTCAAGGGGCAACCTCGTCACCAAGAACCCAGTGTCAAGAATCCAGATAAAGAGCAAGGGCGTTTCGACCATCGGCGGAAAGGCCATCTGGTACGATGCCGACATCCAGAAACTGAACGACGAGCAGAGAGGCCTGTACCTCGGAGAATTCGGTCCGGAGGACAAGGTTCTCGCCGTGTTCAAGGACGGCACCTACTACACGACCTCCTTCGACGTGTCCAACCGCTACCAGGGCGAAGTCCTCAGAATCGAGAAGCTCGAAGCTGACAAGACCTTCACCGCCCTGTACTACGACGGTACGGCCAAATGCTTCTACGTCAAGAGATTCAGCTTCCCGCTCAGCGACAACACACCGGTTTCGTTCATTGCGGAAGGCTCCAAGTCCTACCTCGTGGAGCTCTCGGACGACAAGCATCCGCAGTTCGAAGTGACCTTCGGCGGGAAATATGCCCACCGCGACCCTGAAAAGGTCGATGCCGAGGAATACATCGCCAAGAAGGGAATCGCTGCCAAAGGAAAGAAATGCCACCAGTACGACCTCAAGGCGGTCCGTTTCATCGAGCCGCTCATCAAGAGCGAGGACGGGAACAGGGAGGAAGAGGAGCCGGCCGACATCATCGCGGCAATAGACGACAGCGGGCTGGACATTCCGGACATGAACGACATTCCGGACATCGGCAACTTTGAAGAGCCTACACTGTTCTAAGATGAAGGACATCGCTCTGACAGGATTCATGGGCTGCGGGAAGAGTTCCGTAGGCAAGCTTCTGGTGGAACTTCTTCCGGAATATGAACTCATCGACCTGGACGACTTCATCGAAAACGTGAGCTGCCGGAACATTCCCGACATATTCAAGGAAGATGGCGAAGAAGGCTTCCGCAAACTGGAAGAGGAAGCGCTGGAAGACATATTCACGAATGACGTGAATATGGGAAGGAAATTCATCCTTTCCCTCGGAGGCGGCACGGTGACTACCGGAGCCTGCCGCCGTCTGCTGAAGGAGAATGCCTTCTGCATCTACCTGAAAGCCTCCGTTGATACTCTGGAAAAGAATCTTGCCGACTGTCCCGGCGACCGCCCAATGCTCAAGACGGGCAAGCCGGTCAGGGAAAGGATTCTGGAACTGATGGCCGCGCGGGCGGACATCTACGAAGAATGCTCCGACCACACGGTCTGCATCGACGGGATGAGTTACGAAGAGGTGGCGCGTGAAATCGCCGCCGTCTGCCGCAGTAAAATAATTCTTTGAACAGAAATCTTTAGATAGGTTCCTCCCTCTCCCGGATGTCCTTTATCCGGAGCTGGAGGGTGGAATTGCCGCGATAGTAGTTCTCGACAATCGAATAGCAGATGTCGAAAGGATTGCCGGCCTTGATGTAGTCGAAATAGTCGGACTTGTTGAAGGCTATCGCCGGAATCTGGTGGAAAGGCTGCTTCTCGTCGATGAGGTCCAGCTTCATATGGACTCCGTTGGCTCCGACCTTCCTGCCCTTGCCGCTGTCATAGACATTTTCGGTCTGGAAGACCGGATTGGTGTTGCCCGGGCCGAAAGGCTGGAACTGTTTGAGAAGCCGGAAGAATTTCGGCGTTATCTGGCTGAACTCCAGGCGGGCGTCTATCTCGGTGAACGGAGTGAGTATCTCCTTGGTTATCCTTGAAGAGATGAAGGCCTCGATGCGGCGGACGAACTCCTCCAGATTCTCCTCCTTGAGCGTCAGGCCGGCGGCATAGACGTGTCCTCCGAAGTTCTCCATCAGGTCGGCGCAGCTGTCGATGGCCTCATAGAGATTGAAGCCCGGAACGCTTCTGGCTGAGCCTGTGATGACATCGTTGGACTTGGTCAGGACAATGGTCGGCTTGTAGTAGGCCTCGACGAGACGGGAGGCCACGATTCCTACCACTCCCTTGTTCCAGTTCGGATTATAGACGATTGTGGCGGCGGCTGAAGACAGGGCGGAGCCGTCCTCCACCATCTGCTTGGCCTCCTGGGTGATTTCCCCGTCAATGTTCTTCCTCTCCTGGTTGTTGTCGTTGATTTTTTCTCCCACGACTGCGGCCGTGTGCTCGTCGGAAGCGGTCAGAAGCTCCACGGCAAGACGGCCTGTCTCCATACGTCCTGCGGCATTGATCCTCGGGCCTATCTTGAAGACTATGTCATCGATGGAGAGATGGCCGGGCTCCAGCTTGGAAAGGGTGGCTATGGCCTGCAGTCCCTTGCGCGGATTCTCGTTAAGCTGCTTGAGCCCGAAATGCGCAAGGACCCTGTTCTCCCCCGTCATAGAGACGAGGTCCGCCGAGATGCTGACGACCAGCAGGTCGAGCAGGGGGATGAGGGTCTCGAAAGGGATGTCATATTCACGGGAATATGCCTGGACGAGCTTGAAGCCCACTCCGCAGCCGCTCAGGTCGTCGAAAGGATAGCTGTCGTCCTCGCGCTTGGGGTCGAGCACGGCGACTGCCGGCGGAATCGTCGATTCCGGGAGATGGTGGTCGCAGATGATGACATCGATGCCCTTCGAGGTGGCATATTCGACCTTCTCGTTGGCCTTGATGCCGCAGTCCAGGGTGATGATGAGGCTGAATCCGTTCTCCCCGGCCCAGTCAATTCCCTTGTAGGAAAGGCCGTAGCCGTCTTCGTAGCGGTCCGGGATGTAGAAATCGACCCTTGAGGAATACCTTCTGAGGAATGAATATACGAGGGCCACGGCCGTCGTGCCGTCCACATCGTAGTCGCCATAGACGAGGATGCCTTCCTCGGTGGTGATTGCCGTCCGGAGCCTCCTGACGGCCTTGTCCATATCCTTCATCAGGAAGGGGTCGTGCAGGTCGGAAAGGCTGGGACGGAAGAAGGAGCGCGCCTGCTCGAAGGTCTCGACTCCCCTTTTGACAAGGAGTTCGGCGAGGACACGGTCAATGCCCAGCTCGGCGGAAAGTCTTCCCACCTTCTCCGGATCGGCCGGTTCCTTGAGTATCCATTTGCGCTCTTTAGTCATCGTACAGGACTCAATCTTCGCCGGGGGCATCCCAAGACAAGCCGCAGCGCTCCCGGCGGAACATAAGTACACAAAGATAGGGATTAAATTTCAGAATCTGAATTTAAAGTCGTATTTTTGTAGATAGGCCGATTCTGCGGCCGTTTATCTTTGAAACAAAGCAACAAGAAATGGAATATACTGAACTCAACGATCAGGAGAAAATCCGCAGAGAGTCTCTTGCCAAGCTCAAGGAACTCGGCATAAATCCTTATCCTGCACCACTTTACCCAGTCAATACCACAGCCGCACGCATCCTGGAGGGATTCGATCCCCAGAAAGGCAACTTCCAGGAAGTCTGCATCGCCGGACGAGTGATGTCCCGCAGAATTATGGGTGCCGCATCCTTCGGTGAACTGCAGGACGAGACCGGCAGGATTCAAATCTACGTCAAGAGGGACGAGATCTGTCCGGGAGAGGACAAGACGATGTACAACACCGTCTGGAAGAAGCTCCTCGACATCGGCGACATCGTGGGAATCAAGGGCTTCGCCTTCGTGACCCAGACCGGCCAGCTTTCTGTCCACGCCAAGGAGCTCACCCTCCTGAGCAAGTCCCTGAGGGTCCTCCCTATCGTCAAGGAGCAGGACGGCAAGACCTTCGACGCCTTCTCCGACCCGGAACTGCGCTACCGCCAGAGGTATGTTGACCTCATCGTCAATCCTCAGGTCAAGGACACCTTCGTCAAAAGGGCGCAGATCATCGCCACGATGAGGGAATATTTCAACGAGGCCGGCTGCCTCGAAGTCGAGACCCCTATCCTCCAGAGCATCCCTGGAGGCGCAGCCGCACGTCCTTTCATCACCCACCACAACGCCCTGGACATCGACCTCTATATGAGAATCGCCAACGAGCTCTACCTCAAGAGGCTCATCGTGGGAGGATTCTCCGGAGTCTATGAGTTCGCCAAGGACTTCCGCAACGAGGGAATGGACAAGACCCACAACCCGGAGTTCACCTGTATGGAAATCTATGTGGCCTACAAGGACTACAAGTGGATGATGGAGTTCGTCGAGAAGATGCTTGAGAAGATTGCCCTGAAGCTCCACGGAAAGACCACCGTCACCATCGGGGAGCACAGCATCGACTTCAAGGCCGGCTACCGCAGGCTGCCGATTCTGGAGGCCATCAAGGAATATGCCGGGGTAGATGTCAAGGGAATGGACGAGGAGCAGCTCAGGCAGACCTGCAAGGAACTCGGAGTCGAGACTGACCCTGCGATGGGCAAGGGCAAGCTCATCGACGCCATTTTCGGGGCCTATGCCGAGGACAAGCTCATCGAGCCTACCTTCATCACCGACTACCCTGTCGAGATGTCCCCTCTGACCAAAAGGCACCGCGACGACGACAGCCTCACCGAGCGCTTCGAACTCTTCGTCTGCGGCAAGGAACTCGCGAACGCATATTCAGAGCTCAACGACCCTATCGACCAGCTCGAAAGGTTCGAGGAGCAGGCCAGGCTCAAGAGCAAGGGAGACGACGAGGCGATGTTCATCGACTACGACTTCGTCAGGGCACTTGAATATGGAATGCCGCCTACCTCCGGCCTCGGAATGGGCATCGACAGGCTCACTATGTTCATGACCGGACAGACCACCATACAGGACGTGCTCTTCTTCCCTCAGATGAGGCCGGAGAAGATTGCCAAGGCTTCCGAATAGCTGCCGGGGCCTATGATTGGGGCAGAGACTGTCACTTCCGCCCGGAATCCCAAGATAAAGGGACTTCTGGAACTTCAGGAGAAATCCCGTGCGAGAAAACGGGAGGGCCTTTTCGTGGTGGAGGGGAAACGCGAGCTGGGACACTGCCTGGAGGCGGGTTTCATTCCGCACACCCTCTTCATCTGCGAAGAGATTCTCGGGAAGGAGGAAGCGGAGGCCGTCGCAGCCCGGGCGAGAAAGGCCGCTCCAGATGCCGGAGTGGTGCTGGTTCCGGCTGAACTCTACGACAAGACAGCCTACAGGGGAGGCACGGAGGGAGTAATCGCCGAAATCCGCTGCAGGGAACGCTCGCTGAAGGATCTGAAACTCAGCGACAATCCGGTGGTAATCGTGCTGGAAAGCGTGGAGAAGCCGGGGAATCTCGGGGCTGTGCTCAGGAGCGCGGACGCGGCAGCGGCTGATGCGGTCATCATCTGCGACCCTCTGACCGATTTGTACAACCCCAACCTCATCAGGGCAAGCATAGGCGCGGTGTTCACCCTCCAGGTGGCCGCAGCATCGACGGAAGAGACCATCGCCTGGCTCAAGGACAGGGGGCTCAGGATTCTGACAGCCCAGCTCCAGGACTCGGAACTGTACTACGACACGGAGATGACGGGGCCGACGGCCATCGTGATGGGCACGGAATCCACAGGGCTTTCGGAGGCCTGGCGGGCAGCTGCAGACGCACACATAAGGATTCCGATGCTCGGACGGCTGGATTCCCTCAACGTGTCGGTCTCCGCAGCCATCCTTCTGTTTGAAGCCCTCAGGCAAAGACAATAAAGACAAGACAGGAAATGGACAGATTCGGACTCATCGGTGATCCCATCAAGACTTCAGGCAGCCCGGCATTGTTCAGGGCGGCATATTCGGACAGGGTCCAGGAAGACGGGACTCCTTTCGCCTACGACCTCATCGAAGGCAGTGACTTCGAGTCCTCATATTCACGATTCCTTTCAGACTACAAAGCCGTCAATGTGACGGCTCCTTTCAAGGAAAAGGCTTTCGCCAAGGTCCTCGCCCTCGCGAAGGAGGGGAAGGGCAGCATTTCAGGCCCCGTCTCAAAGATAGGCGCAAGCAATCTCCTGGTACGGACTGACAAAGGCGTGGAGGCCCACAATTCCGATTTCACCGGCATCATCGTCTCGGTCGCCGAGGCCTATTATCCGGGCATCACGAAGGAATTTCTCGGAGAGTACGGGGAGCGTTTCTTCATCAAAATCCACCAGTTCTTCCGTGCCTGCCTGGACAGGACCTTCACCAGGGAGCCCCAGGCCCTCATAGTCGGTTGCGGAGGGGCAGGAAGGGCGGCCGCAGTCGCCGCGGCTGAAATGGGATTCGCCACCGTCCTGATGAACCGGACGCAGGAGAAGGCCCGGGCCATCGCCGACGCTCTTCCGGAGTACGGTTTCATAGTGGACCCGATCAGCGACTTCAAGGAGGCGGTCAAGGAGTGCGACCTCGTAATCTACACTCTGCCGGCAGCCCTGGATGAAATCCGGGAGCTTTCGGCGGACGACTATGCCGGACGGGAATCCGGACACGGCAAGGTGCTTCTTGAGGCCAACTACAAAAATCCTTCATTCGGCGAGGAAGAGAGAATCAAGATGATTTCGGCCGACGCCACCTACATCGAAGGCAGGAAATGGCTTCTCAACCAGGCTCTGACGGGATATTCCCTGATGACCGGACTCCAGCCCGGCATCCGGGCAATGGAGGAGGCGATGAACTTCTGAGCCCGGCCGCTTGCGAAACTTCTCCAATTTGTCTAAATTGCATAGCGTTTCGGGACGGCGGACCCCTGCAAGGCCGCGGGTTCCGGAATGTATTAAATTTTTATTGATATGTCACTGAACAAAGTAATGCTGATCGGTAACGTTGGAAGAGACCCGGAAGTACGTTACCTTGATGGAGGGCCACAGGGAGGGAACGGCACGAAGGTCGCCACTTTCACCCTTGCAACTACAGAACGCTATCGTGACCGCAACGGGGAAACCCGTGAGAACACCGAATGGCACAACATCGTAGCCTGGAGAAATTCTGCAGACCTGGCGGAGAAATACATCCGCAAGGGCAGCCAGGTGTTCATCGAAGGAAAACTCAGGACCAGATCCTGGAATGACCAGGCCGGCCAGAAACGCTACACCACGGAAATCACGGTGGACAACATCCAGCTGCTCGGCAGGAAGAGCGACAACCCGCTCGGGGAAGGCGCTCCGGCAGCAGCCCCTGCTGCCGTCAGGCCGGTGCAGCCTCAGGCTCCGGCGGGAGGAAACTTCCAGGCCGCCAACAGCTACACGGCAGCCCCTGCTGAAATCCGTACGGACGAAAAGCCGGAGGACGACCTGCCGTTCTGAAACAGAAAAGAATTACCGTAAAACAACATCATGAGTTCAAAACTTGACGTAGTACTCGGTCTCCAGTGGGGAGACGAGGGAAAAGGAAAGATTGTGGATGTGCTTGCCGGACGCTATCCGGCAGTGGCAAGATTCCAGGGAGGTCCGAATGCCGGGCACTCCCTTCACTTTGAAGGCCACAGCTTCGTCGTAAGAAGCATCCCTTCCGGAATATTCCGTGAAGGCTCGACCAACATCATAGGCAACGGTGTAGTCTTCGACCCCGTGACTTTCCGCGAGGAATGCGCCAACATCTCCAGGATGGGGATAGACCCGAAAGAAAAGCTTGTCATCTCCAAGAAGGCCAGCCTGATTCTGCCTACCCACAGACTGCTCGACGCGGCCAACGAGGCTGCAGCCGGCAAAGGCAAAATCGGCTCGACCCTCAAGGGCATAGGCCCGACCTACACCGACAAAATCGGAAGGAACGGACTGAGGATAGGCGACATCCTCTCCCCTGACTTCAAGGAGAAATTTGAAAAGCTAAAGAGCCGCCACCTCCAGCAGATCAAGGCCCTGAATTACGAATGCGATCCGGAGCAGGGAGAACGGGAGTGGCTGGAAGCTCTGGAATTCGTCAAGGGCTTCAAGCTCGTGGACTGTGAATTCTTCGTCAACGACTGGCTTGCAGAGAAGCCGATGCTGGCCGAGGGAGCGCAGGGCTCGATGCTCGACATCGACTACGGTTCCTATCCTTTCGTGACTTCGTCCTCTACAACCGTCGGCGGAGTCTGCACGGGACTCGGAGTCGCCCCTTCAAGAATCGGAAGAGTCTTCGGCATATTCAAGGCCTACTGCACCCGCGTGGGCAGCGGACCTTTCCCTACCGAGCTGTTCGACGAGACAGGAGAGAAGATCCGCCGGGTCGGACACGAGTTCGGCGCCGTCACCGGAAGGCCGCGCCGCTGCGGCTGGCTCGACCTCGTAGCCCTCAGGTACACGGTTATGCTCAACGGTGTCACGGACCTCATAATGATGAAGTCCGACTGCCTGGACGACTTCGAGACAATCAAGGTCTGCACTGAATATGAAGTCAACGGCCAGAGAACGGACAGGCTTCCATTCGACATCGCCGAAGGAATCGTGCCGGTTTACACCGAATTCCCGGGCTGGAAGGCCGACCTGAGCGGAATCAGGAAGGAGGAAGAGCTTCCGGAGGCCTTCAGGAACTACATCAAGTTCATGGAAGACTACCTCGGAGTGCCTATCCGCATCATCTCCCTCGGACCTGACCGCGACGCCACAATCGAGCGCTGACCCGCCTGAAGCGCCGCATATTCTTGCGGGCGGGACATACATAATGGACGCAAAGGAAAGCGGGCCGGACTTCAAGTCGCATCGACTTGGTCCGGCCCGCTGGATTTGCAAGCAGTCAGGCTCAGAAGGCGTAGCGCAATCCGAGACCGAATGAGAATATTCCATCTGTCCAGACATTGTTGTTGCCGAACATCAGGCGCGGACGGATGTCAAGTGAAATCTGGAGAGGAATGTTGAAAGTGTATTCGAGTCCGAGATTTCCCACGATTCCAGCGAAAACGGAAGCTCCGTCGGAATCCGGAACGTTTACAAGTGCCAGACCCACGCCAGGACCTCCGTAGAAGCCCCAAGAACCGGCTGAAGTCCAGTCAGGAGTGGCAATCATGAAGTTGTAAACGCCATCGAGATGGAGGTCATTCCCATTGTAGCCGTCAAGGCCGGCCTCGAACTCAAGGAAGTTGACGCCGACGAGATTGTGCTCGTAGCTGAGGTCGATACCGTTGCCGATACGCACACCCAGAGCCTTGGGCTGAGCGGAAGCGATGAATGTCAAGCCGAGAATGGCGACAATTGCTGCGATTGTTCTTTTCATCATTTATGAATTAGAATTACTTTATGTAATGTCCTGTCCGGAGCAGATTCGGGTAAACAATGGGGAAATCCGGCTGCAAATATCAAACCATTCCGGAGAATCCCATAAAGGCCATCGCAAGGATTCCGCAGGTGACAAGAGCGATAGGAACGCCCTTGAAAGCCTTTGGAACTGCATTCAGTTCGAGGTGCTCGCGAAGCCCCGCAAAGAGAATCAAAGCCATTCCGTAGCCAAGGGCTGTGGCGAAGGCATAGACCATAGACTCGCCGAGATTGAGGGTGTGGGCGGCAGCGCTGCCGAAGGTGAACTCCTTGGTGCAGACATTGATGGCGACTCCGAGGACGGCGCAGTTGGTCGTGATCAGGGGCAGGAATATTCCCAGAGCCTGATACAGCGAAGGGCTGATCTTCTTCAACACGATTTCGACCATCTGCACGAGAGCCGCAATCACGAGGATGAAGGCAATCGTCTGAAGGAACTCCAGGGAGAAGGCCACCAGCAGATACTTGTTGATGAGATAGGTCACCAGCGTAGCCAGAGTGATGACGAAGCAGACTGCGCCCGCCATTCCTGTGGCAGTCGAAATCTTGTTGGACACTCCCAGGAACGGGCAGGTTCCCAGGAACTGGGAGAGCATTATGTTGTTGACGAAAATCGCCGAGATGATTATAAGAAAGAATTCCATGACCTATTGCCTTTTTGCGATTTTGTTGAAAAGCACCATAAGATAGCCCAGAGCGAGGAAGGCTCCCGGGGCCATCACGAAGACCAGCATTCCGTCTCCTGAAAGGAACTTCCATCCGAAGACGGAGCCGCTTCCGAGGATTTCGCGGACGATGCCTATCACGGTAAGCGAAACCGTGAAGCCCAGGCCTATTCCCAGACCGTCAAGCAGGGAGTCCAGGATGCCGTTCTTCGAAGCGAAGGCCTCGGCGCGTCCCAGCACGATGCAGTTGACGACAATCAGCGGGATGAAGAGGCCGAGGGTCTTGTACATCTCGGGAGTGAAGGCCTGCATCACGAACTGGAGAATCGTGACGAAGGTCGCGATGACGACAATGTACACAGGGATGTGCACCTTGTCGGGCACCAGCGGAGCGATGGCCGAAATCACCACGTTGGAGAGCATCAGCACGAAAAGAGTGGCAAGTCCCATACTCAGTCCGTTGATGGCGGAAGTGGTGGTGGCAAGCGTAGGGCACATTCCGAGGAGAAGCACGAAAGTAGGATTCTCCTTGAGGAAGCCTTTTGTGAAAACTTTCAATCTGTCTTTTGCCATAGCTTATTCTCCTATGATGTTTCCGAGAGCCTTGACCGCATTGCTGACAGCCAGTGAATATGCCCTCGATGTGATGGTTGAAGCGGTGATGGCGTCCACATCCCCACCGTCCTTCTTCACGGAAAGGGTCTTGGTCTTCGTGTCGAAGCCCTTGAACTGTTCCATGAAACGGAGGTCGGAGACGCACTTGGCGCCAAGTCCCGGAGTCTCGTTGTGGGAAAGCACGGAGGTGTTGAATATCCCGCCGTCGGGAGTGATGCCGACCATCAGCACCAGCGGGCCGCCGAAACCTGCGACCGTGGACTTGACGGCATAGGCGAGAACGGTGTCACCGTCGCTGCTGACGTAATATTCAGAAGGCTGTCCGCCCACCTCGAGAGGCATCGCGTCGGAGATTTCCCCGCCCTCGGGAAGCACCCTGGCTATCGAAGACTTGAGAATCTCGGCGTTGGTCCTGGCGATAGGCTCGGCGGTCAGAGCATAGACCCCTCCGAGCAGCGCGGAACAGACCAGGCATACTGCCGAAAGGCAGAGCGCCATATTCAGAAGATTTGATTTCATTTCCATATTCCTAAGCCCTCCCGTACTTTTTCTGGTGGAACCATCTGTTCAGCAGAGGAACAGTCGAATTCATTATGAGGATTGCGAAGCTCATTCCCTCAGGGTAGGAGCCGAAATACCTTATCATCAGGGTGATGAAGCCGATTCCGACACCGAAGACGATGCCTCCCTTCGTGCTCATCGGGGAGGTGACATAGTCGGTCGCCATAAAGCAGGCTCCGAGGATCATACCTCCTGAGAGAAGGTTGAAGAGCGGACCGGTGAACTGGGCCGGATCAATCAGTGAGAAGATGGCCGAAACAACGGCGACCGTACCCAGGACGGAGAGGGTTATCCACGGCTTGATGACCTTGCGGACAAGCAGATAGACAAAGCCGCAGAGGAGAGCGATGGCGGAAGCCTCACCGGCGGAACCGCCGAGGTTGGCGAAAAGCATCTGTGAATATGAGTACCCGTGTTCTGCCATTATTCCTGCGACGTCGCCGCCCTGCATCAGGCCCTCCTTGATGGCTCCGAGAGGAGTGGCTCCGGTGACTGCGTCAAGGCCGAAGAGGCCCTGCGGAATCTCCCAGTGGGTCATATATGTCGGGAAGGAAATCAGGAGGAAGACACGGCCGACCAGGGCAGGATTGAAAACATTCTGTCCGAGGCCGCCGAAAGTCATCTTCGCGACACCTATCGCTACGACAGCTCCGATGACGACTACCCACCAGGGAGTCGTAGGAGGCAGGTTCAGGGCAAGGAGGACACCCGTGACGGCAGCCGACCAGTCACAGATCGTGTCGCTCTTGCGGAGCATATATCTTGTGATGAGTGATTCAAGCAAAACGCATGACAGCACACTCACCGAAAGGACCAGCAGTTCCTTCCAGCCGTAGAAAACCACGGACACGATGACGGCGGGAAGAAGCGCGATCACTACGTCCCTCATCAAAGACTTTGTGGAAGTCTTGGAATGGATGTGGGGTGATGGTGAAACCAGTAATCTGTCCATATCTTTATTTGTTTGATTTCTGTGCCTCGGCGGCAGCGCGGGCCGCTGCGGCACGAGCCTTCATTATTCCCATAACCTGTCCTCTTGCCATGCTGATGTTGTCCAGAAGAGGAATGTAAGCAGGGCAGCTGTAGAGGCAGCATCCGCACTGGATGCAGTCCTGGACGGCATTCTCTTCAAGGGCCTGGGTGTCTCCGGCCTTGTAGAGACGGTTCAGGAGATAAGGTTCAAGTCCCATCGGGCAGGCATCCGCGCACTTTCCGCAGCGGATGCAGTTGCCGGCCGGCTTTCTCCGGGTCTGCTCCTCGGTGAGGAAAAGCAGCGCGCCGGTGCCTTTGAGGGTGCTTGCATCGAGATTCGAGACGGCCTTTCCCATCATCGGACCGCCGCTGATGACCTTGGCGGCATCGGCAGGCATACCTCCGAGATGGTCGATGATGAACCTCAGAGGAGTGCCGACCCTGACAAGGAGGTTGGCCTGGTGAGGGAAACATTCACCGGTCACCGTGACGGAATTGTCGATCAGAGGCTTGTTCTTCTGGACGGCATCATAGACCGCGAGGGCTGTGGCCACATTCTGGACCACGGCGCCCACGTCGATAGGGAGACCGCCGGACTTGACCTGGCGGCGCATTACCGCGTCGATGAGCTGCTTTTCACCGCCTTCAGGATATTTCTTCATCAGAGGCATGACCTCGATGCCTGCGAACTTGTCCGACTTCTGCTTCAGCTGTGCGAGGAGACTTCCGATGTGGCTGATGGCCTCCGGCTTGTTGTCCTCGACGGCAATCGTGGCCTTGTCCACTCCGAGGGCCTGCTTGATGATGGCAGTGCCGACGATGACCTGCTCACCCTTTTCGAGAAGGGTGCGGAAATCGGAAGTGAGATAAGGCTCGCACTCGCAGCCGTTGATGATAAGCATCTCGCACTTCTTGCCCGGAGGAGGGGAAAGCTTGACGTGAGTCGGGAAGGTGGCTCCTCCCAGACCTACGACACCGCCGAGCTTGATTTTCTCGATGATGGCCTTGGGGTCTTCCGGAATCGCGATGACGAGATCCTCGCTGCGGTCGATGGTCTCCAGCCACTCGTCCCCCTCCACGGCGATTTCCACATAGGTCTGGAAATTGCCTGCGAGGTCCATCCTCGGACCGATTGACTTCACGGTTCCGGAGACGGAAGAATGGATGTAGGCGGACATAAAGCCGCCCGGCTCGGCAATCACCTGCCCGACCTTGACCTTGTCGCCGGGAGCGACCACAGGGACGGCCGGAGCGCCGATGTGCTGGGCTGTGGAGATGTAGGCTGCCGGAGGAAGCGGAAGCTCCTCAATCCGGCATTCGCGGGAAATCTTTGAATCGGAGGGATGTACTCCTCCTATTGAGAAAGTTCTTCTAACCATTGCTCTGTACCTCCTTCGTTTGGGTTTCGGCCTTTGCAGCGGCAGCCGCCTCGCGGGCCTTCTTCTGCCTCTCCTGGACACGGGCCTTCACGGCATCCTTGTCAAGAGGCTTCGGGAAATTGACGGCGTGGATGGCTCCTGTAGGACACATCGCCTCGCACTCACGGCAGAGCTTGCACTTGGAGTAGTCGATGTATGCCACATTGTCCACCACCTTGACAGCATCGTGGGTACAGGTCTTCTCGCAGATGCCGCAGCCGATGCAGGCTGCGCTGCAGGCCTTCTTCACGGAAGGACCCTTGTCCTTGTTGCGGCAGGAGACATAGACTTTCATACCCTTTGGCCCTTTCGGCCTGAGTTCGATCAGGCCCTTCGGGCAGGCCTTGGCGCAGGAACCGCAACCGGTACAGCCGTTTTCATTGATGTACGGCAGACGGGTCACGGGATCCATCTTGATCGCGCCGAAAGAGCAGGCTGCGACACAGTCGCCGCAACCGAGACAGCCATAGCGGCAGAGGGTGTCCCCGGAATAGAGGGCCGCCTTCACCTTGCAGGAGGAGACTCCGTCATATTCATTGACGACAGGTCTGTTATCACAGCTTCCCGCGCAGCGGAGGACGGCGACCATCGGAGCCTTCTCCTTGACTTCGTAGCCAAGAATGGAGGCCACCTGCTTCATGGTCTCGTTGCCGCCGACAGGACAGAAAATGTCGTCGAGGCCGGATGCCTTGACCGCCGCTTCGGCGAATGCGTGACAGCCGGCGAAGCCGCAGCCGCCGCAGTTGGCGCCCGGCATAACCTTTTCTACCTGCCCGATACGGGGATCCTCCTCAACCTTGAAGCGCCTGGCCACAAGATACAGAGCCACGGCAAGCAACAGGCCCAGGCCTGTGATGATTGCAGCGGTTAGGATGATTGTAGTAGTCATAATCAGTTATTTGTGGTTTCAATCAATAGTATCGCGGAGGGGTGTCATCACGAACTCATATTCCCCTTTCAGGGCATCCCTGAAAAAGTACAGCGCCAGGTACCAGAGGGCCACTCCGCCCAGGCCGGCAAGCCCGGAGAGAAGTTCGGACCCAAGGAGCGGCGACAGCAGCAGCACGATGAGCAGCAGCAGTATCAGAGGGATGACATAGGAGAGGAGGACGGCCTTGAAGCCGAGCTTCCTTGAATAGCTGACGAGGACCTCCTGCCCGACAGTGAACGACTGCCAGGGCTGGAACGAAGCCTCGATGGTCTTTTCCGCACTCTCGGAAGAGCCGCACAGTCCGGCCGCATGGCAGGAGGCGCAGGCGGAAGTGGAGACGATGCTCACCTTCGCCTTCCCGTCGGAAAGACTTGCTATCGTACCTCTATGTGAAATGGTTCCGGATGCCATCTAATTTTCTTTCAATGAAGTGAACTCGTGTTTCAAACCGCTGAACATCTGCAGCCGGCCGTTGACCTGACCGATTTTCAGAGGAGCGGAGAAGTAAACCGGGATGAAATTCCCGTCATCGGAGAACCAGGCGAACAGGTCGGTCCCTTCAGAGAAGACCTCCCCTGCGACCACCTGGAAACCGAACTTGTGGCAGGTCACCGTGCCGAGCCCGGAAATCTTCTTGTCCTCCTTGCCGTAGTAGATGAAATGCAGTCTGTTGACGTCATCATCCACCGCAAAGGTCATCGGATAGGTTCCTCCCGGACGCAAGGCGGTGACATCGAGATTCCTGAGCAGGCAATAGAGCAGAGGGAGGTCGAAGGTACACCCGTCCAGGGGCAGCTCGACATAGAAGTCCCCCTTCCTTGAGTTGTTCAGCGATGCCTCGATGTGCGGCTGCTCTCCGTCCCAGGAATAGACATAGCTGTTGGTGCAGGTGTAGTTGCCTTCTTTGGCGCTCCTGGTGAATTTCATAGGCACGAAGCCGTCCCTGGTAAACCAGGAATCCAGCTGCTCCCTCACCCTGAACATCGAATCATAGACTTTCTGGGTCGAGGCGAACAGGGAGACGTGAAATACATCTCTTCCCGCAAGGCTCGTGGTGTCCATCCGTACCGAGGCCTTGGCGATGTCGGCATTGATGACTCCCCATTTGTAATGCACCACGAAGGTCAGGCTCTCCCCTCCTTCAAACACGACCTCTCCCTCCTTCAGGCTCTTCACGGGAAGGCAGCGGGAAGCGGCCCTCTCCGCGGAAAGGGGAAGGACGGCCGCAAGGCAAAGGAGGGCCGTTGTGAAGACCTTGAGAAGAGTTCCCATTATCAGATTGGAGGATTGTCGAAGTACTGGTTCGAATCGAAATCGTTGTTCATTGCGGATTCCATACCCATCATGTTCTCGGCCTGCGCCACGAGGGAATCGCCCGGCTCGACGAAACGGACCTGTTCAGCCTTGAAGAGCATATCGAGGTCGCAGACCTCGCCGTTGCGATGCTTCGCGATGATGATCTGGGTGGTTTCCTTTCCGGCAGGGCTGTCTCCGAGACCCACGAAGTCAGGGCGGTGGATGAATATGACCATATCGGCATCCTGCTCGATGGAACCCGACTCGCGAAGGTCGCTGAGCTGCGGCTTGCCGGTACCGCCGGTGCGCTGCACGGCATTTCGCGATAGCTGGGACAGAGCGATAATCGGAATCCCGAGTTCCTTTGCCGTCGCCTTCAGCGTACGGGAGATGGCGGCGACTTCCTGCTCGCGGAGGCCACGGAGTTCGGCCGGTCCCTGTATCAACTGGAGGTAATCCACGATGACAAGGCGGACGTCCTTCGACTTGACCAGACGCTTGACCTTGGTCCTGAACTCCATAAGAGGAATGCTCGGGGTGTCGTCGATGTAGAGCGGAGCTTTCGACAGGGCGGCTATCCTCTGTTCCAGTTCCGGCCACTCGTAAGGCTCTATCTTGCTGCCTCCCTTCAGTTTGTCGGAGGCGAAGCCGGACTCGGTGGTCATCAGACGCATCACGAGCTGGAGAGCAGACATTTCGAGCGAGAATATCGCCACAGGGATGTGGTGATCGACTGCGGCATTCCTGGCGAGGTTGAGGGCAAAGGCCGTCTTTCCCACGGAAGGACGCGCTGCCAGGATGATGAGGTCGGAATTCTGCCAGCCCCGGGTTATCCTGTCGAGGGACGGGAAACCGGAAGGGACTCCGCTCAGGCCGGTGCTGGTCTGGTTCTTCTCAATCTCCTTCATCGCGTCGTTGATGACGGAACCCACATCCTGGACATCTCTCTTGAGATTGCTCTGGATGGCATCGTAAATCTTGGACTGGGCCTCGTCAATCAGGTCGTCCACGACGACCGAATCGTCATAGGCATCCTTCAGAATCTGGTAGGCGGCAGAGATGAGGTCACGCTGGATACCCTTCTGCCTCAGTATCTTGACATAGTACTCGACGTGGGCCGCGGCTCCCACCTTCTGTGAAAGCCCGACCAGGGCCACAGTACCTCCCACCGCCTCGAGATTGCCCGTGCTGCGGAGCTTGGAACTGACGGTGATGATGTCCACCGAACAATGCTCGCTCACGAGGGAGCTGACCGCCTCGAAAATCATCCGGTGCTTGGGGTCGTAGAAGCAAGATGCCGAAAGTTCCTCCAAAGTCATATCGACCACGGAAGGCTCAATCAGCATAGCACCGAGGACAGCCTCTTCAACATCAAGAGCTTGAGGGGGCGTGTTACCCATCTCAAGCCCAAGTGTTTCAAAATTGACCGCCTGTGCCTTGTTCCTGTTGTTTTTAGAAGGCTTCTCAGGCATATCAGTATAAGTTGTTATGCCGGCAGTTCAATACCGTCATTCACCGGCAACTTCAAAATCGGGATTCACAATGATTCGTCCGCAGTGTTCGCAGATGACGAGTTTCCTGTTGGACTTGATGTCCTCGAGGCGCTGCGGGGTGATGGTGTTGAAACAGCCTCCGCAGGAGTCGCCGTTGTACACGGAAACAACTGCAAGATGGTTGCGGACGCTCGAGCGGATGTGGTTGTAGGCGCTCATTGTCCTTTCGTCTATCTTGGCTGCGCAGGCATCGCGAACGGACACAAGCCTCTTCTCCTCCTTGGAAGTGGACTCGACGATGGTGTCAAGCTCCTCTTTCTTGGCTGCGAGGTCTTCCTCGTCGATGAGAAGGCGGTGCTTGAGGTCCTCGATTTCGTCCCTTTTGGCAGCGATTGCAATCTTGGTGTCGTTGATGGACTTCTGTGCGATCTGGCGGAGAAGACCCTGATTCTCGATTTCCTTGTTGATGGAATCGTACTCGCGGCTGTTGGAAATGGTCTCAAGCTGCTGCTGGTACTTGTCGATCTGGGCATCACAGTCCAGAATGTTCTGTCTGTTCTGGGCAATGGTATCGTTGTAGGCCTCAATTACAGCCTCTTCCTGAGCCTGCTTCGCCCTGAGGGAGCCGATTTTCTCCTCAAGAGCCTCTACCTCGGCAGGGAGCTCGCCCCTGAGCTGGAGGATCTTGTCAATGTTTGAATCCGCCTCCTGAAGAGAGTAGAGCGTCTGGAGCCTGTCCTTGACACTTTGATCGACATCGGCGAAATTCTTCTGGAGAGAGACGAAGGTTTCCCTTGCGTCTATGGGTGTATCGACTTTCTTGATTCTTTTGGTTGCCATAATAGCTGTCTGAGTATCTAACTAAAAATATAATACCGGGTTACCCGATGCCAGTCTCGCACTGGTACGGACTGCAAAGGTAGGAAATTTTTTCTTTATGACAGAAAATAATATGTCCACAATGTCCACTTCCCCCTCAAAATGTCCGATGTCCACGATGAGGAAATCCTCAGGGGAGAAGAAATGGTGGTAGCTGATGTCTCCGCTGACATAAGCCTGGGCCCC
This sequence comes from Candidatus Cryptobacteroides sp., assembly GCA_051878295.1. Taxonomy (GTDB): domain Bacteria; phylum Bacteroidota; class Bacteroidia; order Bacteroidales; family UBA932; genus Cryptobacteroides. Next base: position 60,430 of record JBJEJV010000001.1, read on the forward strand.
GCAGGCCCTTGCCCTGCCGATGAACGAGGAGCCCGAGCCGCCGCACATCGCGACCCTGGAGATTTCCCGCTCCGGGAGATGCGAACAGCGCACTGCCGAAAGCCCGAAAGCCTTCTTCACGAATGCCACGAAAGCCTCCGCCCGCATAGGCTCCGGAAGGTTTCCCACGATTCCGAATCCGGTCCCTTCCCCGTCAGGGTCAAGGATTTCCACATCCGATAGGCCGAGCCTCGAAGCCATAGCCCCGCTGACTCCCCCGGCCACCTTGTCGGCATTGGTGTGCGCGGCATAGACGGCGATGCCGCAGGAAACCGCCTTGATCACAGTCCTGCCGACGGAATCGTCGGGCGAAATCTTTTTCAGGCCATTGAATATGAGGGGGTGATGCGTGACCACCATATCCGCGCCGGTCTCGACGGCCTCGTCCAGCAGTTCGGGAGTGCAGTCGAAACCGACCAGGACGGATTTGACCTCCTGGTCAGGAGAACCTATGCAAAGGCCGGAATTGTCCCAGCCTTCCTGCAGCGACAGAGGGGCGAACTCCTCGACAGCGGCGGCTATGTCCCTGACTTTCATAACGACTTCCTGACCTCGACAAGTTGCTTCCTGATGTTCTTGAGGCTCTCGAGAACCTTGACCTTGCCGTCCACGGCCTTCTTGTCCGCGCTCATCTTCTTGGCGGCTCCATCCAGAGTCATCCCCTGGACCTTGACAAGGAGATGAATCTGCTTGAGGACGGCGATGTCTTCGGAAGTGTACAGCCGGTTGCCCTTGGCGTTCCTCTTCGGCTTGAGGAAACGGCTGAAGGAATTGGTCCAGAAACGGACCAGGGAGGTGCTTTCTCCGAGGAGGGAGGAAACCTCGCCTATGGTGTAGTATAGCTTTTCGGCGTTGTTTGTATCCATATTCATTTGTTCATTCCTGATTTTGAAATAGTCTAATCCATTGACTGTCCTGCGTTTGCGGACATAAACAGCATATTCATGTACTCGTCCGGGCCGAGGGAGAGGAAGAAATGGTTCACCGGGTCGAGCCTTATGCTGTCCCGATAGACCTCATAGTGGAGATGCGGGACGAAAGAGTTGCCCGACATCCCGACGTGGCCTATCATAGTCCCCCGGGACACCTTCTGCCCCCGGGACACCTTGATGTCTTCCAGATGGGCATAGCGGGTGACATAGCCGCCCGGATGGGTGATTTCGACCACGTTTCCCTTGCCCTTGCCGGAACGGACTGTCCCGGTCACTATGCCTTCGGCCGGAGCATTCACCGCCGTACCCTGAGGCGAAAGCATATCCAGGCCGTCGTGCTCAGCCTTTATCTTGTAGAAAGGATTGATGCGGCTGCCCACTGAAGCCCCCGCCCTTGAAGCCGGGAAGGAGTCTATCGGACTGGTGAGCGGCGGGAGCGGATTGCCGGAGGAGACGATTTCCATCACCCTCCGGAAATTGTCCTCGACCTTGTCGGCGGAACCGACAAGCTGGTCGATGCGATTGTTGATGTGCCGGATGAAATCCTTCTCCGGGATTTCCTCCCCGCTGAGGAAGGCATCCACCCCGACGACCCCGAAATCGGGAACGGGAGCATTGAAAAGCTGCCGGTATATCACGTCATCCTTGCCCCTCATCCCTTCAATCACGTTCTCTATCAGGCGTTCCCGCTCGAGCATTCCCTCGTACATACTGCTGTAGGCCTCGTTCTCCGCCTTGATGCGTTTCTCGGTGTCGGTATCGATGACGAGGGCGAAGACGGCGTAGTAGCACACGGCCAGGGAGACGGTCACGAGAAGGTACTTCAATCCCTTCAGCAGGAAATATCCCACCGGGCGCGTCACCTTCTCGAACTCAAGGCGGTTGACATTGAACCTGAACTTCTGTGCCATAGTACCTCCCCTACCTTCTGTGAATGCTGAAGCCGTGTCTTGCCGTGCCCTGGCCCGACTCCTGGGCGCGGGCGGTAATCATCCGCATATATTCCTCCTTCGGCATCGAGAGGTCGAAATAGTTCGCAGGATTCACCTTGGTGTTCCTGTAGATCACCTCGTAGTGCAGATGCGGACCGCTGGACCTTCCAGACTTGCCGGACTCGGCTATCTGGTCTCCCCTGCGCACCTTCATCCCCTCGATGACCTTGATGGTGTTCAGATGGGCGTACATCGTCTTGAAACCGAAGCCGTGGTTGATGACCACGCAGTTGCCGTAGCCGAAGAAGTCGAAAGCCACGGATTCGACCACCCCGTCGCCGGTCGCGAAGACAGGGTTGCCCACCTTCATCGCGAAATCGACGCCGAAATGCCTCCTCGTGGTGCCGTCAAAAGGATCCGTCCTGTAGCCGAAAAGACTTGACAGAGTGTAGATTGATGGATCCGGGATAACCGGAGGGACAGCCGGGATGCAGGAAGCCATATCGCCCGCCTCCTTCGACACGGAGAGAATCTCGTCGAAAGACTGGGTCTGCACGCAAGTCCTGCGGGTGATGTTGTCCAGACGCACGAGCGTGTTCCTGAGCAAACCCTCCGGCTCTATGCCTTCGAGGTAGGAATATTTCTCAGAACCTCCCAGGCCCGCGAAACGGATCTGCCCCGGAATCTCGTTCATGCCATAGACGGAACGGTAGATGTCGTCGTCCCTGACCTGAAAGGCGTCCAGGGCGCCTTCAAGCAGGTCCAGACGGGTGTTCATAGCCTCAACCCGGGTCTGCCAGGCGGAGCGCTGCGCCTTCAGGAAAACAGTCTTGGGAAGTTCCACTCCCGCGACCGCAGTGACCAGCCAGAAATAGGCTATCGCGAGCAGCACGCTCCCCGCAAACAGAAGAAGTCCCTTCAGAATCTTGGACTTCAGGGACACCTCCTTGATCTCGTAGAGCAAGGTCTCAGGATTAAGAATATAATTCCTCATGGCTAATCGTACAAATATATTTATAATTTGCGACAAATCGCGAAATTTGTTATAATTTTGCCAACTCTATGCCCGTTTCGCATCCTTTCAGGACAGGAAGCCGGCAAAAGACACTGAATATATTGACATACAATCATGTACACAGCCAAAGAGATAAGACAGCAGTTTTTGGATTTCTTCGAATCCAAAGGCCACACCATCGTGCCGTCGGCCCCGATGGTCATCAAGAACGACCCTACCCTGATGTTCACCAATGCCGGAATGAACCAGTTCAAAGACATATTCCTCGGCAACACGACAGCCAAGTCAAAGAGGGCGGCCGACTCGCAGAAATGTTTGAGGGTCAGCGGAAAGCACAACGATCTTGAAGCCGTTGGACATGACGGGAGACACCATACGATGTTTGAAATGCTCGGAAACTGGAGTTTCGGGGACTATTTCAAGACGGAAGCGATTTCCTGGGCCTGGGAACTCCTGACCGAGGTTTACAAGATAGACAGGACCAGACTCTACGCCACGGTCTTCGAGGGCTGCGAGGAGGACGGCACCACTCTCGACACGGAAGCCCGCGAGGCCTGGAAGAAGCTTATGCCGGAGGACCACATCATCCTCGGCAACAAGCACGACAACTTCTGGGAGATGGGTGACACCGGTCCCTGCGGTCCCTGCTCCGAAATCCACATCGACCTGCGCAGCGACGAAGAAATCGCCAAGATTCCGGGCAAGGATCTCGTGAACACGGACAACGACCAGGTCATCGAAATATGGAACCTCGTCTTTATGCAGTTCAACCGCAAGGCCGACGGTTCGCTTGAGCCGCTTCCGGCCAAGAACATCGACACCGGAATGGGTTTCGAGAGACTCTGCATGGTCCTCCAGGGCAAGACCAGCAACTACGACACCGACATATTCTCAGGCTGCATCGCCCGCATTGAGGAACTCTCCGGCCACAAGTACCACGAGAGTGCCGACGTGGAGGTTGCGATGAGGGTCATCGCTGACCACATCAGGGCCATAGCCTTCTCCATCGCCGACGGCCAGCTGCCGTCCAACAACAAGGCCGGCTATGTAATCAGGAGGATTCTCCGCCGTGCAGTCCGCTACGGCTACACCTTCCTCGGATTCGACGAGCCTTTCCTCTGCTCCCTCATCCCGCAGCTCGTGGAGGACATGGGCGGGGCCTATCCGGAAATCGCGAAGCAGCAGAAGCTCATAACCAACGTCATCAGGGAGGAGGAACTTTCCTTCCTCAGGACCCTCGACAGGGGCATCAAGCTGATGGACGACCTCATCGCCAGAAATTCCGGCACAAAGGTCATCTCCGGCAACGACGCCTTCGTCCTCTACGACACCTACGGCTTCCCGATAGACCTCACAGAACTGATTGCCGGCGAGCACGGCTACACTGTTGACATGGAGGGCTTCGACACCGAGCTCCGGAAGCAGAAGGAGAGGGCCCGCAACGCCACCGCCAACGAATTCGGGGACTGGGTCGAATACCACCCGGGCGAAGAGGTGTTCGTGGGCTACGACAACCTCACCGTCGAAGGGGTCAGGCTTCTCAGGCAGAGGACTGTCAAGCAGAAGAACAAGGAGATGCTCCAGCTCGTCTTCGACCGCACTCCATTCTACGGGGAGATGGGCGGAGAGGTCGGTGACACCGGCTGCATCATCTCCGAAAGCGGCGAAAGAATCGCCATCACAGACACCGTCAAGGAAAACGGTCTCACCGTCCACATCGCGGAGAGGCTGCCTTCCGACCCTACCGAGTCATTCACCCTCTGCGTCGATGCCGAGCGCAGGCAGAAGATAGCCAACAACCACAGCTGCACCCACCTCCTCGACGAGGTGCTCCGCGAAGTGCTGGGAACCCACGTGGAACAGAAGGGTTCCTTCGTCTGCGACAACTATCTGCGCTTCGACTTCTCGCATTTCGAGAAGATGACCGACGAGCAGATACGTCTCGTGGAGAAGAAGGTCAACGCCCTCATCCGCAAGAATCTCCCGCTTGAAGAGAAGAGGGATGCAACGATGGAGGAGGCCAGGGCAATGGGCGCAATCGCCCTGTTCGGCGAGAAGTACGGTGACATCGTCCGCGTCGTAAGGTTCGGAGACAGCGTCGAGCTGTGCGGCGGCTGCCACACCTCGGCCACCGGCAACATCGGCTACTTCCAGATCACCGGCGAGTCCGCCATCGCAGCCGGCATCCGCAGGATCGAGGCGGTGACCGGCGAGGCTGCGGAGGCATATTCAGAAGGCTTCCAGGACATGCTCAGGACAGCAAGGGCATTCTTCAACAACGTGCCTGACCTTCCGGGCTCCATCCAGAAGCTGATCAACGAGAATGCCGAGTACAAGAAGAAGGCCGACGAATTTGCAAAGCAGAAGGCCGTCAGGCTCGCCCAGACCCTCAAGGAGAACAGCGAGGCAGCGGGCGGAATCAACCTCATACGCATCAGGCAGGTCGCCGATGCCGACATCGATCCGGGCATGGTCAGGGATGCAGCCCTCATACTCCAGAAGGAGCTTGAGAACACCGTGGTGGCCGCAGCACTGGAGAGCGAAGGCAAGCCGGCGCTGATGCTGATGTACTCCAACGACCTCGTCGCCAAAGGCAAGAATGCCGGAAAGGACATCCGCGATGCCGCGAAACTGATCCAGGGCGGCGGAGGCGGACAGCCGGGACTCGCAACCGCAGGCGGACGCGACGTCAACGGACTGAACGATGCTCTCGACAAAATGATTGAACTTGCCACCGCATAGGCGCAAGGAAGGAGAGGACATCAGGACCATCCATATTCAGGCATCCCGCTGATGAAGAAAATCGACAGATTCATACTGACCTCGTTCATAGGACCATTCTTCATGATCCTTCTGGTGGTCATTTTCATCCTGGTGATGCAGTTCCTCTGGGTTTACATCGACGAACTGGTGGGCAAGGGCCTCAGCATCGGGATTGTGGTGGAGTTCCTCTTCTGGGGAAGTTGCACCGTCCTGCCGATGTCCCTGCCGCTTGCCACCCTGCTCGCCTCGATGATGACGATAGGCAGCCTCGGGGAGAACAACGAGCTTATCGCGCTCAAGGCCGCGGGAGTGTCTGTCCTCAGAGTGATGACCCCGCTGTTCTTGGCGGCCATAGTCATCACCGTCGCCACCTTCTTCGTCATCAACACCCTCGTGCCGAAGTCCTACAACGAAATCTACACCCTCAGGGAGGACATCGGACAGACCAAGGAAGAAATCAAAATACCTTCCGGAATCTTCTACGACGGGGTTGACGGCTACGTCCTCCGCGTGATGGACAGGGACGAGAAGACCGGCATGATGAAGGGCGTGATGCTCTACGACCATTCGGCCAAGGGCAACACGAGGCTCACCCTCGCCGATTCCGCAATAATGAAGATGTCCAAGGACAAGTCCTATCTCACGCTGAACCTCTTCAACGGAACCAACTATCAGGAAACCAACAAAAGGGAATACAGGGACACGACCTTCCAGCTCCAGAAGGTGGAATTCGCCAAACAGGAGATGGTGATGGCGCTCGAGAACTACGCTTTCCAGAAGTCCGACAGCGCCCGCTACGGCGACCAGGTCAAGGTGCTCCCGATCAAGAGGCTGAACGAAGACCGCTTCAGGCTGAAGGAAGTCAGGGACAGCACCAAGAAGGAGCAGCTGATCAGCACGGCGGCCTCCTACCTCTTCACCTTCCAGAACCAGCTCGACACGACCGCCTCCGGCATCACGATGAACTACAAGGACCCTTCCTACCTCAACTTCTCTACGGAAGAAGAGACCGCGAAGGCGCTTGAGAACGCGGCGGCCAGCGCAAGGCAGCTGGAGTCCAACCTCACCACCTACCAGTTCGGGGCCTTCGACTACACGGTCAAGCTCCGCAGGACGGCCCTGGAATATCTCAGGCGCTACGGCCAGGCCTTTGCCTGCCTCGTGATGTTCTTCATCGGAGCCCCTCTCGGAGCCCTCATCAGGAAGGGCGGCATCGGAGTTTCCGCCATCGCCTCCCTGCTGATGTTCGCCCTCTACTGGGTCATCGACATCACCGCCGTCAAACTGGCAAGGGACGGAAGCGTGTCGGCGGTCACCGGAGCCTTCCTCTCCGCAGGAATCCTGCTTGCCATCGGAATATTCCTGACCTGGAAGGCCATCCACGACACGGACATCTCCAACCTGGACACCCTGAAGAACTGGTGGAGGAAAGCAAAGAGCAGAGTAGTGGCAATGTTCAAGAAGACAAGAATAGTTTATATGGGAACTCCGGAATTCGCCGTGGCACCGCTCAAGGCGCTTCTGGAGAACGGCTACGATGTCGTAGCCGTCGTCACCGTCGCCGACAAGCCGAGCGGACGGGGACAGAAGGTCAACGAAAGCGCGGTGAAGAAATTCGCCGTGGAGCAGGGAATACCTGTCCTCCAGCCTCTCAAGCTCAAAGATCCGGAATTCCTCAAGGAACTGAAGTCCTACAAGGCGGACATCTTCGTCGTGGTCGCCTTCAGGATGCTCCCGGAGGAGGTCTGGACTATGCCTGAGCTGGGCACCTTCAACCTCCACGCCGCCCTCCTGCCTCAGTACAGGGGCGCGGCTCCTATCAACTGGGCCGTCATCAACGGTGAGAGCAGGACCGGAGCGACCACCTTCATGATTGACAAGAACATCGACACCGGAGGCATCATCCTCCGCCAGGATCTCATCATCAACGAGAGCGACACGGCCGGGGACGTACACGACAAGCTTATGCCTATCGGAGCCGAGATGGTCGTCCAGACCGTCCAGGGCCTCATTGAGCACAATGTCGAGACACGAGTCCAGAGGAGCTTCATCCAGGGCTCGGAAGTGCTCAAACCTGCTCCGAAACTCAGCAGGGAGCTTTGCCACATCGACTGGAACGACAGCACCAAACACATCTACAACCTCATCAGAGGCCTTAGTCCATACCCTGCAGCCTACACGGAACTGGTCAGGGAGGATGCAGCCCCTGTCCAGCTGAAGATATATTCATCGGAGAAGGTCTCCCAGGCCACGGGCAAGGCTCCGGGCACAGTCCTCTCCGACGGCAGGAGCTATCTGCACATCGCGACGGAAGACGGCGCGATCTCACTCAAGGAAGTCCAGCTCGCGGGCAAGAAGAGGATGGACATCAAGGCCTTCCTCGCCGGATTCCGCGATGCGGAAAGCTACAAGGCCACACAAGGCACCTCCAAGGCTGAAATCGCGAAGACAAGACAATGAGCCAGGCTGTCATCATAGGCAACGGCACCTTCCCCGGGAAGGAGTACCCGAGACAGCTTCTCAGACAGGCCGGGAGGATAGTCTGCTGCGACGGAGGCTTCCGGTCCTTCCTGCGCAACAGGAAGGCGGTCTGGGGCAAGGAGGAAAGGCTGCCCGACGCCATTGTCGGCGATATGGACTCCCTCAGCGGGAAACTTTTGAAGGAATATGCCGGACTCGTGGTGCGGGTCCCTTCACAGGAGGACAACGACCAGACCAAGGCCGTCCGCCACATCCTGGAGAACTATCCCGACGTGGACTGCATCCACATCCTCGCCGCCACAGGCAAGAGGGAATGCCACACGATAGGCAACCTCTCCCTTCTTATGGAATATGCCAGGACCTACGGCATCAGCGGAGACCCGCCTGAGGGAAGCCCCTATATCGACCTGGTGTCGGACTATTCCACCGCCTTCGCCATAAGCGATTCCTGCGAACTGTGGGTCGGGGAAGGAAGGAACGTCTCCATATTCAGTCCCGACAATTCCCTGCAGATTCGTTCTGAAGGGCTGGTCTGGCCGACTGACGGGGTCCGCTTCGACAACTGGTGGAAGGCCACCCTCAACAGGGCCTCCGCCGACAGCGTCAGGCTGACCTTCTCACACAAGTCCACGGCACTCGTCATCCTGGATTAGAAGGAGGACGGGAATGCATCATATTCGACATTCATAGTCAAAGACAAACAAGGATATGCTCAGAAAAATCAGAACAACACTGGCGATCTTCTGCTTCTTCGCAATCACGCTGCTGTTCCTGGACTTCACGGGGACGATCCAGCACTGGCTGGGATGGCTCGCCAAAATCCAGCTGCTGCCGTCGATTCTCGCAGCGAACTTCATCACTGTCGCCGTCCTGCTGGTGCTGACCCTCATTTTCGGCAGAGTCTATTGCTCTGTCATCTGTCCTTTGGGCGTGTTCCAGGACGGGGTCTTCGCCCTCAGCCGGAGCAGGAAGAGCAAGAAGATGAAGCAGGCATATTCAAAGGAGATGAAGTGGCTGCGCTACACGCTCTTTGTCGTGATGGTCGTCGCCCTGCTGGCCGGACTCGGCTCGCTTGTCGCCCTCCTGGCACCTTACAGCGCCTGGGGAAGAATCGTGCAGAGCATCCTCTCCCCTGTCTGGCAATGGGGGAACAACCTCCTCGCGCTCATCGCACAAAAGCATGAAGGCTACGCTTTCGCGACACGTGAAGTCTGGCTCAAGAGCCTTCCTACCCTGATCGTCGCAGTCGTGACGCTGGTCCTCGTGAGCGTGCTCGCCTGGAGGAACGGCCGCACCTACTGCAACACCGTCTGTCCTGTGGGCACTTTCCTGAGCTTCTTCGCCAGATTCGCGATGTTCCGTCCGATTATCGACAAGTCCAAGTGCCGCAGCTGCCGCGCCTGCGAACGCAAGTGCAAGGCTTCCTGCATCGACATCGACAACAAGGAGATAGACTACAGCCGCTGCGTGGACTGCTTCGACTGCCTCGAGAGCTGCAAGTTCGGAGCTCTGGAATATGCTTTCGCCTGGAAGAAGTCCGGGGAGGCCGGCGAAAAGGCGGGGGAGGCCGCAGCCGGGAAGTCCGGCGGAGCGTCCGGGGCCGTTGAGCAGGGCTTGGCATCGGAAGGGAAAGCCGGCGGAGCGGCAGGAGCCGTTGAGCAGGGCGTGGCATCGGAAGGGAAAGCCGGCGGAGCGTCCGGGGCCGATGAGCAGTCGGCGGATAGTGCCGGCGGCCCTGACAGCGGAAGGAGAGCCTTCCTTATCGGCAGCGCCATAGCCCTCGGAGGCACCGCCATTTCAGTCCGGGCCCAGAGCGTCCCGGACGGGGACAAGAAAAGGGACGGAGGCTTTGCGGAAGTGCTCCCGAAGATCGCTCCTTCCAGAAACGTCCCCCTCACCCCGTTCGGTTCCCGGAGCGTCAAGCAATTCTACGACAGGTGCACGGCCTGCCAGCTGTGCGTCACCGTATGCCCGAACAAAGTGCTGCGCCCGTCGTCGGATTTCAGCCGGCTGATGCAGCCTGAAATGTCCTACGAGAAGGGATATTGCCGCCCGGAATGCGTCAGATGCTCCGAGGTCTGCCCGGCAGGCGCCATACTCCCTGTCACTCCGGAAGAAAAGACCGGATTGAAAATCGGCACTGCCAGAATCAACCCGGACCTCTGTGTCGTGAACACCAAGTCGGTCAGCTGCGGCAACTGCGCACGGCACTGCCCTGCCGGTGCCATCACCCTGGTCAGCCTCAACCCTGACGACCCGCACAGCCTCCGTGTACCTTCGGTCATCGAGGAGGCGTGCATCGGATGCGGAGCCTGTGAGAACCTCTGTCCGGCCCGGCCACTGAGCGCCATCACGGTCGAAGGCGTCGAAATCCACCACGCCATATAGACGAGTCCGCAGGTTGGCATATTCATACACAAGCATTTGAACGAGTCCGCGATTAAGCATATTCATACGCCATGAAAGAGAACATCAACAGAAGAGATTTCCTCAAACTTGCTTCCGAAGGGGCCGCAGTGGCAGGAGCCGCCGCCATTGCAGGTGCATGCGCCCCCGGACAGACTGCCGGAGAACTGCTTCGGGAGGACGGGGATTCCGCAACCGGAGGGATGGAGATGAGGACCAACAGCGGCAACGGAGACCAGGTTTCGCTGCTGGGCTACGGCTGCATGAGATTTCCGATGAAGAAGGATGCGGAGGGGAAGGATATTCCTGACCAGGAAGTCATCAACAGGCTCATCGACTACGCACTTGAAAACGGGGTCAACTACTTCGACACCGCCCCGGTCTATATGCAGGGACTCTCGGAGGAGGCCACAGGCGAAGCGCTGAGCAGGCATCCGAGGAATGAATATTTCATCGCCACCAAACTCTCGAACTTCGCGAACTCCTCCCGCGAGGCATCCATGAAGCTGTACAATGACTCCTTCAGATGCCTCCGCACCGACTACATAGACTATTATCTCCTCCATTCCCTCGGAAGAGGCGGGCTCCGGAACTTCGATGCGAGATTCATCGAAAACGGGATGATGGACTTCCTCCAGGGCGAACGGGAGAAGGGCAAGATACGCCAGTTGGGACTCTCGTTCCACGGCAACCGGGACGAATTCGACCAGCTTCTCGCCCTTCACGACAAATACCACTGGGACTTTCTCCAGATCCAGATGAACTACTGGGACTGGCAGCATGCGGACGGCCAAAGGAATGTCAATGCAGATTACCTGTACGAGCAGCTGGACAAGAGGGAGATTCCTATCGTGGTGATGGAGCCGCTGCTCGGAGGACGGCTCGCCAATCCTGCCGCAAGCGTGGCGAACAGGCTGAAAGAGCGCGACCCGCAGGCATCAATGGCCTCCTGGGCCTTCAGATTCACTGGGTCATATCCCCGGATTCTCACGATTCTGAGCGGGATGGTCTATCTGGAGCACCTCCAGGACAACCTTAAGACCTTCCAGGACTTCAAGCCGTTGTCTCCGGAAGAGCTCGAGTACCTGAGCCGGGACATCGCCGACATCATGGCCAACTACCCTACCGTCGAATGCACCTCCTGCAAGTACTGTATGCCTTGCCCTTACGGAATTGACATTCCGGGAATATTCTCCCACTACAACAAGTGCATCAACGAGGGGACCTTCCCGCAGAACAAGGAGCAGGAGGATTACCGGAAACTCCGCAGGGCCTACCTCGTCAGCTACGGCAGGGCTATCCCGACCGACCGCCAGGCCGACCACTGCATCGGCTGCGGCGAATGCCTGGGCAAATGTCCGCAGAGCATCCCAATCCCCGCCCAACTCCACCGCATCGACCAATACATCGAAAAACTCAAGCAAGGAACACTCTGATTCAGGGACATTCAGATTCAGATTCAGATACGCTCCACGATTCAGGGACACTCTGATTCAGGGAGATTCCGATTCAGCAAGGGGGCCTCTGATTCTGCAAAGGGTGTTGCCCCTGAAAATTTGGATTTTGAAGGATTATTCCTATCTTTGCAAACCGGCTCGTCCGATAAACATCGGCAGGCCATCAAAGGAGAGATGCTCGAGTGGCTGAAGAGGCACGCCTGGAAAGCGTGTAAACCCCTAAAGGGTTTCACGAGTTCGAATCTCGTTCTCTCCGCAAAACAAGGAGACGGCCTTTTGGACCGTCTCCTTGTTGTTTTCTTCCGACTATGCGGCAGCAGGTCTGCCAAACATCCTACAGGCTGATCTTTGTAAGATAATAGTAACCTTCTGCGTCCTGGGTAACCGCATAGACGAAATCACCTTTACTTCCGGCACAGAAACATTCAATCTGGTATGGCGTGTGGTAGAGAGCCAGCGGCTTACCAGACCAGTCGAACTTTGCTATATCATTGAAAATCAACCGTACGCTCTTGTCGATGCATCTATGCTCCAGGTCTATGATTGAAAAGACCCACTTGTCCGTAGCCGACAAACCGCCGAAGCCCCAGACCTCTGCATCGGTAAAGGAGTATGACATACCTTTGATTTCTATTCCCGGCCTGATGAAGTAACGCGTCTGGATATTCTCAATTCCGGACTCGATGGAAAAGGTCTCGAGTATTGCGCCACGTCCGCTTGCCACAGCAAGTTTGCTGCCGTCAGGAGAGGCCGCACGGTACGGTTGCCTGTACGTAAAGAAACGGATGGCATCATCATCTATCGTCTCTTCGGTGTAAGAATAGGTATCACCTTTCTCATCCACCATACGGATGCGCGGGACGACCAGCGAATCCTTTTTGAGAAAAGTCTTGTTGCCGAAATAAAGTTGCCTCCCGCCTGCCATATCAGCTGCAACGGTCCAAGGAACTACTTCAAAGGACTCGACAGAAATGGCTTCGTAGCCTCTGGACAGGAAGTCGCTGACATTGAATGAGAGACGCTCGCCAACCTGGATGTCGGAATATGACAGGACTCCGCTGTCGAAACTGACATTGTACAGTCCGCCGCTCACTTCGCCGGGGCCATTGCCGAACTTGATTCCGGATAGAATCTGATTCCCCGTAGCCTTGTCAAAGAGGTAAAAGGTGTCCTCGCCCTTTCCAACATAGGCGATCAGGATGATCTTGTCGTCATATTCATAAACCCTATGGGGCTTCATTATTTCCAAAGGCTTGGAAATGTGTTCAACAATCGCGTCCTTCTCAGTACGGAACTCCGGCATCCGATACTCCTTCGGATCCCTGGAGCAGGAGCCCAAAAGCAGAATTGCTGAAAGAAGAAATAACAGAACTTTTTTCATAATCGAGGATAATTACAATTCACAATGACCGGAAACTCCAAAAGCAGGACCTTTGTGTCCATCTGCATAAATCAAGGCACCACAGACCGGGCACTCACCAATGCAATCATTTTCTTTCTCCTCACATTGCCCCCAATGACTCTCACACTGGGAAAGGGCTTCGACATTTTCACGGAAAAGCCGGTTGGAGTTAATGCGGATAACGGCAAAACAAGACAGGGAAATCCCGATAGCTACAGCAAGGAATAACCCTGCAGCGATTGTTGATTGGTTCAAAATGGGTTGTGTTATTTGGATTCTGCAAAGATATTATTATCTTTTAAATAATCAAATGATATTCAATCAACACTACATAGGGTCAATACCACATAGGGTTAGAAAGGTGCAGAAGGGTGCAGATGGATGCAGATGGGTGCAGATGCCCATCACGATGCGTTCGAAGCACCAAAACAAAGGCAGTCAGAAACGGGAGCTCCCGCCACTGAACACACTGCGACAGTGGCACGTGTCAGGAAGGCGCTTGTGACACGGGCTTCTGAGACGGGCTCCCCGGAAAAGACAGGAGGCTCAACGAGGCCTCTCAGGCCGTTAAGAGCCAGGCCTGGAAGTTGCCCCCTAACCTGTCATATCGAGCGGAGAACGGAGTGCGCTACCCTAAACTGTCATATCGAGCGGAGCACGGGGTGCGCTACCCTAAACTGTCATATCGAGCGGAGCACGAAGTGCGCTACCCTAAACTGTCATATCGAGCGGAGCACGAAGTGCGGAGTCGAGATATCTATTGGACCTCAATCGGACCAGAAAGATTTCTCCACGCGCTTCGCTTGGTCGAAATGACAGTAAAGGGCACTTTCCTCAGTCGAAAGGACAAGCAATAAAGCCCGTCACATCGGGCCGAGTATGTAGCGCGCTAACCTAAACTGTCATATCGAGCGGAGCACGGGGTGCGGAGTCGAGATATCTATTGGACTTCAATAGGTCCAAAAGATTTCTCCACGCGCTTCGCTTGGTCGAAATGACAGCATAGGGCACTTTCCTCAGTCGAAAGGACAGTAAAGGGCTTTATCGTCATCCATTTCTTTATTATTTGGCTTTGTAACGCCCGTCAGTGCGACAAAATCCGCCACTCCCCCCTCTCGTGAAATTCACCTGCGCGCTCAAACCACACTACAAGCCATTACAAAGGGGTTTCTATGCGCAGGTGGAGGCATTTGGGGTCCACCTGCAACGCCAACCACCATTCTACACCCCTCCAGGGCACTTCCCGCGCGCAGGTGATTTTCACGGGCAGGACGGAATCGCACTACCCGAGAAAAGACAGGAGGCGCGACGAGGCCTCTCAGGTCGTTAAGAGCCCGGCCTGGAAGTTGCCCCCAATCCTGTCATATCGAGCGAAGCACGGAGTGCGGAGTCGAGATATCTATTGGACTTCAATAGGTCCAAAAGATTTCTCCACGCGCTTCGCTTGGTCGAAATGACAATAAGGCCGCTGCGCTTGGTCGAAAGGACAGGGGAAGGGCTTTGTCTGTCGCCTGCTTGATAATCATTGTATTGCGGCCAAGTGTGGCAGGAGAGTCAAGCATTTACCGCCAAGTCGCACTTTGGGGGAAGAGACATTTCGGACAAGCAAGATGGGAAAACTCCGCAAGTAGGGAGAATTTGCTATATTTGTGGAAAGCGAAAACAATGAACGTACTGAATCGAACCAAACTGCTGCTGAAGGAGACCATCAGCATGGCCGGTCACCTTGACACACAGAAAGCCGAGTGCCAGATCCGGAGCAACGTGTCCTTCCGGGGACCGAACGCCTGGATTCTTGCCTTCTCCATCATCATAGCATCAGTAGGCCTGAACGTCAACTCCATACCGGTAATCATCGGTGCAATGCTCGTGTCACCGCTTATGGGACCGATTTTCGGAATCGGTTTCTCGCTGGGCACCAATGACAAGCAGTTCATGGTCACATCGCTGAAGAACCTCGCGGTGATGATGGCCATAGCCCTTCTGGCCTCGACCCTGTATTTCCTGATCACTCCTCTGAACCTCTCCAATCCGACCGAACTTCTGGCCAGGACCAATCCGACCATCTACGACGTGGTTATAGCGCTGTTCGGCGGAGCGGCGGGAATGTTCGAGCAGTGCAGGAAGGAGAAAGGCACCGTGATTTCCGGAGTGGCTATTGCCACGGCCCTGATGCCGCCTCTGTGCACCGCCGGTTTCGGCCTTGCAAACGGCAACCTCAACCATTTCTTCGGAGCGCTGTACCTGTTTGCCATCAACTGCGTGTTCATCGCGATGGCCACCTACATCATGACCAAAGCATTCGGCTTCCCGCAGGCACAGTACCAGGGAGTAAAGGACAGGAAAAAGACAAGGGCGATAATGATGGCCATAGCCCTGGTGTTCATCATCCCGAGCATCATTTCTGCGATTGTCCTCATCAGGAACAACGACTTCGACACCCGCGCGGCCGCATTCGTCCGGAACAACAAGTCTCTGGAGAACGCCATCATCTACGACTACAGCATAAGCCACGAAAAAGGGCATCCTCGCCTCGAGGTATTCCTCAGCGGAGACAAGCTGGAAGAAGAGCAGAAGGCGGCGCTCATAGCCTCTGCCAATGAATATGGTATCAGAGAGGACGAAATCAGCATCAAGGAGAACAAGTCATCGAAGAACCTGCTTGTCGCCGACATCGTCAACGACATCTACGCCAACACCGAACGCCAGCTCATCGCCAAAGAGAAGGAAGTCGAAGCCCTCAGGGCGGAGCTGAATGAATATCAGAACGACAGTATCCCGTTCATCCAGATTGCCAGGGAAGCCAAGAGTTTCTATCCCGAAATCCTTTCTCTCGGAATCAGCCGGGGCAGCAGCGTGAGCACGGACAGTCTTTCGGTCAAGAAGAAGACCTTCGTCAATGCGACCACATCCTCGAATATGAAGGAGGAGGATGAAAGGAAACTTCTCGAATGGCTCAAAATCCGTCTGAAAGCCGAAGATGTGGAGCTGACGATTCTGAGAGACAGGCCGGGCCGGGGCGAAAGGAGCGAGCAGTCTGACCGGGCAGACAGTGGCAACCGGGCAGACAGTGGCAACCGGGCAGACAGTGGCAACCGGGCGGATGTCGCGAACAGGAACGACAAGGGCGGAATAACGGAGAATGTGGAAAACAGGGCAATTTGAAAGTACTGAATATGAAGAAAAGCCTCATAGCCATATTGTGCATCCTTGCAGCCGGGTTTACTGTGTCTGGACTCGTAAAAGAGAGGAAAACGGACCCGGAGAAGTACCGGACCATACTCGGGGACGAGCAGTTCGATGAGTATCTGCCGATGACAGAGGGGAAACGTGTTGCCATATTCAGTAACCAGACAGGAATTGTCGGAGACAAGGTAAGCGGGTCGAAGCTGGGCGATGCCGTGAAGCCATATTCCGGACGCTTCCCTACGAAGGTTGACGGGAGGCATTTTGAGGAAATCGCACATATTCCTTTTCTGGAGCCTTCCGAGCCTGGGGGAAAGATTGAATATGGACAGCATATTGTCGATGCACTGCTGGAGAAAGGCGTGAATGTGACGGCGATTTTTTCTCCGGAACACGGTTTCAGAGGCACTGCGGACGCAGGTGAACACGTCAAGAGCAGTATTGACGAGCAGACCGGGGTGGAAATCCTCTCTCTCTACGAGACCGGGACGCACCTCCCGTCCGCGGAGAGTATGGACAAGTTCGACATTCTGCTGGTGGACATCCAGGACGTGGGCCTGCGCTACTACACCTACTACATCACGATGCACCACCTGATGGAGGCCTGCGCGAAGTTCGGGAAGAAGATGATTGTTCTAGACCGGCCGAATCCCAACGGCTTCTACGTTGACGGGCCGATTCTCGATATGCAATACAAATCCGGAATAGGCTGGCTGCCGATTTGCACCGTCCACGGAATGACCCTCGGGGAGATAGCCCTGATGGTCAACGGAGAGGGCTGGATCGACGGCGGCCTCAAATGTGAACTCGAGGTCATCCCGTGCAGGAACTACACCAGGAATATGCGCTACTGCCTCATCCTGCCTCCGTCCCCAAATCTGAAGGACATGAAATCCGTCTATCTGTACTCTTCGACCTGCTATTTCGAGGGCACGGTAGCGACTCCGGCGCGAGGCACGGACTTCGCCTTCGAGGTCTTCGGCCATCCTGACCTGGATGCCTCTGAATATGACTTCAGTTTCACTCCGCGCAGCATTCCGGGAGCGAAGCATCCGCGCTACCAGGACCAGGAATGTCACGGCCGTGACCTCAGGCTGCTTCCTCTGAGCCAGGTCTGGGATGAGAAAATCGCTCTCCGCCACGTCATCGACGCCTACAAGGGTCTCGGGCTTGGAGATGCTTTCTTCGGAACCAACAACCATTTCGAACTTCTGGCCGGTCAGGGCTATGTCAGGGAAATGATAGAAGAGGGAGCCGATGCTGACAGCATATCCCGGCGATGGGCCGGCGATGTGGAGAAGTTCAAAGCGCTCCGGGAGCCGTATCTGCTCTACGCCGAGGAATAGGGCGGGAGGCCGGGCGGGGCTACTGGAGGGTGGCGCCGACGATGTCGAGGATTTCGGAGGTGATTTTCTGCTGGCGGCCTTTGTTGTAGTCGAGGGTCAGTTCGGTAAGGAGGACGTTGCCGTTGTCGGTGGCGGTCTGCATAGCCACGGTACGGGCGGCTTGCTCGGCGGCATTGTTGTCCAGTAGAGTTGAATATATTCTCATCCGCACGACACGCGGGAGAAGGGTTTCCATCAGTTCGGTGACGGAAGGCTCCACGATGAGGTCTTCCGGGGCGGTCACCGGGCCCTCGTCCTGAGGGATGGACATAGGCAGATAGGTCTGGCGGGAAACTATCTGGGAGGATGTCGAACGGAAATGTGTGTGAATCAGCTCGACCTTGTCGAACTTCTCCTCCAGAAAGCCTTTCAGCAATTCTTCCGCCAGAGATGAGGCGGCTTCGTAAGAAGGTTTGGCGGCCATCGCTGAATAATCGGCCGGGCTTTCAAAGCCGGCCCTCTTCATCGCCTCGGCCATCTTCTTCCCGACGGAGAAGACAGTGATGTCGGAGGCGGAAAGACCTGCGGCGAGATATTCACCGACCACGTCGAGGGCCTCCCTGACAATATTGGAATTGAAAGCGCCGCAGAGCGATGAATTGGAGGAGAAGGCCACGAGGGCGACCTTCCTGACGGGACGCGAAGTGGTCAATGAATATTCCGGCTTCCTCGCTCCCCTCGCTCCGGCCGCGGAAATGACGTCCACAAGCATCCGGTGAAGCTGCTTCTCGTAAGGAAGCATATTCCCGATGGCCTGCTGGGCTTTGCGGAGCTTGGCAGACGCGACCATCTTCATCGCCGAAGTAATCTTCAGCGTTGCCCGCACGGAAGCGATTCTGCCCTTTATTTCCTTCAGAGATGCCATCCTATTCCAATGATGAGGCCGCCATACGGGCGACTTCTTCTATCGTGTTGCTAATTTCATCGTCGAGACACCCTTCTGCGAGACGGTCCAGCACATCATTGTGGCCGGCCTCCATCGCATCGAGGAAGATTTTCTGAAATTCCGGTACCTGGGCGACAGTAATATCCGACATCAGGGCGTGGGTGCCGCAGTAGAGGATTGCGACCTGGTGTCCGACAGGCATCGGGGAATACTGAGGCTGGATCAGGACGGCATTGTTCTTCCTGCCCTTGTCGAGAGCCATTGCCGTGACCTTGTCCACATCGGAGGAGAACTTCGAGAAGGACTCGAGTTCGTTGAACTGGGCCTGGTCGATTTTCAGAGTACCGGCGACTTTCTTCATTGACTTGATCTGGGCGGCGCCTCCGACTCGGGAGACCGAGATACCCACATTGATCGCCGGACGCTGTCCCTGGTTGAAAAGAGAAGACTCAAGGTAAATCTGGCCGTCGGTGATGGAAATGACGTTGGTCGGGATGTAGGCAGACACGTCGCCGGCCTGGGTCTCGATGATAGGAAGCGCAGTCAGCGAGCCTCCCGGACGGACCTTGCCTTTGAGGGACTCCGGCAGGTCATTCATCTGCTCGGCGACCTCCTGCTGGTCGATTATCTTGGCAGCACGCTCGAGGAGTCGGGAATGGAGATAGAACACGTCTCCCGGATAGGCCTCGCGGCCGGAAGGACGGCGAAGAATCAGCGAAACCTCACGGTAAGCCACCGCCTGCTTGGAAAGGTCGTCATAGACGACCAGGGCGGCGCGGCCTGTGTCACGGAAATACTCGCCGATGGCGGCACCGGCGAATGGCGCGAAATACTGCATCGCGGCGGGATCAGCCGCAGTCGCGGCTACCACGACCGTGTAATCCATCGCACCTTTGGCCCGGAGAGTCTCCACGATGTTGGCTACCGTGGAACCTTTCTGGCCCACTGCCACATAGATGCAGAAGACAGGCTTGCCGGCAAGGTAGCCGGCCCTCTGGTTGATGATGGTGTCGATGGCGATGGCAGTCTTTCCGGTCTGGCGGTCTCCGATGATCAACTCACGCTGGCCGCGGCCGATTGGAATCATCGCGTCGATTGCCTTGAGACCGGTCTGGAGAGGCTCCGTCACAGGCTGACGGAAAACGACTCCCGGGGCCTTGCGCTCGAGAGGCATCTCGGTCAGTTCACCGTCGATCGGGCCAAGTCCGTCAAGCGGAGCACCGAGAGGATTGACCACTCTGCCGAGCATCTTCTCCCCGACATTGATTGAAGCGATTCTTCCGGTCCTGCGCACGGTCATTCCCTCGCTGACCTCATCGGTAGGGCCGAGGAGAACGGCTCCGACGTTGTCGATTTCGAGGTTCATCACAACGCCCATCACACCGCTTTCAAACTCCAGCAGTTCGCCTGCCTCGGCATCGGCAAGGCCGTACATCCTGGCAACGCCGTCGCTCACCTGAAGCACGCGTCCCACTTCTTCGAACTGTGCCGTTGTGTCGATTCCCTTCAACTGCCTGAGAAGGACCTCTGTGACCTCGCTCGGTTTCAATATGTTATTCTGCGCCATTTGTTAATAATTAATTGTCTCAAGTATCAAATGCCTTACATTCAAGGATTTAAAAGTCATACCGACCGTGCGTAGCGGCCTTTTGCGTGTCATTTCGACCAAGCGTAGCGCGTGGAGAAATCTTTCTGGACCGATTGAGGTCCAATAGATATCTCGACTCCGCACTCCGTGCTCCGCTCGATATGACAGGCTTGCGTAGCGCACTTCGTGCTTCGCTCGATATGACAGGCTTGGGTAGCGCACTTCGTGCTCCGCTCGATATGACAGGCTTGGGTAGCGCACTCCGTGCTCCGCTCGATATGACAGGCTTGGGTAGCGCACTTCGTGCTCCGCTCGATATGACAGGCATATACTGCCTGCTTCTCCCGATGCGACAGGCTTTCGGGTCGGCCTCCAAACCAAGTTGTTTCACACTTGCAAAACCCAAGTTAAATAATTCTTCTGTTGTTTTCTGAATACTGCCTGCGGATGAGTGTCAGCTGCCTCCGGACACTGGCATCCAGCAGACGGTCTTCAAGTGCAAATACGAAGCCTCCGACCAGGGAAGGGTCCTCCTTTGTCTCCAGTTCAAGCTCGCAATCGAACTCCTTTCTGACCAGTTTCTTCAGTTTTTCCTCCAGCAGCGGGACTGTGTCATCCAAGCGCGCGACCTTCAGGACTCCACACTTGATGCCCTTGAATATGTAGTATTCAGAAAGAAAACTTCTGAACGCCGCACAGAGCAGAGGGGCACGCCCGTGGCTGACAAGAAGTGAGATGAAACTGCACAGGTCCTTCTCCAGCGCGACTCCGCCCAAAGCCGTCCCGAGCGAATCGATGATCTCGGAGGCCTTGATTTCAGGCCGGCACGAGGTCGGGAGTTCCTTCCGGGCCAGGCTTTCGAGGAGCGTCAGCACCTGTCTGGCCTGAGGCACGACCTTCGCGTCCGACCCGTTCTCACGGACCAGCTGAAGAAATGCCTTTGCATAACGTGAAACTATGATTCCTTCGTTCATCAGTTCAAGTCGGACTGGGAGTTTCTCTTGCCGGCGACCTCATCGACCATCGAGGAGACGTAAGCGCTGCTGCGGGTCTCGTCCGACAGTTCCTTCCGGAGCACTTTCTCGGCGATGTTCACCGAAAGCATCGCAACCTCGTTGCGGATGTTGCTCAAAGCGCTCTCCTTCTCGGCCGCAATCTGGGTCTTGGCGTGTTCCAGAATCTTTGCAGCCTCTTCCTGTGCCTCTGCGCGGGCTTTTTCGATGATTGCATTGCCGGATGCTGCGGCATCTTTGAGAATCTTCGCCTGTTGTCTTTTCGCCTCTTCGATCATCTCCGACTGACGGGCCTCAAGGTTCTTGAGACTCTCTTCGGCCTCCTTCGCCGCCTTGATGGAAGCGTTGATCCGCTCCGCCCTTTCACGGACGGAATCGGTTATCATCGGAAAGCCCCATTTGGCAAGCACGAAGAAGACGATGCCGAAAATCAGCGTCATCCAGACAATCAGACCGAAATCGGGAGTAACGAGTGACATTGTCAGCTGGCGATAAGACAGACAAGAATTGCAAACAGACAAGCACCTTCGACAAGAGCGCCGATGATGATGGCCGTCATCCTGTAGTGTCCTGCATACTCAGGCTGGCGTGCGCCCGCCTCAATGGCGGTCTTGCCGATCTTTCCGATACCGAAAGCGGCTGCAAAAGCAGCGAGAGCGGCAGCCAGTGCCTTTCCGAAAACGCCGAGGGATAACCCTGCTTGAAGTAATGTTGTGAGTAACATGATATTTAGTGTTTTATGTTGTTATTCTGTTTCAGGATGCTGTCTTGACATACCTATGAACACGGCTGAAAGCATCGTAAACACATAGGCCTGAAGGAAGGCCACAAGGAGTTCCAGACAGTCCATAAAAACTCCGATGACCACGGCCACGACACTCAGGCCGGCATTGAGCGCCAGTCCCATCTTGGCCGTAAGGAAGATTACCGCAATCACACCGAGGAGCATGAAATGTCCGACCAGGATGTTTGCGAACAGACGTATCATCAGGCTGAACGGCTTGGTGAACATTCCGATGATTTCGATGACAGGCATAAGCGGAATCGGGACTTTGAGCCAGGTCGGCACGTCCGGCCAGAGGATGTCCTTCCAGTAATGCTTGTTCCCGAACAGATTGACTGCGATGAAAGTGCACAGGGCGAGAACAAAAGTCACGGCGATGTTGCCAGTCACATTTGCTCCACCGGGGAAGAAAGGGACGATTCCCATCAGGTTGTTTACGAATATGAAGAAAAACGCAGTCAGCAGATAAGGCGAATATCGCTTGTAGTCCTCCCCGACGCAGCCCTTGACGATGTCATCCTCGACCATCGTGACAAGCATCTCGAACACTCCCACAGCGCCCTTAGGAGCCTCTTCGCGGGCATCGTGCTTCCTGTACCAGGAGGCGCAGCCGAGGACAATCAGAAGCAGGACGGCACTGTTGACAAGCAGGCCGACGACATTCTTGGTCATCGAAAAATCCCAGGGGCGGGCTTCGGTGCCGTCGGCGGCAGTCTCGACAATCTTTCCTGAATATTTCCCGGTCGTGGCGATGCGGAAGCCGGCATATTCCCTGCCGTGTTCCAGACGGCGGGAACTGAAACAATGCGCCCCGCGCCCCTCCTTGCTGACGAGGATGACCGGCAGCGGTATGCTGATTTCGTGGTCGTTGACGGTGGTGATGTGCCACTCGTAGGAATCGCCGACGTGGCCGTAGAGATATTCATTCATGTCCAAAAGCTTGTCTTCCTCCGCCAGCGAGGGCAGAGGGAGCAGGACGAGAACGAATAAGCACAGAAACCTTTTCATCATAATTCCACGCAAGCTGTGACACTGTTGTTGGAGACAGAGACGAATCCGGAGCGGATTCTGAGCTCCTCTCGGCTGCCGTCCCCGGTAGTGTAACGGATCAGGCCGCTTTCGAGGGAGGACACGACGGGAGCATGGTCCCGGAGCACCACGAAAGGGCCCAGGGTACCCGGGAGCTCGACGGAAATGACATTGCAGCTGAGCAAGGTCTGTTCCGGACTGATGACCTCCAAAGAAATCGGTTGAAGCTGATTCTCCATTTCCTACCTCGCTTTGGCAAGGATTTCCTCGCCCTTTCTGATCGCCTGGTCAAGAGTACCGACATTGAGGAAGGCCTGCTCCGGCAGATAATCCACCTCACCGTCAAGAATCCTGCGGAAACCGTCGATGGTGTCCTGGATGTCCACCATCACTCCCGGCACGCCGGTGAACTGTTCCGCAACGGAGAAGGGCTGGGAAAGGAAGCGCTGCACCCTGCGGGCACGGTTGACGGTCAGCTTGTCCTCCTCGGAAAGCTCGTCCATTCCGAGGATGGCGATGATGTCCTGCAGTTCCTTGTTCTTCTGCAGAATCTGCTTGACCCTCTGGGCGGTGTTGTAGTGGTCTTCTCCGACGATGTTAGGGTCGAGGATGCGGGAAGTGGACTCAAGAGGATCGACTGCCGGGTAGATTCCCAATGCAGTGATCTTGCGGCTGAGGACAGTGGTGGCATCCAGATGCGAGAAGGTGGTGGCCGGAGCCGGGTCGGTCAGGTCGTCAGCAGGCACATAGACAGCCTGGACGGAAGTGATGGAGCCGTTCCTGGTCGAAGTGATTCTTTCCTGCATCTGTCCCATCTCGGTGGCGAGAGTAGGCTGGTAGCCCACGGCGGAAGGCATACGTCCAAGAAGTGCGGAAACCTCCGAACCCGCCTGCGTGAATCTGAATATGTTGTCGATGAAGAAGAGGATGTCCTTCGGTCCGTCGCCGGTCCGTGAATCGCGGAAAGACTCCGCAAGTGTCAGTCCGGAAAGAGCCACGGAAGACCTCGCTCCCGGAGGTTCGTTCATCTGACCGAAAACCATCGCAACCTGAGACTTGGCGAGCTCTTTCCTGTCAATCTTGGAGAGGTCCCAATGATCCTCCTCCATACTCTTGACGAACTCGTCTCCGTACTTGATGACTCCGGATTCTATCATCTCGCGCAAGAGGTCGTTGCCTTCCCTGGTTCTTTCGCCGACCCCGGCGAAAACCGAGAAGCCGTTGTGCTTCTTGGCGATGTTGTTGATCAATTCCTTGATAAGAACGGTCTTTCCCACACCAGCACCCCCGAAGAGGCCGATCTTGCCTCCCTTGAGATAAGGCTCGAGAAGATCGATAACTTTGATTCCGGTGTACAGCACCTCCTGGGAAGTCTTGAGATCCTCGAACTTGGGCGGTTCACGGTGGATAGGCAGGGAATTCTCAGCCGAAAGGTCTCCAAGACCGTCAATCGGATCTCCGACGACATTCAAAACCCTTCCCCTTATCTGGGTGCCTACAGGCATCGAGATGGGAGCGCCGGTACAGACCGCCCTCATTCCCCTCCGCAAACCGTCAGTGGAATCCATTGCGACACAACGGACTGTGTCCTCTCCGATGTGCTGTTGTACTTCAATAACCAGAGGCTTTCTGCCATCACCGTGGTCAACTTTGAGCGACTCGTGGATTCCGGGAAGTTTAGGTGTTCCGGAATCACACCCGAAATGAACATCAACAACAGGTCCGATTACCTGCGAAATAAATCCTGCATTCTCTGTCATCTTGTACTAATGATGGAAAATCGTGGTAAAGTTAGCAAAAAACCTGCACTTTTGACTCGTAAAGGGGCAAAAAAAGGCTGACCCGGAAGGTCAGCCTATACTGGATTTGTGTCTGTCAGACTATTTTACGAGGCAGACAGCAACACGGTTCTCTTCAGGAGTGTCAAACGGATTGACAGTGTCGCCGAAGTACTCGGTGATGATTCTGTCCTCATCGATACCGGCAGCAACGATAGCAGCTGCAACGACCTCTGATCTCTTCTGTGAGAGGAAGAGGTTCCTCTTGGCGGTACCGGTCTCCTTGTCAGCATAACCTGAAACACGGACCTTGGTGTCAGGGTTGGCCTTGAGAGCCTCGACAACCTCGTCAATCTTGTACTGCTCACACTCGCGGATGTCCCATGTGTTGATGATGAAGAGGACGTTGCGGGTAAGGGATTCGAATGCTGGCTCCTCTACGACCTTCTCCTCCACGACAGGTTCCGGTTCTGGCTGAGGTGCTGGTGCAGGAGGGATGATGACAGGTGCTGGAGCAGGCTTTGCCTTACCGAAGCTGAAGGTAAGACCTGCAAGAGCCTTGATCTGGAAATCGGCTGCAGAACCCTTCTTTGAGTTGAAGTGGTCACCAATGAAGCTGGTGTTGCCTTCGAGGTTGAGGGCTACGCAGTCAGCAAGACGGATGTTGAGACCGATACCGGCCCTGAGAGCACCCAGGAGCTTGCCACCGTCCCAGAGATAATTGTCAGCGCTTTTTGAAGGGAAATAATCCTTGAGCGCATTGGCCTCATCGTTGTTGAAAGCGTAGTTTGCACCTATACCACCGAAGATGTAAGGATTCAGGGTGCGGTCAAACTTGTAGCCGGCGAAAAGGGAAGCAAGGTCAGCCATTACATCAAGACCACCTTCCACATAGTTGTACTTGAAGAGTTCAGCTGCGCCGCGTCCATTGGCGATTGCGCCTTTGCCCTGCCAACCGTTGGCATTGAGTCTCAAACCGATAACCGGAGTGAACTGGTAACCGACAGAAAGAGCGGCAGAAGGAGAGATGAGGTCAGAGAAGTCAGTCTCACCGACAGTGTGGGCAGCGCCACCCTGGAGCTGAAGGAACCAATAGCCCTTGAAGTCATCCTTCTGTGCGCTTGCGATTGAAGCAACGAGAACGAGGCTTGCAATTACTGAAAAAATACGTTTCATAGTATAAAAAGATAAATTAAAAACCTAATTTTCGAAACAAATGTAAAAATACTACATAAAATTGATATGACAAAAAGATTTTTTTCTTACCCACCCAATTAAGGGGAGATAAGGCTCATTTCACGACAAGAGCGTCATCTTTCGCAAGGTAAAGCGTCATCCGGTTGACATCCGGAGACAAGGTCATTTCTTTTAGCGAAGGGCAGTTCTGGACATTGATGTTGTTGAGCTGCGGACAGGATGTCAAATCAAGTTTCGAAATAGGGGTACTGTCAATCCAGAGCCTGTAAAGTCCGGTTTGCTGGCCTAAAGAGAGCGACTTCAATCCGGTGTGCGAAGCAAACAGGAACTGAAGTGAAGGGCATCCCCTCAAATCGACATTGGTCAAGGCCTGGTTGTGGGTGCATTTGAGAACCTTGAGGGTAGGCATCGCGATGTCAAATGACTTTATTGCCGTCCGTGAGCAATCCAGAGTCTGAAGTTTCCTGAAGTTTTCGAGTCCCTTCAGCGACTTGACGTTGAGATCGGAGATGTCAATCGTTGAGACAGTGTCCGCCTCTTCCACAGAAAGTTTCTTGTCCTGATCGGTATCGAACCTTACAAGGCAATAGGTGCGGAGAACCGTGTCTGAAATCCGTTTTGATACATCCTTGGGCTCTGAAGAACAAGAGCACAAGCAGAGTGCTGCAGCAGCAGCGATTGCCAATATTTGTCGTTTCATTGCGATATGATAATTCGTTAGTTCCAATCTTCAAAACCGACACCTTCCGACGTTCCCGGATCAACGCTGCCGCTCCGGATGAGGATGGTGCACTTCGCGACAACCGATGTGTTGTCGGAGGACTTGGCAGTAATGACCACCTTGCCGGCACTCTTTGCCGTCACGATACCCGACTGCGACACATATCCGACCGAGCTGTCGGATGACTCCCACTTCACGGTCTTGATCGAAGCATTTGCAGGAGCGATTGCCGGAGTGAGGATCAGGGTCTGTCCCACCCTCATCGTCGCCTCGGTCCTGTCGAGGGAAAGCCCGGTGACAGGAATCTTGGTAATATTGAATACCACCTGGGTAGAATAGCTGTCGGAAGCGGAATCAATGAATATGGCACCGCGCCCGGTCTTGTACAAAGCGGTGACAAGAACATTCCAGTACGGCGTACCGGCCTCCTTTGTTGCCTTGCAGACAACAGGACAGTTGATTGCAGGACTGACTTTGATGTCTTCAGTGGCATCGTCAGGAGAAACCTTGACACGGATGTTGTAGGACTCGCCCATATTCAATTGCACCTCTTTACCTTTTTCTGAATATGAAATCGAGGTAATCGGCACCGTGCGCTCGACGACCGTCAAGGCACAGGAGGCCGTAAACGAACCGTCATTGGTGGTAACTGTGATCTTGGTGGTTCCCGGAGCGACAGGAGTCACCTTCCCGGTCTGGTCAACGGTGGCAACCGAAGTATCGCCGGAGGTCCAGGTGACGCTCTTGTCGCGGGCGTCTTCAGGAGCCACTGTAGCAGTCAGGGTAGCGGTCTCCCCCATCTGGAGAGAAAGTGTCGTGCGGTCAAGGGTTACACCGGTCACTGCATAAGGATCGATGACAATGACCTCTGCACTCGCTGAAACATCCTGCCCACGGACTGTGATGGTGGCAGTTCCCGGAGAAAGCGCTGAAATGTCAACATCGCTGACTGTCGCGACCGAAGGGTCGCTGGACTCCCAGATCAGAATCTCGTTGCATTCTTCCGGAAGGATGTACAATTTCAGTGCACCTTTCTCCCCGATGTTGAGATTCAAAGTCGTTGGAGAGAGGGAAAGTTGGGTGGCCGGGATAAGCGGCTCGATGACAGTAACCCTGCAGGACTTGGAGAAACCTCCGTCATTGGAGGTTGCAGTGATTTCCGTTTCGCCCAGAGCCTTGGAGGTCACAGTCCCGTCCTGTGCGACGGAAGCGACATCAGGATTGGCAGAGGTCCATTTGACGGACTTGTCAGTTGCATCCGAAGGGAGGACCGTGGCGGTCAGAAGCGAACTCTGCCCCAGATTGATTGTAAGGGTGGTTGCAGAAAGATCAAGACCTGTCGCATGCTGCTTGACAGTCAGGTTGCAGACAGCCTGGAAGCCACCCTCAAAGGATGTTACAGTAATCTGGGTCGTACCGGCCTTGAGAGCATTCACGACCCCCCTGGACACTGTCGCTACGGTCTTGTCGGAAGAAGACCAGGTAAGTCGGGTTTCAGTAGCATCCTCTGGCTTGACCTGTGCAGAGAGGGTCTCGGTCTCACCGGTGTACAGGGCAAGCGAGGACTTGCTGATTGTAACCCCGGTCACATGCTGCATGACGATCAGGTCGCAGGTTGCGGAGACCTTCCCGTCCGGAGTGGATACTGTGATGGTGGCGGTGCCC
Source organism: Candidatus Cryptobacteroides sp. (assembly GCA_051878295.1). Taxonomy (GTDB): domain Bacteria; phylum Bacteroidota; class Bacteroidia; order Bacteroidales; family UBA932; genus Cryptobacteroides. Next base: position 89,089 of record JBJEJV010000001.1, read on the forward strand.
GGTGCAAGAGGAGTCACGGTAGCAGCCAGGCCAGTCCCCTTCACGACTCTGGCGACAGACTCGTCAGAACTTGACCAGACGACACTCTTGTCAGAGGCATCTGAAGGAGTGATGACTGCAGAAAGAGAGAGCGGATCATCACCGACATACATAGAGGCCGAAGTCTTTGAAAGCGAAAGCCCGCTGACAGGAGTACCTACCTTCACATGACAACTGGCCATCTTGCCGCCGTCCTTAGTGACGGCGTGGATGGTTGCCTCTCCGGCAGAAACACCAGTCACAAGCCCCTCATCGGAAACGGTAGCGACCCTGGCATTGTCCGAACTCCAGTTCACATCCGGAACGGAAGCATTCTCCGGGAGGACGGTCACCGCGAGCTTGCGGGTTTCGCCCGGAAGAATCCGCATTTCCTCCACATCGAAAGAAATACCGGTAACACGGCTCACGACAGTCACCTTGCAGGTCTCGAAGACAGTTTCGGAAACGGAAACAGTAATCACTGCTACACCGGCCTTGATTGCCCGGACATTGCCCTCCTGGTCAACCTGGGCAATCTCCGGCTTGTCGGAACGCCACGCCAGAGTGTTCTGGGTAGCATCCGAAGGGAAGACTGAAGCGCTGAGAGTTGCAGACTCCCCTTCCTCAAGACTGAGGCTCGAGGAACTGATCTTGATGTCCAGGGCAGGACTCAGGACAGAAACCACACAGATTGAAGTAATCTTGCCGTCTGAAGCGGTGGCAGTAATAGATGTGGTTCCCGGACCGATTGCGGTCACAGTGCCATCCGAAGAGACGGAAGCAACTTTAGAGTCAGCGCTGGTCCAGGTGACTTTGACGTCAGTGGCATCCTCAGGATAGAATACCGGAGTGATTGTAAAACTTGAACCGATGGATTCAAGGGTATATTCATTCGGGTCGAGGCTGAGGCTCTCGAGCGGAGTGCCGACAACCACATTGCAGTACGCAGTGAAACCGCCGTCGGAAGAACTTGCAAAAACTGTTGCGGACCCGTTCCCGACAGCAGTAACCTTTCCGGACTCGTCCACAGCGGCAACTTCCGGATCAGAAGTTCCCCAGTGCAGGGCACGGCAAGTGGCATCTTCAGGGAATATGCTGACTTTCAAGGTCTCGGTGGCACCTTTCTTCAAATGCAGCTCAGTCGGTTCGAGTTCGATTCTCTCGACTCCCTTCCCGACACTGATTACGCAGGAAGAGGTGTAGCCGCCATCGTCAGACCTGGCCATGACCTTGGTTGAACCCACCTGCTTTCCCCGGACGGTGATGCTGCCGTCGCCCAGGTCGGTATATTCAATTACTGAAGCATTCTCAACTGTCCAGAGAATCTTGGTGTTGGTCGCATTGGCAGGAGATACTATTGCCTTGATGATGCAGGTCTCACCCATGGCAATGCTTTGGGAGCCTTTGTCGAGGGTGACATTTGTAACAGGCACTACCGGCTCCTCACAGGAGAAGAGAAGGCAGAGGGCCGCGAAAAAAAGTATGATGCGCTTTTTCATGTTTCTCGGAATTACAGGGGAGAACTAAAGTTTCTGGCAACGTACTGCATGACCTTCGCCACGGGTCTTGTTGTTGTAGTAAAGACCGACATAGGAATCATCGGCGTTGGTCTTGATGTTGAATTCAAAGGTCGTGACAGTCTGGGTCGCAGTCTTGGTTGTCCAGTAGTCTGCAAACTGTCCGGCCAGGCGGATGTCTCCCTCTCCTCTGTGGATGTAGCCTGTTGCGGGATACCAGGCCGTACCGCCGCCCGTCAGGTTGAAATTGACACCCTTGGAAGAACAATCAATTGAATAAGAATTCGCTCCTGCCTGGTTCCAGACCCCTTCAGGACCGCCGTCAGGAATTCTCCATCCTGCAGGACAAGGGTCGTAGATGGTCTTGTCCGCTGTCCAGAGAGTATTGTCCCGGCCTGCACTGATCCAGTCGTCGCCGGAGGTGTCATCACAAAGAATGAAAGTTGTAGGATGCGAAACTGAATATGCCACATCACAGTCTGAATTGCATTTGAGCTTGCTGATGGAACCTGTGATGGCCATCGGAGTATTGGCAGCTGCGGCGCCCGGGAACGGATCCTTGCGTCCCCATTGGTAGAAAAGTCCATAGGAAAGGGCACCGGAAGGCGAAGCCGAGAGGGCTCCTATGTTGCGGTCCATCATGTAGGTGCTGGTGTTGACATAGAGCTGCTTGGTCTGCTGTGGATCGAAATCGCAAAGCCAGATGTGCCAGGACCAAAGAAGGTTGCCGGATGCATCATAGGCACCGATAAGTGCATTGCCAGGCTTGAAGGTATCAGCTGTCTTGAAGTAAAGTTTGCCGTTCTTGACAGTAACCTGCGGTTTGAGAATATCGCCTTCTGACACTTGGGTAGCAGTGTTGTCAGTTTGCCAAAGGACGCTGGCGCTGGCAACACTGCCTACACTCTCATTGGAATTGCCCTTGACCAAAGGGAATTTGTAGGAGCCGGCTTCACGTACGATGTAGCAATTGGCCGTACCATCAGTGTCAAGCGGAAAACCGTCGATGATGTTGGACAGTGCTCCATCGCGGTCTGCATTGCGGATTGTAGCAAAGATATACCGCTGTACAGACACATAGGAGTTGCACACTGCGGCCTTGACGGCAGCGCCATTTTTCATGAACTTCAGGGTAAACCCTTTCTTGAAGACCTGGGGAACCATCGAAAGGTAGTAGAAACTTCCCGGCTCGAAGCTGCCTTTGAGAATGATAGTCTTGCTGGAAGAAGTGGATGCATCACAGACCGGGAGGCCATCTTCAATCCGGACAGAAAGCGGACCAGCTACGGTCTCATTGTTGTTGCCCGAGAATTCAACTGCATCATAGTCAGTACCTTCCACGGAAAAGCGGATGCCGCCGAGTACGTCATAGAAACCCATTTCGGTAGTGGAAGAACTGCCGACCATCAGAAACGCTTGAGGATCGAATGTGTCCGGAATAGCCTTCTGTTCTTCAGGAAGATAGGCATTTATGACGCCATCTGAGAAAGACGCGGTTGAACTATAGGGATAAAGAGCATAGTAGAGTCCGTTTGCGGGCGTACCGGCCTGACCTGTAAACTCAGCAAGTTCTCCTCCGTCGGTTGTAATGAATTTGTTTCCACCATCCCCTGAGTTGGAATCAAACAATGAAATTGAATCCGGAGCAGACCACACTACAGTTCCGAAAGCATCAGAAACAGATGCCTTGGTTGCAGTGGAAAGATAGGCTTTCAGGACCATATCATGTTTGGGCTGCAGCTCGGGAAAAGTCTCTTCGACCGTAGTTTCCTTCTGGCAGGAGCAAAGGATAAGTGCCAGAAAAAGGAAGGATAGCTCAAGTCGTCTCATAAAAAATTTGATTGAATAACTCAATTAATCAATAAAGACAAAGGTATAAAAAAAGAGGGAAGATAGAAAACTATCTTCCCTCTCATTATAGAGCTATTCTGAAAAATCGTAATGATTACTCAGTAGGAGGTACTTCTGGAGCTACAGGTGTGAGCTTGTCTGCACGACCGTTTGGCCACTTCTCCTTGGTGTTGGCAGTTGAGAGTACGGTAACCTTGCCATCCAGAGTGAGAGTATAAAGTGTACCAATCTGGACTGTAAGATTGTACTGAGCAAACTTGTCAACCAGGAGGTCAGTACCGAGGTTAGCCCAAGATACGAAGAGACCTGTATCATCAGACCCAGTGGTGAGACAGCCACCGAAGGACTCCTTGGTGTCGTAAGGATATGACAGGGCGTTTCCTTCAGCGAAGGCTACTGAACCATCAATATCAGTAAGACCGTAAGCAGTCTTTGCATAATCGGACGCAATCATCTTGCCATCAACGAATTCATAGATGACATTATCCTGGTTCTCCCTTTCTACAACCTTGAAGTCGTTTGCAATGTAGCTGGTATCTGTTTCGTTCTTGAAGGTTCCGAGAACAACATCCTCAGAAGAAGAAAGAACTACAAACGGAGTCTGGAATACTACATAGTAGTAAGCCTCCTTAAACGTGTCGCCAGTGTACTGATCTGCAACTGTTGTACAATTCTCAGTAATCTTGACGAGAACATCAACATCCTTGGTGAGGAATGACTTCATGTACTTGATGTCAGGAGAGAGTGCAGGGTTGGCGATGATAGCCGCAAACTCAGCAGAAGTAAGAGTAAACTCATCGACTTCAGTACCGTCTACGATGAATTTGAAGTCGTCGGCGAGATAATTTACAAACCAATCTTCACCGTCGCTGTGCATAATCTCGAAGGTGTAGGTAGCATCCTCAGCAAGAGTGATGTTCTTGCCGTACTCCTCGAAGTGCTCGATGACGGATGAAGCGTAAACATACTGGTTGTTAGCGTCAGCCTTACCCTTGACACGTACACCTGCATAGGTAGCATAGTTGTCAACAGAAGGGACATACTTGCTGGTAGGCTTATCTACTACAGGAACGTTCTGGGTACCGAGGAGGTAGTCTGGGTTGAGAACAAACTCATCAGGTAAAGCGAAGGTATGTTCGTGTGTGGTAGGAGTCTTGGCGGTAACCTCATAGGTGAACTTGAAGCCAACATTAGGAGTCTTGGCGCTGTTGTCAACGGCCTTGTAAACGAACTCGATGGTATCCTTTGAAGGAGCAGCGACATTCTTGTCCACAGTGAGAGTCATGATGTTGGTTGAAGTAGCCCAATCAGCAGGAGCCTCAGCTACATAATTGACACCGGTAGGGAATACATACGTGCTTACAGGGATGTAAGTAGTGTCTTCACCGTTGATTTCGAGGACAAAGAGGGCTTCAGTGTCGTAAGCCTTGAGGAAGGCCTCGTAAGAGAGATCGAGACCACCGAGAACGCTCTGGTTGACCTCTTCCCAGGTAACCCTGAGTGAATCCTCTGCGTAGTGGGCATCCTTGTAGGTAGGATTAGCAAAATCCTTGACGTCGTCACCGCAGAACTGTACGAAGTGATCGGTAACAGTCTTGAAGTAAACGGTCGGATCAGGTACTACGATAATAATAGGCTCCTCGGTAATGACAACCTTGATGAATGCCTCGTCAAGAACAATTTCAGTTCCGTCAGGAGCAACAGTAGAAGCGGTAACCTTTACAAGAGGAGTTCTGCCGACAGCAGGACGGTCAGACTGGTTCAGCCACTCGCTGTTAACAGCCATTACACCATCAGTGAGGGTGACAAACTTGTTCTGGTCAGTACGGCCGTCTTCACCGAGATAAGGGTTCTTGCCACCGTCCCAAGACTTTCCGTCAGCACCTACAAGCTCGTAGGTGTACTTGATGTCAAGACCAAGATCTACGGCAAGAGTATCTTTAAGGCTGAAACCACCTTCAACACCAAGAGTTACATAATCGTTGAGATCGAGGGTCTCAGTGTAGAGAAGAGCAGGAGACTTGACAACGTAAAGAGCAGTATCAGCATCAGCATCGATAGCTACTGGCTCATTACGATAATCTCTCCAAGCCTTGGCAGCGGTTTCTCCTTCGAGGCAATCCTTGTGAATCAACTCATAGCCATAATATGCATCGGCTACACCGATATAAGCATAATCGGAAGTGATGATTTCACCGTTGGTGGTATTCTGGAGAGCGATGATGTCATTCCATCCCTCTGAAATATTCGATCCCCAATAATTCATTACCCATTCTGGCACCTGCTGGTTAATGCCATCAAGATAGGCAACAGAAGGCATTCCACTCAGTTCAAAAGAGAAGGTAGCAGCACCATCAGCAACGACAGGCTCGCCTACAATGCTTACGAGAGTGTCAGCATCACCTGCAGCTCTTGGATCAACCATAGAGAGAGTCTTGACTCTTCTGTTGATAACTCTCCACTCGTTTCCGGTTACATCGGCATTCTCAGGGTTGAGACGATAGGTAACCTCTGCAACAGAAGATCCGAGGACATGCTCAGCAACGTACTCTCCGTCTTCGTCATACTCAGAAGCGAGGATGATGTAAGGGAAGTTGACATATCCAAGACCCTCGAGAAGAGCGTCAGGAACAATAGCGAGGCTCTTGAGAGCACCGGAAAGGCTGATGACAAACTTGCCGTCCTCTGCGCCTTCAACACCGTAGATGGTGAGAGTGTCCTCGTCGAGAACTGCGGTAACAGTACCAGGAGCAAGGAAAGGAATAGTGGTAGCCTCTACGAATTCGCCATCCTTGTAGATGTCGAAGCAGCCAGTCTCAGGATTAGGAACATAGTACTGTCCGTTCTCTCCGGCAGCTCCAGGCTCTCCAGGCTCGCCAGGCTCACCCTGGTCACCTTTTTCACCCTGGTCACCTTTTTCGCCCTGGTCACCCTTGTCACCCTTGTCTCCCTTGGAGCCAAGAGCATAGTACTCGGTCTTCTGACCGTCCTTGTACCAGTAGCCGTCTGAACCGATGGTCCAGGTGGCACCGTCCTTACCGGCAGCACCGGTAGCTCCGTCCTTACCATTGGTGATGGTAAAGATCTGTCCGTTGCTAAGGGTAACCTGTACACCTTCAGCGACAGAAGTAACGGAGGTAATTACAGAACCTGCCGTGATCTGAGACTGAAGCGAATTGACAGTTGCCTGCAATGCGCTTACATTCTCCTCGAGCTTGGCGATGTCATCGCCATAGTCCTGGCAGGATGTAAAAGTGCTTACACCAGCGAGGATACCCAGGCCGATGAAAGCAGCACCCATGATTTTTTTAATCATACTTCTTAAAATTTTAAGTGAATAATGGTTATATAATAACAATAATTATTTCCCATACAACGTATAAAGACCTTCTGTCAAGAGTCAATTACACAAAGTACAACCACAAAAATAAACTATTCTTCTAAATCCACCAAATATTTCTACCTTTTTTAAGGCTTGCAGAAGCATTTTTTCGTAAATAATTAAAAGGTATTCAAAAAAAGATCCCCGGGCATCGAAAGATGTCCGGGGATCCCGAAGAACGGCGGCGACCTACTCTCCCAACTGGTATGTCAGTACCATCGGCGCTGGTGAGCTTAACTTCTCTGTTCGGAATGGGAAGAGG
>JBJEJV010000002.1:0-31311 GCA_051878295.1 Candidatus Cryptobacteroides sp.
GAGCCGGGACTATTTGGCGGAGAGGTGCTTTTCCCAGGCCCAGGCGGAGGCGAGGGTCTCTTCGATAGGGCGCTCGGCCTTCCAGCCAAGTTCCTTTTCGGCGAGGGTCGGGTCGGCCCAGATGGCGACCACGTCACCGGAACGGCGGGGAGCGAACTTGTAGTTGAGCTTCAGGCCGTTGGCCTTCTCGAAGCCGGTGATGAGCTCCATCACGGAAAGAGGGGTGCCGGTACCGATATTGTAGATCTCATAGTCATTCTTCATCTTGCCGTCAAGCATCCTCCGCACAGCACAGACGTGTGCTTTGGCAAGGTCCACTATGTCGATGAAGTCCCGCTGGCAGGTTCCGTCAGGGGTCGGATAGTCATTGCCGAAGACAGAAAGGCATTCACGGACGCCGCTGGCGGTCTGGGTGATGAAAGGGACAAGATTGTTCGGCACGCCGCGCGGGAGTTCGCCGATAAGGGCGGACGGATGGGCGCCGACAGGGTTGAAGTAGCGCAGTGCGATGCCACGAAGGCCGGCGTAGGCGGCTATGGAGTCTCTAAGAATATCCTCACACATCTGCTTGGTGTTGCCATAGGGGGATGTGGCGCTCTGGCGCGGGCTTTCCTCAGTGACCGGGAGTTTCTCGGGTTCGCCATAAACGGTGGCTGAAGATGAGAACAGGATGTTCGCGCAGGAGTGGTGGCGTGCCGCGTCGATGACATTGATGAAGGACTCGAGATTGTTCCTGTAATATTTGATAGGTTCGGCCACGGATTCGCCGACGGCCTTGAAGCCCGCGAAGTGGATGACTGCATCTATCTTGTTGGTGGCGAAGAGATTCTCGGTCGCCTTCTCGTCACAGAAATCCATTTCGTAGAACGGGATGTCGTCCCTGCCCGTGATCTTTTTCACGCCCTCGAAGCATCTGAGGTCGCAGTTGGACATATTGTCGGCGACGATGACGTCGTAGCCGGACTCAATCAGTTCGACGGTCACGTGGCTGCCGATGAATCCGGCGCCACCGGATACGAGAACACATTTTTTCATATTCAGTTTCAAATTTGCCCGTAAATATAGTAATTTTGTTATTATGAGACGAATCAAATTCTATTTAACCCGCACAGCCTCAAAGGCGGAGAGCGGCAGGAGGTCGGGAGCGGCCGGGAAGATGAGAGCAACAGGGGGGCGGATAGCATTGGCGACGCTCCTGGTGGCCGGAGCCGGGCTTTCGTTCGGGCTGACCACCGCGGCCGGACAGGCTGCCGTACAAGGGCAAACCGCTGCCGTTCAGGGGCAAACCACCACAGCAGTACAGGGGCAAACCGCTACCCTACAGGGGCAAACCGCTGCCGGGCAGGGGGTGCCGCAGCATCACGCGGGGCGGGAGAGCCGGGGTGTGCGGAGCAGGACACAGGAATATGTCAGGCTCGCGGCGCAGAGCGAGATTCTGAAGGAATCGCAGTTCGCAGTGTTCGCGGTCAAGGTCGGCGGCGACACCATCGCTTCCCTGAACCCGGGCACGAGGATGCTCCCGGCATCGAATATGAAACTCATCACCACCGGCGCGGCCATCCACGCACTTGGACCCGAGTTCAGATATTCAACAAGCCTGGGCTACAACGGTGAAATCCGCGACGGGGTTCTCGAAGGCGACCTTTATCTCATCGGAGGAGGAGACCCGACCATAGCTTCGAAGGATTCAATGGCAGTCCCTCGTTTCTTCCTGTTCAGCCAGTGGGCGGAGATGCTCGAGAAGGCTGGAATATGTGAGGTCAGGGGGAAGCTCATAGGCGACGGAAGGTATTTCGACGGGCCTATCGAAAAGGACAGCTGGGCCTACCACGACATAGGATGCTCGGATGCCTGCGGCAGCGACGGCCTTTGCTTCTATGAGAATATTCAGGAAGTCAAGGTGTCGCCGGGCAGCTCGGAGGGCGCTCCTGTCTGCGCTGTCCCCATATTCCCGAGCACCCCGTGGATGAAATATGGGGTATATGCCAAGACGGGCAAGGCCGGAAGCGGGGACAACCTTTATTACTACCCTACCGAATATGTTCCCTACGGCGAGATCGTCGGCTCGTATGCCATTGACTGCAAGCCCCGGACGGAGAATTTCAGCAACAAGTTCGGGGCGTACACCTGTGCATGGCAGTTCTGCAAGTATCTAAAGACAAAGGGGATAGAGGTTCGCGGGGGCGTCGCCGACGTGCGGAAGGGCAGAATACGTACAGAGCTTGATTCGCTGGAATATGGCCCCTATGCCGCAAAGGTGGACGACTTGAAACTCTTGGGCAGCACCCAGTCGCCTACTCTGAAGGAGATAGCCAGAATGACCAACTTGAAGAGCGACAATTTCTATGCAGAGACTCTGCTCCGCACTCTCGGACGACGGATGCACCATTCGGCCACCTACGATTCGAGCTATGTGGCCCTGGACGATGTGATGCGCTCATTGGGGGTGGATGCTTCCGGGGTGCAGATACGTGACGGGAGCGGGCTTTCAAGGCACAACTACATCTCCCCTTCCTTCATCGTTTCCTTCCTGAAGGCGATGATGGACAGCCCGGTTTTTGACGACTACATCCAGACCATCGGTGTTGCGGGGTCTTCGCCTTACGAGTCGAGGCTTTCTTCCGAGAGCGCAGAAGTGCGGAAGAGGGTTCACCTGAAGAGCGGTTCGATGAACGGTGTGCGTTGCTACAGCGGCTACATCGAGCCGAGCTCCGGCACCAAGAAGGATGTCATCGTGTTCTCGATAATGACCAACAACGCCCTTGTCAGGGCGAGCCAGGTCGATCCGCTTCTGGACCGTATAATGGCTTTCCTCGCCAACGAGAATTGAATATGACGGGACGCGGGGACGGTTTGTAGCTTGGCGACCGGCGGGCCGCCAAGCGACTCCCCCGCCGCAGTTTCCCCGCCGCAGTTTCCCGGCCGCAGTTCCTCAGCCGCAGTTCCCCAGCTGCAGGTTCCCGGACCTCCCTCACGAACAGCACAAAAGCACCGCCTGCCGGAAAGGCAGGCGGTGCACATATTCATATTCATTCAACCATATTACCAGGCAAGGGCGGAAGCGCCGAGGATGGCGGCATCGGACTCCTTGAGCGAGGTATAGACGAGCTTCACCTTGTTTCTCCAGAGAGGGAGGAGGTTCTCGTTCATGGCCTTGAGGATAGGTTCGGTGAGGAATTCCTTGTTTCGTGCAAGGCCTCCGAAGAGGACGATTGCCTCAGGTGCTGAGAAGTTCACGAAATCTGCGAGGGACTGGCCGAGAAGGGTTCCGGTGTAGTTGAAAATCCTCATTGACATCTCGTCACCCTGCTTTGCGGCATCATTGACATCCTTTGCGGAAATCTTGTCGAGCTTGCGCAGGAGAGAAGGTTCGTCGGTGTTGTCGAGCCATTCGCGGGCGGTTCTTGCGACACCGGTAGCTGAGCAATAGGCCTCAAGACAACCCTTCTTGCCGCAACCGCACTGGCGGGCGTTCGGGCTGCGGTCGATGATGACGTGACCGAGCTCGCCGGCGAAACCGTCATGACCGTAGATGAGCTGGCCGTTGACGACGATACCGCTACCGACACCGGTTCCGAGGGTGATCATGATGAAATCCTTCATACCCTTGGCCGAACCGTAATGCATTTCGCCGAGGGCGGCTGCATTGGCATCATTGGTAAGGGAAACCGGAAGTCCGTCCAGGGCTTCGGTAAGAAGCTTCACGAACGGAATCTCGACGTTGTTGCCCCAGGTGAGGTTGACAGCATTCTCGATAGTTCCGGTGTAGTGGTTGCCGTTCGGGGCACCGACTCCGACACCACGGACCTGGCCTTCGACGCCTGCATCCTTGATGATCTTCTTGAGAGCCTCGGCAAGTTCGAGGATGTACGGCTCCACAACGTCATGATTGTCCGAGCGGATGACAGTCTGTGCAAGGACGTTTCCATTCTTGTCCACGACACCGCACTTTGTGGTCTGACCACCGATGTCAACACCTACAACATAATTTAGTTCCATAATGTTACAGTATTATTTGATGAATTTATTCGACTGGGATGTCCTTGTTGACGTTCTTGCTTCCTGCGAGAGCATAGAAGAGGAGGTAGCACAGGCAGGCGATGAGCAGCCAGTAGCTCTGTACTGAACCGATGGAATCAGCAAGGAGGTTCTGCAGGAACGGAATGATACCGCCGCCGCAGACGAGGGTCATGAATATGCCGGATGCCGGAGCGGTGTACTTTCCGAGGCCTTCAGCTGCGAGGTTGAAGATTGCTCCCCACATTACGGAAGTGCAAAGACCGCAGGCGGTAATGAATATGAGGGCGACAGGGAGTTCCTTTCCGAACAGGGCCACCTTCGCAGTGTCAGGGATGAAGATGAAGCAGAGGAGGAACACAATCGCAGCGATGGATGTAGCGGAAAGCATCGTCTTTGAAGAGACCTTGCCGCCGATGGCGCCGCCGGCCAGACGGCCGAGCATCATACAGAACCAGTAGGCTCCGATCATGGTACCGGTGAGGGCAGGGCCTACTCCCGGAAGCTCGGAGAAGTGGACGTTGGCGGTGTTTGGAATACCGACCTCGATACCTACATAGAAGAATATGGCGATGGCTCCGAGTACGAAGTGGCGGAATGAAAGAGGTCCGTAAGGGTCCTTTGTGACATTGCCGGCAAGGCGTGCGGCCTTCTCCTCAGGAGTCTCCATGTGAGGCTCAGGAATCTTGGTGAGGGCGATGATCACAGCGGCGATTGCGAATATGGCCATAGCGATCAGCATTGCCGGAGCTGCGTCCTTAACGGTCGCGTTCTCGAGGGAACCTCCGACAAGGTAGCCCAGAAGGATAGGTGCGATGGTGCCTCCGATGGAGTTGCAGGAACCGCCTAACTGGATGAGACGGTTACCGGTGTTGCCGCCACCGCCGAGGGTGTTGAGCATCGGATTGACCACAATGTTGAGCATACACATCGAGAAACCTGCGATGAAGGCGCCGATGACATAGACGAGGAAACTCTCGGCCGGTCCGGCGATCCACTGTACGGCCACTCCTGCAAGGCCCACTATCACGGCTGCGAGAGCGGTGAATTTGTAGCCCTTCCTTTTGAGGATGATTCCGGCAGGGATTCCCATACAGGCGTAAGCGATGAAGTTGGCAAGCGTGCCCAACTGGGAAAGAGCCTTGGAGGCTCCGAACTGATTGGTGACTATCACACCCATTGAACCCGCAAAATTGGTAACGAATGCGATCATGAAGAAGAGCGCGAACATCACGATGATTGCAGGCAAATTCTGATTCTTGTTAGCCATTTGAGTATTGTTTATTTAGTGTTATCTGCCGTGTTTTATGCCGGTGTTTTCCGATGGTGTTTCCGGTGGTGTTTTCTACTGGTGTTTTCTCCTTGTGTTTTTTGCTGGTGTTATCTTCTTGTGCAACAGTCCGCGCCTCCCCTGCCGGGGATGCCTCCAGAGGCTGCTTCCTTTTCGGCTGGCAAGTTATGCTGTCCGTTCAACAAAAATAAAAAATATTTTGAATATGCCATACATCCTGCAGTGAGTATTCACAAAAAAGGGACGAAGCCCCCCGGGCCGGGGAGGTTTTGGCGGAGAGGCAGGCCGGGGGCAGGGTGGGGTGGTTGGGTGGGGTGTTGGGTGGTCTGACGAAAGTTGATATTACATCGGTCTGATACGGGGTGTGCCCCAGGACACTGTTTGGTAGGGAGGATGTGGCAAAGGGTGGAGGGAGGAAGATCTCTCCACTCGCTGCGCTCGGTCGAGATGACAAGAACAGATCGGTCGAGATGACAAGGAACAGATCGGTCGAGATGACAAGGGAGAACTCGGTGGAGATGACTGGAGGAAAGAAGATCTCTCCACTCGCTACGCTCGGTCGAGATGACAAGGAACAGATTGGTCGAGATGACAAGAACAGATCGGTCGAGATGACAAGGAGGGAAGATGTATATAAGACAAAGAAGGCTGCCGCTTTCCCCAAAACGACAGCCTGTATATAAAACGAACTTAACAAATAGACAACAAAAGAACTTTTGTCTGTCCGAAGGCAAAGATATACATCTTTTCGAATATTTACAATGTTTTTATGTAATTTTTTAAATCGGTTTTTGTAAGAAAATATAAGCATCAGGCCTATCTTGCTCATAGTCGCAAAGATACGGCGGAAAAAGTCAGCTGTTGCGGTAGGCAAGAGGGGTCATTCCGGTGTGGGCCTTGAAGAATTTGTGGAAAACGGCGGCATCGGAGAAGTGGAGGCGGTACACTATTTCCTTGATGCTTGCGTCGGAATACTTCAGCATATTCTTGGCTTCAAGTATGACGTAGGCGTCTATCCACTCCGGGGCTGAGCGGCCGCTGACTTGCTTGACCAGTTTTGAGAGGTACTTCGGCGACAGCCCCATCCGCGAGGCATAGAAGGCCACTCCCCTCTCGCGGGTGTGGTGTTCGGCGACCAGGGCTATGAAATGCTTGTAGATAAGGTTGGAGCGGACGGTGGCAGAGGGCAGGCCGCTTGGATTTGGGCCTATGCCGGAGTCGGGTTCTTCAAGAGCGGAGCCGAGGCAGTAGAAGAAGGAGGTCATCAGCGAGCCGATGGCTCTCTTGCGGTCCGGGCTGTCGATTTTCAGGAGGCTGTTGAAGAGCGAAAAGTATTTCTTGCAGAGCGAGAGGGACTCCCTCGTGAGGTTGAAACAGGGGTCGGAAAGGACGTTGAGCCTGTCGTTGAAAAGTTTCTTGAGGTCGAAGCTCAGGCCGGAGAGAAACTCCGGTGAAACAGCCAGGACCGTGAAGTCGATTGAGGATATTCCTGATTCCCTTCTGATTTTGACGATGTTCCCGGGGGCGCTGACCAGAATCGTGTGGTCCTTCACGGTGTAGGAGTTCAGATTGATTTCCACCTCGACCCTGCCCGAGTTGCAGAACATCAGGATGTAGGCGTTGCAGCGGCAGGGAAATCTCAGGATTTCGAGATTCTCGTTGTATTTGACGTGAAGGATGAAGAAGTCGTCGTCGGCACCGGTCACGTCCTTCGGCGGGACCAAGCGGATAAGTTGTTTCAGACCTATGTCAGGGAGAGATTCCATAATCAGGGTTCATTATTTCGGCTAAGGAGGTGCGGGTCGTACAAGGCCGGGTTCGTGCCTGCACAATGAAAAGCATCCCCGTACAAAGATATGTCAGCGAAGTGTCAATTGCAAGTTTATCGCAAATTCCGACCTTTTGACAATGTGAATATGAAAACCTTTGTCGCGCGGTGCAGGGGAAGCGTCCGGTGCGGAGGAATGGGCAGGGCCGCATCAGAGGCTGGCAAGGGAGACCGGAGCCCCGGTGAGGGGATGGATGAAGGTCAGGGCGGAGGCGTGGAGGCAGAGGCGGCGCGACGAAAGCGGGGCGCTGCCGGAGGCCCCTCCATAGAGGGTGTCACCGGCTATCGGAGACCCGAGTCCGAGGGGATGGGCGGAGTGGACACGGATCTGGTGCGAGCGGCCTGTCTGCGGACGGAATACGACTGCACGGAGTCCCAGGGCGCGGGATTCGTCGGAAAGAGGGTCGAGGCCGAAGTGTCTGAATATGCGTACGGCTTCTTCTCCCGAGGCGTAGCGGTAGGCGGTCACGGCGGGTTTGCCTTGAACAGGATCGACCTTCTGGCGCGGCTTGTCCTCGTGGTCGGGAGCAAGCGGCATATTCAGTATGCCCTCAGGGGGCACTTCGGCGCCCGGTGACTGGGTTGAGGAGCGGGCCGCCATTGGAGACGGCGCAGCAGCGGCGCCAGGTGACTGGGCTGAAGGGCCGACAGCCGCCGGAGACGACGCAGCAGCGGTGTCAGGGTAGGCCGACGGGCACAGTGAGGCCGCCGGGGAAAGGGAGTCAGATACGGGCTGGGCGACTGGGTGGGGCACCGCCATCAGGGATGCTGATGCTGAGTCCGAAGGCACAACCGGCTCCGTTTCCGTCACCCGTGCCCCTGATGCTGCGAGGGGGACGACCACGGCGACATAGGTTTTCGTGACGGTTCGTTCCTCGAACTGGCGCTGCAGGTCGGCCTGGGCACGGCGGGTTTTGGCAAAAACCATCAGGCCGGAAGTGTCCTGGTCGAGCCGGTGGACCTGGAATATCTCACCGCCCGGGGGACAGCGTTTGGCGAGCCATTCCTCCAGGGACTCCAGGCCGTCAAGACCGGGCACGGCGGGCATTCCGGACGGCTTGTCAACGACGATGACGGCATCGTCTTCCATCAACACGGAAGGTTCTCCGTGCAAGTTCACGCCGGAAGGAATGTCAAGGCCTTGGAGCATGAAATCGAGAATGGGGCCGCACTTCCAGGAGCAGGCGGGATAGAAGCGGCCGGTGGCACGTACTGGGCCATAAGGGGATGTGCCGTACCAGAATTCTCCGATTTCAAGCGGTTGAAGGCCATTGAGGTAGGCATATTGCAGGAGCTTCGGGGCGGCGCAGTCTCCGGCGGCGGCAGGAGGCAGAACCCCCTTTGCTGCGAATATGTCCAGCACGCTTTTCTCCTCCCCTCTGGCATTCAGCAGCCTGTACTGGGAGAAGGTCCATTTCTGGAGCTTGACGGAGAGCATCGCGCGCTCGAGCTTCAGTCTGGAGACTTCTTCGGGGTCATTTCCGCAGGCGGCAATCCTCGCCGTGAGCTGCGATATTTCCTTTTCCTTCTCGGCGAATATCCCTCCGGACACGTCGAAAACAGGAGGCACGAAGGGGACGAATGAATATGCTGACGTCATAGCGGGAGCAGCGAGTCCTGTTCCCAAGGTACTGTCAGCAGGAGTCGCGGGAGAAGGCAGGGAGAGCCCGGTGGCGGCGGGGAGTTTCTTGCCGGAATATGCCAAAACCCATCCGCGGGTGTGGACGAGGATGCCGAGCATCTTGCCCTGGCCGAAAAGTCCGTCCAAAACTGGGTCAGCGGCAATCGCTCTGACGGTTTCATCGGCAAGGGCGGCCATCAGGGAAGATGGTCTGTAGCGGAAGGGATTGTTCATAGCCCCAAAAATAATAAAAAAGGGCCGAAAAACACCGCTTCAACACAATAGGACGCATCTGTGGTGCCTGTAGGGCTGGGTGGCTCGATAGGCCTTTTTGAGTAGGTTAGACTCTGAGTGGAATCGCAGTAGTTTCGACCGGCCTGACACGTGACCCTGACCGGGAGAGGGTTCGGTTGGGGCAGTTGGGGAGGTCTGATGATAGTTGATATTACATCGGTCTGATACGGGGTGATGCCCCAGGACAATGTTCGGCAGGGATGATGTGGCAAAGGGTGGAGGGAAGAAGATCTCTCCACTCGCTGCGCTCGGTCGAGATGACAAGAAAAAGATCGGGCAAGATGACAGTAAAAGCGCGGGCGGGAAGAAGATCTCTCCACTCGCTGCGCTCGGTCGAGATGACAAGAAAAAGATTGGGCAAGATGACAGTAAAAGCGCGGGCGGAAAGAAGATCTCTCCACTCGCTGCGCTCGGTCGAGATGACAAACGAGGGCGCTCGGTCGAGATGACAAGAGAGGGCGGGGATTTATTTTTTGACCGAATTGCTTCGATTTATTGAATATGGCAGGCATACCTTGATTATTATTCTGCAATAATGATTATATTTGAGATTGGCAAAATGGCTTGCCGGAACGACACGAACTAATAGTCAAACACAGATAAAAAACAATTGCAATGAAGAACATCATCGATGTAAATGCCCACATGCACACCCCGTACTCATTCAGCGCCTTCACCGGCGTGAAGCAGGCTCTCGACATGGCTGCCGCGGAGAAGGTCGGTGTGGTCGGCATCAACGATTTCTACAGCCTTGACGGCTACGGTGAATGGAAGGAAGAGTGCGCCCTGAGGAATCTTTTCCCTCTCTTCAACATTGAGTTCATCTCCCTCAACAGCGAGGATCAGGCTGCAGGACTGAGGGTCAACGACCCGAACAACCCGGGCAGGACCTACCTCAGCGGCAAGGGTCTTGCCTATCCGGTGATTCTCAAGGGCAAGGAGGCCCAGCAGCTCGCCGACGTGAAGGCAGAGTCCAATGCCCAGGTCGAGAAGATGTGCGCCAAGCTCAACGCCCATCTCGATTCGGTCAAGGCCGGATTCAACATCGACTTCAAGCAGGTCGAGAGGGATCTCACCCGCGGCTCAATCCGTGAGCGCCATCTGGCAAAGGCCCTGCGTATGGCCGTAGAGGCCAACGTGGCAGAGGCAGACAGACTCGCTTTCTACGAGAGAGTGTTCGGCGGAAAGGCCCTCAAGAGCGACCTCGCCGACGTGGCCAAGGTTGAGAACGAAATCAGGGGCAACCTCCTCAAGTCAGGCGGAGCCGCCTTCGTTCCGGAAGACCCGAAGGCATTCCTCCCGATGGAGACCGTCCAGGGCATCATCGAGGCAGCCGGCGGCATCCCGACATATCCTTTCCTCGCAGATGACGCGAAGGGCAACTTCACCGACTTCGAGGGAGACTTGATGAAGGCTGCCGACACCCTCAAGAAGCGCGGCTTCAAGTCAGTCGAGTTCATCACCACCCGCAACACCACCGCAGTCCTCGAGCAGTACGCAGGCTACCTGATGGACGAGGGCTTCATCGTGACTTTCGGCTCGGAGCACAACACTCCTGCCCTTGAACCGATCAAGCTGCGCACCCGCGACTGCGAGGTTCTCTCCGAGAAACTCCGCGAAATCAACTACCACGGCGCGTGCATGGTCGCCGCCCACCAGGCCGGACTTGACTCCGCCGACGCCGGCGACGAGCTAATCCGCAAGACGGTGAAGTTCTAACTCGGCAGACTCGTCCGCAAACGGTGAGCCCCAAAAGAGGCAGACCAATCCGAGGAACGGAGAAGTTCGCGGGGCGCCGGGGACGGGCACGAGTGAACACGGGTGCAGTTCAGAATATTCAGAAACATATCAGAAATATATCAGAAAAAATTTTCAGACATGAAAGAGATTGAAAACCTTGTAGCGCTTTCACAGAAGTACGGTTCAGATCCGAAATTCGTCATAGCAGGCGGAGGAAACACTTCCTACAAGAATGAAGAGAAACTTTGGGTAAAGGCCAGCGGATTCGCGATGGCCACCATCACCGAGGATGGTTTCGCAGTCCTTGACCGCGCCCTCCTCAACCCTATGGGAGAGAAAGTCTATAGCAGCGAAACCGCAGAACGCGAAGAGCAGGTCAAGAACGACCTCGCGGCCGCCTGCATCACCAAGGACCGCCGCCCTTCAGTGGAGACTTCCCTCCACAACGCGATGAGCGCTCCTTACATAGTCCACACCCATCCGACCCTCGTCAACGGCCTGATGTGCTCAAAGAATGCAGAGGCAACCTGCAAGGAACTCTTCCCGGAGGCCCTCTACATCGAGTACACAGATCCGGGCTACACCCTCTTCAAGAAGGTTTACGACAGAATCCAGGCCTACAAGGCAGCCAACGGCGCAGAGCCTTCGATGATTTTCCTCCAGAACCACGGTGTGTTCGTGGGCGGACAGAGTCCTGAGGAAATCGACAGCATCTATGCCACCATCATCGGCAGGCTCGAATCAAAGGTAGAGGCTCTTCCTGAGGGAGAGGCCCCTGTCTGCGACTGCGTGACCGAGGTGGTCCCAGCCCTCCGCGCCATCCTCAGCCGCAAGGGCCGCGGCCTGAAGACTCTCAAGGTCACCAACAACGCCCTGGTGGCAAAGATGACCGAAAGCAAGGAGAGCGTTGCGAAGATCGCCGTTCCTTTCTCACCTGACATCATCGTCTATTGCAAGTCCGAGTACATTTACATCGATGCTGCGACCGCAGAGGAGAAAATCGCCCAGGCCGAGGAGAAAATCGAGGACTACATCAACAGACGCGGCCACACTCCTAAGGTGATTCTCATCAAGGGCATCGGCCTTGTCGCAGTCGGCGACCACGCCAAGAACGCCCAAATCATCACGGATGTATATTCAGACGCGATGAAGATTGCCTGGTACGCCCAGTCATTTGGAGGGGAGCATGCAATGGAGCCGGCCTGGATCAGCTTCATCGACAACTGGGAGGTTGAGAACTACCGCCGCAAGGTTGCCGCAGGCTCTTCAAAGGGCCGTGTCGAGGGCAAGACCATCATCGTCACAGGTGCAGCCCAGGGCTTCGGCGAGGGAATCGCACGCCAGCTCATCAAGGAGGGCGCGAACATCGTCGTCGCAGACCTCAACGAGGCCGTCGGCACCGCCACCGCCGCTTCTTTCAATGAAATCGCCAAGACGAACAGGGCCATATTCGTAAAAGCCAACGTTTCCGAACTCGAAAGCTGCGCCGAACTCGTCCGCACCACCATCATCAACTTCGGTGCGCTCGACGTATTCGTGGCCAACGCAGGTGTCGCACGCGCCGGCGACCTCGAGACCCTCACTCCGGAGACCTTCGACTTCGTGACCAAGATCAACTACCACGGCTTCTTCTACTGCGCCAAGGTGGCAAGCCACGTGATGAAGATTCTCACGAAGTACGATTCTGAATATTTCGCCGACATCATCCAGATCAACTCCAAGAGCGGACTCGAAGGCTCGAAGGCCAACTACGCCTACGCAGGTTCCAAGTTCGGAGGCATCGGTCTGGTACAGTCCTACGCTCTCGAGCTCGCTCCGTTCAACATCAAGGTCAATGCAATATGCCCGGGCAACTTCCTGGACGGACCGCTCTGGAGCGACCCTGAGAAGGGACTCTTCATCCAGTACCTCAACGCCGGGAAAGTCCCTGGAGCAAAGACTGTCGAGGATGTCCGCGAGTACTATCTCTCAAAGGTCCCTATGCACAAGGGCTGTCTCCCTACAGATGTTGCAAAGGCCATCCTCTACGCCATCGACCAGACCGGAGAGACCGGACAGGCCATCCCTGTGACCGGCGGCCAGGTCATGCTCAACTAACAGGCTTTCACAATCATTGATAAATGTTCAATATGAAGAACCTTGATGTCAAGATGATGCATCCTGCAGAGCAGATTGCCATCATCATCAGCAGAATCTACCTCAGGAAGATGACCACCACATCCGGAGGAAACGTGTCCATCATGGACGACAACGGAGACCTCTGGATTACTCCAGCCGGAATCGACAAAGGTTCCCTGACTCCTGACGACATCGTCTGCGTGAAGGCTGACGGCACCATCGTCGGCAAGCACAGACCGTCATCGGAGTATCCTTTCCACAGGGCCATCTACAAGATGAATCCCAAGGCTCATTCAGTTATCCACGCACATCCTCCGGGACTCGTAACCTTCAGCGTGGTCCATCAGGTTCCGGACACCAGCATCATCCCTCAGGCCCGTGCAGTGTGCGGTCCTGTCGGCTTCGCTGAATATGCCCTTCCGGGAAGCGAGCTTCTCGGGGAGAAGATTGTGGAAGCCTTCAAGCAGAATCCTCAGTACAAGGCCGTCATTATGGAGAACCACGGTGTCGTCCTCTACGGCTCGGACATCGCCAAGGCCTACCAGAGATTCGAGACCCTCGAGCTCTGCGCCCGCACCATCATCAACGCGAAGACTCTCGGAACTCCGACCTACCTGACCAATGATCAGATCGTGAAGCACGAAATGGCAGTAAACACCACTTTCCGCCACTTCATGAATGTCGAGCATCCTTCAGAGGAGAGGGCTATCAGGACAGAAATATGCAAGATCGTCCGCAGGGCCTGCGCCCAGGGACTGATGTGCAGTTCCTACGGTACGGCCTCAGTCCGCTGGAAGGACAACGACTTCCTCATCACTCCGTCCAGCGCCCAGCGCTGGGACATCGTGCCGGAGGACATCGTCCAGGTCAAGGACGGGATGGTCGAGGCAGGCAAGACGGCCAGCCGTTCCGTAGCGCTCCACTACGAAATCTACAGGCGCAATCCGAAAATCAACTCCATCATCCTGACCCAGTCCCCTGCCCTGATGGGATTCTGCACCACCGGACAGAAGTTCGACGTGCGCACGATTCCGGAGAGCTGGATATTCCTTCAGGACATCCCTACTTTCCCGTTCGGAAGCCAGTACGACGAGCATCTTGAAGAGCTCGCCGAAGAGTTCAAGACAAGGCCGTTCGTGATGCTTGCCAATGACTCCGTGCTTGTCACGGGAGACAAGCTGATAAACACCTTCGACCGTCTCGAGGTGGCTGACTTCAGCGCAAGGTCCCTGATCCTGGCCGCTCCTCTGGGAGAGCTCAAGCCGATCACCGGCGACCAGATCGAGGAACTGAGAGTGGCTTTCCACGTCGGAGAATAGTGACAAGAAGCAACACCAACGATAATGGACAGAAGAAAATTCGTGAAAATGGCAGGTCTCTCAGCCGCCGGCATAGCCGCAAGCGGTCTTATGCCGGCAGCCGGAGCGGCCGGGCTGCCTGAAGACCCTGCCTGGAACAGGAAGGACAAGGCCCTGTTCGGCAGCAGGCCGAAGGGTCATTTCTCCATCCGCCAGCTTTCATCAGTAACCGACACTATCGGAAATTCCCACATCCTTCAGACTTCCGGGGGCAAGGTCATCGTCATCGACGGAGGCTTCGCCAGCGAGCAGGACAACCTCAGGGCGAACATCGCCGCACTGGGCGGACACGTGGACCTTTGGTTCCTCACCCATCCGCACCAGGACCATATGGGGGCCTTCAACGAGATTCTCAAGGACCGCAGGGGAGTCACCATCGACAAGGTGATATATTCAAGGGTGCCTGACTCCTTCCTCGACAGGGAGGAAGCGAACGCGGCTGACGCAAGGGCCTACTACAAGACCATCGACTCGGTCACCGAGGGGGTTGACATACTCGACCTGCACCGGACAGGAGGAAGGTTCGACATCGACGGCATCGGAATCATGGTGCTTGGAGTCGCAAATCCCGAACTGACGATGAATCCGTACAACAACCAGTCGATGATCATCCGTTTCTGGGACGACACGAAGTCGCTCGTGATTCTCGGGGACGCCGGCATCGAATGCGGCGACAAGTGCCTGGCACAGTACGGGGAATACCTCAACTGCGACTATATGCAGATGGCTCACCACGGCCAGAACGGATGCAGCGAGAGCTTCTACAAGGCTGTTGACTTCCGTGCCTGCCTGTGGCCTACCCCGAGCTGGGTCTGGGATCCTGCTCCGCAGCACAGCCACCTCAAGACCAGGGAAACCCGGCGCTGGATGGATGAGAAGGGGATCACCGAACATCACGTCAGCTGTCTGGAAAAGGACTGGTTCCTCGAATAGGCGGGAGGACCGCAGGGATTTCAGCGGAACGCGCCCCGACATATTCAAGACACTAAAATCAAAAAATAACTAAAAAGACTGTAATGCTACGTAAAACTTTCGCACTCTGCCTGCTGGCTCTGGTTTCCGGCACGGCCCTTATGGCACAGAACAACATCCCTCCGGTCTTCGCCGGAGACGAAGAACTATTCCGCGAGGACATCATCACCCGGACCTACCTGACCCCGAAGCAGATCTACTGGACAAGCAGCAACACTTCAGTACGCGATGCGCAGCTTCTGCTCAAGCCGAACACAGGGCAGTCCGACATCTTCGCTTCAGGAATGTGCCAGCTGGTCAATAAGGGCAGCGACAAGGCTTCCATCATACTTGATTTCGGCAAGGAAATCCACGGCGGCCTGAAAATCGTCATCTCCACCGTATCCCCTGCCAAGACTCCTGTATTCAGGGTAAGATTCGGCGAGTCCCTCTCCGAGACCTGCAGCGAGCTCAACACCACGGCTTCCCTTGTGGAGACAGGCAGCAACGAGGTCATGGACCTGAAGAACAACACGGCCACCAATGACCATGCAATCCGCGATATGGAGCTCACCTGCCCGTACTACGGTTCAATCGAGGTCGGTTCCACCGGCTACCGTTTCGTACGCCTGGACCTCCTCACCGACGATATGCTTGTCAACCTGAAGGAAGTCACCGCCATCTTCCGCTACAGGGACATCCCTTATGAGGGCTCCTTCAAGTGCAACGACCAGAGGCTCAACGACATCTGGATGACCGGAGCCTACACTGTGCATCTGAATATGCAGGAGTACATCTGGGACGGCATCAAGCGCGACAGGCTCATCTGGCTGGGCGACATGCACCCGGAGACTTCCACCATCAGCTATGTGTTCGGAGAGGATGAGTCGGTATATTCAAGTCTCGATCTCGCTGTCAAGCAGTACCCGCTGCCGAACTATTTCAACGGGATGAGTGCATATTCAATGTGGTATCTCATCATGCAGTACGACTGGTACATGCATTTCGGCAACCTCGATTTCGTCAGGAAGCACGGGGACTACATCAAGGGTCTGGTAGATCTGATCGACACCAAGGTCGATGCTGAGGGCAACGACGAACTCGGCGGAGGACGCTTCCTCGACTGGCCGAGCTCACCTAACGAGAAGGGCGTGCACAGCGGTTACCGCGCGCTGGTCGTCTGGGCCATGCAGGATGCCGCCAAACTCTGCAGAATCCTCGGGGACGAGCCTAAGGCCAAGAAGGCAGAGGGAATCATCGCCCGACTGAACAAGAAGATTATGCCGAGCAACAACCTCAAGCAGGCTGAAGGCCTGATGGCAATCGCAGGGCTGAAGCCGGCAGAGGATGCAGCCAAGGCAATCCTCGAGGGCGGTCCGAAGGGATTCTCAACCTTCTACGGCTACTATATGCTCCAGGCTCTCGCAATGGACGGCAAATATGCCGAGGCTATGGACATCATCAGCAAGTTCTGGGGCGGAATGCTCGACCTGGGCGCAACCACATTCTGGGAGGATTTCAACCTCGAATGGGTTGACAACGTCGGCCGCATCGACGAATTCGTTCCGGAAGGAAAGAAGGACATCCACGGAGACTTTGGCGCTTACTGCTACCCTGGCTTCCGCCACAGCTTCTGCCACGGCTGGGCTTCCGGTCCTACAGCCTGGCTGAGCCAGCACGTGCTTGGTATCGAGCCGCTCGAACCGGGCTGCACGAAGGTTCGCATTGAGCCTCATCTTGGCAATCTGGAGTGGGCTGAGGGTACTTATCCTACTGCCAGGGGCAATATTTATGTGAAGCACGAGAAGATGGCTGATGGCTCGGTGAAGTCTTTAGTCAAGATTCCGAAGGGGGTCAAGGTCGTGAAATAGTGCGCGACTTCGGCCACAAAGCGAAAAGGGCTGGCTCGTTTTGAGTCACCCTTTTTGTTATAGTGTTGTATATGAATATGTTGATTTGGTTTAGTGTGCTGATGTGGCAGACAGCCGCAGGCGGTCCTTCCCACCCGTAAATGGATTGTTCCTTGCCAACGAAATACTTCAGGTTCAGGAGGTCGTCAAAAGGCTTCAGCACCTCAACATCCGAATCGAGATAGATGCCTCCGTAGTTATGGAGAGCGTAGAACCGAACGTAGTCGGCGACAAATGCATATTTCCTGGCGGCAATCGCTTCTTCGCACCAACGCACGTTCAGTGCCTGTACTTTTTCATAGTCCCATAAGACTATTTCATAGTCGGGCAAATAGCGTTTCCAGGAATCGATGCACATCCGTATCTGCTCCGGAAATTCATCTCCGCTTATCCAGCAAAAATGTATGATCTTTGGGATCATAATAATCTATCTCATTGATTTATAAAGTGGAATAGGTTTCACCTGCCACCGTTGCATTTGCGGTCAAATCAGCCGAATTGCAAAAGACCGACACTCGCAACATATTTGATCACTGAGTGCTAAATTAGTAAATTATCCAATTGCTTTCTATTTTATATGATTCAAGAATCGAAATTTTCAATTATTGTAACCGGCAGTCATAATACTCGCCCGTGACACGATGGTATTCTTCAGACGTAAAAAAAATACCGCTGTCGAGCCTTCCATTCACTTTCGACTGGCATTGCCACCTGCTTCCGGGAGTGGATGACGGATCACAACACTGCGAGGTGTCCTCCAACATCCTCAGGATGATGGCGGACTACGGAGTCAGGAGGGTCACCTTGAGGCTCCACATCAACCCCGACATATTCATAAGCGATGGGCTTGGTACAACAGTCGGCGCCTACGGGGAAGGCTCAATGAAGATCATAAAATACCTGATAAAGAAAGACTGGTACACCTACGTTGGCAGCGATACCCACACCCTGACCCATTTCGGGGAAACAATGTCGCTGGACATAGACAGGAGGAGGGTGACTCAAAAGTTCCTTTTCTGTCATTTCGACCAAGCGCAGCGCGCGGAGAAATCTTTTGGACCTATTGCTGGACCACAGATATCTCGACTACGCACTTCGTGCTTCGCTCGATATGACAGGGTTGGAACAGTGGCACTTCGTGCTTCGCTCGATATGACAGGGTTGGAACAGTGGCACTTCGTGCTTCGCTCGATATGACAGGGTTGGAACAGTGGCACTTCGTGCTCCGCTCGATATGACAAGTTTGGGGCACTGGCACTTCGTGCTTCGCTCGATATGACAGGCTTTTTGGTCAGCCTCCTCCAGAAAAACCAGCCGGATTGAATTCCGGAATCTGGAAAATCAATTTGAAATCCTAAGTGGAAGGAAGTCAGTCATTACAGGCTGGCGATGTTCCTTTCGTTGAGGAGGGCCTTGCCTTCGGAGGTGTAGGCGTAGTCGATGCGGTCCTGATAGAACTTCTCGACCTTGCCGCGGACAATCTTCATCGTGCTGTTGACCATTCCGTTCTTCTCGGTGAAAGGCTCAGGGAGGACAGCGATTGCGGAAGGCAGCCATCTCTCCGGGAACAGGCCTTCGTGGGAGCCGCCCTTCTTGTAGGAATCGACTTCCTCCTGAATCTTCTTGAGCATCTCGATCTTGCCCTCGCGGGACTCAGGGTCGAGACCCTTTCCGGCAACATATTCCTTGAGGGCATCCTTCGCAGGGACAATCAGAGCCATCGTGTAAGGGTTCTGGTTGTTGTGCAGGATGCAGGCCTCAACATATTTGGAAGCATCGGTAATGGAATCCTCGAAGCCTTCCGGGCTGTACTTTTCGCCGTCGGAAGAGATGAGCAGCGACTTGAAGCGGCCGACGACATAGAGGAATTCCTCGTCGTACATATAGCCCATATCTCCGGTGTGGAGCCAGACGCGGCCTTCGCTGTCGGTCTTGAGAGCCTCGGCAGTGCCCTGAGGGTTCTTCCAGTAACCGGCCATCACATTCTCGCCGTGGACGACGATCTCGCCCTTGGTGCCCATAGGTACCTCGTTGCCGTCCTCGTCGCAGATCTTGATGTCAAGAGGCTTGACCACACGGCCGGAAGAGCCGAACATAGCGTGGCCGGCGGAGTTGGCGGAGATGACAGGGGTGGCTTCGGAAACGCCGTAGCCCTGGAAAATCGGAATGCCGATGGCGTTGAAATACCTCTGGAGCTCGATGTCCAGGAGGGCGCCGCCGCCTACGAAGAACTGCATCCTGCCTCCGAGGTTCTCACGCACTTTCTTGAATATGATCTTGTCGAACAGGGCTATGAGCGGCTTCTTCCAGCACTGGAGGAAACCTCCCCGGTTGTAGTACTCCTTGTTGTAGGAGATGGCCAGCTTGAGGGCGAAATTGTAGAGTTTCTCGACAGTCGGACCGGATTTCTTGATGGCGGTCTCGATGTTCTTCTTGAAGTTCCTCGAAAGGGCAGGAACGGAAAGCATTATGTGCGGACGGACTTCCTTGATGGCAGTCGGCACATTCTTCAATGTCGCCAGCGGGTTGGCTCCGACAGGGACGGTCGCTATGCTGCTGCAGTAGGACATCATCGTGTAGAAACCTGCCACGTGGGCGAAACAGTGGTCGAGAGGGAGAAGGATGAGCATCGTGGAATCAGGCTCGATGCCTATGACGGAATGCGCCTGCTCGACGTTGGCGGTGTAGTTGCGGTGGGTAAGGAGAACGCCCTTCGGGTCCGCAGTGGTGCCGGAGGTGTAGCTGATGGTGGCGATGTCGTCCGGGCCTACGGATTTGTAGCGGGCCTCGAATTCGTCCTTGTGGTCCAGGAGCCAGCTGTC
This sequence comes from Candidatus Cryptobacteroides sp., assembly GCA_051878295.1. GTDB lineage: Bacteria > Bacteroidota > Bacteroidia > Bacteroidales > UBA932 > Cryptobacteroides. The sequence goes on from JBJEJV010000002.1 coordinate 19,951, forward strand.
GCCCATCGCGCGCACCCATTCGAGAGAGACTTCCTTCTCACCCAGCTCGCCGACGTTGCTGTCCATCACGATGACCTTCTCCACGGTGGTGAGGTTGTCGAGGATGTTGCGGATTTTCGGGAAGAGCTGTCCGGAGACGATGACGAACCTTGACTCGGAGTGGTTGATCCTGAAGGTCAGGTCGTTGCTCTCCTCCAGCTTGTTGGAGAGAGGGACATTGATTCCTCCGGCGTAGAGGATTCCGAGTTCGGATAGAATCCAGTCGTTGCGGCCTTCGGAGAAGAGCGAAACCCTGTCGCCCTTGAGAAGTCCCATAGCCATAAGACCGCCGGCGATGCGGTAGCCTTCCTTGCGGGTCTTCTCGAATGAGGTCTCGGTCCATTTGCCGTCCACTTTCTCCCTGAGGAAGACGTGGTCGGAAAATTCGCGGGTGTATTTTTCGACAAAGTCGATGATGGTGATTCTGTCTGACATATCTCGTCTGTTTTTGATTGTTTGCGTTTTATGAATATGACTGATTGAAAAAGGCGGGCGCTTCGGGGACATTCCCGGACGGCCCGGGAATATGCGAGCGTGCGCCGTCCTACTCGGAGACCGGCCTGACCTCAGGGAAGAGGCCGTACAGGGCGGCGTCTATCTGGTCCGTGATGGACTGGAAGTCCTCCGGGCGGTTCTCGAACTTGACGTTGTCCACATCGACGATGATGAGTTTGCCGTCGTAGCCGGAAATCCACTCCTCGTAGCGCTGGTTCAGTCCGGTGAGGTAGTCGATGCGGATGCTGCTTTCATATTCCCTGCCCCTCTTCTGGATCTGGGCGACAAGGTTCGGAATGCTCGAGCGGAGGTAGATCATCAGGTCAGGCTTGCTGACCAGGGACATCATCAGGTTGAAAAGGTCGGAATAGTTCTCGAAGTCCCTCGTGCTCATCAGGCCCATCGCGTGGAGATTCGGCGCGAAGATGCGCGCGTCTTCGTAGATGGTCCTGTCCTGGATGATGACATCCTCGCATCTGGAGATGTCCACGACGTCCTGGAACCTCTTGTTCAGGAAGTAGATCTGAAGGTTGAACGACCAGCGCTCCATGTCCGCATAGAAATCGGACAGGTACGGATTGTAATCCACCGATTCAAATTTCGGCATCCAGCCGTAATGCGCTGCAAGCATCTTGGTCAAAGTGGTCTTGCCACTTCCGATGTTACCGGCAATAGCGATGTGCATGTTCTGTGTGTTATTTTGTTTCTTGTTTTTCTTCTTCTGCCGCTCCACCGGACGGGAAGAGGCCGTACAGTTCGGCGTCTATCCGGTCGGTGATGAAGGCAAAATCCTCGGGACGGTTCTGGAAGTCCAGTCCGTCGGCCTCGATTGTCAGCACGCGTCCCTTGCAGGTGGAAATCCAGTTGTCGTACCTTTCGTTGAGGCCCTTGAGGTAGTCCAGGCTCATTGTCTGCTCGTAGTCCCTGCCCCTTTTCTGGATCTGGGCGACCAGATGCGGCACGGAGGACTTGAGGTAGATCAGCAGGTCGGGTTCCCTGACCATCGAGGACATCACCTCGTAGAGGTCCATATAAGTCCGGTAATCCCGCTCGGAGAGGTTGCCCATCGCGAAATTGTTGGCCACGAATATGTGCACGCCCTCGGCCAGGGTCCTGTCCTGGACGATGACCTCTTCGCTCCTCGAAATCTCCAGCACGTCCTTGAAACGCTGGGCGAGGAAATATGTCTCAAGATTGTACGACCAGCGGGGAATGTCGCTGTAGTAGTCCTCAAGGTAGGGATTGTAGGTCACGGATTCAAACTTCGGAGTCCACCCGTAGTGCCGGGCGAGCATCCTTGTCAGCGTGGTCTTTCCGGATCCGATGTTTCCTGCTATTCCGATGTACATTGCCTGTTGCTATCCTTCTGTTGCCGTCTGTGCTTCAAGACCCGGGTCGGAGTCCTCTTCCGGCTCGTTGAAAGGCTGCAGGAAAGGATTCCCGGTCCTTTCGTTGCCGATAGTCGTCCAGCCTCCGTGTCCGGGGAGGACATCGACATCGCCGGGAAGGCCCATCAGCCTGTCCATCACACTGACGATGAGTTTGTCATATTCACCTCCGAAAAGGTCCGTGCGTCCTATCGTGCCAGCGAAGAGGGTGTCGCCGCTGAAAAGGACCTTGTCGGTACTGTCGTAGAAGCAGAATCCGCCTTCGGAATGTCCCGGGGTGGCGATAGCCGTGAAGGGGGAATCCTTGAGGGTCCCGAGGACCTGGGAATCGTGCAGCGCCGTGGTCGAGAAGGAGGTGTCAGGAATATTCAGGCCCGCATCGGCGGCGGCCTTCCCAGCAAGGGCCACGAGCTCCGCGTCAGCCTCGCCCATCAGGACGGGAACCGAATATTTCCGCTGCAGTCCGGCGACTCCGAATATGTGGTCGAAATGGCCGTGCGTAAGCCATATTTCCTTGAGCGTCAAGTTTTCGCGGGCGACAAGGCCGTAGAAGGCCTCCTGCTCCTCGGGGTAGTAGAACGAGGGGTCAATCACCACAAGAGAGCCCTCTTCATCCCAGACGAAGTAGGTGTTCTCCCTGAAAGGGTTGAAGACGAATGCTTTGATGTTGACCATGTAGCAAATATACTCATTTATTCGGCTTGCTGCAATAGTCGGAAGACCCAACTTCCCGTCGGGAAGCCGGGCACGGGAGGCGGAGCGTCAGAGGACTTCGGCCAGATAAGGGCCGGTGACCGAATCAGGATTGCGGGAGAGCTGTTCCGGAGTGCCCCGGGCCACAATCATCCCGCCTTTCCGGCCGCCTTCAGGGCCGAGATCGAAGATGTAGTCCACACTTTTGAGCACGTCAAGGTTGTGTTCGATGATGATGACGGTGTTGCCCTGGTCCACAAGTTGCTGGAGCACTCCGAGAAGGACTTTGATGTCCTCGAAATGCAGGCCGGTGGTCGGTTCGTCGAGGATGTAGAGGGTGTTGCCTGTGGCATTGCGCTGGAGTTCCGCAGCCAGTTTCATCCTTTGGCTCTCGCCGCCTGAGAGGGTGACCGCCGACTGGCCGAGGCGGATGTAGCCCAGGCCGACATCGACAAGGGCTTTCAGCTTGCCGGCTATTTTCGGGAGAGGCTTGAAAAATTCATAGGCCTCGGCGACGGACATCTCGAGCACGTCGGAGATGTTTTTGCCCTTGTAGCGGACTGCGAGGGTGTCTTCGTTGTAGCGTTTCCCCCTGCACTCGTCGCAGACCACGTTGACCGACGGCAGGAAGTTCATCTCGATGACCTTGATTCCGGCTCCGTTGCAGGCTTCGCAGCGTCCTCCGGCCACATTGAAGGAGAAGCGTCCGGCCTTGAAGCCGCGCACCTTGGCATCCGGAGTGTCCTCGAAAAGGTTGCGGATGTCCCCGAAGACTCCGGTGAAGGTGGCGGGATTGGACCTCGGGGTACGGCCGATCGGGCTCTGGTCGATTTCAATCAGTTTGTCGATGTTTTCGACGCCTTCGATAGAGGAATATTCAAGGGGATGGAGTTTCGCCCTGTAAAAGCGGTTCTTCAGAATCGGCATCAGGGTTTCGTTGACGAGGGTGGACTTGCCGCTGCCGCTCACTCCGCTGATGCCTATGAGACAGCCAAGGGGAAAATCCACGCTGACGTTCTTGAGGTTGTTGCCCCTCGCGCCTTTCAGGCTGAGGAAACGGCCGTTGCCTGTCCGCCTGTGCGGCGGGACCGGGATGGACTTGCGGCCGAGCAGATAGTCCAGAGTGAGGGACTCGCCGAGAATGCAGTGGCCGAGCACTTCGTCCTGTACCCCGGAGGCCTCCGCAAGAGCGGATTCTGCCGGACGGGCGGATGTCTCAGGAAGGGCGGCGCCGGCTTTCGGGACCACGAGGGATAGCGGGGCGTTGAGGCAGATGCGGCCTCCCTTGTCTCCGGCCCCGGGGCCGACATCCACAAGCCAGTCGGCGCTCATCATAGTCTCCAGGTCGTGCTCCACGACCATCACGGAGTTCCCTTCGTCCCGCAGGGTCTTCAGGGAATTGATAAGTTTGCGGTTGTCCCTCTGGTGCAGGCCGATGGAAGGCTCGTCGAGGATGTACAGGACATTGACCAGTTTAGAGCCTATCTGGGTCGCCAGGCGGATGCGCTGGCTCTCCCCTCCGGAAAGGGAGGAAGTCGCACGGTCGAGGGTAAGGTACTCCAGACCCACGTCAATCATGAAGCTGACCCTCTCCCGGAGTTCCTTGAGGATGTCTCCGGCGATGGTGCGTTCGCGTATGTTGAGCCTTTCGGGGAGGACGGTGAACCATTCCAGCAGCTCGGACATCTCCATCGCCGCCACGTCCGAAATGGTCTTGCCGTCTATCTTGAAGCATTTGGTGTTTTCGTTCAGCCTTGTTCCTCCGCAGACCGGGCAGACTACCTTCTCGCTGATGTCGTCAACTATTCCGTCGAAAGTGACCATCTCCGACTGCGCCCCTTCCCCTATACGGAACATTTCGTCGCTTCCGAATATGATATGGGATATGGCCTCGTCGGGCAGCGAGTCAATCGGGTCGAAAAGGGAGAAGCCGTACTTTCTCGCAATCGCGCGGATGACGTCGAATTTCTTGGTTTCCCGGACCTTCCCCAGAGGGACGATTCCGCCGTCCGCCACGGAGAGGCTGCGGTCGGGGATTATGGAATCGATGTTGACGTCCACAATCATTCCGAGGCCCTTGCAATGCGGGCAATAGCCTTCGGGCGAGTTGAAGGAAAAGGTGTGGGGAGCAGGCTCCTGGAGGGATATTCCCGACTCCGGGTCAACCAGATGCTTGGAGAAATGGCGGAGCTGGCCGCTGTCCTTGTCGAGCATGGCGACCGAGCCTTTCCCGAGGTTCAGGGCGGTGGTCACGGAATCCCTTATCCGCTTTTCATCCCCCTCCGACGGTTTCATCTTGTCCACCACAAGTTCGATGAAATGCGACTTGTAGCGGTCCAGGGAATCGATTCCGGCAAGAGGCAGGATTTCGCCGTCCACCCGGACATCGGTGTAGCCCCGCTTGCGGAGCTGCTCGAAGAGTTCGCGGTAGTGGCCCTTGCGTCCCCGGACGAGAGGCGCGAGGAGGAAGCATTTTCTCCCTGAATATTCACGGAGCACCAGACTCACTATCTGGTCGTCCGAGTACCTCACCATCTCCTTTCCTGTGACCGGGGAATATGCCCTCGAAGCCCTCGCGAAGAGAAGGCGGAGGAAATCCGAAATCTCGGTGATGGTGCCTACCGTGGAGCGGGGATTGTTGCCGGTGGTCTTCTGCTCGATGGCGACGATGGGGCTGAGCCCGTCGATGCTCTCCACCTCAGGCTTTTCAAGCACTCCCATAAAATGCTTGGCGTAGGTGGAAAGGGTGTCCATATAGCGTCTCTGACCCTCGGCATAGATGGTGTCGAAGGCGAGGGAGGACTTGCCGCTGCCGCTCAGGCCGGTGACCACGACGAACTTGCCGCGAGGAATGTCGAGACTGACGTTCCTGAGGTTGTGCGCCCCGGCGCCCCTGATTTCGATATATTCCTTTTCTGTCATCCCCGCAAGAAATCCTTATTCAGACTTGGAGATAAGATATTCCGCAATCTGGACGGCGTTCAGAGCCGCGCCCTTCTTGATCTGGTCGCTGACGAGCCAGAAGGCAAGGCCGGCGGGGTTGGAGAGGTCCTTGCGGATTCTGCCGACGAAGACATCGTCGCAGTTCTCGTGGAACAGCGGCATAGGATAGACTTTGGCTGCAGGGTCGTCCTCAAGCCGGAGTCCGCGGCCGTTGCGGACGGCCTCGCGGAACTCTTCAACGCTGACAGGCCTTTCGGTCTCGGCCCAGATGGATTCGCTGTGGCAGCGGAGACTCGGGACCCTGACGCAGGTGGCGCTGACCGCGCAGTCCGTGTGCATAATCTTCCTGGTCTCGTTGTACATCTTCATCTCCTCCTTGGTGTAGCCGTTGTCGGTGAACACGTCAATCTGGGGGATGACGTTGAAGGCCAGCTGGTAGGCGAACTTCTCGACGGTCGGTTCCTCGCCGGCGAGGACCTGGCGGGACTGCTCGTAAAGCTCTGCCATCGCAGCCGCACCGGCGCCGCTGGCGGCCTGATAGCTGGAGACGTGGACCCTCCTGATGTGGCTGATGTTCTCGAGAGCCTGGAGGGCGACCACCATCATAATGGTCGTGCAGTTGGGATTGGCGATGATTCCGCGGGGACGGACAAGGGCATCTTCCGCATTGCACTCAGGGACGACGAGAGGCACATCCTCGTCCATACGGAATGCGCTCGAATTGTCTATCATTATAGCCCCGTGCTTGGTGATGGTCCCGGCAAACTCCTTGCTGGTGCCTCCCCCGGCACTCGTGAAGGCGAAATCGACGCCTTTGAAATCATCATTGTGCTGAAGCAGTTTCACTTCAATTTCCTTCCCCCGGAAAGTGTACTTCCTTCCCGCGCTGCGGGTGCTTCCGAAGAGAAGAAGCTCATCCACCGGAAAATTCCTCTCCTCGAGCACGCGGAGGAATTCCTGTCCTACTGCGCCGCTGGCGCCGACTATTGCTACTTTCATGCTGTATATCTGTTGGTCCGTCTTTTCCGAATATGCCGATGCGGATTGAATATGATAAAGGGAAGACTCTACCGAGCCCTCCCGTAAGATTCTGCAAGATTGTTTCTTCAGCTTCCGTGGAGCGCCCGCCTATTCGGCAGGTTTGGCAGCCTTGACCATGGCGCTGAGCTTCTCGTAGAGAGTGTTGGTCTTCTCGAGAAGTTCCTGGCGGATGGAGTTGAAATAGACTGACTTTGCACCTTCGACCTTGCTGTTGGCCTTGTCGAGAAGGTCGTTGTAAAGGTCCACAGCCTCCTGAAGGAGAGCGGCGAGAGCCTCATCATCAGCAGTTCTGTTGACTAGACTGAAAAGAGAGCAATCGTCGACGAAAGCTCCGATGACATACTTGATGTCCTTCTTGATGTCTCTTAAATTCATAACTGAATGCGGTTACTGCAAGTCAAAATCGACCTGCACGGTTGCAAAGATAGTAAAAAAAGAAATTACTTGAACAATGTCCTGACCAACTGAGGGACGTCTGCGACTTTGACCACCTCGATACCGGACGCTTTCATCTCAAGGGAGGAGAATGAGGACACGAATATTCTGGTGAAACCGAGCCTTGCGGCTTCCGAAATCCTCCTGTCCACCTGCGGTACAGGGCGGATTTCGCCGCTGAGTCCGATTTCTCCGGCGAAACAGGTGTCGGCCGGGATGGAGAAATCGAAATTGGACGAAAGCACGGAGCAGACCACTGCCAGATCGCAGGCCGGTTCGCTGACTTTCAGCCCTCCGGCGATGTTGAGGAAGACGTCCTTCTGGGCGAGCTTGAAGCCGGCACGCCGTTCCAGGACGGCCAGCAGCATATTCAGACGCCTGACGTCGAAGCCCGTCGCCGAGCGCTGGGCAGTGCCGTACACCGCCGAACTGACAAGGGCCTGGACTTCGAAGAGGAATGGCCTTGTGCCGTCCAGCATCGCCGCGACCGCCGTGCCGCTAAGGCCGTCTTCGTGCATCGGAATCAGCATCTCGGAAGGGTTGGAGACCTGCCTGAGGCCTTTCCCGGTCATTTCAAAGACAGCCAGCTCGGAGGTGGAGCCGAAACGGTTCTTGATGCTCCTGAGGACCCGGTAGGCTCCCCTGTCGTCGCCTTCAAACTGCAGGACGACATCGACGATGTGCTCGAGGACTTTCGGGCCGGCGATGTAGCCTTCCTTCGTGATGTGGCCTATCAGGATGACCGGGATGCCGGTCTCCTTGGCAAAGCGCAGGAGAATGGCGGCGACCTCGCGGATCTGGGTGACGGAGCCCGGAGTGGACTCCGCGCTCTGGGTGAACATCGTCTGGACCGAATCCACAATCATCAGGTCAGGCATCATCTCCCTCGCCTGGGCAATCACGTTCTCGATGAGGGTTTCACTGAATATGTGGCAGTTGGAGCAGTCGCCTCCGAGCCGGTCGGCGCGCATCTTCACCTGCCGGGCGCTTTCCTCCCCGGTCACGTAAAGGGTCTTCAGCGAAGGGCAGCCCAGGGGAATCTGGAGAGAGAGGGTGGACTTCCCTATGCCCGGTTCACCTCCGATGAGGACGAGAGAGCCTTCCACGACGCCTCCTCCGAGAATCCGGTCGATTTCTTCGTTGCACAGGGAGATGCGGGCATCCGATGTGGAGTCTATTTCATCGAGCCTGCGCGGACGCCTCCCCTCCCCGGGCACGGAGTCCCTGCGGGTCTGGTGCCGGCCGCCCGTGACGGTCTTGTGTTCGGTCAGGGTGTTCCATTCCCCGCAGGAGGGGCACTTGCCCATCCACTGGGGAAACTCGTTGCCGCAGTTCGTACAGAACCAGACGGTCTTCTGCTTGACTGATGAGGCCATGACAGTGCGCTTTACAGTCCGAGTTCACGGACCTTGTCCAGGAAGGACCTGACGCGGGCGGTGTATTCGGCCGGATGATCCTTGTAGGCCATCGCATGGGCGGAACCCGGAGCAAGCCAGATTTCCTTGTAGCCCTTGACCTTCGCGTCGTAGTTCAGGTAAACGTGGGCGGTCGGCACGAAATCGTCGTCATCGCCGTGGATGAAGAGCATCGGCCTGTCGCATTTCGCCAGCTGGTCCATCGAGGAGGCTTCCTTGAAATCCCAGCCGTAGCGGCGGCGGCAGACGCTGTTGGCACTGTTGAGCACCGGCCAGGAAGGCAGGTGGAACATCTGCTTGAGATTGTACTTGTACTGGTCCCAGACCGAGGAGTAGCCGCAGTCCTCGACGAAGGCCCTGACATATTCAGGAAGGTCCTCGCCGCTGGTCATCATCGTGGTGGCCGCGCCCATCGACACTCCGTGCATCACGAGGAAGTCGTCGCCGAAGATTTCGTGGGCTTTCTCGATGAAGCGGATTGCGTCGAGCCTGTCGAACCAGCCCATCTGGACGGCATCGCCTTCGGAATAGCCGTGGTGGTGGAGGTCCGGAACCAGGACATTGTAGTTGAGGGAATCCCTGTACATCCGCACGAGATTGAGGAAGCAGATGTGGTTGTCGGTGTAGCCGTGCACCACGACGGCCGTGCCCCGGGCCGAAGCGGGGTCGGATGCGGTGACATATTCATAGTACAGCGTGCAGCCGCCTTCGCCTTCGAGGGTTCCGTCGCGGTAGGTCCCGTCGTTGCGGAGGGCGTCGTACCATCCGATGATGCCGGGGTAGCGTTCCTCCACCTTCAGCCTGTCACCTTCGATGTCGTTGCCGTGCTCTTCCGGAAGCAGGGCGTAATTGCACATAAACTTGCCGACCATACAGCCGGACACTGCGAATATGGCTGCAACAATGGCCGCAGCCATAGTCAGATTTCTGGTGATTCTCTTCATAGCCTGTTATTGTTTCCAGATGATTTTGCCGTCACAGATTACAGCGCGGACGCTGTCGGAAGTCGATGAATAGACCCAGTTGGAGACCGGATTGTGGCAAGGGACAGTCCTTTCCGCATTCAGGTCCACGAGGATGCAGTCAGCCACCTTCCCTTCAGCAATCTCGCCGGCATCGATTCCGAAGGCCTCCGCTCCGTTGGCCGTCGCCCACTTGAGGACGCTTGAGGCCGGCAGCAGGGAGGGGTCCCCCTGGTTGGCGAGGCCCATATCGTCCCTGCGGGAGACGCATTTGGCGAGCAGGGAGGCGAACTTCATCTCCTCGCGCATGTCGAGATTGTTGTTGGATGAGGCTCCGTCGGTGCCGAGGGTGATCCGGACGCCGGAGCGGATTGCGAGTTCGTACGGGAAGCGGCCGCTTCCGAGTTTCATATTCGAGCAAGGGCAGTGGCAGACAGTGACTCCGCGCCTTGCGAGGATGTCCCATTCCTCTTCATCGACGTGGACGCAATGGGCCGCTACCACATCCGGGCCGAGGAAGCCGATTGAATCGAGGTAGCGGACCGGAGTGGTCCCGTGCGCCTTCAGGCAGTCGTCGATTTCCTTGCGGGTCTCTGAGATGTGGATGTGAAGTTTCAGGCCCCTGTTCCTGGCCCACTCAGCAGAGCGGATGAGCTTTTCGGTGCCCACCGTGTAGATCGAATGAGGGGCGATGGCGAGGCTGATCCGGCCTCCGGTCGGGTCGGTGAAGTGTTCCACAAAGTCCTTCTTGCTGTCCTCCACGGCCTTGGAGTGGTTGTCCATCACAGTGATGCCTATGCAGGCACGCACTCCGAGCCTGTCCGCAAGCGCTATGGTCCGCCCGATGCCGAAGTACATATCGTTGAAGAATACGGAGCCCCCGCGGACCATCTCCCGGATGGCGATGTCGCTTCCGCGCTCTATGTCGTCGTCGGTGAGGGAGTCCTCATAGGGCCAGATGTAGTCTTCGAGCCATTGCTGCAGGGGGAGGTCGTCGGCATAGCCGCGTAGAAGGGTCATCGCGGCATGACAATGGGTGTTGTAGAATGCCGGGAACACAGCAAGTCCTTCAGCCTCAATGGTCTGCAAGGCGGGATAGTCATCCGGCACGCCGATGCGGCGGATGATGTTCCTTTCAATGAATATGTTGGTGCGCCCGGAACCGAGCAGCACGTTGCGAATCAAGATGCTCATGGTCAAATATAACAAAAAAAGACCCGATCACAAAGGTGACCGGGTCTTTTGTGGAGATAAAGAGATTCGAACTCTTGACCCCCTGCTTGCAAAGCAGGTGCTCTACCAACTGAGCTATACCCCCTCTATTATTATGTAGGCCCTGGCAGAGTTGAACTGCCGACCTCTACATTATCAGTGTAGCGCTCTAACCAACTGAGCTAAGAGCCTATATAATAAAGAAAGAAAGTGCAGCAAGGACCTCAATCCTTGTACCACAGAGCGTCATACTGTCAGGTCGACTCCAAAAAGGAGGTGTTCCAGCCACACCTTCCGGTACGGCTACCTTGTTACGACTTAGCCCCAGTTACCAGTTTTGCCCTAGGTCGCTCCTCGCGGTCACGAACTTCAGGCACCCCCGGCTTCCATGGCTTGACGGGCGGTGTGTACAAGGCCCGGGAACGTATTCACCGCGCCATGGCTGATGCGCGATTACTAGCGAATCCAACTTCGTGGAGTCGGGTTGCAGACTCCAGTCCGAACTGAGACGGCTTTTCGAGATCCGCATCCTGTCACCAGGTAGCTTCCCTCTGTGGCCGCCATTGTAACACGTGTGTCGCCCCGGACGTAAGGGCCGTGCTGATTTGACGTCATCCCCCCCTTCCTCACACCTTGCGGTGGCAGTCCCGCCAGAGTCCCCAGCTTGACCTGATGGCAACTGGCGGCAAGGGTTGCGCTCGTTATGGCACTTGAGCCGACACCTCACGGCACGAGCTG
>JBJEJV010000003.1:0-38306 GCA_051878295.1 Candidatus Cryptobacteroides sp.
ATCTCGACTCCGCACTCCGTGCTCCGCTCGATATGACAAGTTTGGGGCAGTGGCATTCCGTGCTCCGCCCAATGTGAAGGGCTTTATTGCGTGTCATTTCGACCAAGCGCAGCGCGTGGAGAAATCTTTTGGACCTATTGCTGGCCAACAGATATCTCGACTCCGCACTCCGTGCTTCGCTCGATATGACAGGCTTGGGGCAGTGGCGCTTCGCGCTTCGCTCGATATGACAAGTTTGGGGCAGTGGCACTTTGCGCTTCGCTCGATATGACAGGCTTGGGGCAGTGGCGCTTCGCGCTCCGCTCGATATGACAGGCTTTTTGGGCAGCCTCTTATTTAATGAATATGCCGAAAAAAGGAGGATGGCCGCGGGCCCTTCCGGGCTGCTGTGGCCATCCTCCGGTTTCTGTTGCCGTGTCCGCAGTACTACTTGCCGGCGAGGCGTGCGTAGTTGTTGTAGCGAACCTTGGCGAATTCTTCGGTCATTGTCAGAAGCTCCTGGGCCTTGTCCGGGAAGAGCTTGACGAGGGACGAGAATCTGACCTCACCCTTGAGGAAGTCCTGGAACTTGCTCCAGTCCGGTTCCTTTGAGTCGAGGGAGAACGGATTCTTGTCGCTGCCCTCGAGGGCAGGATTGTACCTGTAGAGATGCCAGTAACCGCATTCTACGGCAAGTTTCTCCTCCTTCTGGCTCAGACCCATTCCGGCCTTCAGCCCGTGGTTGATACAAGGCGCGTAGGCGATGACCAGAGACGGTCCGTCATAGGCCTCGGCCTCCTTGATGGCGTTGAGGTACTGTGAAGGGCTGGCTCCCATCGCAACCTGTGCGACATAGACATAGCCGTAGCTCATAGCCATCATTCCCAGGTCCTTCTTGCGGATTTTCTTGCCGCTTGCAGCGAACTTGGCGATGGCGCCGGCAGGCGTGGCCTTGGAAGACTGGCCTCCGGTGTTGGAATATACCTCCGTGTCGAGCACGAGGATATTCACATTCTCTCCGGATGCGATGACGTGGTCAAGTCCGCCGTAGCCGATGTCGTAGCTTGCACCGTCACCGCCGATGATCCACTGGCTTCTGCTCGGGATGTAATGCTTGAGTTCAAGAAGTTTCTTGCAGGTGTCGCAGTCGCATTCCTTCATCAGGGGAACAAGTTTGTCTGCGACCTCCCTCGTGACTGCGGCGTCGTTGCGGTTGTCGAGCCACTTCTGGTAGAGGGCTTTGATCTCATCGGAGCAGCAGCTGCAGGACAGGCCCTTGGTCATAAGGGCAGCTACGGTCTCGCGTACGCGGTCGGAACCGAGTTTCATTCCGAGACCGAATTCGCAGAAGTCCTCGAAGAGGGAGTTTGCCCAGGCCGGACCGTGTCCGTTGGCATCGGTGCAGTAAGGAGATGCCGGGAAGGAGGCTCCGTAGATTGAAGAACAGCCGGTGGCGTTGGCTATCATCATGTGGTCTCCGAACAGCTGGGTGATGTTCTTGATGTAAGGGGTCTCACCGCAGCCTGCGCAGGCTCCGCTGTATTCGAAGAGCGGCTGGGCGAACTGTGAGTTCTTCAGGTTGGACTTCTTGTCTACGACCTGCTTGTAGCCGATTCTGCCGTTGAGGTAGTCGAAGTTGGCCTGCTCGTTGTCCTGGCTCTGGTAAGGAACCATCGAGAGGGCCTTGTCCTTTGCGAGACAGACATCCACGCAGTTGCCGCAACCGGTACAGTCGTCAACCGAGACGGAAATCGCGAACTTGTATTCCTTGAGGACTGCCTTGCCCTGGGCAGTCTTGACGGTCTGAGGTGCGGCAGCGGCCTCTTCCTCGGTGAGGAGGAATGGACGGATGGCTGCGTGAGGGCAGACGAAGGCGCAGGTGTTGCACTGAATACACTTCTCCGCGTTCCATTCAGGGACATTGACTGCGACTCCGCGCTTCTCGTAGGCCGATGTGCCTGCCGGCATAGTGCCGTCGGCATATTCCATGAACGAGCTGACAGGGAGCGAGTCTCCGCACTGGGCGTTTACGATGTCGGCCACATCCTTCACGAAGCAAGGAGCCAGACGGTCCTTGCCCGGAGTCTCGAACTTGGCGGAGATGCCGGACCAGCTTTCAGGGATGGAGACTTCGACATATTCACCGCCGCGGTCCACGGCCGCGAAGTTCTTGTTGACGATGTCCTCGCCCTTCTTGCCGTAGCTCTTGACGATGGCGTCCTTCATGTACTTGACCGCGTCCTCGTAAGGGATGATGCCGGTAATCTTGAAGAATGCTGACTGGAGGATGGTGTTGGTCCTGTTGCCCAGGCCGATTTCGGCTGCAATCTTCGTGGCGTTGATGATGTAGAGCTTGATTTTCTTCCTGGCAATCACTGACTTGCAGTAGTCAGGAATCCTTTCGAGTGTCTCTTCCTCGCTCCAGATGCTGTTCAGCAGGAGGGTGCCTCCGGTCTTGATGCCCTTGAGAACATCGTACTTCTTGAGGTATGAAGGTACGTGGCAGGCCACGAAATCAGGAGTGGAGACGAGGTACGGGGCCTTGATAGGGGAGCTTCCGAACCTGAGGTGAGAGCAGGTGTAGCCGCCTGACTTCTTGGAGTCGTAGTCGAAATATGCCTGGCAGTAGAGGTCGGTGTGTCCTCCGATGATTTTGATGGTGTTCTTGTTCGCTCCGACTGTTCCGTCTGAACCGAGTCCGTAGAACTTGCATTCGGTCGTGCCCGGCTTCACGATGGAAATCTCGTTCCTGATCGGCAGGGACTTGAAGGTTACGTCATCAACAATGCCGATGGTGAAGTCGCTCTTAGGCTCCTTCTGCTCGAGGTTGTCGAACACTGCGACAATCTGTGAAGGGGTGGTGTCCTTGGATGAAAGACCGTAGCGGCCTCCGATTACGAGAGGAGAGTGCTCCTTGCCCTGGAAGAGGGCCTTCACGTCGAGGAAGAGAGGCTCGCCCGGAGCTCCCGGTTCCTTGGTCCTGTCGAGCACGGCGATTTTCTTGACGTGCTTAGGAAGGACTTTGAGGAAGTATTTCTCGGAGAACGGACGGTAGAGGTGGACGGTGACAAGACCGTATTTCCTGCCTTTCTTGCCGAGGTAGTCGATGGTTTCCTTTATTGTCTCGGTGACTGAACCCATGGCTACGATGATGTTCTCGGCGTCAGGAGAACCGTAGTATGAGAACGGGCGGTACTGCCTTCCGGTCAGTTCGCTGATTTCGCCCATATAGCGTGCCACGATGTCCGGAACTGCATCATAGAACTGGTTCCTTGATTCGACGGCCTGGAAGAAGACGTCGCCGTTCTGTGCTGTTCCTCTGGTGACAGGAGCGTCCGGGTTGAGGGCCCTTGCCTTGAAATTGTGAATGGCCTTGGTGCTGACCATCTTCCTCAGGTCGTCCTCGTCGAGGGCTTCGATTTTCTGAATCTCGTGCGAAGTACGGAATCCGTCAAAGAAATGGAGGAAAGGAATGCTGGACTTGATGGCGGAAAGATGTGCCACTGCAGCGAGGTCCTGGGCTTCCTGAACGGAACCGGAAGCGAGCAGGGCAAAACCTGTCTGGCGGCAAGCCATGACGTCCTGATGGTCTCCGAATATGGAAAGGGCGTGCGAAGCAAGTGTGCGGGCGGAAACATGGAAGACAGCAGGGAGCATTTCTCCGGCGATCTTGTACATGTTCGGAATCATCAGCAGGAGTCCCTGGGAGGCGGTGTAGGTTGTGGTCAGTGCACCGGCCTGGAGGGATCCGTGGACGGTTCCCGATGCTCCGCCTTCGCTCTGGAGCTCGGTGACCTTCACGGTCTCGCCCCAGAGATTCTTCTTGCCGTGGGCGGCCCATTCGTCGATATTCTCGGCCATCGGAGATGACGGCGTGATAGGGTAGATGGCTGCATGCTCGCTGAAAAGATAGGCGATGTTCGCTACAGCGGTGTTGCCATCACAGGTGATGAATTTCTTTTCTTTAGCCATGTCGTTAGTATGTCTCAATGGTTATTAAAGTGTTGTCATTCCGTTGATTTGCAGACCTTCCACAGGCCCTGCGATTCTCTTTACAAGTCCCTGCAGGACGTTGCCCGGGCCGAGTTCGGTGAAACTGAGCGCGCCGTCGGCGAGCATGTTCTTCACGGACTGTGTCCACTTGACCGGGGAGGTGAGCTGGGCGAGGAGGTTCTCCTTGATGACTGCCGGATCGCTTGTGGGGAGGGCGGTCACGTTCTGGTAAACCGGGCAGACAGGAACCGACATCGGAGTCTGTTCAATCGCCTTGCCGAGTTCGATGCGTGCAGGCTCCATGAGAGGGGAGTGGAATGCTCCGCTGACTGCCAGCGGAAGGGCTCTTCTTGCGCCCGCTTCCTTGGCCTTTTCGCAGGCCTGTCCGACAGCCGTCTCTTCTCCGGAAATCACGACCTGTCCGTCGCTGTTGTAATTGGCGGCGATTACGATTCCGTCGCAGGAAGCGCAGATTTCTTCCACCTGCTCATTGGAGAGGCCGATGATGGCGGCCATCATTCCAGGAACTTTCTCGCAGCAGGCCTGCATCTGGGTGGCACGGATGGAAACGAGCTTCAGCGCATCCTCGAAACTGATTGCGCCTGCGGCTGCGAGTGCGGAAAACTCTCCGAGGGAGTGGCCTGCGACCATATCGGGAGCGAAGCCTTCGATGCACTTGGCAAGCACGACTGAATGCAGGAATATGGCGGGCTGGGTCACCTTCGTCGCCTTGAGGTCTTCGGCGCTGCCTTCAAACATTATGTCAGTAATCCTGAATCCGAGAATTTCGTTTGCCTTTTCGAGCATCCGCTTTGCTTCGGCATTGTTGTCATAGAGCTCTTTGGCCATGCCGGGGAATTGTGCCCCCTGGCCCGGGAATATGAATGCTTTCTTCATTTTCAAAAAAAATAAAAGGTATAAATCATTCAAAAGTACAAAAATCTTGCAAAAAAATGAATATTCGGATTGCGATAAGCCCTCTTTTTTGTAATTTTGTGTATGCCCCTGTAGTCTAACGGATAGAATATCGGATTCCGGTTCCGATGGTTTGGGTTCGATTCCCAACGGGGGTACTCTTTTATGAAAAACTTTGTGTTTTTCTTTAACCACTTGACAATCAACACTATCTCAAAATGAAAAGGGTTTTCGCATTATTGGGCGTCATGTCTTTCATGATTTGCTCGTCTTTTGCCGTAGAACGTGAAACCATCTGGCCCAAAGGCAAGATGCCTCATCCTCAGGATGGCCAGATCGCCGCTATGACCGACGAGGTCGCCGCCGAGGGCTTCAATCCCAAGAAACACCGTACCGCCTATCTCGAATGGTATGACGCACCTGCCGAGGATGTCCGCAACGGAGCCTGCATGATTCTGATTTCCGGCGGAGCCTATTACTCCTGCTGTGATGTGGACCTGGTCGAGTACTGGCACAAGGAACTCACCGCACGCGGCTACCAGTGCGTCAATTTCGTTTACAGGACCCCGCGACCGGAAGGGCTTCCGATTTACCAGTCGGCCTGGGAGGATGGACAGAGGGCTGTAAGGATGGTCCGCAGCGAGGCGGCCAAAAGAGGCTTCGATCCGGAGAAGATAGGCACCGTGTCGATGTCTGCCGGGTCTCATCTAGCCCTTCTGCTTGCGACCAGTTCCCAGACTCCGGCCTATGAAAAGGTTGACGGACTGGACGATATTCCTTGTCACATCAACTGGGCCATAGTCAATGCTCCGGCCTATGCGACCACCGACGGCGAAAGCGGGACTCCTGCCACCCGCGAGGGCTACGGACCGGACGTGAAACTCAGCGATGTGTTCAAGTTCGACGAAAAGACCTGCCCGATGTGTCTGCTCCACGGTGGAGACGACATCTACACCCCTAATGCCTCCACCCTGATTTACAGGCAGCTCCGAAGGATGAACATCCCTGCGGAGGTCCACATTTTCCCGGACAAGCCGCACGGGGCCTTCGGCTTCGGGAGGGCCATTGAATTCATGACCCAGATGAATTTCACGGGAAATCTCGGCCCGGAGGTCGCCCTTATGGAGCGTTTCCCTGACAATTCCGCCCGCAAGGAGGTTATCAGGGAGGATGTCTGGCCGGAGGGCAAGATGCCGGATGCGCAGGCGCAGCTCTGCCATCCTTACATCGAGTGGCATATTCCTGCAGTGAAGAAGACAGATGCAATCCAGATAATCTATTCCGGCGGCTCCTACGAGGGCAATGACCCCGACGGTTTCGAGGTCGCTCCGGCCCGCCGCTACCTCAATTCTCTCGGTATGACCGTGGTGACTCTCAAGTACCGCTCACCTCGTCCGGAGGGGCTTTCAAAGCACAGCTGCGCCTGGCAGGACCTCCAGAGGACGGTCAGGATAGTCCGCAGCGAGGCGGCTTCAAGGGGGCTCGATCCGGACAGGATAGGGATTATGGGCAGCTCAGCCGGCGGCCATCTCACCCTGATGGGTGTGACATCCTCAAGGCACAGGGCCTATTTTCCGATTGACGAGCTCGACAACATTTCCTGCAAGGTCCAGTGGGGAATAGGAATATACCCGGCCTATGCCCTGACCGACGGCCTTGAGGCCCCGAACCTCCAGAAGGGCAACGAGGATGACGCAGTCCTCGCCCCGGAGTTCTCCTTCGACCTGGACACCGCTCCGATGCTCTTCATCCACGGCGATTCCGACGGATGGGCCGCGATGAACTCCGTGAAGACCTGGGAGAAGATGCGCGCGATGGGAATCCAGAGCGAACTCCACACTCTCGCCACCCGCAACCACTGCTTCCAGCACAAGGCTTCTCCGGGAACGGGCAGCTACACCTGGCTTGACAGAATCTGGGAATTCCTGACCGCCAAGGGCTTCAACAAGTAATCCCCGGCCGACGGCAGCCTGGCAGGCTGTCCCAAGCCTGTCATATCGAGCGGAGCACGGAGTGCCACTGCCCCAAACTTGTCATATCGAGCGAAGCACGGAGTGCCACTACCCCCAAACTTGTCATATCGAGCGAAGCACGGAGTGCGGAGTCGAGATATCTGTTGGCCGAAAAATAGGCCAGGCAGATTTCTCCGCGCGCTGCGCTTGGTCGAAATGACATCTTTGATCGGTCCAGAAGATTTCTCCGCGCGCTGCTCTTGGTCGAAATGACAGGTAGAGGGCGCTGGAAATCAGTCTCTTCTTTGGGCCTTAGGGCTTTTTCAACGCCTGCTGGATGGGAGGTATGCCGGACTCCGGCAGTGCGACAAATCCTCCGCCCCCTCTCGTGAAATTCACCTGCGCACTCAGACCCCACTACAGACCCTTACAGAGGGGTTCCTGCGTGCAGGTGGAGACATTTGGGTTCCACCTGCAACGCCAATCCCCATCCTACGCCCTTCCAGGGCACTTTCCGCGCGCAGGTGAATTTCACGGACAGAACTGAATCGCCACCCGGAAATGGAAACAGGCTCGAAGAGGCCTCCCAGACCGTTAAGAACCCCGTTTGGCGGCGGATTCCAAACCTGTCATATCGAGCGAAGCACGGAGTGCCACTGCCCCAAACTTGTCATATCGAGCGAAGCACGAAGTGCGGAGTCGAGATATCTGTTGGCCGAAAAATAGGCCAGGCAGATTTCTCCACGCGCTTCGCTTGGTCGAAATGACATCTTTGATCGGTCCAGCAGATTTCTCCACGCGCTGCGCTTGGTCGAAATGACATCTTTGATCGGTCCAGCAGATTTCTCCACGCGCTGCGCTTGGTCGAAATGACACGCAAAAGGTGCTGCGCTTGATCGAAATGACACGCAAAAGGTGCTGCGCTTGATCGAAATGACATCCAAAAAATGGCGCTGGGCTTGGCCTAAATGAAAGGCAGGGGACTTTTCAGTTGTCCCCTGCATTTGTCGTGACTTTATTCGTTTGGGAGAAATCCTCTTCGGGAACTCCGCTCTATTTCATCCAGCGTTCCAGCCAGCCGTAGAACTCGCGGTGCCAGTAGAGGGCGTTCTGAGGCTGGAGAATCCAGTGGTTCTCTTCCGGGAAGATTACAAGGCGTGAAGGCACTCCCATCATCTGGGCGGCATTGAAGGCGGCCATTCCCTGCTCGTAAGGAATCCTGTAGTCCTTCATTCCGTGGATGCACAGAATCGGAGTGTGCCACTTGGTGACGTTGCAGGAAGGGTCGCTCGCATAGTGGTGCTGGGCCTTCGGAGTCGATGCGTAAGGAGCGCCGGCCTGCTGCATACCGCCGAAGGTGATGCCGTCGCCCGCAGGGCCGGTCTGGCCCTCTTCGTAGGCATATTCAGTCAGGCCGCCGCCGTCCCAGTTAGCGAACCAGGACTCTTCGGTGGTGTACCACATCTGCTTTTCACTGAATATGCCGGCGTGTGCGATGAAGCAGTCGTAGAGGTCTCCGTGAAGCCCCTCCAGCATATAGGCGGAATAGCCTCCGTAGGATGCTCCCACGCAGGCGAGTCTGCCGACATAAGGCTTGCTCTTGATCCAGCGTCCGGCGCTCAGGTAGTCCTGCATGTTCAGCCCTGAGTAGTCTCCGCTGATCTGCTCCTTCCATTCCTGGCCGAAAGCGGTGGTTCCGCGGCGGTTTGGCATCATCACAATGTAGCCCTGCTGTGCCATGAGACGGTAGCACCAGCGGTAGCTCCAGCCCTGGCTGTTGGTTCCCTGCGGACCTCCGAGGACGATTTCAATGGCCGGATAGACCTTGGTGGAATCGAATTCAGGAGGGTAGAGGACCCAGCATTGCATATCTTTTCCGTCAACTGTCCTGACGGTGACGCTTTCGGAAACCGGCTCCTTCATTCCGGACAGGATGTGGCCGTTCTCGTCGGTGATTTGCTTCCAGGATGCGAAACCCTCCTCCGGGACAGTCAGGCTGATGAGCTCCACAGGACGGTTGAGGCAGCAGTTGCTTGCCAGGAGGGTCAGGACGCCCGGCTCCCCGTCCTCCAGGATTGCGAACGGGCTGTAGAAGTCGTATTTCTCTCCGTCGGCAGTGAGTTGCCTGAGATTTCCTTCGAGGGTGACACAGAAGAGCTTCTGGACTCCGTTGTCCAGGGAATTGAAAACCAGGGCGCTGCCCTCGGGATTCCAGCACAGTCCGCTCTTGTCGCGGTCGAGTCCGGCGGCCAGTTCCCTTATGTTTCCGATACTGATTCCGAAACTTTGGCCTTCGCCCTCCGGGCATTCCTCCACGTCGCAGAGCAGAATCCTCTGTGCGTCGGCCTCATAGCCGTCCCTGCGCATTGAGACCCAGGCGATGTGCTTCCCGTCCGGACTCCAGACAGGGTCTGTGTCGTAGCCTCCGTCGCCTTTGACGGTGATGGTCTGTCCGCTGAGGATGTCATAGACGAATATGCCGCAGTTGGTGCTGAAGGCATATTCCTTGCCCGTCAGTTTCCTGCACGAATAGACTATGTACCTTCCGTCAGGCGACCAGTCGAGCTGCTCCGCACCGCCGAAGGGCTCGGTAGGCAGTTCGTAAGGCTCTTCCCCGAGGAGGTCCACCGAATTTGCGGGAGTGATTTCCGTACCGTTCATCGGAGCTACCAGAGTGCGCGGGGTCTCGGTGACCCAGTGGTCCCAATGACGGTACATCAGGTCTTCGGTGGCGTAGGCTTCCGCCTTGTCGAGGGCAGGGTCGCTGTCCGCCGGCTGTACCACTTTCTTGTTCTTGATTGAACTGATGTAGAGGATGTTGCTCTGGTCCGGAGAGAGCTTGAACTCTCCGATTCCGGCAGGCACGTCACTCAACTTCACCTTCTTCCCGAGCTTGTTGCCGGAGAGGGGAGCCTTGTACAGCTGGCCTCCCTGGAGGAAGAAGATGCTCTGCCCGTCCTTGGACCAGCGGGCGTTGGAAACGCTCTTCCCGAAGCGGGTGAGCCGGACGTTCCCGCTGCCGTCGGGATTGCAGAGGAAGAGATTCCTGCAGCTTCTGTTCTTTTCAATGCTGGTGTAGCTGACACCGTAGAGAATCCGGCTACCGTCCGGAGAGAGTTGCGGGTCGGAAAGCCTTCCGAGCGACAGCAGAACTTCAGGGGTCATCACCCCGTTTTCGATACGGATGTCGGAAGGGCCTATGAAGGCCCCCGCATCCTCTTTTGTCTTGCATCCGATCATGGTCAGGATAAGTGCCGCCATAGCGACTTTTGCGGTTGTTTTCATATTCATTGATCTTCGTATTGTCTTGCTGCGTTTTCGAGTTTCCCGTGGACCGCCTCCCTGATGTCGGCAGGCTCCAGCACTTCCAGGCCGTCGGCGTGGCGGCAGAATTCCATAATCAGGTTGTCGTTGGGTATGACCCTGATCCTGAATATCCTTCCCCTTCCGCCGGGAGCATCGCCTTCCTCCTCCTGGCTTCTGTGCAGGGGCAGGTCCCTGAGGTAGCTGGCCTCCCGCTCGCTTGCCCTGAAGCGGATTGTGACCGCCTTCTGGCCCTTCTGGGGAAAGAATATGCCGTAGCTCTGGTAGAATAGCGAATCCACGTCGAAGTCTTTCGGCAGGCGGAAACTCTCCTCGGTCTCTTTCAGCGAGATGATTCTGTCCAGGCCGTACACCCTCCAGGCATCCCTGTCGCCGTTGTCCTCCCTTTTTCCCCTGGCCCTCTCGCGGCAGTAGCCGATGAGGTACCATCTGCGCTCGTGTTCCTTGACTGCGAAAGGCTGGATGTGCAGGAGGTCCGAGCTGGCCGAACGGTATTTTGAATACTCAATCTCAAGCTCCCTTCCCTCGTCCATTGCCTGCATTATGGCGGTGAGGTATTTCTGGCCCGAAGGGACTTCTTCGACGGAAACCCTTCCCGAAAGCCTCTCCTTGCCCATGCTGAGCAGGTTTCCGACGGTGAATGTGTCAATCATCCATCTGACGCTGTCGTTCTTGTCCAGCGCGCTTTCAAAATAGGGAATATGGTAACGGTTGGTGCTCCGGTTGCATTCGATGCTGATTCCGAAGACATCCTCCACGGCCAGGCGGTGGTTGTTGAAAGTCCTTCTTGAATATGCCTGGCTGAACCTGCGCTCGTATTTCCGGGAAAGCTCGTCCAGGGACAGCCCCCTCTCTCCGGACGAGGAAATCGTCTGGATGAGCCAGATGTATTTGCCGATCAGCTCGGAAACCATTGTCGTGAACGCGCTTTTTCTCTGTGCCCGGGGCTTGTGCCCTCTTCCGGCACACCAAAGATAGCAATGAATTTTCAAAAAATGTAACTTGTGCCGTCCGGCGATGCCCTTGCGGTCAGGAAAAAGCCTTATATTTGCAGTCGGGTCCCCTTGTGGCGGACGCCTTTTCCGGCGGCAGGACGCAGACGGGGCCGGGCCTCGAAAATCAAATGGACCAGAAACCAGTAATATTCCTCTACACCGACGGGGCTTCAAGCGGGAATCCGGGGCCGGGCGGCTTCGGTGTCGTGCTCAAATGCGCCGGGATGGAAAAGGAAATCTCCGGAGGCTTCGCGCTTACGACCAACAACCGTATGGAACTGCTTGCCGTGATAAGAGGACTGGAGGCCATCAAGTGGAACAACGCTCTCGTGGAGGTATATTCAGACTCATCCTATGTCGTCAAGGCAGTCAATGAGGGATGGCTCGAGAACTGGCAGAGAAAGGGCTGGAAGAAGGTCAAGAATCCGGACCTCTGGCAGCGTTTCCTCGCCGTGTACAGCCGCCACCGGGTTACTTTCCACTGGATCAAGGGCCACGCAGGACATCCGGAGAACGAACGCTGCGACCGCCTTGCAGTGGCGGCCGGGGCAGGGGCGGCGGAGTCTGGAGTACGGCTTCCCGACGACACGGGCTATCTCGAATCCGTCGGAGGCTCCCTCGGCGAAGGGATTCTCCTGTAGATTTATTATTTTTGCAAGACAATTCAGCAAATAATCAGAAACCAGCATAATGGATAGAAATAACAGGAAACCGATTGTCGGTATCACCCAGGGTGACGGCAACGGAATAGGTTACGAGGTAATCATCAAGGCTCTGTCCGACCCCCGGAGCCTCGAAGCATTCACACCGGTCATTTACGGCTCATCCAAGGTCTTCGGCTTCTACCGCAAGCTGATCCACAATCTCGACCAGATGGACACCTATGTCATCCAGAACGCAGCGGATGCCAGGCCGAAGAAAATCAACATTCTCAACTGCCTGCCTGACAATGTCTATGTGGAGCCGGGACAGTCCACTCCGGAGTCCGCAAGGTCCGCCATAACCTCCCTTGAAAGGGCCGTGGCCGACATCAAGAAGGGCGACATCGATGTCCTTGTGACCGCTCCGATCAACAAGAAGGCGATGGATGCCGAGGGTTTCGGCAACACCGGGCACACCGAATATCTCCAGAAGGAGTTCAATGCCGACGACGTGCTGATGTTCATGGTCTCCGAGTCCCTCAAGATCAGTGTCGTGACCGGCCACGTCTCTCTGAAGGATGTCCCTTCCCTCGTGACCGAAGACAAGATTGTCAACAAGCTCAGGCTGATGTCTGAGTCCCTAAAGAGGGATTTCGGCGTGGTGGCCCCGAGAATCGCCGTGCTGGGGCTCAACCCTCATTGCGGTGACGGAGGACTCCTGGGAGACGAAGAGCTCAAGACCATCCTCCCGGCCGTCAAGAAGGCTAACGATGAGGGGATTCTTGCTTTCGGACCATATTCTCCGGACGGCTACTTCGGTCTCGGCCACTATGCCAAGTTCGATGCAACCCTTGCGATGTACCACGACCAGGGCCTCGCTCCATTCAAGGCGATAGCCTTCCAGGACGGAGTGAACTTCACTGCCGGACTTCCGGTAGTCAGGACTTCCCCTGACCACGGCACGGCCTTCGAAATGGCCGGACGCGACCTTGCAGACTCACAGTCGATGAAGTCCGCCATCTATGCCGCCATCGACATATTCAGAAACCGCATAGCCTACGACAAGCTCCAGGCAGGGAAGATGGTGAAATAGCCTGGAATCCCTTTCAGGAAATGACGCTGAAGTCCTTGATGTTGTATTTGTCCTTGCGCAGCTCCTTCAGGAGCGGGGCGTTCTCCGCTTTCGACAGCGCAGGGTCGTCGGCCAGTATGTGCTCTGCGTAGAGCCTGGCATCGGAAAGAATCTGGCCGTCGTGGGACAGGGAGGCAATCTTCAGGTCGATTGGAAGGCCGCTCTGCTGGGTCCCTTCCAGATCCCCCGGCCCTCTCATCTTCAGGTCTTCCTCGGCGAGGTCGAAGCCGTTTTCAGTAGCGCACATCAGTTCGAGACGTTTCCGGGACTCCTTGGAAACCTTGTTGCCGTGGACCAGGACGCAGAAGGATTCGTCGGAACCCCTTCCGACCCTGCCCCTGAGCTGGTGCAGCTGGGCGAGGCCGAATCTTTCGGCGCTTTCGATGACAATCACCGTTGCGTTCGGCACATCCACGCCCACCTCGATGACCGTGGTTGAAACCAGGATGTCCGCTCTCCCGGCCGCGAAGGCGTCCATATTCATTTTCTTGACTTCCGAAGTCTGCTGCCCGTGGACTATGGCCACCTTGTACCCCGGCATAGGGAAGCGCTTGACAATCTCCTCGTAGCCCTCTTCAAGATTTCTGTAATCGAGTTTCTCGCTTTCGAAAATCAGCGGATAGACAACGAATATCTGCCGTCCCTTGGCAATCTGCCCTTTCATGAAGTTGGTGAGCACCGGCTTCTTGTCTTCACCTATCAGGATGGTCTTAACAGGCTTTCTGCCCGGAGGCATCTCGTCGATGACGGAGACGTCCAGGTCGCCGTACAGAGTCATCGCCAGCGTCCTCGGAATAGGGGTGGCCGTCATCACGAGAACGTGGGGAGGAATCCCGTCGCGGCCCTTCGCCCAGAGCTTCGACCTTTGTTCAACTCCGAAGCGGTGCTGTTCGTCGATGACCGCAAGCCCGAGATTCTTGAATATGACGGGGTCCTCGATCAGGGCGTGAGTCCCGATGATGATTCCGATGCTTCCGTCTTCGAGCCCTTTCAGGACAGGTTTCCTCTCGGCCTTGGTGGTGGAACCGATAAGAAGGCTGCAGGACACTCCGGTCGGGGCGAGGTATTTGGAGATGTTGAGGTAGTGCTGCCTGGCAAGCACCTCGGTCGGGGCCATTATGCAGGCCTGCGCTCCGTTGCCCACCGCAAGCAGGGCGGAAAGCACGGCCACCATCGTCTTGCCCGAACCCACGTCGCCCTGCAGCAGACGGTTCATCTGCCGGCCGCTCATCAGGTCGTTGCGGATTTCCTTGATGACTCTCTTCTGGGCGCCGGTAAGGTCGTAGGGCAGGGCTTTGTAGCAGTCGTTGAAAGCCTGGCCGACAAGGGGCATCCGGATTCCTTCGGAAGCCCGGCTGCGGATGTATTTCTGCTTGACCAGGGAGAGCTGCAGGAGGAAGAGCTCCTCCCATTTGAGCCTGTACTGAGCCTTTGCGAGGGCGGTCTGGTCGGAAGGGAAATGAATGTTCCGGATGGCGTATCTGATCGGGGCGAGGCCTTTCTCCCTGAGGATGTAGTCCGGCAGGGAGTCTTCGAGGTCGCTGACGGCATATTCAATGGCGGAAGCCATCAGCTTGTTCATCACCTTCCCCGTGACTCCTCCGTTGCGGAGCCTGTCCGTCGAGGGATAGACTCCCGTCAGCACCCCTTCGAAGCCCGCGCTTCCTCCCTGGGGAGGGGCGTCGATTTCGGGGTGGACCATATTCAGCCTGCCGTTGTAGGCCGAAGGTTTGCCGAAGAACAGGAAACGCTCCCCGGTGCGCAGGCGCTCGGCGATGTACCTGGTCGCTTTGAAGAAGACGAGTTCGATTTCTCCGCTGGAGTCTTTCACGAAGACGCTGAGCCGCTGCTTCCCTCCCTGGCCGGAGAACTCGCTTCCGGTCACCTCGCCGAGAATCTGGACGTAGGAGCCGGTTGACCTGACATCGGCTATCAGCTGGATGCTGCTCCGGTCGATGTAGCGGAACGGAAAGACGTGCAGGAGGTCACCGACCGTGACGATCCCCAGCTCGCTCCTCAGCAGTGCGGCTCTTTTGGGCCCCACTCCGTGAAGGAATTGCACTTCTGTTTCCAGCTTGTTTTTCAGCATGGAACAAATGTAACAATTTTTGCTTAAATTTGAGGACCTATGAACATACTGGTAACTGGGGCGAACGGGCAGCTTGGCACCGAGCTCCGCAATGTCACGGCAGGCAGCCGCGACCGCTACATATTCTCGGATGTGCTCCCCGCCAAAGGGACTCAGACTCTGATTCTTGACATCACCGATCTGCGTGCTGTCCGGAAGGCTTGCGAGGCCCTTGACGTGGATGTCATCATCAACTGTGCGGCTTACACCGATGTCGAAAAGGCCGAAGAGGATGAAGCTGCGGCGATGAGCCTCAATGCTTCGGCTCCGGCGAATCTCGCCGTCGCCGCCTCCGAGACCGGTGCTTTCCTGATCCACATCTCGACGGACTATGTCTTCAGCGGCGATTCCGGAGTGCCCTACCGGGAGGATTCCACTACGGGCCCGGTCGGAGTCTATGGGGCCACGAAACTGGCGGGGGAAAGGGCCGTGCAAAGTTCCGGCTGTGACTGGATGATCATCAGGACCGCCTGGCTTTATTCCCCTTACGGGAAGAATTTCGTCAAGACCATGTGCCGTCTCACAGCCGAGAAGGATTCCCTGACGGTCGTTTCCGACCAGAAAGGCACGCCGACTTACGCCCGTGACCTTGCAGCCCTTGTCGTGAAGATAATCGATGGAGGACTGGAGGGGAAGGGCGGCGTCTATCATTACAGCGACGAAGGGGAGATTTCCTGGTACGATTTCGCGAAAGCGGTCTGCACCCTCTGCGGCAACAGCTGCGACATCCGCCCCTGCACTTCGGAGGAATATCCGTCGAAGGTCCGCAGGCCGGCATATTCGGTTCTGGACAAGACAAAGGTAAAGGAAACTTTCGGGGTGGAGGTGCCCTTTTGGCTCGACTCCCTGAAAGCCTGCCTGGAAAGAATGCAGTAAAGGTTTTTGAATATGAAAGGAATAGTTCTCGCCGGAGGAAGCGGCACCCGTCTGTACCCGATCACCAAGGGAGTCAGCAAACAGCTGCTCCCGGTGTACGACAAGCCGATGGTGTATTATCCTGTCTCGGTTCTGATGAGTGCCGGGATAAGGGATATCCTGATAATCTCCACTCCCGATGACCTCCCGGGCTTCAGGAGGCTTCTCGGTGACGGGAGTGACTTCGGAGTCCGCTTTGAATATGCCGAACAGCCCTCCCCGGACGGGCTGGCCCAGGCCTTTATCATCGGAGAGGACTTCATCGGAGGGGACTCCGTCTGCCTCGTTCTGGGGGACAACATATTCCAGGGCGCAGGCTTCCGCGGACAGCTTCTGGATGCCGTCCGTGCCGCCCGCGATGAAGGAATCGCGACCGTGTTCGGCTACCGTGTGAGCGATCCGCAGCGCTACGGAGTGGCGGAGTTCGACGGAGAGGGGAAGTGCCTCAGCATCGAAGAGAAACCTGCCGTCCCGAAGAGCAACTATGCCGTGACCGGACTGTATTTCTATCCCAACGAGGTGGTGGCAATCGCCAAGTCCGTCAAGCCTTCCGCCCGTGGAGAGCTTGAAATAACCACGGTAAACCAGCGTTTCCTCGAGCTGGGAAGGCTGAAGGTACAGAAACTCGGCCGGGGTTTCGCCTGGCTGGACACCGGAACTCACGAGTCTCTCGCCGAAGCCTCCACCTACATCGAGGTCATCGAGAAACGTCAGGGGCTCAAGGTGGCCTGCCTTGAAGAAATCGCCTACCGCAACGGCTGGATCGATTCCGCAAAGCTCCGCTCGCTTGCGGCTCCGATGCTCAGGAACCAGTACGGGCAGTATCTACTCAAAGTGGCAGACGAATGAATATATCGCACACCGACATAGAAGGGGTCGTAGTCATCCGCCCCGGCATATTCGAGGATGACAGGGGATATTTCTTTGAATCCTTCAACCAGAAGGAGTTCTCTGAACGTGTCGCCCCGGTTACCTTCGTGCAGGACAACGAGAGCCGCTCTTCCTACGGCGTCGTCCGCGGTCTCCATTTCCAGAAGGGGGAACACGCCCAGGCCAAGCTGGTCAGGGTGATAAGCGGAAGGGTGCTGGACGTGGCGCTCGACCTTCGACCCGGCTCTCCAACCTTCGGCCGCCACGTGGCCGTGGAACTGTCCGGGGAGAACCATCTGCAGCTTTTCATCCCCCGCGGATTCGCCCACGGTTTCAGCGTGCTCAGCGAGAGTGCTGTCTTCCAGTACAAGTGCGACAATTTCTACTGCCCTTCTTCAGAAGGGGCCGTGGCCTGGAACGATCCCGATCTGGGAATAGACTGGAAACTTCCGCCGGAAGACGTGGTACTTTCCGCCAAGGACAGCTCCCATCCTTTCCTGAAGGACATCCCCGGGGAAGAACTCGGGCAAGCATCAACTTCTTTCTGAAATGGAATACAAGAGAAACATAATCATCACGGGCGGAGCCGGCTTCATCGGCAGCCACGTCGTCAGGCTTTTTGTCCGGAAGTATCCGGAGTACCGCATCATCAATGTGGACAAGCTCACCTATGCCGGCAATCTCGCCAATCTGAAGGATGTGGAGGACTGCCCGAACTACAGATTCGTGAAAGCCGACATCTGTGACTATGACGCAATGTGTTCCCTGATGGCTTCGGAGAAAGTTGACGGGGTCATCCATCTTGCAGCCGAATCCCACGTGGACAGGAGCATCCGCGATCCTTTCACCTTTGCCAGGACCAACGTGATGGGCACCCTGAGCCTGCTTGAGGCCGCGAGGAAGCGCTGGGAGTCCCTTCCGGAAAAATACGAGGGGAAACTGTTCTACCACATCTCCACCGACGAGGTTTACGGGGCGCTGGAGATGACAGACCCCGAAGGCATAGTCCCGCCATATTCGTCGAAGGCTTCCAGCTGCGGCCACCTCGCCTACGGCTCGGTCTTCTTCACGGAGGAGATGAAGTATTCGCCGCACAGCCCTTATTCGGCTTCGAAGGCTTCCAGCGACCATTTCGTCCGAGCCTTCCACGACACTTACGGTATGCCTGTCGTGGTGACCAACTGCTCCAACAACTACGGTCCGTACCAGTTCCCGGAAAAGCTGATTCCTCTTTTCATCAACAACATCCGGCACCGCAGGCCTCTGCCTGTGTACGGCAGGGGGGAGAATGTCCGCGACTGGCTTTATGTGGAGGACCACGCCCGGGCTATCGACCTGATTTTCCACAAGGGCAGGATTGCGGACACCTACAACATCGGAGGCTTCAATGAGTGGAAGAACATTGACCTTGTCAAGGTGCTCATCAGGACGGTGGACCGTCTTCTCGGCCGCGCCGAGGATGAGGATTCAGGCCTGATTTCTTTCGTCGAGGACAGGAAGGGCCATGATTTGAGGTATGCCATCGACTCCTCCAAACTGCAGCGGGAACTCGGCTGGGAACCGAGCCTGCAGTTCGAAGAGGGGATAGAGAAGACAGCCAGATGGTATCTCGACAACCAGGATTGGCTGGACGGAGTCACCAGCGGCGACTATCTGAACTACTACCGTGAGATGTACCGCGCGGATTGAGTCCGCCCCGGGCTTCGCCGACACTTCCCGTCGCCAGGACCTGTCGCAAGTCGGGGAGCGGCCTTCTGAATCTTGGCGGCTTGTTCTTGAATATGACTACAGGTGGAATGTCCAATTATACCGGAAAGGTGGAAACAAAAAAATGAGGATGACTTTGCAGTCATCCTCTGATGTCTTCTTGAAAGAACTTTCATGAGTGGTAAGGATTTCTGATGGAGGTTGCTTTCGCATCCGGCCTTTCAGCTGCCTAACGGCCTTGAAGCAAGGAATTCCGCGTCGGCGTCCACGCAGCCTTTGCCTTCTCGAATGAAAGTTCTGCAAAGTTACGAAAACTTTTTAATTCTCCAAATTTTTTCTGCAACTTATTGATGAGATAATGTTTCTGAATGCTGCTAACAACTTGATATATAGTAGAATAATCAAGTAAATTTTTATTTGAACAAATAGTTTAAGTAACTCGTTTTGAGCATCAAAATACAGTTTCCCCTGTCCGCTGCCGTCCGCATTTCCCTCCTCCTCCGGGACAGGGGAAACTGCACCAGTCCTGCGCCTAACAGCCGGTCGTCAGGCTCTCCTTGACCGGCTCGACAATAGAGGCGAGAACCTCGTTGTAGCTTTTCTCGACCCCGTCGTTCCCGGACACTTTCTGGATTCTGAACCGGCCCGAAACATAGATCGGCTGACCTTTTCTGATGATGCCCAGATCCTGGATGCTCTTGCTTTCCCAGGCGGTGACATTGTGCCAGGTGGTTTCAATCACCGGCTCGTTGTTCCGGCTTTTGTAGGCAAAGTTCGTGACGACGGAAAAGTGGGCGACCCGCCCCTCTCCGACCGCGACCACATTGACGTTGCCGACGTGTCCGCGGATTTCGATTCTGTTTAACTGTTCCATAATCCAAGTCTGGTTTTGGCCGCAAGATAGTCCATTGGTCCGACACTCCGGCGCTTCCGGGCTGCGCGGCCGCATATTCTTTCTCTTTCTTTCTGAATTGAACTGTTTCTTTGCTTAGGAGTGGACTTCCCCGCCTCCCGGGAAGCCCGTGATTTGCGTTTCTTTGCGGCTTAAAGACAAATGCGCTTTCATACAGGAACGTAAATCTTTGTCCGGACTTTACGATTCCGTTGCCGGAAATCCGGCCGCTTTGCTTACATTGGCCTGTAAGGGCGGACTCCGCAGAGGAGGAACCGCCCCGGAACAGCAAATGCAAGCCAAGATGAATGAGGATGGAGACCGGACCAGGTTATGCCTGGAATGCGGGAGGGAACTGCCTCCCGGGAGGAGTGACATGAAGTTCTGCAGCCCGGGCTGCAGGAGCCGCTACAACTACAGGTCGGCTCCCGGCGGAAAGGGAGTGCGGCTGAGGACCATAAACGCCATCAACCGCAACTATGACATACTTGAGTCCCTGCTTGAGGACGGGAGGTGTACAATGGACATTCCTGACCTTGCGGCGATGGGATACAATTTCGATTGCATCACATCCTACCACAAGGTCAGGAATCACAATGAGTATAGATGCTATGACATCAAGTATTTCAAGTCGGACAGCCGGATATTCGGCCTGAGCCGCTGCGGGGAAAGGTTGAGGAAGAAGAAATGAAGTTCCCTTCCCTTTCCGTCACGCTTTTGCCTTTGCAGGATTCTTGAACAGGATGGCGAAGAGGACTCCGACCACAAGGGCATAGGCGGAGAAGGTGAACCAGGCTCCGCTCCAGTTGCCTGCTGCCGAGACTGCGGCTGCGTCAAGTCCGGCTGCTGCAGCCTGGGCCTGAGGATTATAGACGAAGGCGTTGACTACCTTTCCGGCCGCCCAGGTTCCGATGGATGCTCCCAGGCCGTTGGTCATAAGCATAAAGAGGCCCTGTGCGCTGGAACGGATTCCGCTGTCGGTGTTTTCATTGACGTACAGCGAGCCGCTGATGTTGAAGAAGTCGAAAGCCACGCCATAGACGATGCCTGAAAGGATGAAGAGCCACACTCCGTTGCCCGGATTGCCGAGCCCGAAGAATCCGAATCTGAACACCCAGGCGAACATCGCTATGAGCATCACGTTCTTGATGCCGAACTTCTTCATCGCAAACGGAATGAGGAGGATGCAGAGCGTCTCGGAAATCTGTCCGATGGAGATGATTACATTGGCGTTGTTCGCACCCCAGGATTCAGCGAAGAGAGGGTTGTCCTTGAACGAGGTGATGAAGGTGTTTGCATAGCCGTTGGTGATCTGGAGGGAGGCGCCGAGGAGCATCGAGAAGATGAAGAAGATTGCGAACTGCCTCTCCTTGAACAGCGAGAATGCATTCAGGCCGAGGGATTCCGACAGGGATGCTCCCTTGTCTGCAGGCTTGCAAGGACAGTTCGGCATCGTCAGGGCATAGAGGCAGAGAACCAGGCTGAGTCCTCCTGAAACCAGGAACTGCTCATAGGAATGCTGGTACTGCACGCCGTGGCCGTTGGACAGGAAGTTCACGAGGAACATGCTGCAGATGAAACCTATCGTTCCGAAGACACGGATCGGAGGGAATGCCTTGACCGTGTCCATTCCGGCTCCTTCAAGGGCGCTGAATGCGACTGAATTGGAAATCGCTATGGTCGGCATGAAGAAGGCGACGCTCAGAAGGTAGAGCACATAGAATACTGTGAAGTTGAAGCCCGGAAGAGCGGAGTAAACCATGTGCGCGGAGGAATCCGCAGCCGCGTTCGGAGACGGGATGAAGCTGCCGTGGCCCATCGCATAGAGGCCCGTCGCAATCATGAATATGCCGGCAAGGAGCTGGCAGAGCGAAAGGACCTTCTGGGCTGGAATCCACTTGTCGGCAACGATGCCCATAACGGCGGGCATGAATATGGAGACGAAGCCCTGTGTTGCGAAGAAGAGCCAGATTTTCGGTCCGAGACCTGCGTCAGCCAGGAAACTGCCCATCGAAGTGAGATAGGCGCCCCAGATGGCGAACTCGATGAAGTTCATTATTATCAGCCTCAGGCTGATGGATTTGTTGTTCATATCTTTATTGATGTTATGATTGTTTTTCAATGTCGCTTCCTACAAATTTAAATATTTTTCGCATTACATCAACAATGACGTTTTAAGTACTTCCATAGCGGGCGATGCCGGACCGCCGCCACGGCCGCCAGATGAGGCAATACGCAACTTCGTTTTCAATTATCGCTTAAAAACACTAAATTTGAAGTCTTATCCGTAATTGAAAACGACATGAAGTTCACTCTCAAGACCAAAGACAGCGGCTCCGGCGCCAGGACGGGAGTCTTCACTACCTGTCACGGACAGGTGGAGACCCCCATATTCATGCCCGTAGGCACCGTGGGTTCCGTCAAGGGAGTGTACCACAAGGACCTCAGGGATGACATTGATGCCCGAATCATCCTCGGAAACACCTACCATCTCTATCTCCGCCCAGGTCTGGACACCCTCCGCAAAGCCGGAGGCCTCCACAAATTCGAGTCCTGGGACAGGCCGATTCTCACCGACAGCGGAGGATTCCAGGTGTTCTCCCTGACCAAAATCCGGAAGATTACCGAGGAGGGCTGCAAGTTCAGCTCCCACATCGACGGCTCGAAGCATATGTTCACCCCGGAAAACAACGTCGATATCCAGAGGGTGATAGGCTCCGACATAATGATGGCCCTGGACGAGTGCTGTCCCGGCGATGCGGATGAAAGGTATGCCGCAAAGTCCCTCAAACTTACCCAGGGCTGGCTTGAACGGTTTTTCAGACGCTTCTGCGAGACCGAACCGCTGTACGGCTACGACCAGGCCATGTTCCCTATCATCCAGGGCTGCGTCTATCCCGAACTCCGCAAGAGGGCCGTGGAGCATGCCCTCAACCTTGTCGGAGACAATTCCGGAGTGGGAGGTTTTGCCGTGGGCGGGCTTGCTGTCGGAGAGCCTACTGAGGAAATGTACCGGATGCTTGAGGTCACCTGCCCTCTGCTGCCGGAAGACAAACCGCGCTACCTGATGGGAGTCGGCACGCCGGCCAACATCCTCGAGGGCATCGCGAGGGGAATCGACATGTTCGACTGCGTGATGCCTACCCGCAACGGACGCAACGGCATGCTCTTCACCTGGAACGGAATAATGAACATGAAGAATGCGAAGTGGCAGGACGACTTCTCGCCGCTTGACCCGGACGGAACCTCCTTTGTGGATTCTGAATATTCAAAAGCCTACCTCCATCACCTTTTCGTGGCGAAGGAGATGTTCGCGGCGATGATCGCCAGCGAGCACAATCTCGCTTTCTACCTTGACCTGGTACGCCAGGCAAGGCTTCACATCGAGGCGGGCGATTTCACGTCCTGGAAGAATGAGGCTGTAAGGAAGGTTTCAACAAGACTTTAGTTTGCGATGCTCGGACTCAAGAAAATAGACAGATACATCATCAAGAAGTTCATCTCGACCTTCTTCATCGCGCTGATGTTCATGATTGTGATCGTCATCATATTCGACATCAGCGAGAAGGTTGACGATTTCGTCAGCAAGAATGCTCCTCTGAAGGAAATCATATTCGACTACTATTGCAACTGGGTGCCGTATTTCATGAATATGTTCAGCCCTCTTTTCGTGTTCATCACCGTGATTTTCTTCACTTCGAGGATGGCTGCCAACACGGAGATCATCGCCATTCTCTCCTGCGGCGTCAGCTATCACAGGATGATGGTGCCCTATATGGTCTCCGCCCTGCTCATATTCCTTCTTTCCCTCGGCCTGAACCTGTGGATCATCCCGAGGTCGAATGTCACGAGAATCCAGTTCGAGACGAAGTACATAGACAGGAGCGCCACGAACAACATGAATGTCCATTACCAGATCGACCCGGGTACTTTCGTGTTCGTGGAGTCCTTCTCTTCCTGGAACAACACCTGCAACACTTTCACCCTTGAGGAAATCAGGGACAACAAGGTGGTCAGCAAACTTTCAGCCGAGAAGGCCGTCTGGGACAGCACGAAGGGCTGCTGGCATCTGCGCAACTATTTCATCAGGGACTTCACCGACGGCCTCCAGGACAATGTGCGCACCGGACACAAGCTCGACACCGTTATCAATCTGACCCTGACTGATTTCTACCGCAACAAGAAAACCGTGGAGACTCTCTCCTACGGCCACCTGAACGACCTGATACGGACGCAGGAGATGCGCGGCGACGCTAATGTGATGTATGCCCTTATCGAGAAACACACCCGCTTCGCCCTTCCTTTCTCCGCCTTCATCCTCACCATTATGGGGGTCAGCCTGTCTTCAAGGAAGCGCAGGGGAGGCATCGGCCTGAACATCGGAGTCGGAATCGCCCTGAGCTTCACCTACATCCTCTTCCTGAAGTTCAGCCAGATGTTCGTTTACTCCGGAGCGCTGCCTCCGGCCATCGCCCTGTGGCTCCCGAATGTGGTTTTCGGTTTCATAGCTGCATTTTTGTACTACAAGGCATCCAGATAAGCGTTTTTATTGCTATATTTGGTTTGTGCAGTTTTGCGCTCCGATACGGACAAACCAAGCATTTTCGAATAAACCATGGCAGAACAAAGACTTTCTACGCTGAGGCGCACGGTAGTGGGCGCCCAGTTTATGTTTGTGGCCTTCGGGTCAACGGTTTTGGTCCCTCTTCTCGTCGGTTTTGACCCTGCGATAGCCCTTCTGGCGGCAGGACTCGGAACTCTTCTTTTCCATTTCGTCACGAAAGGGAAAGTGCCGGTCTATCTGGGAAGCAGCTTTGCTTTCATCGCTCCTATCATCAAGGCGACCGAGCTGTACGGAATGCCAGGAATGTTTTGCGGTCTCGTCGCAGTGGGTCTTGTCTATCTGCTGATGAGCCTTCTCGTGAAACTCTTCGGCACCGGATTCATCAAGAAACTGTTCCCTCCGATTGTCATCGGCCCTGTCATCATGCTCATCGGTCTTTCCCTGGCCGGGACGGGTGTCGAGATGGCCTCCAACAACTGGGTCCTGGCCCTCGTCTCCCTCGGTGTGGCGATAGTCTGTTCAGTTTTCGGCAAGGGAATCGTGAAACTGATACCGGTGGTCTTCGGCGCAGCCGCCGGCTACATCGTGGCCGTGATTTTCTACAGAAATGCGATGGACTTCAGCGCAGTCGCCTCCGCACCGTGGTTCCAGCTGCCGCATTTCGCAAAGATGTCCTTCTCCTGGCAGGCAATCGTGTTCATGGTACCGGTCGCAATCGCCCCTATCATCGAGCATATCGGTGACATCTATGCTATCAGCGAGATAGCCGGCAAGGATTTCGTCCAGGAGCCCGGACTCCACCGCACAATGCTCGGCGACGGTCTCGCCTGCTCCCTGGCCGCATTCCTGGGCGGAGCGCCCGTGACGACATATTCAGAAGTCACCGGAGCCGTCTCGCTCACGAAGGTCACCGACCCTGCCTGCATGAGGATTGCAGCCCTTTTCGCAATCGCCATATCCCTCATCGGAAAGGTTGGGGCTGCCATCCAGACCATCCCTACTGCCGTTCTCGGAGGCATAATGCTGCTGCTTTTCGGTACAATTGCCTCCGTCGGCATCAACAACCTCGTCAATGCAAGGATTGATATGAGCAAGACCCGCAACCTGATCATCGCATCGCTTATCCTCACGGTGGGCATCGGCGGTGCCTGCATCAGCATGGGACAGTTCTCGCTCGCAGGCATCGGCCTCGCCTCCATCGTCGGTGTCGTGCTCAACCTCATTCTTCCCGCAGAGAAATAATCTGTTGAAGTTCCGCAAGTGCAAGCATCCTTCACCGGAGGCCGAAAGCCGGGGGCAAGTCCCTTGCCCGGGAAAAGAGGGTGGCGTGGACAAGGCCTGTGACGAAGGCAGTCGCCCGCAACGCACGGGAATACCGGAGAATTTCGGGCACTTGTGACTTGGGAACTTTGAATATTCTATAAATATGTTGAAAGTCAAAATAGTAAACAAATCGCAGTGGCCGGACCCTTCTTATGCCACTGTCGCATCGGCAGGAATGGACCTTCGTGCCGACATCACGGAAGCCATCACCTTGAAGCCCCTCGAAAGGAGGCTTGTCCCTACCGGAATATTCATTGAACTGCCTGTGGGCTACGAAGCGCAGGTGCGTCCGCGCAGCGGCCTGGCCACCAAGCACGGTGTGACCGTCATCAATTCCCCGGGGACTGTGGATGCCGACTACCGCGGAGAGCTGAAGGTCTCCCTCGTGAACCTCTCCGACCAGCCTTTTGAAATCGTGCCGGGCGAGAGAATCGCCCAGATGGTGGTCGCCGCCCACGAACAGGTGGAATGGGAAAGGGTCGAAGCCCTCTCCGAAACCGAGCGCGGAGCCGGCGGATGGGGAAGCACAGGAACAAAATAGCCGACATGGACACGGAAAAACTCTATTCCATATTCCTTTCAAGCAAAGGAGTGACCACAGACAGCCGCAGCGTCTCCGGAGGGGAATTGTTCTTCGCCCTCAAGGGAGAGAATTTCGACGGCAATGAATATGCTCTCCGCGCCCTGGAGCTCGGAGCCTGTTGCGCCGTGGTGGCGGAAGATTCAGAGGCCGCAAAATCAGGCGATCCCCGCGTCTTTCCCGTTCCGGACACCCTTGCGGCGCTTCAGGAACTCGCCCTGCACCATCGCAGGACGGTCCGGGTGGACGGCAGGCCGCTCACAGTGCTGGGACTGACCGGGACGAACGGCAAGACCACTACCAAGGAACTGATTACCCGGGTCCTTTCCAAAAAATACAGGGTCACTTCGACCAAGGGGAATCTCAACAATGACATCGGAGTTCCCCTGACCCTTCTGAGCATTGATTCAGAAACCCGGCTTGCAGTCGTGGAGATGGGCGCGAACCATCCTGACGACATATTCAAGCTTGTCCGCGTCTGCCTCCCTGACTATGGGCTCATTACGAATGTGGGGAAGGCCCATCTCCTCGGATTCGGCTCGATCGAAGGCGTGAAAGCCGCCAAGGGCTGCCTCTACGACTTCCTGGATTCCCGGGACGGCACCATATTCCTGAATGCCGACGATCCTGTCCTTGAAGAGATGGCCGCCCGGCGCGCCAATCTGGAAGTCATCCGCTACGGTGTCGATTATTGGGATGCGATAGTCCTTCCTTCCGACGGGGATCATCCCTATCTCAGGATGGCCGTTCCGCAGACCGTCGGGGGAGAGGGGGATTCCTCCTGCCTCTTCGGACTCGAAACCAGGCTCTCCGGGGCATACAATGCCTCAAACGTCTGCGCTGCAATAGCCGTGGGACTGCATTTCGGGGTTTCTCTCGATGATGCTGTCGCCGCAATCGAGGAATATGTCCCTTCGAACAACCGTTCGCAGATGGAAAGGACGGAACGCAACATTCTCATCAAGGATGCCTACAACGCCAATCCTACCAGTATGGCGGCTGCATTGGACAACCTCGCTTCTGTCGTGGCGCCTTCCAAGGCAGCCCTGCTCGGGGATATGAGGGAACTTGGAACGGAGTCCCTCAGAGAGCACGCAGCCGTGATAGAACGGCTCCGGGGAATGGAGCTCGGACTTGTATGCCTGGTCGGGGAAGAGTTCGGGAAAGCCCTCGAAGAGACAGGCAGCCCGGATGGCTTCAGGTGGTTCGACACTTCCGAAAATCTTGCCCTGTGGCTTGCGGACAATCCGCTCCGCGATGCAACCGTCCTCGTGAAAGGGTCCAGGGGGACAATGATGGAGAAGGTTATTCCTTCGTTGTAGAAACGGGGATTTTCAGGAAACTGCAATTGAAGCCGGTCGGCTTGACCTTGTCTATATATTTCTGAATGAGGTATCTCGTCAGCATACCGGACAGTATGCCTAAGGTGATGCCTATTACTATGCCGACTACGACATCGAGGAAGAAATGTTTGCCTACGAATATCCTGCTCACCGAGACCAGAAGGGCCCAGATGAGGGACCAGATGCAGAAAGCGTTGTAGGTGTGGGTGCTGTCGTTCCTGAATCCTATGATCAGGCATACGGCGACGGCAAAGGCGTTCGCGGCGTGTGCGGAGAAGAAACTGTAGAATCCTCCCTTCCCTTCAAGAATATGCACGCCTCTCCTGACCATCCAATAGTTGTAGCCTGGCCTGAGCCTGCAGGTAGAGTACTTGACCACATTCGAGAACTGGTCACAGACGGCGAATGTCAGCGCAATTGACAAGAGCACCAGCAGAGCCTTCCTCCAGCCCAGTCTCTTGAACAGGAAGAAAGCGCAGACCAGATAGGCTACTGTCCAGATGTACTTGCTGGAGAACAGCAGCCAGAACTGGTTCGAGGCGGCACAGTTGATGTCGTTCAGGAACAGCGTCAGCTGCTGGTCGAGCCCGATGATCCTGTCTATGATTGTAGCGCAGACCATAGCATGTCCTTGAGTTCTTTCAGACCGTAGCCGGTGACGGATGAGATGAAAACATACGGAATCTTCCCCGGCAGGGTAGGAATCAGTTCCTTTTCGATGTCCTTGTCGATCAGATCCGCTTTCGTGATGGCGAGAACACGCTGCTTGTCAAGAAGTTCCGGATTGTATTCCTTCAGTTCGTTGAGCAGGGTCCTGTAGCTTGCGGCAATGTCGTCTTCTTCTGCTGAGACCATGAAGAGCAGAACGGAATTCCTTTCGATGTGTCTGAGGAAGCGGATTCCTATTCCCTTGCCCTCGTGGGCGCCTTCGATGATTCCTGGGATGTCGGCCATCACGAAGGACTTGTCGTCGTAGTAGCTGACGATGCCCAGATTCGGCTCGAGAGTGGTGAATGCGTAGTTCGCAATCTTCGGCTTGGCCGCTGTCACGGATGCAAGGAGAGTGGATTTGCCGGCGTTCGGGAAACCTACCAGGCCCACGTCAGCGAGCACTTTCAGCTCGAGGATGAACCATCCTTCCTGGCCTTCTTCGCCCGGCTGGGCGAAACGCGGGGTCTGGAGGGTCGGAGTCTTGAAATTGTTGTTGCCGAGTCCGCCTCTCCCTCCTTTGCAGAGAATCTTCTGTTCCCCGGCCTCCATCATCTCGAAAAGGACCTCTCCCGTTTCCGCATCCCTTGCAACAGTGCCGACAGGTACGTCCAGGATTATGTCCTCCCCGTTTTTGCCTGTCCTCAGGCCGCCCTCTCCGTGTCCTCCGTCCTCAGCCTTGACGTGCTTGCGGTACTTCAGGTGGATGAGTGTCCAGAATTGAGGATTGGCTTTGAGTATGATGTGGCCTCCACGTCCTCCGTCGCCTCCGTCCGGGCCTCCCTTCGGGACGTACTTCGCCCGGTGGAGATGGGTCGAACCCGCTCCTCCGTGTCCCGAGGCGCACCATATTTTTACATAGTCTATGAAATTGCTGTCCGGCATAACTTCTCGTTTTTCAATGTATCAAGCAATCTTTGAAGAACTGCGGAGGGCATTGCACGCCAAAGGGGCGAGGTCCGCCGCTCAAATGGCGTATTGCCGCATCCGTCAAGTGCAAGCTGCTTGGGGATATTCAGCTGTTTCGCCGCTTTGTCGCGGCGAAATCGGCTCCCGAACTTGCATCCTGCCTTCAAGGAACTTATAAACTGTGGGAAACCAATGAGTTGCCTGCATAAGCCATTCCCAAGTGCAAAGATAGTGAATCTTTTCGACCTTTAATGGCTTGGCGGCTATTTTTGCCGTCCCCGGGAATATGACGGCCCCTTTTCACCTGCTCCTCTTTGCGCTCGTCGCGGTGTCAGAATCATTCCTCGACCGAAATCCCGTTCTTCTCAACAAGAGTCCTGACCTCAATCAATGGAAGGGGATAGCGTCTCAGGCCGGACTCGCCCGTATTTGCGTAAACAATCCCTCGCAGGGAATTGTATGCCGCGCCCAAAAGTGACGGGAACAGATCTGCCTTGACGTTGACCTGCTGATTCTCTTTGTCAACTGTAATGGCCGCGCCCATATTCTGTACGGCATAATTGAATACGGCATCAGCCTCCAGCAGAACTCTTTTCTCATAAGTGTAGCGTATGCTCGGAATAACCGTTATGAGTTCTTTTGAAAACCTTAATATGGTTTCGATTTTAAACTGGAATTTCAGTTTGTTCTCATCCAGGGATGAAAAATCAAAGCCGTCATAGTCCGATTTCAATTGAACATCCTCAATTGAAACAAGCCTGAACCTTACATTTTCTCTTTCTTCCATAACTTCAGTCGCTTAAATCAGCATGAGCAGGTTGTCCACCGGGCTTTTCTACAGGGATATGCAACAGAATGACATCCGGGGCTTACAGCCTCGTCGAACTGTGGATAATAATCGCGGCGGAGATTGAACACCTGGGGCTCCGCATATTCCTCAACTTTCTTTTTGACCTTCAGATAATCTTTGCCGAGTCTATGGCCGGCCGCATCAATTGATTTGAGAAGGCTGGCTTTTTCAAACAGACTGGCCAGTCTTTGCCCCACGACCAGAGTCGGCATCTCTCCATTTTCGTACAGGCCGTACTGGTTTATTCCAATGCAAGCGATTTTGGACATCGCGTGAGCGGACAAACCATATCTCTCCCTGAGTTGCTTCAGAGCTGACGGAGAAGGAATGCCATGACGTTTGCGATACTGACAGTACACGTCCTCCATCAGTTGATCGTCAAGCTCCGCATTCGTGAAGGTCTTTCCGGTGTCAACGCATTCAAAATAATACGCTGTGACGGTATATTCTTCATTCCTGAACCGGAATGTTTCGGATTTGGATTTCTTTATGACGTTTCCGCCTGTGAATGGACTTTTCATAATTCTGTCTTGAAAGGAAAACACATCTTGAATCTGGCAATATGAAATGAAATGCAATAGTTGGATGCACCCTCGGCCTTGGTAATATAAATCTTTATGTATATCGGTATCTTTTCCCCTTTTCCTCTCTTTTTGATTCCTATTCCGAACATCCATACCGCACCTTCTTCTTCTTGAGCGTAGTCATTTTCACCCGGTCCTTGTAGTCTTCCGGTCTGAGATTGAGTATGTATTGGTCTCTCTTGCTTCCATATAACTCAAGGTCGAAAAGCGTTTGACGGTTTTCACCTTTGTCTTCGTTGTACAATATGCCGAATACTCTTGCCTTGGCCTTGAATTCATCAAGGAAAGCCTTCACTTCATCGTATGTGGCATTGTTGTCGGCCATATTCTGCACTTGGATGCAAAAGTGCAAAAAAATAACCGAAACTGCAAAATAATGGAACAAAACAGAACGAATCCGTTCTTATATTCCGAATTTTTGCAGGATTACAAGTCGGACACTTCTCTGTCCACTGTCTTGACGAAGCGATGCCGCGCCCAGAAGTGACGGGCTGTGCCGGGGCGCTGCGATGCGGGAATCCTCCGGACCCGTCGCCTGCGATTCTTGGCCGAAAGAATCCCGAAGATTTCTTTTTTCGAGAATGATTGAATATATTTGCAGGTCGAAAACAGAAAACCTTAAGATATGATAAGCGGAACTGCATTTTCGATCATTCTTTTCGCTATTGCCATCACAATAGGCCTGTACCTCGCAAAAATCAATATAAAAGGAATTACAATCGGCTCGACCTGGATTCTGTTCATCGGAATCCTGATGGGACACTTCGGACTGGTTCCGGATCCCAAGGTGTTGAGTTTCATGAAAGACTTCGGACTGATTCTTTTCGTGTATTCGATTGGACTCCAGGTCGGTCCCGGTTTCTTCTCATCTTTCAAGAACGGGGGAGTGACGCTCAACCTGCTTGCAGTAGGACTGGTCCTCTGCTCGGGCCTCACGGCATTCATCATCCATCTTGTCAGCGGGGAAAGCCTGCAGACAATGGTCGGAGTGATGTCGGGAGCTGTCACCAACACTCCGGGTCTGGGTGCCGCCCAGCAGACCTTGCTCGATTCCGGTGGAAGTCCTGCCGACACCTCGGCCCTCGCTTCTGCCTATGCGGTGGCCTATCCTTTCGGCGTCCTCGGCGTCCTCGCTCTCCTGATAATACTC
The DNA here is from genome assembly GCA_051878295.1 of Candidatus Cryptobacteroides sp. Lineage (GTDB taxonomy): Bacteria > Bacteroidota > Bacteroidia > Bacteroidales > UBA932 > Cryptobacteroides. The sequence continues at coordinate 31,455 of JBJEJV010000003.1, forward strand.
AAGGCTGTATTCAAGGTTGACCTCGACAAGGAAACCCAGGCAATCGAGGCGCAGAATTCATCGGTTGAAGGGACTCCGCGAAGGATGCACTGTGCCGTCACCAATCCTGCCGTAGTCGGCAAGCCGCTCCGCGAGGTGCTCAGCGACGAACTCAAAAACGAGATGGTTGTCTCGCGTATCATGAGGGACGGGGAAGAGTTCGTCCCGAACCAGGACAGCGTGCTGCACGAAAACGACAAGGTCCTGATTGTCACTACCCAGAAATATGTCGATTCAATCCGCATCATTTTCGGCGCTGAAGTCCCTATGCACCTGAACGATTGGATCAAGGGAAAGAAAGCCGTCCCTCAGCTCAAGAGGCTGGGAATCACGAAGAGCAGCCTTACTGGGAAGAAACTCAGCGAGATTCTTCTCAAATGCCACTATGCCGTGACCGTCACCAGAGTCGTCCGTTCGGGAGTCGAACTGGTCGCCGCCCCGGACCTCCGTGTCCAGGTGGGTGACTACCTTCAGGTCGTGGGAGACAAGGATGGCATCGACGCCATTGCGAATCTGGTGGGAAACAAGGCCTCCGCTCTTGACAAGCCGAATCTTCTCCCCATATTCCTCGGAATCACCCTCGGAGTCGTCTTCGGCTCCATCCCGATTTCCTTGCCCGGCATTCCGCAGCCGATCAAGCTTGGACTTGCAGGCGGTCCGCTCATTATAGCAATCCTTCTGAGCTGTTTCGGCCCGCGTGCGCATATCACCACCTACACGACGATGAGTGCGAATATGATGATACGCGAAATCGGCATCTCCTTCTTCCTTGCCGCTGTCGGCCTCGGGGCCGGAAAGACCTTCGTGTCTTCTCTGGCAAGCGGCGGCTGGTGGTGGATCGCTTATGGTGCAATCATCACGGTCGTGCCTACGCTGCTCATCGCTCTGCTCGCGCGTTATGCCTTGAAACTCAACTTCTTCCAGATCTGTGGACTGATTGCGGGCGGAATGACCAACCCTCCTGTGCTCGCATTCGCCCAGAACTCCTACGGCAGCAAATACGTATCCCTGAACTACGCCACGGTCTATCCGCTCACGATGTTTATGAGGGTGCTCGTGGCCCAGCTTATGATACTGATTGCAATCTGACCCGCGGCTGCACCGCCGGATTTCCGGACTTTGTCCCTCCTTTTCCTCATCTCCGTTTCTTTCGTCAATCGTTTTGGCTATTTTTGCAATATAAACCGATTCCACTGACGAAATGAAACTCTTCAAGAAAATGATGCTCCTTCTTGGAGCCGGACTGCTCCTCGCAAGTGTTCCCGCCTCCGCCGGCAACTCTCCCGAGCCGGTTGACTACGTCAATCCGCTGGTCGGCTCACTCTCCAAGGTCAGCCTTTCTACCGGAAACACCTATCCTGCCACAGCCATGCCCTGGGGGCTCAACTGCTGGACTCCCCAGACCGGAGAGAACGGCAACGGATGGTGCTATGTCTATACTGCAGACAAAATCCGGGGACTCAAGCAGACACACCAGCCGAGCCCGTGGATAAACGACTACGGCGAGTTCTCCATAATGCCCGTGACCACGGGCCCGGTCTTCAATCAGAACGAGAGGGCGAGCTGGTTCTCCCACAAGGCGGAGACCTCCACACCATATTACTACAGCGTCTATCTCGCCGACCACGACACTTTCGTGGAGCTCTCTCCTACCGAGAGGGCGGCTGCGTTCAGGATTACCTATCCGGAACGCGACACCTCCTATCTTGTGGTGGATGCCTACGACAGGGGCTCCTATGTCAGGATAATCCCGTCCGAGAACAAGATAGTAGGCTACACCACGCGAAACTCGGGCGGTGTTCCGGACAATTTCAAGAACTGGTTCGTGCTGGTCTCCGACACTCCGATGACTTTCTGCGCGACAGCCGACGGGGACATCCTCGGCGATGCGCTCGAGTGCAGCGCCGGGCACGCCCTCGCCCTTGTGGGTTTCAAAACCTCGAAGGGAGGGCAGGTCAATCTCAAGGTGGCCTCATCCTTCATAAGCCTCGAACAGGCCGAACTCAACCTGCGCGAACTGGGAGACGGCGATTTCGACCGTATCAAGGCGGAAGGCCGCGCGAAGTGGAACGATGTCCTCGGACGTTTCCGTATCATTGACGACGATCTGGACCATCTCCGCACCTTCTATTCCTGCCTCTACAGATGCCTTCTCTTCCCGAGGGATTTCTCCGAAATCGACGCTGAAGGCAATAGGGTGCATTACAGCCCACACACCGGTGAGGTGCTGCCGGGCTATTTCTTCACCGACACCGGCTTCTGGGACACATTCAGGGCGCTTTTCCCGCTTCTGAATCTCGTCTATCCCGAGGTTGCCGCCAGGGTTCAGGAAGGCCTCGTGAACGACTGGAAGGAGAGCGGCTTCCTCCCGGAATGGGAGAGCCCCGGCCATCGCGGCTGTATGGTGGGCAACAATTCGGCTTCTGTGGTTGCGGACGCCTATCTCAAAGGAATACGCGGCTACGATGCGGAGGCCCTCTGGGATGCCGTCACGAGCGGCGCGCACAGCAGGCATCCGAGGATAATGTCCACGGGGCGCGCCTGCTGGGAGGAATATGACAGGCTCGGCTATGTCCCTTGCGACGCGGTGAACGAGAGCGCTGCGCGGACTCTTGAATATGCCTACGACGACTGGTGCATCTGGAAGTTCGGGGAGGCTCTCGGAAAGTCCGAAGAGGAACTATCGCAGTACAGGGAGCACGCCCTCAACTACAGGAATCTCTATAATCCACGCTACGGGCTTATGCAGGGCAGGAAGTCCGACGGCACCTGGAACGAACCGTTCAACCATTGCAAGTGGGGAGGTGACTTCACGGAAGGAAACAGCCTGCATTACACCTGGTCTGTGTTCCACGACCCCCAGGGGCTCATCGACCTGATGGGCGGAGACGAATGCTTCGCCTCACGGCTCGACACAGTGTTCAGCATGCCTCCGGTCTTCGACGCAAGCTACTACCGCTCGGTCATACACGAAATCAGGGAAATGCAGATAATGAATATGGGGAATTACGCCCACGGCAACCAGCCGATCCAGCATATGCTCTATCTCTATGACTGGTGCGGACAGCCCTGGAAAGCGCAGCTGCGCATCCGTCAGGTGATGGACCGTTTCTATACTCCGGCTCCGGACGGCTACTGCGGCGATGAGGACAACGGCCAGACTTCCGCGTGGTACGTCTTCTCGGCGATGGGCTTCTATCCGGTCTGCCCTGGTTCAAACCAGTATGCCTTGGGCACCCCGCTTTTCAAGAAGATGACAGTCCTCCTCCCGTCCGGGAAGAAAATCCGGATTTCTGCTCCGGAGAACGACCGTGACAACTTCTATGTCAAGTCCCTCAAACTGAAAGGTCGTTCCATCTCCCGGTCCTATCTTACCCACGAGGAACTTGTCTCGGGCGCCCGTCTGAAGTTCAGGATGGCTTCCGGACCGGAGCTCCTCCGGGGCAGCCTTCCTTCCGACCGTCCATATTCAATGACGGAGAGAGAGCTCAAGTGAATCCCTCCGGCTATTGAAAACAGAAAGGGCAAGCGAGGCTTTCCGCCTTCCGCTTGCCCTTTGCCTATGTACGTCAGTTCCGGTGGAACTAAAGTGCGTTCATTACTTCGGCGATTGCATCGCGTACTCCTTCGATGGAGCCTGTGCCGTCGATTTCCTTGTACTTGCCGCATTGACGGTAGTAGCCCACAAGCGGCTCCGTCTTGGCGTGGTAGGTGGCGATTCGGTGAGTGATGGTCTCGTCGGATGCATCGTCGGCACGTCCTTCGATGCTCGCCCTGTGCTTGATGCGCTCCCTGATCATTTCGTCCGGAATCATGATGGAAATCACGGAGGTAACCTCCTCTCCATTCCGCTCCAGCATCTTGTCGAGGGCCTCGGCCTGTGCTATCGTTCTCGGGAAGCCGTCCAGAAGGAAGCCGCTGACCCCTTCGGTCGTCTTGAACGTGTTCTCGATCATACCTTCGACGACATCGTCAGGGACAAGCTGCCCGTCGTCAATGAGAGCTTTGGCCTTCAAGCCCAATTCAGTCCCTTTTGCAATCTCCTCTCTGAGGAGAGCGCCCGTGGAGATGTGGCGGAGGTTGTAGTTCTCCACCATCGCTGTTGCCTGGGTGCCTTTGCCGGCCCCCGGAGGGCCGAAAAGAATAAAGTATTTCATTTTGAATCCAATACGTAGATGTCTTTGAGATTTCTTCCTATTTCGTCATAGTCCAGGCCGAAACCGACTATGAAATCGTTCGGGATTTCCATTGCAACATAATCGAGCTTCAGGTCCTTGGAGTAGATTTCGGGCTTCAGGAGCATTGTGCAGACCCTCGTCTCTGCGGCTCCCTTTTTATTGAGCAGCTCAACAAGATCGGTGATGGTGTTGCCGGTGTCCACGATGTCCTCGACCACGATTACCCTTCTGCCTTCAACGCTGCCTGTCAGGCCCATCACCTGGCGGATGCTGCCGGTCGAACGCGTGCCTTCGTAAGAAGACAGCTTGATGGACACGAGTTCACAGTTGAAAGTGAGTCTCTTCATCAGTTCCGCCGTGAACATGATTGCTCCGTTTAGAACACATACGAGGATAGGGACGTCTGTCGAGCCTTCGAAATCGGCATTGATTGCGGCCGCTACCTTGTCAATGGCTTGTTCAATCTTTTCGTAAGGGATGAAAGGACGAAAGGATTTGTCTTTTAGTCTAATGTTGCTCATTATCAAAGTATGTTGCACACAAAAATAACAATATTCTTAAAGAAACCTTCCCGGCGGGCATCTTTTTCTGTTTCTTAATACCTTTTATGTCCGGACTTTCCATCTTGTCGGGCGGAACCGCAATGCTTCAATGACTATGGGAACTACTTTCTACAGGACAGCCGCCTTTATTCTTCTGATGCTCCTGCCGCTGCCGGAACTGGCGGGACAGCCGGACAGGATTCTTGAGGCTATTGCCGTACTGACAGGTGCGGAAGACATCGAGTCGCTGGAATCTTCGGAAGTCGAGATGTATGAAAGCCTCCTGGAACATCCGCTCGACCTGAACCGCTCCTCGAGGGCGAGACTGCTCTCCAGCGGGCTGTTCACACCCTTCCAGGTGGCGAGCCTGCTGGACAGTCGGGACAGCGGCGGAGAGATACTCTCCCTGACCGAACTATCCCTCCTGCCCGGTTTCAGCCCGGATTTCGTCAGGTCTCTCGCACCATTCGTACGTTTGACTTCGCACGGCCTGCCGGGAAGGCCTCCCGACGACAGCATTCCTCCCAAGTCCTCCTTCCTGACCCGGACTGCTCTCAGGAATTCCGATTTCTCCTGGGGAGTGAAGGCGAAGACCGCTCTCGGAGACCTTTTTTCTCTCTGCGCTGCAGCATCCTCCTCCTACAACGACGGGAAGGCCTTTCCTCCGTCGGCCTGGGGCCTGAGTGCTTCCTTCAGCCCCGGCAAAGGGAACTTCAGGCTCATCGCCGGAGATTTCAATGCCCGTTTCGGCCAGGGGCTTGTCCTGTGGAGCGGGATGTCTATGAGCGGTTTCTCGACATTGTCCTCATTCTGGAAACGTCCTGCAGGCCTTTCGCAGTCCTGGTCGTATTCCGGCACGGGTACGCACAGAGGCTTGGCGGCGGACTTCAGGGCCGGCCGTTTCGTCCTGTCCTCATTCATTTCCTTCCCCGGTCTGAGGGACTGGTGCCAGAACGGGAAGCCTCCCCGGGTCTCTGTTCTCCCGGCCTTGAACCTCACCTGGTACGGGAAGAACGGGCAGCTGGGGCTCAGCGCATTCTGGCAGTCCGAAACAATCGGAGGCACGCCCAACGGACTCTTCTACCAGGCAGGCGGCAAAGTCTCCACGGACGGGAGATGGAACTGGAAGGGATGCAGCCTTTGGTGGGAGGGCTCCCTTGACTGCTTTTCGCAGGCCTTCGCCTGTGTGGGAGGAATATCCTTGCCTTTGGGCGGTGACTGGCGGATTGCGGCCGTGGCGCGGCTTTATCCTTCTGAATATTCAACTTCCGGAGCCGCCGCGGTGCATGCCTGGACGAAGGTCTCCGACGAGGCAGGAGTCGCAATCGGCATTGAAAAGCGGAAGATGGGGCTGACGCTCGATCTGGCGAGAAAGTGGAACGACCCCTCGGTCCGGCAGGCCAAACTGCTCCTGAAATGTCCGGTGAAAATCAGCGACTGCAGCGTGCTCTCGTTGAGAATCTCCGAACGTTTCCGTCCCTACGAAGAGGTGCTTGTCCACCGGCTTTCAGCCCGGGTTGACCTGGACTGGTCCACTGCCGGAATCAGCCCGCTTTACGGAGAAAGTGATGGAGATGCCTGGAAGGCGCGTTTCAGACTCGAGGGCCTCCATTCAAGGTCCTTCGCCGCACTTTCCTACATCGAGGCGGGACGCAAGAGCGGAGGCTTTTCTGCCTATTTGCGCGGGACGGTCTTCTTTATCGACAATTGGGACGACAGGATATATTCCTACGAAAGGGATGCGCCGGGCAGTTTCAATGTGCCGGCGTACTACGGCAGGGGAGTGTGCGGCTCCGCCGTCTGTTCCGCCAAGTTCGTCCTGGGAGGAACCCGGAGGCGGCGGACTGTTTTGCGAATATATTCACGTCTGTCCATCCTTCGCTATCCGTTCATGACGGAGCCTCGAAGCAGCGCGACTGAATTCAAGTTGCAGGCCGCAGTGGAAATATGATTGCCCGAGGACGCTTTCTGCGCAATTGAACGGAGAGAATAAAGCTGGGTAAAAGCCCGTGGTATGGGGCGGAGCACGAAGTGTGGAGTCGGGATGTCTGTTGGACGGAAATTGGTCAAACAGATTTCTCCATTCGCTTCGC
>JBJEJV010000003.1:38406-199405 GCA_051878295.1 Candidatus Cryptobacteroides sp.
TCAGTCGAAATGACATCAGGGGGCTTCGCTCAGTCGAAATGACATCAGGGGGCTTCGCTCAGTCGAAATGACATCAGGGGGCTTTGCTCAGTCGAAATGACAGCAGGGGGGCTTCGCTCAGTCGAAATGATAATAAAAAGCGCTTTGCTTGGTCGAAAAGACAGGCAAAGCGCTTTGGGGGTCATCCCTCATAGTTCGGGATTCTGTTCTGTTCAGTTCTCGTACTCGAAAGGAATTGTCTCATTCGGACGGATGTCAATCACGTTGTTGACAGTGTATCTCTCCCCGTTCAGACAGCAGACATAGACCACGACGTGAGTGTTCTCGATTTTCCAGTCATCCTGGATGGTGAACTGGAACTCATGGTTGACGAAGTCTCCTGCTTGGACATAATACTCGAAACCGAGATAGTCGTTCCTTGTCGAATTGTAGCCGAGGATGTCCCTGACTGCATTGTCGTGGGTGGAGAAGTCTCCGGGTACACTGTAACTGGTCTGAGTCGCCGTGATTCCGTCTTCAAGCAGCCAGGCCGAAATGAAGTACTTGCCGGTTTGTGATACCTTGATTCCGCTTTTGACGACGAAAGACAACTCGTCGGCCACTGATGCTGCGCAGATTCCGGCAAGGGCCTTCACAGCATATTCGTTATCGACTGTTTTGTTGAAAACCGAAAGGGCCGGCGTGTTGCTCGCTGTTCCGGTGTTGAGGTTCAGCATCACAGATGGATAGCCCAGGGAAGAGATATCCTTTGCTACGCTCGTGTACTTGGACAGGTACATCGGGTCACTGCTGTTGTAGGTGTGGCAGGCTGCCAGCACTGTCTTCTCCTTGTAGCTGTCCTGGGCCATGAAGTTGCGCAGAAGCAGAATCATGTACGGGCAATAGCCGCAGCCGGTACCCGTGAACTGGGTGATGAGGACACGTTTGCGGAAATCCAGGTTCGTCGGCTCAGGGTCGGCAGGTAGCCCCGGAATCTCAACCGACGGGGACACTGCGACGAGGCTGACCTTGTTGCTGAGTCTGGATTTGTAGCTGACCCAGAATGTGTAGCTGCCAGGTGAAGTGGTCGTGAAAGCAAGCTCCGGAACCTGGATAAGGACGCTCTTGTTGTCCTTGTCGATTCTATAGACACTGATTGCGGAGTAGTCCGTGACGACTTCATCCCCGGCCTTCACGATGAGGTGTGCGGCATTTACTCCGTCTGCCAGGATGATCGTGTTGTCCAGGGACAGGGTGAGCTCGCCGATCGGTCCTTCGTCAATTGTTGTATTTTCTGCAGAATCGCAGGAAATGACTCCGAGTCCGACCAGGAGTGCCGCCAGGATTCTTGAATATCTTTTTGCCATGTTGATAGTATTGTCATTAAAAGCTGCCGGTCTGATTTCCGGACAGAGTCCAGACTATCAGACCGGCAAGTTTAAGAAGTGTCAACTAACGTTCGTAACCATAGGCCTTCATCATCTTCTTCACAGCGTCTTCCACTTTGACGAATCTGTAGGTTGCCTGCTGGTAAACAATAGGTTCGTGTTCAACCATAGGAGTCCTGCGCATTGTCGGAACGGTGCCGTTGAGCTTGTTGCCGTTGACAGGGTCGGAAGCGATGGTCGTGGTGACGGCATTGCTGCTTCTGGTAGCGGCGCTGCTTGCAGGCTCGGTTTCATCCCAGCCTCTTGTAAGGGTGAGCTCGGAGACAATCTTCAGGGTGGTAGGATAGACGTAGCCGTAGTAGGTATAGACACCGGTAAGGTAGTAAGGCACGTCATTGTAGATGTATGGCTTGACCACGAATGAGTTCTTGTCGTCTGCAACTTCGCAAGGGAAGGTGCAGTCCTCGTCGTCGTAAAGCCTTGTGATGTATCCGCCTTCGCCTACTCCTGCAAGATACATTGTGTAGTAAGTGGCGAAGCAGAGAGGGTACTGGTGAGCATCGTTGATAGGAACTACCAGGCTGCCGTCCTCAAGAACCTCGAGGTACCACTTTGGACCGCAATCCCAGATGATGCTCCTGTTGTCGTAGCCGTTGTAGGTCCTGCTGACGAAGTAATCGTAAGGAGTGTTGAGTTTGTAGTACTGTACATAGGAATCAGCCTTGTCGAAACCGAAGCCGGTGCAGAGGAGGCGGTTCTGTGCCTTGAGGTTGGCGTTGAATGCGGCGACCTCCTTCTTGAGCCCTTCATATTCGGCATCAACTGCATCCTTGTCCTTTCCGGTGACCTCGCTGTAGATGGTGTAAACTGAATCTGCAAGAGTCTCAGGCAGGGTGAATCCGTCTGAAATCGTTACCTTGCACTTCTGTACTCCGGCATCGACATAGCTGCCACCTTCGTACTTTGCGGTTGATGCGGACATTGTCCAGGTGCCGACAAGGTCGGAGAAGAGGCTTGATGTTACAGGGGTCTTGGCAGGCTCCTTGATGGATGTGGCGCTTGCCAGAGCGTTATCGATATCGACAATGTTGCAGGTCTCCTCTTCGTTGTAGAGGACGACGCCGAGCAGTGTCTCCATATCAGGAAGAGTGCTGAACTTCATGTTCATTCCTTCGTCGCTGTTGATCTGCTCGATGTCGGCGTCGCTCAGCCTGTTGCCGGTGGCGATGATGTCATTGTAGGTATATCCTCTGTTGAGGAGCTTGCCCCACTCGCTGTTGTAGTTGCAGGCATATCTTCCTGATTGTGCGAGCTTGTTGGTACACTTGACGTTGAACCAGACTTCGTAAGGGGATTCCTGGCCGGAAGGATTGCTGATTGCCTTTACTTCGACTTCAGGAGCAGGAAGGCTCTTTCCTACAGTGGAGAATGGTACGTTGTAGAACTTCTGGCTGAGTCCGTTCTCATCACCCAGAGCGGTGACGAAGAGGCGGTATTCGGTTTCAGGTTCGAGGTAATAATAGTCTTCCAGGGTAAGTTGGACCGGTCCTTCAAATGTGAATGTGCCGAAGTAGGCGGCTGCAGGATAGGATGCGGTGAACCACTGGAGATAGTCCTCGTTGTTGTCCAGATACTGGAGAATCATTTCATAATCCGCCTCGGCGACGATGAAGACACAATACTGCCATACATTCTCGTCAGGACTGAAGGTGATGGTGCCTTTCTTGGCACCGAGCTCCATCGTGATGCCGAGGGTGCAATCAAGTTCTTCCGGCTGAGGAAGGGTAATGTGCTTCCTAGCATACCATCCTGTCCAGAACTGGTCCTCGTCGCTGCCGTTGTCGTCGATTTCGATGGCAAGAGGGCCCCAGCCACCGCCGCCTCCATAGAGGTATTCGTAGTAGGAGTCGCTGTCGAACATCGGATTGTACCATCCGTTGCCCCAACCGGTCATGTTGTCGGTGTCATAGGAGAACTCGCCGGCCAAAAGGATGAGCGGCTCGCCCGGGGTGAAAGGATCGTGGACCAGGATAGGTTCGCCGGTCCATTCGTCGTAGATGTAATCGCCGTTCTCGTCCAGCTCATAGACGTTGAAGTCGCCGTAAGTAATCGTGGTGTCGTTGACGAAGTGGTGCTGGCCGTTCTGGAGGAGGATGCTGGCGTCAGGAACTGAGTACCAACCTACCTTTGACATAAGATACACAGGAAGGGAACCGAAGTTGTAGCGGATTGCGTTGTTGCGGTCCTTGACTTCCTGAGGGACCTTGAAGTGGATGGTGAATCCTTCGTCGGTGGTCTCCAGAATCGTCAGGTTGTCGGTGTAGTCCCCGGTGGTGAACTCTACGGTCAGAATCTCTGCGTAGAACTGGCTCTCGCTCTCGCGGAAGGCGAACTTCACGATGTAGTCAGTGTTGCCGTGGAGCCCTTTGAGAACAATCTCGGTGTCTCCGTCAACAAGTTCTCCTGAGTTGCCTTCAAGGAATATGATGGCGGCGTCGTCAGCCGATGTGGCATCGGTCCTGACCACGTAAGCATATTCAGTGAGCAATTTGGTTGTGAGTTTGATGGTTGCCGTCATTGCTTCCGCGCTGACAACGGTCGCTTCCGCGCTGGCAACCTCCGGTACGATTTTAGGCTCTTCATTACATCCCGTTGCAATAGCTGCAAGGGCGCACAGGCCTGCAAAAAGTGCTTTGAAAGACTTTTTCATTGATATAATTTTTAAAAATTGGTTGTTCGGGCATATTCATTCTGCATCCTCTTCGTCGCGAAGAGGGACAAGCACAATTAGTCTATCCTTCGGAAACCGGAGGATTCCTGTTGTCGTTATTTGGGAAAAGTCAACAAAATATTGTCAAGTCCGCGTATAAAGTTAACTGCGTTTGCCCGTTAACTGCGCTGCAAAAATAGGAAAAAACGCTTTTTTTATCAATTATGAACGTATGTTTTTTGTTGTAACTGTATGACTTTTATCGTTTTATGACAGAAATGGCGCTGTGCGACCCTCTCTTGAATGTTGCTGAAGCGTTCCAAACTGTCCCCGACCGGGGCCCGGACACAAAAAGAAAACCCGCTGGAATCAGCGGGTTGGGTGGTGCCGGGAAGAATCGAACTGCCGACACATGGATTTTCAGTCCATTGCTCTACCATCTGAGCTACGGCACCGTTTGGGATTGCAAAGGTAGGCAATAATTTCGGAACTCCAAATTTTTTTTGACAATGTCCCAATCTTTTTTTGCTCTCGGTCTTTTTGGTTAAATTAGTGGAATATGTCACAGGTCCGGTTCATAAAAGTCATAGTCCCGCTTCGTCTGGAGTGGGAGCCCCTGTATTCTTATGAATATGACGACAATGCCCCCTTCCCCCTGGACGAGGGCACGAGGGTGGTCGTGCCGGTGGGGAGCAAAACCTATGTCGCAGTCGTATCCTGCACCGATGCGGGGGAGGAAGCGAAGGCGGTCGGCCTCTCCCGGGTGAAACCCGTGGCCGGTCTTGCCGCCGGACTTGCCCCTGTGACACCTCAGGAAATTGCCCTCTGGAGGAAGGTGGCCTCGTACTATCTCTGCACGGTCGGGGAAGTTTACAAGGCTGCCTATCCGGGCATGAAGGTTTCGCAGGAAGAGACCAGCGCCCGGGTCAGGGCGGCAAGGGAGGCCAGGCTCGCCAAAGAGAGGGCACGAATCGAGGCGAAGCTGGAGAACTTGCGCCAGAGACTTTCCGCAAAGGAAGAGGCTCTGGCCCGTGCCCGCAAGGAAAGCGTCAAAGAAAGGCTGAAGGGGGAAATGGACGTGATTCTCGGACAGATCGGAGCTCTGGAGACGGATCTTGAGGCCCCGGCGGGCGCATCAGCCGTCCCGTCCGGCATCCGATCCTCGGAGTCAGCGGGCATACCGTCAAGCTCCGCAGCCCTTCCGCAGCTTTCGGAGGCCCAGATGAAGGTCTTCGAGGAAATCCGGAATCTGACCGGCGGAGGGAAGCCGGTGCTCCTGCACGGAGTCACAGGCTCGGGAAAGACCGAGATTTACCTGAAACTGGCTGCGGAATGCCTTGTGTCGGGTCGCAGCGTCCTCTTCCTGGTCCCGGAAATCGCGATGAGCCGCCAACTGGAGGAAAGGGCCCGCAGCATATTCGGAGACAGACTGCTCGTGTTCCATTCCGCCGAGAGCATCCTGTCCCGCCACGAAACCGCCGAGGCCATGAAACAGGGCCCCTGCCTGGTGCTCGGGACGCGTTCCGCCATATTCCTGCCCTTCAGGAACCTCGGGCTCGTCGTGGTTGACGAAGAGCACGACACTTCCTACAAACAGGAGTCGCCTTCCCCGCGCTACAATGCACGTGAGACCGCTGTGATGCTGGGAGGAATCCACGGCGCCGCTGTCCTGCTCGGCTCTGCCACCCCTTCGCTGGAATCCCTTTACAACTGCAGCGCAGGCCGTTATGCTTATGTGTCCCTCAACGAACGTTACTTCGGCTCGGCTTCTTCGGATGTCGAAGTGATCGACACCATCGCCGAACGCCGGAAGAACGGAATGATTGGTCTCTTCTCCAGAAAACTGATAGAGCGCATTAGGGACTGCCTGGACAGAAAACGCCAGGTCCTCATCCTGCGCGAAAGGCGCTCTTTTTCTCCGGCCGTCCAGTGCGCCGAGTGCGGCGAGATTGTCAAATGCCGCCGCTGCAACGTGCCCCTGAGCCTGCATTTCCGTCAGGACGGCACCGGAAGGCTGATCTGCCATTATTGCGGCAGGACGTATGAATATTCAGGGGCCTGCCCTGGCTGCGGCGGAGCCCTGTCGCCTTTGGGAGCCGGCACCCAGAAGGTCGAAGAAGAGGCGGCGGCCCTGTTCCCGGAGGCGCGAATCGCACGTCTGGACGGGGATTCGGCCAGGGACAGGAAATATGCCACCGATGTCATCCGCGGTTTTTCGAAGGGCGAAATCGACATCCTCATCGGGACACAGATAGTCGCAAAGGGCTTCGATTTCAGCGGGCTGGACCTTGTGGCCGTGATCGGGGCGGACAGCATCCTCGGGCAGGAGGACTACCGTGCGGACGAGAAGGGGCTCCAGCTCCTCGAACAGTTCCGTGGCCGCTGCGGCCGGCGCTCCGGGAAAGGTATGTTCGTCATCCAGACTTCCCAGCCGGGGCACCCGGTTTACAGGACTCTGGAAGGGACTATGGAATCAAAGTCGATGATGGACAGCCTTTTGGGCGAGAGGAAACTCTTCGGCTATCCTCCATATTCAAGAGTGGTGGGCATCATCCTCAAGGACAGCAACGCCCTCCGCGCCGACCGCATGGCCGCCGACCTGGTGGCCGCCCTGAGGCAGTCGGGCATAACTTCTGCAACAAGTCTTGTCGGTCCTTACAGCCCCGCCGTGGACAAGGTCTCCGGGCAGAACATCAGATGCGCGCGGGTACTCCTTCCGAAGGACAGGAACCTTGCTGCCAACAAGGCGCTCATCCTCCGGACGGTAAACACTTTCGAGAAAGCGAGGAAGTATGCGGGGCACATTTCCCTGGATGTGGACCCTGTGTAGTTTTCGGGAATATTATTATATTTGTAATTTGAATCAACATCGGCCAACGAGATGGGTAAAGTCATAGCAATAGCAAACCAGAAAGGCGGGGTGGGCAAGACCACTACCGCAATCAATCTTGCCGCTTCACTTGCGGTTCTTGAGAAGAAAGTCCTCATCATCGATGCGGACCCTCAGGCTAATTCCACATCGGGTCTCAATTTCCCTCCCGAGAATGACCAGAAGCGCACCCTCTACGAAGTGATGGAGGGCGTGATAGATGTCAGGGACGCTCTTGTGCAGACAGAAATCTCCAACCTGCATCTCATTCCGTCCCACATCAACCTGGTCGGAGTCGAAATCGAGATGATTGAAGTGGAGAACCGCGAGTCAATCCTGAAAAATGCTCTCGCCCCGATCAGGGACGAGTACGACTTCATCGTCATCGACTGCTCCCCGTCTCTCGGACTGATCACCATCAACTCCCTCACGGCCGCTGATTCGGTCCTGATTCCCGTGCAGCCGGAGTTCTTTGCCCTTGAGGGTCTCGGAAAGCTCCTTCAGACCATCCGTCTCGTGCAGAGCGGAGTGAATCCGTCCCTGAACATTGAGGGTTTCGTGGTCACGATGTACGATGGCAGGACAAAAGTGCACACCCAGGTGGTCAATGAACTCAGGGAGCACTTCAAGGATATGGTTTTCAACACCATCATCCAGCGGAGTATCCGCCTCAGCGAGGCTCCTTCCCACGGCAAGCCGATCATTCTCTATGACGTGGTCAGCAACGGAACCTCGAATTATATGAATCTTGCCAAGGAAGTATTGGAAAAGAACGAACAGTAAGAAGATGAGCAAACAGCAGAGAGGATTGGGAAAAGGACTCGGCGCCCTTTTGGGACAGTTGCCTGAAGTGACTGCACCGGAGAGAAAGCCTGTAGGATATGTCAACAAGCAGCTCGTGGGCAGCAAGCCGGTCCAGGACTATGGCGATGTGCTGCGCATTCCTGTGGAACTGATCGAGGCGAACCCCTTCCAGCCCCGTATGGAGTTCAACGACGAGGCCCTGGAGGAACTTTGCGAATCAATCCGGACCTTCGGCCTTATCCAGCCGATTTCGGTAAGAAAGAACGGGGAACGTTACCAGATCATCAGCGGTGAACGCCGTTTCAGGGCTTCCATCATGGCCGGAATGGATGTCATCCCGGCCTATGTCCGTGCCGCGGACGACCAGGGAATGCTCGAGATGGCCATCGTGGAGAACATCCAGAGGCAGGACCTCGACCCTATTGAAGTCGCGATGAGCTACCAGAGGCTGATCGATGAATGCAATCTGACCCAGGACGAGATGGCCCGCCGGGTAGGCAAGAACAGGGTCTCCGTCACCAATTACCTGAGGCTCCTCCGGCTCCCGGCCAAAGTCCAGCACGACCTCAAGGCCGGACTTCTCTCAACGGGTCACGCCAAGGCTCTCCTTTCGCTCGAGGATTCCCACGTCCAGGAACTCCTCTGCGACCTGACCATCAAGGAAGGACTTTCCGTCCGCAGTCTTGAGGACAAGGTCCGCAGGATAGTGAACGGAGGTCCCGAGAAGAAACGCAAGACCGTGCAGGACCTCCCTGACGACTATTACCGCGTCCTCGAACATATCGGCAAGTATTTCGACAACAGCATCAGTCTGAAGAGAAGCGCTTCCGGTAAGGGTACGATGACCATACGCTTCAACTCCGACGAGGAGGTGTCCAGATTCCTCAAGGCTTTGGATGACTCGAACATCTGACAGATGCGTTTCCGGAGTGACAATAGGCTTTTGAGAATTGCGGCAGTGCTTGCTCTGCTGTGTCTGTTCCCTTTGGCTTCTTCCGCCCAGTTCAAGGAGGAGGCCTTCAACCAGAACTACGATCCGGATGACACGACATCTTCCGGTACCGGTGAAAAGATGTTCTCCTTCAAGGAGTTCTCCCACGGAGTCATCCACAGGGACAGCACCCTGAAGATCGGAACCCTCTTCGGGGGCTCGACTGTCTTCATCGGCTCCGAGCAGATCTACAACAGGCAGTACTGGAAGCTCCCGATAGTGTACGGAGGCATCGGCACTACTCTCGGTCTCGGAATCCATTACCAGCGGAAGTACAATTCCTCGCGTTCGGCCTATGAAGCCGCATTCGAGGCGGACCCCAACACCACGCTGACTCTCGACACCCGTTCCAAGAATCTGGCGACCTGCATGTTCGCAAGCGCCGGCTTTCTCTATTGGGCTACCCTGATGGACGGTATCATCAATTACAAGAAGGACATACCGAGGCAGCCCGGCAAGGCCACCATCTATTCCATTCTCGTTCCGGGACTCGGCCAGTGCTATAATGGGGAATACTGGAAGGTCCCGATTTATTGGGGAGGAATCATCGGCTCCGTGCATTACTACAACAGCAACAGAAACAACTACCTGAAATACAAGCGTATCTACACCGAAATCACCAACGGGGGACCTTACGACGGTCCGATCACCGAGGAAACCGCCCTGTACTACAGGAATGTGTTCAGACGCTACAGGGACTATTCAGTGCTTGCCATTGCCGGCTTCTATCTCCTGCAGATAATAGATGCCAACGTGTTCTCCTACATGCAGGATTTCGAGCTGACCGACGACCTTTCGATGTCCGTCGGCCCGGCGGTCCTCTCCTCCGGCAACGAATATGCCCTGGCACCTTCTTCGGGAGGCTTCAACAGCCTCGCACCCAACGTGAACGCCTATGGTTTCAGGATAGGATTAACTTTTTGACACTGACACTATGATGAACCGCTTGTTTGTTTACATATTCAGGATGCTTCTGCTCTGCGGACTACTCTTTCCGGCAGAGGCTTTTGCACAGTCGAGGGGAAGGTTGAAAAAGGACAACGCCGCCCTTCAGGCGAAAGTCGATTCTCTCTGCTCACTTCTTGAGGCCGAGCGGAAGCAGGCGCACGAGAGGGATTCCATCGCGCAGGAGATGCTCGGAATCTATGAGGAGAACGAGCGCAAGAGCGGGATATGGCTCAACTCTGACGAATTCACTCCGGAAGTCACGGACAGCCTTCTGGACATCTGGTATATGCACCGTCAGATGACGGAGGACACTTCCGGCCTTGAATACGATATGGACTCCGTCCACTTCACCTCATCCGTTTCGGATTCGGTCCTCCAGAGGCGTCTTGAGAAACTGAACACCCTGATCGCCCTCCCTTACAACGAGACGGTCCGCAACTATATGGTGCTCTATTCCGAGAAGATGCCCGTGAAGATGGGCAACGTAATGGCCCTGAGCCAGTACTATATGCCTATCTTCGAGGAGACTTTCAGCAAGTACGGTCTTCCGGAAGAACTCAAGTACCTCTCGATCATCGAGTCTGCGCTCAATCCCAACGCCGTGTCGAGAGTCGGTGCCGTCGGCGTGTGGCAGTTCATGATCCGGACAGCCAAGAGCTACGGCCTCGAAGTCACTTCCCTCGTGGATGAGAGAAGGGACCCCGTCAAGTCGGCGGACGCGGCGGCAAGGTATCTGACTGACCTTTACAAACTTTTCGGCGACTGGAATCTTGCCGTCTCCTCCTACAACTGCGGCCCCGGCAACGTGAACAAGGCCATCCGCAGGAGCGGCAGCCGCAACTACTGGGACATCTACCGTTATCTTCCGCGTGAGACCAGGGGCTATGTCCCGGCCTTCGTCGGAGCGATGTATGCGATGAAGTACAGCAAGGAGTACGGCATCTCCGCCGGTGCCGTGGCCCTTCCGGCACAGGTTGACACCTTTGAAATCAACCACAACCTCCACTTCCAGCAGATTAGCGACCTGACCGGCATCTCGATGGATGAACTTCGCGGGCTCAACCCTCAGTATGTCAAGGACATCATTCCGGGCGACAGCAGGACCTACATCCTCCGTATGCCTTACCGCTACACGGCCTCCTTCCTCGCCCACGAAGATTCCGTCTATGCCTACAAGGCCGATGTCTATCTCGAACCGAGGACCATCCTGGAATCCTCCACGTCCAAATCGGGGACTTCTTCGGCAGCGTCCGGGGACAGGATCCGGTACAAGGTCAAGAAGGGGGACACCCTCGGGAAGATTGCCTTGAAGTACCACGTGACGGTCGCCCAGCTCAAACAGTGGAACCATCTGCGCAGTTCGATGATTTCCATTGGGCAGACCCTCTACATCTACGGCAAGGCTCCCTCATCCTCCGGCACATCTTCGTCTTCCGGCGCCCAGGCCTCGAATTCGACTGCGAGGGGCAGTGAATATGTGATCCGCAAGGGGGACACCCTTTCCGGAATCGCCAGCAAGTTTCCGGGAGTGAGCGCGAAAGACATAATGGAATATAACGGGATAGGTGAAAAGATCAGGGAAGGCCAGAAAATCATCATCCCTGCCCCGTAGTGAATAAGGATAGTTAGGGCCATGAGACTGAAAAGTGGTTTTGTAATGAGAGAAATCTGCGGGGAAAAGGTTCTTTCCGCAGAAGGCAGGGATGTTATCGATTTCTCGCATCTCGTACGCCTGAACGAGACTTCCGCCTATCTGTGGCAGGCTCTTGAGGGCAAGGATTTCGATGCCGAAATGATGTGCGGGCTTCTCTGCGAGCAGTACGATGTCACTCCGGAGCGCGCCCTCGAGGACAGCAAGGTGCTCATCCGGCAGTTCATCGACATAGGTCTTGTCGAGCTTTGATTTATGGGGAATATGGTACGTCGTTACTGTGTGGGTGATCTGGTGTTCGGACTCGAACTGTATGCGCCATATTCATTTATGGAATATACCGCTCCTGTGGAGGAGAGGATCCGGAGAGCCGCCGCAGGCGTCCTTGATCCGGTGCTTCCCACAAGGGCTGGCGATGACGTGCCGTCCCGCAGCTTTGTCCGCACGAAGGAGGACCTTCCCGAATCATATTCACGCTTCTCGGTGGACCTTTCCCAGTACGAGCCTTTCCGCGCGGACGATTCCGCCTCCGAGGTCTTCCGCCTCTGCGTCCTTCCTGCCGCCCCCGTTCCGGATTCTGCAGACGGAAGCCTGATTTTCGATGTGGATGACACCCTGCCTTCCTACAGCATATTCTCAAGAGGGGAGGAGACGCTTTTCCGCTTCCGCTCTTCCGACGGCAGCTGCGCCGCAGTCCTGACGATTTCCCCGGACCTTGCGGACGGAAAGTTCACTCCGGTTTCCCGCGGCACTGCCTGCCTGACGGGAAAATCCCTCGCCTTCTATCTGAATATGGCGCTGATGGTGATGTACACCTACAACGCCTCGGCCCGCGGCGCCCTTCTCGTCCACGCATCGGTAATATGCCACGGCGGGGGAGCGCATCTTTTCCTGGGCAGGAGCGGCACGGGCAAAAGCACCCACAGCCGGCTCTGGCTTGAGAACATCGAAGGCTCCGCCCTGCTCAACGACGACAATCCGGTGCTCCGTTTCTCCGGCGGGGACCTTGTAGTGTACGGAACTCCCTGGAGCGGCAAGACACCGTGCTACCGCAACGCTTCCCGCAAGGTCACGTCCATCGTGAGCCTCAGCCAGGCCCCTTTCAACGAGATACATCCCGTAAAAGGGATTCCGGCATATTCATTCCTCCTCTCCTCTGTCTCCAGCGTCCGTTGGAACAGGAAGATTATGGACAGGATTACCGCAGTGCTTTCCGAAACAGCAATGGAAGTCCCCTGCTACAAGATGTCCTGCCTTCCTGACGCAGATGCCGCCCTGACCTGCTGCAGGGCAATAGAATCACAAGAACCGACAAACACTAAATCCTGAAAGTCAATGTCCAAACCTCAGATATCATCCCGCGCCGAACTGATGCCTTCGTCGCCTATCAGAAAGCTTTTCCCTCTGGCTGAAGCCGCAGAGAAGAAGGGCATCAAGATTTATAAGCTGAACATCGGCCAGCCCGACCTCCCTTCACCGGAAGAAGGACTCGAGGCCCTGAAACACGTGGACAGGAAGCTCCTTGAATATTCCCCGAGCGACGGATTCCGCTCGCTGCGTGAGAAGCTCGTGGCCTATTATGACCAGTACCAGATCAAGGTGACCGCCGACGACATCATCATCACCACAGGCGGTTCAGAGGCCGTTCTCTTCGCTTTCCTCGCCTGTCTCAATCCTGGTGACGAGATTATTGTCCCGGAACCGGCCTATGCCAACTATATGGCTTTCGCGATTTCAGCAGGCGCCGTCATCAAGCCCATCGTGTCCACGATTGACGACGGATTCGCGCTTCCTCCGGTCGATGACCTGGAGAAACTCATCACTCCGAGGACCAAAGGCATCCTGATCTGCAATCCGAACAACCCTACGGGCTATCTCTACACGAGGAAGGAGATGAACCGGATACGCGACCTGGTGGCCAAGTACAATCTCTTCCTCTTCTCCGACGAGGTGTACAGGGAGTTCATCTACACCGGTTCTCCATACATCTCCGCCTGTCATCTTGAGGGTATCGAGAACAATGTCGTCCTGATTGATTCAGTTTCGAAGAGGTATTCCGAATGCGGAATCCGCATCGGAGCCCTCATCACCAAGAACGAGGAACTCCGCAAGGCCGTGATGAAGTTCTGCCAGGCCCGCCTGAGCCCTCCTCTTCTGGGGCAGATTGTCGCCGAGGCCTCTATCGATGCTCCGAGAAGCTACTCGATGCGCACCTATGAAGAGTTCATCGAAAGGCGCAACTGCCTGATAGACGGACTGAACAAGATAAAGGGGGTCTATTCCCCGATTCCTATGGGAGCCTTCTACACGGTTGCCCGTCTTCCGATAGATGACAGCGACAGATTCTGCGAATGGTGCCTGACCGATTTCTCCTACGAAGGACAGACGATACTGATGTCTCCGGCCACGGGATTCTATTCAGACCCCGCCCTCGGCCACAATGAGGTGCGTATCGCCTATGCCCTCAACAAGGAAGACCTGAAGAAGGCCCTTGTCGTGCTTGCGCATGCCCTTGAAGCCTATCCGGGCAGGACGGAATAGGATTTCGCCTTCGCTTCGATGGCTTCGGCGACGGTGTAGCCCATCGTCCACGCCGCCTGCAGGTTGAAGCCGCCCGTGATTGCGTCCACATCGGTCACTTCTCCGGCAAAGTAGAGTCCCGGATTGGCCCTGGATTCAAGCGTCGCTGGATTGAGGCAGTCCAGGGACACCCCGCCGCAGGTTACGAATTCCTCTTTGAACCTGCTTTTCCCCGTGACCTCATATTCATCGTTCACAAGGACGTTGACCAGTCTGTTGAATCCCTTGGAACCCAGTTCTGACCAGCGGATGTCAGAGCGTGCCCCTGCTTTTCCGAGAATATGCTCCCAGAGCCTGACGGGGATTGCAGCCGGGTGGGTGTTCGCAATCTGCCTGTTCATCTGCCCTTCCGCAAGCCGCTTCAGGGCTTCCCTTGCTTCCTGCTCCTTCATCCCTGTCCAGTTGACGAGGAGACGGCCTTTCCAGCCCTTTGAGGCAAGATGCCGGGCTGAATATGACGATAGTTTGAGTATGGCCGGACCGCTCATCCCCCAGTGGGTTATGAGAAGCGCTCCGCCGGCGGAATATGCAGTCCCTGCAAAGGCGACGCAGACGTCTTCCACGACGGTCCCCATCAGGGCAGTCAGATTCTTGTCCTTGATGTTGAAGGAAAACAGGGAGGGGACCGGAGGCACCACATCAATCCCAGGCAGGGCAGACAAGCCGAGCCCCGGTCCCGCCGGACAGCCTCCGGTGGCGACGACGACATATTCGGCGGACTCGTCGCTCCTGCCTTCGAATGAAATGACATAGCTTCCGTCCTCCTTTCTTGCTATTGCGCTGGCCTTGTGGCCGGTATGGATTCTCACACCCTCCTGGCGCATCCTCAGGCACAGCATATTCACAATCTCCATCGCATCCTGCGAAGCAGGGAAGTAGCAGTGGTCTTCCTGAAGGACGAACCTGATGCCCTCATTGCCGAACCATTCGAGGGTCTTTTCGTGGCCGAAGTTCCGCAGCAGCCTCTTCATCAGCGTTGTCCCTCTCGGATAGGCTTCCGCGATGGATCTGATGCCTTCAAAGGAATTGGTAAGATTGCACCTTCCGCCTCCCGTGACCGCGACCTTCGCCAGAGGTTTCCTGCCGGCTTCGTACACCTCGACCTCTGCGCAGGGGAGTCTCCTTTTCAACTCGATTGCGCAGATGCTGCCGGCGGCTCCGGCTCCTATGATTGCGATTTTCATTCGGCAGTACAGGTCACAAGCGCAAAGATAGTCAGAATTATCCGTATCTTTGCAGTGAGGTTCCACAAGCAGGACTTTTTGCCCTCAGGCTTGAGGGTCACATTCTTTACCTTATTATATAATAATACTGATGTACAGGATACTGTTCGTCTGTCACGGCAACATCTGCAGAAGCCCGATGGCGGAGTTCATAATGAAAGACCTTGTGAGGAAGGCCGGACTTCAGGACCGGATTTCCGTGGATTCGGCCGCTGTCTCCTATGAGGAGCAGGGGAACGGAATATACCCTCCCGCAAAACGCACTCTCGCCGCCCACGGCGTGCCCTTTTCCGAACATCGCGCCCATCGCACCGACAACGCTGAAGCCTCCGCCTTCGACCTCATCGTCATAATGGACTCATCCAACCGCAGGCTGATTTCACGTCTGCTGAGCCCGGCCAATATGGAAAAGGTCCATCTGATGATGGAATATGCTGATGGAGTTCCCGCAAGGGACGTTTCCGATCCGTGGTACTCCGGAGATTTTGAAACCACCTACAATGACATACTTGCAGGCTGCAAAGGGCTCCTCTCCCAAGTACGGCTGATTCTCGGAGAGTGAGGTCCTTGCCGCTCAGGCACTCCTGTCCCGTTTTCCTTTCAAACTGCGACTTTTCGGTAATATCCGGCCCCATTCTTCGGACGGGTTGCAGGCCTATTCTTTCAGCGGCAATCTGTCTGCTCCCGGGCCGGAGGCAGGAAATGGAACAAAAAAGAGGCAGACCTCACTGGCCTGCCTCCCTTTGTCTTGTTTTACGAAGGACTAAAGCTGTGGTCCGGCTGCCACGAGAGCCTTGCCGGCCTTGTTGCCTTCATATTTCTTGAAGTTCTTGATGAACCTTCCTGCGAGATCCACAGCCTTGGTCTCCCAAACTGAAGGATCTGCATAGGTGTCACGCGGGTCAAGAATGCCGGTGTCCACACCTTCAAGAACTGTAGGAACACAGAAATCGAAGTAAGGAATCTGCTTGGTAGGAGCCTTGTCGATTGAACCGTTGAGGATTGCATCGATAATGCCGCGGGTGTCGCGGATGGAGATGCGCTTTCCTGTGCCGTTCCAGCCTGTGTTTACGAGGTATGCCTTTGCACCGCTCTTCTTCATCTTCTTCACGAGTTCCTCGGCGTACTTGGTAGGGTGGAGCTCAAGGAATGCCTGTCCGAAGCAGGCTGAGAAGGTAGGGGTAGGCTCGGTGATACCGCGCTCGGTACCTGCAAGTTTTGCGGTGAATCCTGAGAGGAAGTAGTACTTGGTCTGCTCAGGGGTAAGGATTGAAACCGGAGGAAGAACACCGAATGCGTCAGCTGAAAGGAAGATGACCTGCTTTGCAGCCGGGCCCTGTGACTTAGGACGGACGATGTTGTTGATGTGATAGATAGGGTAAGAAACACGGGTGTTCTCGGTAACGCTCTTGTCGTTGAAATCGATGATACCCTTCTCATCAACGGTCACGTTCTCGAGGAGTGCGTCGCGGCGGATGGCGTTGTAGATGTCCGGTTCTGACTCCTTGTCAAGTTTGATGACCTTTGCATAGCAGCCGCCTTCGAAGTTGAAGATACCTTTGTTGTCCCAGCCGTGCTCGTCGTCACCGATGAGAAGACGCTTAGGGTCGGTTGAAAGGGTGGTCTTGCCGGTTCCGGAGAGACCGAAGAAGATGGCGGTGTTCTCGCCGTTGAGGTCTGTGTTTGCAGAGCAGTGCATTGAAGCGATGCCCTTGAGAGGAAGGTAGTAGTTCATCATTGAGAACATACCCTTCTTCATTTCGCCGCCGTACCAGGTGTTGAGGATTACCTGCTCCTTTGAAGTGACGTTGAATGCGACGCAGGTCTCTGAGTTGAGACCGAGTTCCTTGTAGTTCTCGACCTTGGCTTTTGCTGCGCAGTAAACTACGAAATCAGGCTCCTGGTCGAACTCCTCCTGATTCTGAGGACGGATGAACATATTGGTGACGAAGTGGGCCTGCCAGGCAACCTCCATGATGAAGCGGACCTTCATTCTGGTGTCCTTGTGGGTTCCGCAGAATCCGTCAACCACGAAAAGGCGCTTGCCGGAGAGCTGCTTCTGGGCGAGTTTCTTGACAACTTTCCAGTTCTTCTCTGAAAGTGGATGGTTGTCATTCTTGTACTCCTCTGATGTCCACCAAACGGTGTCCTTGGAGTTCTTGTCCATTACAATGTACTTGTCTTTAGGAGAACGGCCGGTGTAGATTCCGGTCATCACATTGATGGCACCGAGTTCGGTCACCTGACCTTTCTCGTAACCTTCAAGACCCGGTTTGGTCTCTTCGTTGTAGAGAACTTCGTAAGATGGGTTGTAAAGAACTTCTTTGACGTTCTTTATACCATAGTTGCTCAAATCCATCTTTGGCATAATGCTGAATATGTTTTATATGTTTAACTAAAACTCTTTCTTCTGGTAAAGCCACGCAAATTTCGGAAAAAAACTCGAATATCTCAATACGATGACCAATAATCTGGTCAATAGTTTTTCACCTTTCCGGGGCCTTTACCGAGGTGCGCGAATCCTGCCTGCAAACTTTGAGCCAATCCGGCGTAAATTATTGAGATAAAACGATTTGAACAAAAAAGAAGGAATATGTCGGAAATCGGCCGGCGCATCTTTGGGAAAACGACTTCAAAATGATTTGTTTTTTGCGTTTTTTAACGAGGTTTTTGATTTTTAGGCAGAACAAAATTGACTTTGGCACGGAAAATGAATATAGTTAATGCGAATTGGTTAGTTATTTGGGTTTTATCAAAGATAATACTGAACTGACTATGGAATAACTTCAATTTCTACGTTTATTCATAATTAGGTTTGTATTAAGTGTGGCGGCCGGCGCAAGTGATTGTCCCGGCCGTTTTTTTGTTTGTGCCCCTCTCTCCCCCTCATTCGTTCATCCGTCCCGGGAATGCCGGGCTGGCCGGAATAATATGAAAGAGGATGACCTTCGTGTCGATTGACACCCTGGTCATCCCCAGATATATTCCTTGACGGATAATCTTGCTGATGCCGCCCGCTGCGGACTCTGTCCGGCGGGGTCTGCGCGCAGGCTACTCTTCGAGAGAGATGCTGTCGTGGATTTCCTTGAAGGTTTCACGCATCTCGTCGAGCGTGCCGATGGTCAGGTAGGCCTTGTAGTTGAGCACGAAACCCGGCTCGATGTGCAGGCTCCTGATCGGAGCGAAATACGAGCAGGAACCGGAAGTGGCTCCGCCCGGGCCGGCTCCGGCAGTGTAATAGACCGCCGTGTTGGTTCCCGGTGTGTACAGGCCGATGCCGTAGTCCTTTGAGTTGACGTAGGCGCACCATTCCTCGCTCTGGATTGAAGCCTTGTTCGGGTTGGAAATGCCCGAGAGAACGCCCGGAACGGTCACAGTGAGTTTGTCACCGGTCCACGGTTCTGTCCCGGTGTATCTTGCGAAGCGGCCGAGGTCCCAGTCACAGAACAATGCCGGCACTTCCTGGCTGCGTGTTCCAAGATCCTTGTCACCTGAATATTTGAATGTGAAATCAAGTACGGCGTACTTGCCTACAAGCGTGATCATCTCTGTCATCTCGCAGTCCTCCGCGAGTTCGCAAGGGCCGTCGAGGGTGGTACGTCCCCACTGCCTCGGAGTCGTGACCACCATTATCGTGCTGTCGGTGAGCTTCGATTTCTTCACCACGGCGCTCTGTCCGTCCGATCCTCCGCCCTGGATTGGATTCCAGGTCCACTGGTTGCTTGCCCACCAGTAGGTAATGCCGTCATTGCCGTAGTAGGACTGCTGGATGAAGCGGCCCTCATCGGCGTGGTTCAGCCTGTTGACTTTGTATTTGCGGGTGGAGAAGTGGAATATTCCTCCACCTCTTTCGAGATCCACTCCAATCTGCACATCGTCATTGGCAATGTAGGCGTAGCGGCTGTCAGTCAAGCCTGTCTCTCTCCAAGGAGTTCTGTTGACCTTGTGGGGTTTCTCTTCCGGAGGCGTGACCACCGTATTGTCCGGGTCGTCATTTGTCTTGCATCCGGCGGCGGACACTATGGTCAGGATGGCCAGAAACAGCAGGCTGGAATACTTTTTCATATTTTCGAATCATTTTTACAAAAATAATAAGAATCCTGATTTATTTGACAGGAATCTTGAATCTGCAGCCGCATATTCCCGCAAAAGCCTTGCCGCGGGTCGCTGTCCGCATTGCCCTGATGCCGCCGGCATATTCAGGAGCAGTCGGCTGCTGCGGTTTGGATGAAACGACTGCCGCACGACTCCGTTCCATCGCTGAGGAAACGGTCTTCCCCGAATGATTCTGTGTAAGCGTTACAAGGGCTGACATCGCAGCATTCCTCAGAGCCGGCAGGGACCTGGAAGCGGACCGCCAGAGAGCCCACGGCAGCAAGTTCCTCCTTGCCAAATAAGAAAGTTTGAAAAGATTTGTTTACATTTGTCTTGCCGGAGAGTACTATGGTGACAATCTCTCCGGCGGGGTGACCGACTTGGCCATAGATCCTCCAACTTTGGAATTGATGTCTTTAAGTTGTTGAATGTTAGGTACATATTCGCGCATTACGGCGATTGTCCTGCGGCTGTTTCCGCCTGGCTCCCTGCCGTCATCACGGCAATGACAGGCTGCCGGATTCCTGACCTTGCGCCTGCGGATGAATATGTGGCCGGCGACTCCTTGAACAAAAATTGAACATACCCGCATAATGACAATAACCAATCCAGCCCTATGTTCGGAAAGCAATTCTTCAACAAGCGGATCGCTCAGGTTCTACTCCTGATGCCGTGTCTCGCGATATGGAGCCAGTCCGGAGCCGCCGCCCAGGACCTGGTCACTGAGTACAGCAACAGAATTTCGATAATGCAGGACACTCTGCTCGCAGGCTTTGAAAGTCCCGACCTGGACGGATTCACCGCTGAAACTCGCCTGACCCTGTCACAGGACAACGCGGCAGTCTTCCACATCCGGCCGCATCAGGGCAGTTCCGTCCTGTACGTAGCCCCGGAAGAGGGGATTCCTGCCAATGAGTGGCGCACGGTCAGCAAGGTTTTCGCCGTTCCTGAAGACCTTAGTTCCGTTCCGGTAGCCCAGCTGGCGGTCTTCACCCAGCAGGGGCCTGACATGAACCAGTACCTCAGGATGAGGATTTACGGCCGGAACAGCTATGCCGAGGGCACTGCCAAAATCATCCCCGGCCTTTGGCGGAACGTGATGTTCGATTTCACCGGTACAAAAGCGGTGGACAGGGTTGAGAAAATCGAGATTTCCCTGATGTGCGATTCCGGCGAGTTATGGAACCAGGGACGGGATTTCGTCCTGGATGGACTGCGTTTCGGCAAGCCTATGGATCTCGCCTTCATGATTCCGGGCTCCGAAGAGGTCTTCGCCCTTTCGGAGGGCAAGGTCGGCTGGAAGAACGATGCCCTGATCTACAGGTTCAGGAAAGGGGAGTCTCTGGTTTCCTGCGACCTCGGCGGCAGCCGGAACAGGTCTTACAGTCCGCCGCTGGGCAACAGCCCTTCAGACTTCTACGCCCAAAGGAACACCTTCTTCGTGGTGATGGCGAACCGCTCGGCGGCCTCCAGGGTAAGGCTCGAATGGACAACGGACAAAGCGCAGGGGAGCAAGGACTTCGCCATCGAGCCGCGGAGCGGGATGAAGGCCTACTACTTCAATGTCTCCGACTGTCCTGAGGCGACGGGGCATCTCAAATCCTTCTCGATCACTCCGCTCGACTCCAAGCGCGGCAAATGGGTGATAGACCAGATCCGCTTCGAAAGGGAGGAAGCGATTGTCGAATATGCCGGCAAGGTGGAGTCCTGCACGGCCGACAGCCTCAATGTCCGCATCTGCGGCAGTATCAGGGAGGAAGATGTTTCTGCATATTCATCAATCTGCATCTATGAATATCCCCTCGCGGACGAGGGCGCTCCGGTCCAGTCCCTCGAACTGCTCTGCCAGTGTCCTGTCTCCGCTTCGTTTGAAATAGCCGACCTTCCGAATTCCAGGCTCGGGGGCCGTATGACACATCTGAGCACCCGCTTCCTGACGGTGCTCAAGGATTCCGCAGGCAACATCAAGCCGCTTGACCGGCCTTTCTATATCTCGAACTGGATGGATTTCACCAGCAATCCTTACCGTTTCGAGCTCCCGGACAAGGATTTCAGCGTGCTTCGCTACGGCGCGAAGGGCGACGGCTTTACCGATGACACCCGTGCCATCCAAAAGGCCATAGACGCCTGTTTCAAGGCCGGCGGCGGACGGGTGGTGCTTCCGGGAGACGATTCTCCGCAAGGGAGACGCTATGTGGCCACCAACCTCCATCTGAAGAGCAACGTCGAGTTCCACATCGAAGAGAATGCCGTCCTCTGGCAGTCCTATGACATAAGGGACTATTCCTACGTCCCGTCCTTCGGACACGATTTCGATATCCCGGGCTGCCCGTGGACACACTGCCTCTTCGTGAATATGCCTCTGATCCAGGCCAATGGCGCAGACCACATCAAGGTGACGGGCCCGGGAGTAATCAGGATGGCCGATCCGTGGTCCTCCAATCCGGACTGGAGCCACTACGCTTCAACCTGCAGCGACCGGATTCACATCTGCGCCCTCGCTGCGGAGAACTGCAGCTACATCGAGCTGACCGACTTTGACCAGATACGCGCCAGCAATTACCACACGAGCTTCTATGGGGACGACCACATATTCATAGGCAATATGAAAATGCACGAGGTCAGGTGCGTCAGCGGTGACGGACTGAGTTTCGCCCAGGGAGTGAACCACGTGCGCATCGAAAGGATAGTCTTTGACTCCAATGACGACGCCATAGTCCTTTGCAACAGCTATCGTGATCCGAGAGGCAAGAACAGCCCTTGGAGATATGATGAGGACGAGGCCGACCATTCCGTCAGGAACCTACTTGTCGAACACAGCTACATCAATTCCGGCAAGAGCGGCGGCGGAAAGGCCATCGCGATAATTCCGTGGGGAAGCACCAATCCGGACCTCTGCAAGCAGCTTCTCGACAGCATCGAAGTCTATGACTGCGTGCTCAGGGGTGGACATTCCGTCGGCACCTGGTGTGACAATCCTTTTGACGGAAAGCCTTTCAACAATGCGGAACAGGACGACTATGCCCCTGTGATGAATTTCAGGATTCTGGGCAACGACTATCAGAGCGCCTGCGACATTCTCTGCGTCAAACCGACCAATTTCGTGACGGACTGCGGGCTGCATTCCAGTACCTCCTTCATCAATACCGATTTCTCGGACGGCTATGCCTACTGGACCTGTGAAGGGGATTCCGGAGCAGGCGCTGGATTCGGTTACGCACGTGCCGGAGGCTCCCTCACCCAGGGCCTGTACCTGCCTGCCGGACAGTTCGTTTTCGAGGCTGAAGTACGCGGTACGGGGACTCTTGAGGTGAAGGATGCGCTTGGCGGGAAGAGGATTGCGAGGCAAGGTTTTTGCTTCGAAAGCGACGAATGGACCAGACTTGCGCTTGTTTTCCGGACAGCCTCTGCGGCTGATTGCCTGCTTGGGCTCGGAGCATCCGAAGATGCCCACATCAGGGCCTGCAGTATTGAGATTTGCAATGAAGACATCAACTAATCTGTTTTATATGAAAAGGATAATTTGTGTTTTATTTTCTGCCATGATGGTGCTGGCACCATCTGTTGCAAAAGACAATGCGCCCAAGAATGAAAAGGTTGACAAAATCATCCTCCTTATCGGAGACGGTATGGGACTCGGAGTCTCGAGCGCGTGGATGGTTGACCGTAACTATGAGCCGACATGTTTCGACAGAGCTCAGTTCGTAGGCATTTCGAAGACATATTCATTGAACAGCCGCGTGACCGATTCGGCAGCCGGCGGTACTGCTTTGGCAGTGGGACACAAAACCAACAACACCATGCTCGGAATGCTGCCTGACGGGACCAAACTTGAGTCCATCGCCGAAGCTGCGAAGAAGGAAGGCAAGTCCGTCGGTCTCCTTGTCACATCAGACCTTCTGGACGCCACCCCTGCCGCTTTCTATGCCCACACCGAAAGCCGCAGCAATTTCCGCCAGATTGAGGAAGACCTGATCGCCTTCGTCCCTGACGTGATTCTCGGAGGAGGCCGCCAGAGGTTCACTTCCGAGAAATGGGAAGACGGCACAATGCTGGACAAGGCAGAGGCAGCCGGAATGAAGGTGTACGAGACTCCTGAAGCTTTCTATTCGCTGACAAGCCTCGACGCTCCGGTTCTCGGTCTCTTCGACGAGGGCAGCTATCCGATGGTCATCGACCGTGATTCTGACTTCCTCGCAGACTGTCTCAAACACACTCTGGACCTTCTGGGCGACAACAAGAAAGGCTTCTTCATCATGGCCGAGGGTTCCCACATCGACCATGCCGCCCATGCCAACAACACCGAGCAGATGCTCTTCGAGATGGAAGAGTTCGACAAGGCTGTCAATGCAGCAATGGACTATGCCGACACCCACAAGGGCACTCTGGTCATCGTCACTGCCGACCACGACACCGGCGGCGCTTCCCTGGTCTCAGCCAACAAGGATTTCCATCTGGGCGACAGCGGGATCGGTGTAAAGTACACCACCACCGGCCACACCGGCACCCCGGTCATCATCTATGCCTACGGTGCATCGGCCTGGAAGTTCAGCGGAGTGATGGAAAACGCCGAACTCAATCAGAAGATGCGTGAAGTGCTTCTGAAAGGAAAGAAATAGTCTCCCTCCTTCAGGGACAATCCGGGAAGGACATCATTCGGCTCCGAAAAAATCGCTTACGGCGCGGATCACCGAATTGATGTCCTCCTGTTTTGTCAAGGTCTCGAGAGGGAAACCGAAACAGGCCGTGCGGTATTTCTTTGCGTTGTAGAAGACGGCGGCTGAGATGTTGGTGTCCGTGTAGCGCAGCACTGAATGGCTGTTGCCGCAAGAAGGGACGATGCCGTCCGGAGTCTCGACGTTGTAGATGCTGGCGTTCTTCTCCTGATGGAATTTGATTTTGCCGATACGCGATGCGAGATCGAAGCCCTTGTTCGTCATAGGCCAGACTTCGCCGCACCTGCTGGCGTAGTTTGTCATCCATTTGTAGCCGAGCACATCCTGGGCGAATTTCTTGCCTTCTTCGAGGGCTATGCTGTCCTTTTCGACAGGGTAGATGCCGCTCCAGATGTCAGTGCCGATGTAGGCCCCGGAGACGAGGACGTTTCCGCCCGCTGAGGTATATTCACGGATCGTCTTCTGCATAGACGCAGGGAAGACCGTGTGGGAGACCCTCCCTTCACTGATGCCCACGACCGTGCTGATTTGCTTGCCGCAGACGATGTCCACCATCGAGTCGCCTTTGGCGGAAGAAAGGTCGAAGGCCTCGGATGTCACGGAATGGAATGCGAAACCGGCCTCCATCAGGGCTTTCCCGTGGGCGACGGTGTTGTCGAGGCTGTTTCCGGCATAGACGGTCCCGGCCTTGTCGATGTAGGAACCGCCGAACCCCGGGTTCTCGTTGCTCATCCACGGCATTTCACGTTTGAACTGGTACTGCTCCCCGATGAAGCCGATTTCCCTGATGTACGGGACGCCTCCGTCCAAATTCGAGTCGAAGCCGGCTATCTGCGGGGAATCCAACCAGGCCGGAGCCGACACCCTCGTGAAGTTGTCCACGACAAGGGCCGTGCTGCCTTTGAAGCCTTTCGGAATGCCGACGCTCAGGGTCGGGGAAGGGAAACTCTTCCCTCCGTCGTTGAAAGCCTCTATCCGGTAGCTGTAGATGTGGCCCGGAGTGACGGACACTTTGGCCGAGATAGTCTCCCCGTTCCGGCTTGTCTTTTTCAGGACCTTCCCGGAATCGAATGCCCCGTCATCGACGCGGGTGTAAAGAATATATCCTTCCGGCACCGCCGTAGGCTCGAGAGAGTCGATGGCGGCCTTCCAGCTGAGGGTGATTTCGTTCTTCCCCTCACGCGAAGGCTTCTGTTCGAAGGCCGTGCTGAAAGAGCGGACAGGCAGGGGCTGGACCGCATAAGGGCAGCCGTACCTTGAACTGAGGTACTTGAGCATTCCTTTGTAAATCGCACGGCATACCACGAAACGGAAGCTCGGGTCCAGGCCGAACTTCATGTCGGAAAAATTCTGGTGGGAGAGAAGTTCCACCAGGAGTCCCGGGACCGTGGTCGTGCGGGATTCGCTGTAGGACCTGTCCCAGAGCCCTCTTCTGCTCCATTGAGGATTGAAGGTGCTTCTGATGTCGCCGACGGTCTGGGTCTGGACGAAGTCCGCATAGGTCCTGGCCTGAAGCCTTCCTTCTCCGTTCGGAAGGGCCTCGCTTTCGTCGCATTTCAAAGTGTAGATGGCCAGGGTGCCGATGATGGAATCGTCCGGGGTGACTCCGGCATCCGTATGGAAGGCAAGTGAGAGGTCCACAGGGATTCCGAGACCTTCGGCATCGGGATTGCTCCTCGAACCGCCTGACATCCATCCGACCCAGGCGCCCCTGCGCGAGTAGTCCCTTGCATAGTCCCTTTCTTCCGGTGCGAGCAGGGTGGAGTCCGCTCCCGCCCACTGCATCCAGTAGATTGCGCCTTCGCAGAAGGAAGGCATTCCAGAGGTCGCATATTCACAGACGGGCCTGTCTGAACGTCCCCTCGCTATCTTCCCGATTCCGCCTCCGAAACGCACTGCATCTGCCGTGACGCAGGCATCGTCCGGACAGTCGAAGCCTTTCGGGGCTTCTGAATACAGGGTCACGGCCCCCTTCCCCTCAAATTCAAAGGTTCCGAGGTAGATCCAGGTGCCTCCGCCCATCTTCTGGTTCACTATGAATTCGCTTGTACCTCCGAGATGGCTGACGCTGTAGCGGGCGCAGCTGCTGCTGTTTGGAAGGCTTGTGTAGGAGATATAGACGGCATATTCACCGCGCTGCGGGAAATCCGCCTCCCAGACTGCGAAGGTCCTGTCCGAACCGCAGGCGGCCTGTCTGGAAGTCCCCATTGTGAAAGGGTTTTCGATGCCGGTGTAGGTGAGCTTCTTGTCGGCGAATCCGCTTCCTGCGTCGCTCCATTCGCCGTGTTCCGAATATCTGCCTTCGACGCGTACCCCCTCTGGCCTCCTGCCGGAAAATGCCGGATCGTTGTCCGCAATCACCTCCCTGGTCTGGATGTCCCTTTCGCGCGGAGTCATCACGTAGGCCCCGGCATTCTCGAGCATCGGAATCAGGAAAGGCAGCACGTAGGTCTGAGTGTACATATCCTCGACTGTCTGGAAGAGGGGAGCCCTCTGCCAGTCCCAGCTGTCCTTCTCCTCGTCATAGTACCTTCCGTGGCTCTGCCATAGGGCGACAGTGCGGCCGGAAAGGCCCTTGTCGAAGTCCATTTCCCCGACGCGCTTTATGAATATGCCCTCATCCCGCGGGTCCTCCCTTCGGAATGATGCCGGGGCAGGGGAACCGTCGTTGCCCGCAGAAGCCGTGATGTAGTTCTCGATAGGGTTGCCTGCGACGGTGACGTTACCGACCCTGTATCCTGAATATTTTGCCGGCAGGACAGTCTCGAAGGTCTGCTTGAACCAGCTGACTTCCTCCTCCCTCCACGGGTAGTCCCCCAGTTCGACCGAGAATCTCAGGTGGAGAGTCTTTCCGGATTCAAAATGCTTGAGGACATTGAAACAGCAGGTCACGCTCGAACGCTCCTTCATCAGGACCGTCAAGGAATCGCAGGCCTCCTTGAAAAGGGCCTTGCTGTTTTGGGCGTGGATGCAGAGCGGGGTGAGAAGTACGAGGGCCAGCGACCCGAGGAAGGTTTTCATATTCATTGTCGGCAGGATATTGTATTTTTTACTTCTTCATCTTTCTGATGTCGAGGTAGAGGGTGAGCGAAGATGAGACGGCAAGGGCTATGACGTCCGCGGCGAAGTCCTTGATGTCGCAGGAACGGTACTGGAGGAAGGATTGCCCTATCTCAGTCCCGGCTGCGACCATACATCCGGTGATGAACACTATCACGGACAGGAGAACTGCCTGCCACGGCCTGTTCGTGTGCCTGTCGAATGAAAGGTAGCACAGGACGGGGAAGGGGAAGAACATTATGAAATGCAGAATCTTGTCGGTCGGGATGCCGATTAGGGACGGAGCCGGCAGGGGCATCCCGCTGAATGAACCGAAACAGCAATAGGCTACTCCTGCAAGATAAACCAGGAATAATACAAGAGCGAGTCTGTTGCTTTTTGCCATAGGCCTTCCTTTTTTACGCTTGGGACTATCTCAAAATCAGTTCTCCGAAGTATTCAGGTCTGTGGAAGTCCGGCTTCGGAGTCCCGACCGGGTTCCAGCTGAGGAAGTGAGGATGTGCGGTGAGGTCGCCGCACTTGTAGAAGTTGCCCCTGACGCTGACAGGGATGAAGTCCTTGTCTATCCCGATGAGGTCATAGGGAATCAGCATCGCCGCAGTCCAGGCGAAGATTCTTCCGCTCTCTTCCATCCTTTCGTGCGGAAGAGAGGAATGGCGGATGACTCTCGCCACCTCTTCCGGCTCCCTGAGGGTGCTGTCGAGCCTGCTCCTCCTTTTTGAGGAAAGAAGGCTTCCTATGCAGGTCAGTTCAAAGTTGTAGTAGGTGCCGTCATAGGGATCGGTCACGAAGAACTCGCAGCAGCTGTCCTCCCAGCTTCTCCCGTTGTCTTCCAGCTCCGTCGCGCGGATGTCCAGCCCCCTGACGTGGAACAGCACGGCAAGGTGGGAGGCAGTCCTTGCGACCGAACCGCAGCAGTCCGGTGAATATGGGGCCTCCTTCGGCCAGTTGTTCTCGCTTACGGCGAATTTCGCCGCTCCCTTCTCCATCGCCAGGTCAAGTTCCCGGAGGCTCATCTTCTCAAGTCCTTCGATGAAAGGAACCTTTATTCTTTTCACTGTTTTCATTGCTTGTGCCAATAGTCTTTGTGAAATCTCCGCCGAGGTCCCTACAGGGCCTGCATATCGTTGAGCCTGCGGTAGTGTCCGTTGAGCGCCAGCAGTTCCTCGTGCCTGCCCCTTTCCACAATCCGGCCCTCGTCGAGGACGATGATTTCGTCGGAATTGCGGATGGTCGAAAGCCTGTGGGCGATGGCGATGGTCGTCCTGGTTGACATCAACCTTTCCAGGGCTTCCTGGACAATCTTCTCCGACTCTGTGTCAAGGGAAGCGGTGGCCTCGTCGAGAATCAGGATCGGAGGATTCTTTAGAATCGCCCTTGCGATGCTTATCCTCTGCCTCTGGCCGCCGGAGAGCTTGATGCCACGGTCTCCTATCACGAAATCGTAGCCGCCTTCCTTCTCCATTATGAAGTCGTGGGCGTTGGCGATTTTGGCAGCGGCGATGACATCCTCGCGTGAGGCGTCTTCAACCCCGAAGGCTATGTTGTTGAAAATCGTGTCATTGAACAGTATGGACTCCTGGTTGACATTTCCGATGAGTCCCCTCAGGCTCTTGAGGCTGGCCTCCCGGATGTCGATTCCGTCTATCGTGATCGAACCGGAAGCCGGGTCGTAGAATCTCGGAATCAGATCGACCAGCGTGGATTTTCCGGCACCGGAAGCGCCCACGATTGCGATTGTCCTGCCCTTGGGGATGTCCAGGCAGACGTCGTCGAGAATCAGTTTCTGGCCGTCAGGGTACCTGAATGAGACATTGTTGAAGGAAATCCTGTCGTTGAAGCCTTTCAGGACTTTCGGCTCGGCAGCCTCGACTATGTCGTTCTCAGCCTCAAGAACCTTGTTGATTCTTTCCATCGAAGCCATTCCTTTGGGAATGGCATAGCTTGCCTTGGAGAAATCCTTGATAGGGTTGATGATGCTGTAGAGGATGACCATATAATAAATGAATATGGGAGCGTCCACAATCGACTTGCCTCCGAGAATCAGCAGGCCGCCGAAGAAAAGGACGATGGTGATGAGGACTGTCCCCAGAAATTCACTGACCGGATGTGCGGAAGCCTGGCGCAGGGAAACCCTCTCGGTCTTCTTCTTCATCTGTTCGGTCACGTTGTCGAACCTTTCGGACATCTTCTTCTCCGCAATGAAGGCTTTGATGACCCTGAGTCCGCCCAGCGTCTCCTCTACCTGGGACATCACTTCGCTCCAGAGGGTCTGCACGTCAAGGGATTTCTTTTTCAGATTCTTGCCGACGACGCCCATCACCCAAATCATCACCGGCGCGAATATGATTGTGAACAGGGTGAGCTGCCAGCTGATGAGGACCATCGCGACGAAGTAGATGAAAATCAGGATAGGATTCTTGATGAGCATCTCGATCGACCCGGCGACCGAGGTCTCCACCTCCTGGACATCTCCGCTCATCCTCGCGATGATGTCACCCTTGCGCTCTTCGGAGAAGAATCCTATCGGGAGAGACAGAATCTTGTCGTAGATCTCCTTCCTGATGTTCTTGACGATTCCGGCCCTGATCGGCACGAGGACTCCGGCCGAACCGAAGTAGCAGGCGGTCTTGAGGGCGGTCATGAAAATCAGGAACAGGCAGAGCATCAGGAGGACCTTCGGCTCCCCGAAGGTGGCTATCGCGCTTTCCAGGGCGTGGTAGATGTTGTCCATCACTGCGTCGCCCATATCCCTCAAAGGCATCTCCCTGATTTGGGACCAGGGCGTGAACGGATAGGTGTTGTCGGTCATCCTGAACAGGATTCTCAGCATCGGCACGATCATGGCGAAGGAGAATACGTTGAAAATCGCGGACAGTATGTTCAGGACAACGGAGCCGACGAGATATTTCTTGAATGGAGCGATGTAGCGCTTCATCATTTTCCTGAATTCTTTCATAGTTACAAAATTTTGGTAAGCCAATGGAATATGAGGACAATCCTTTTGCGGAAAACCTCGTAGTTGAGGCTTTCCCAGTCGTCATCCACTTTGTTGGTCTTTCTCGTGATGCCGGAAGTGAACAGCGTCACAGGCAGCCCTCCCGCGAAGAATATCCTCTGGTCTCCGCTGTTGTGGTGGAACATCTGGGTGAAACTTTTGCTTCCGTAGTAATCGAAACCGAGGTCGAGTCCCAGACCCGGGTTGCCGTTGGCACTGCTCAGGTCGTATTTCTCCCCGGCGGAACCGAGCATTATGAGATAGTCCTTCCTCCCTTTGTGGATGGGCTCGAGTGTCGCTCCGAGGATGTCCAGGACCACGACGGACTTGATCTGCTTCTTGTCGATAACCTGCTGGCTGATCGGATCACAGAACAGGCCTTCTTCAAGGGCGTTCATAAAAGCCTCCGCTCCTGCGCTGCTCCTCTCCTTGGCATCTGTCGCCAGGAAGATGATGTTGCTTCCGTAGAGTCTCCCCAGGTCCTTCATATACTTGAGCATGTCGGCGATGCCGGTCAAGGCGACCACGCCCGAGGCGTTGCTGTCGGCGCCCGGGAGGATTTTTCCGTCCAGTGAGCCGTAGGTGTCGTAATGCGCGGTCAGCACGACGTAGGTCTCGCGTTCGCCTCTCCTCGCTCCCGGCATGAAGCCGATTATGTTGTGACCGATATCATCTCCGATGCGGAATGACTGTGAATAGCTGCCCGACATGGCCATCAGCCCTGCGTCCATGAAACATCTGCTTATCCAGAAAGCGGCCTCGGAGGCCCCTCTGGAACCTGTGGCCCTGCCTCCGAAAGTCGTGTCCGACAGAAATTCGACGCCGTAGCGGATTTTTTCTTCAGTCATTATTTTCTCGGCATTTCTTCCGGAAGGGACGGTCTTGGCCTCCTTCACCTGGGCGGGAACGGCAAACTGCGCCGTCAGCAGGATGAAGAGTGCCAGAACCGACTTGGAAATGCTGTTCAATGCGTCTTTGTTCATAATCTACAAATATAGGCATAGTTTTGGTAACTTTCATTATCGCATACGGCGAAAACTTTTGCTATATTTGTAAATTCCAAGAAGCCGAGAAAAAGCCTTCCCTTTATGAGAAAGTGTTTCCTTGTCATCGTTACGTTCCTGAGCCTTTCCGTGCTGTGCAACGCACAGTACGACAAGGATGTGTTCGCCTTCAGGGGAAGGCTGGCACTTTCGGAGAACAGGTATTCGGATGCCATTTCGCAGTTCAACATCCTGGCCCGTCTTGACACCACCGACTGCTGGACCTTCTTCTACCGGGGTATAGCCAAGTACAATCTCGGCGACATCCGCGGCGCCCAGACCGATTTCGACACCTCCGTCCGGCTGAATCCCGTGTTCACCAACGGCTATCATTTCCGCGCCATCACCCTGAGCCGCTCCGGCAAGTACGACGAGGCCCTCGAAAGCCTGGAGAAGGCGATGTCCCTCCGGCCGGGTCTCAACGGACTCTACTACAGCCGGGGCGTGACATATTTCCTCTCCCAGCAGTTCGACAAGGCGGTCGAGGATTTCAACTACTATATTGTCAAGGAACCGGACGACCCTTCCGCCTATCTCAACAGGGGAGCGAGCTATCTCTTCCTGAACGACACGACCGCCGCCCTCGAGGACTACAACAGGGCGATCAAGCTCGACCGTTTCGACCCGGAGGGCTACATCAGGAGAGGCCGTCTCCACGCCGACAGGAAGGACTTTTCCTCCGCCCTCTCCGACATGGATATGGCAATCAGCCTGGACTCCACCAACACCTTCGCCTACTTCAACAGGGCCTTGATGTACTTTGAGTTGAATGACTACAATTCGGCGATGAAAGACTTTGACAGGGTGCTGAAGGATGAACCCGGCAACGCCCTCACCCTCTACAACCGCAGTCTCATCAACGCTCGTATAGGCAATTTCGAGGACGCCCTCTCCGACATGGACCATGTCATCAGCATCAACCCCGACAATGTCCTGGCATATTTCAACCGCGCCTCCTATTTCTGCGAGATGGAGCGCTGGGAAGATGCTCTGGACGACTATGACAAGGCCATCGAACTCTACCCTGATTTCGCGAAGGCCTACCTGAACAGGTCCTACGTAAAGAATATGCTGGGACGGACCAAGTCCTCCAGGCAGGACTACGATACCGCCCAGAAAAAGGTCAAGGAGTACCGCGACAAGAACGCCACCGACGCAGGTTCCTTCGCGGACACTACGAAGAAGTACAGCTCGCTGCTCGCCCTGGATGCGGATTTCGCCAAGAAGGGCTTCGACAACGAACTCCTCCAGGACAGGGACATCAACATCCGTCTGAAGCCGATGTACAAATTCGTGATGTCCTCCCGCAGGGACAATGTCAATGTGGCTCTGCGGAATCGCTACGAACATCCTCTCCTGGACAAGTTCATCAGCGACGCTCCGGTGATGGTTGCCATCACCAATTCCGACACGCTCGGCCGTTCCGTACCTGCGGCAGAGGCGGAGTTCTCCCTCTTCGGCGACACCTATCTGTCAGCAGGGGAGTCCAACTCGATGACGGATGCGGACAGGATGTTCCTGCGCGGGCTTGACAACCTCAGGCACAAGCAGTTCGCGGCGGCTCTCGAGTGCTTCGACCAGGCGGTCTCCGCTACGGCCTCCGGTGAATATGCCGAATACTACAAGGCCTTCTACCTGCTCAACAGGGGAGTCCTCCGCTCGGAGATGATTGACTTCATCTCATCCATCGAGAACAATGTCCAGACCCTGACGATGGACGACAAGGGTACCACCAGGGCCAGGGTAAGGGACAGGGTGAGCCGGACCTATGACTACACGGAAGCCATATCGGACATCGAGACTGCCGACAGGCTCCTGCCGGGAATCCCTTATTTCAAATTCAATCTCGGCAATCTCTACTGTCTCTCCGGCAAGTTCGTGGAGTCGGTTGACAGTTTCACCGAAGCCATCTCCCTCTATCCTTATATGGGGGATGCCTATTTCAACCGGGGCCTCGTCCTGATTTACCTGAAGGACAGGGAAAAGGGCTGCATCGACCTTTCAAGGGCGGGCGAGCTCGGCGTGGGCGATGCCTATGCGGTCATTTCCAAATACTGTGAGGAGGATAAGTGATGTTGAAGTTCGTCAGCCTGTCCAGCGGAAGCAGCGGAAACTGCTATCTTCTTACCGACGGAGTCAGCGGGATTCTCATTGATGCAGGAGTCAGTTTCAGGACTTTGAAGAAGAACCTGATGATGTTGGGATATTCCCACCAGATGGTCAGGTGCGTGCTTGTCACCCACGACCACCTCGACCACATCCGGCATCTCGGGTCCTACTGCAAGCATCTCCGCGTCCCGGTCTATGCGACCGAGACCCTGCACAGGGCGCTTTCCTCCCACGTCTTTACCAGGGACTGGATAGAACCCTGCAGGCATATCGTCAGGGAAGGGGAGGCCGAACCGATCCTGACCGGCATCTATGATTCCCCGGAAGACTGTCCGCTGGTCAGCTGTTTCGTGGTTCCCCACGACGCGACCCAGACGGTCGGCTATTTCATCCGTTGGCGCGGCAGGAGTTTCTTCCTGATGACCGATGCGGGCAGGGTGACTGAAGAGGCCGCCGGCTATGCAGCCAGGGCGGACGCTGTCGTCATAGAATCCAACTACGACCGCGAGATGCTGTTCAACGGGCCTTATCCGCAGGACTTGAAGATGAGAATATCCCGGGGTAACGGCCATCTGGGCAACCACGAATGCGCCGAGGCTGTCGGGGAGATCTGGCATCCGGGCCTCAGGCACATATTCCTTTGCCATCTGAGCGAGAACAACAACACTCCCGCCCTCGCCTTCGCCGCATCCGCCGAAGCGCTGAAGAGGATTCCTCTCGAACAGGGCCTCACCGCCAAGGAAGTCACTGACCTGCAAACGCTTCCGAGGACCAGCATGTCGGCCGTTTTCACTCTCTGACCTCCATCCGTCTCTCCTGAATAAGAAACATCAGTTGCTATGAAAAGATTGATTCTGAATATCCTGATGACTGCGGCGGCCGCTCTGTGCGGGCTGTCCGCCCCGGCTCAGAGCATCTACGACATCAAAGTGAAGGACATGTCAGGCAACGAAGTGTCCCTCTCCGAATATGAAGGGAAGGTGCTGCTGATCGTCAATACCTCAATCCGCTGCGAATTTGCTTCGCAGTACAAGGACCTTCAGGCCCTGTACGAGAAATATGCCGGCAAAGGGCTCGTGATCCTCGACTTCCCTTGCGACCAGTTCGGGGAGCACGCTCCGGAAGACATCGCTTCGATAGACGGCTTCTGCACTTCTGAATATTCGACCACCTTCCCGCGTTTCGCGAAAGTCGATGTCAATGGAGAAAATGAGAGCCCGCTCTTCACATTTCTCAAATCCAAACAGAAATTCAAGGGTTTCGGAAGCGGGGAAAAGGCAAAAATCCTCGAAGGGATGCTCTCCAGGACGGATCCTGACTATGCTTCCAAAGCTGACATAAAGTGGAATTTCACCAAGTTCCTGGTGGATGCCCGGGGCAATGTCGTGGCCCGTTTTGAACCCACTGCGAGTATGACATTTGTAAGCAATGTTGTCAGTTCCAAACTATATTGAAAGCATATTGTGCCGTTTTGCTTACAATTTAGAATAATTATACAAAAGCCGGAGCTTGTTTCACAACACGCTCCGGCCGTTAATCTAACCTAAAACTTAACCTATGAAAAAACTATTTCAATGCAAATATACATTATCTGACTGAAATATGCAAACTTTGCTGAAACATTTCTGCATAAAGGCCTTGCTCTTTTTCTCTTTTATTCTTGCCGGATGTGCCGGCGGAAAGGAAAGTTCCGGGACAGGAGACGGGACGGCTCCCGATTATCTGCTCATCGAGGAAAGGGGGGACTCTTCTTACCGGGTGGTTTCAGTCTCTCCCTTCGACGGTTCACGTGACACTCTCGATGTGGATTCCCCGCTGAGAAGTCTCGTCGTGATGAGCACGACCTGCATCGGTTTCCTCGACGCGATAGGCTGCGATTCTGTCGTCACAGGCGTTTCCGGTCTCAAATACGTCTGCAGCGGGAATATCCTGCGCGCGGCGGAAGAAGGCAGGGTAAGGGACATCGGCTACGATGCGGCCCCGGACTACGAGACGATTCTCTCCCTGGAGCCGGATCTAGTCCTTTCATATTCAGTTTCAGGTGAGGAGTCGAGGTTTGTCAAGAAACTCCGCTCTTTGGGGATAAGGGTCTTTTGCGTCAACGAACATCTGGAGGCGCATCCTCTTGCAAGGGCCTCTTATGTCCGTCTCTTCGGCGCCCTGACAGGGAAGATGCACGAGGCGGATTCAGTCCTGGAAAAGGTCAGCGGGAATTACCTTCGAATCAGCGCCCAAGCCTGCGGAAACCCCCGCAGGGTACTTATGAATATACCGTATTCTGACCAGTGGTTCATTCCCGGCGGGGAGAGCTATATGACACATCTCGTGGAGGATGCCGGCGGCATCGTGCTCGGGGCCGTGGAAGGGCGAAGGGAGTCTTCCGTAATATCCCTGGAGCAGGCTTTCTCGCTTGCTTCCGAAGCCGACTGCTGGCTGAATGTGGGCTGGTGCAGCACGATTCCGCAGCTGGAGAGGGAGAACCCCATATTCAAGGACATTCTCGAAGTCATCGGACGCAATGCTGCCGCAAGGGAGTCCGGAGGCGGCGACCCTGTCTGGAACTGCACTCTGAGACAGAGCCCTGCCGGAGGCAATGACTTTTGGGAATCCGGCGTCGTCAGACCGGACCTCATACTCTCAGACCTCGTCGGTATATTCAATGGCGACAACGCTGAAAAATTCTATTACAGGCCTGTCAGAAGATGATTCTGAAATCGATGGTGGGATTGCCGCACCAACTGCCGCTGACCCGGGTCCCGCCCTCCTCTCTGCGGACGAGGGGCTTCCTCGGCGCGAGTTCGACGGCGATGATGTCGCCCGTCCTGATGTAAACCATCTTGGTGGCCTCTTCTATCGCCTCTTCGATGGCTTGCACGGTGGCATCCTTCCCTGTGCAGGAATAGAACGGCAGACCGTTGTTCCTGAGTTCGAATTCATTGTCCTCCTCACCGAGGGTCAGAGGGAGGAAGAGAGGCGTGGGAAGGAATGAGGTGTGGTCGAGGCAGCACGCCTGGGCATAGCTTTCGCCTTCGAGCCCGTCCGGGTCTTCGGGATATAGAAGAATGCCGAAATTGACGGCGTCATAGTAGCGGGAGGCGAATTTTGCGCCGACACTCCTTCCCGGCTTTGAGATTCTGGCGAAGAGCACGGGGGAGGCGGTGATTGCGTTTACGAACTCCGGCGGGTAAAAGTCCTCGTTGTCCTTCTCCCAGGTGGTGTCCGGGCGGACTGTCGTGTGTCCTCCGGCAGTGCGTACGATGATGTTCATATTCCGGTCAGAATAGCTTTCCGTTGCTGAATTTGTCCTGGAGCCTGCTGACGGCCTCGCTGAAGTGCTCGTTGTCGAATTGCTCTTTCAGGAGCGCGAACTGCCGCTTGGTGTCCATCGTGAACTCTCCGTTCTCTATCCAGGCGAAGTAGGTCGGCTCGGTCTCGTAGATTTCCCTTGCGGTCTTCCCCTTGTGCTTCCCGAAGTTGATGGTAGGCTCGTTGTTCTTGTTCATCACCAGACGGCCTGCATAGTCGATGGTCTTCGGCCTTCCTGCCACGTTCGCCAGGAACTCCACGTCGTTCTTCAAAGCCGTTTCGTGGTATTTGTCCGGCTCCTTGTACATCTCGAGCTGGCCTTTCAGCACCTCATAGGTGGCAATCGTGTCGGCTTCGGCCGAGTGGGCGTTCTCGAATTCCCCGCCGCCGCAGTAGAAACGGTAGGCGGCCTTGAGATTCCTCGGCTCCATATAATGGTAGATGGTCTGGACATCGACCATCAGCTTGGAGTGCAGGTCGATGTCGATTTTCTCGAGCATCCCGGAAGCCATCTGCTTCTTCTCCTGGGGGACTCTCGGGTCAGCAATCCTGCTTTTGCAGTAGGCCCTGACCCTCTCTATCTCCTCGGAGAGCATCGGGAGGTCGAATTTGGCGGAATTGAATCCCGCGAGGTCGCTGTCCCTGAGCCATTCGACGACCTCGTCCACGATTTGGATGAATTTCTTTTCCCCTGCGACGTCCTCGTCCCTGATGCCGTTGACTGCCGAAGCCCCCGGGTCCATCGGCCTCTGGCGGCCGGTGTTGTAGTCCCACGGGCAGACGCGCCAGGTTTTCACTTCGTGGTGGCCGTCCGGGAAGACCTTCACGAAACTCAGTTCGACTATGCCGTCGGATACGATATTCAGCCCCGTGCTTTCGATGTCAAAGAACAGCAGAGGCCTTTTGAGGTCCAGATTCATTTCTCCGGTGTTTTTCTACTGTACCAGAATAGGCATCAGAATGCCGCAAACGTTGTCGCTCTGCACGTCTTCTTCTGAAGGTACGATCAGGGCGGCCCTGCGCGGGTCTGCGAATTTCATCACTACGGTCTCGCAGCTCATGTTCGCGAGGATTTCGGTGAGGAAGTTGGACTTGAAGCCGATTGACATCTCGTCACCGTTGTAGTCGCATTCGATCTTCTCGTAGGCTGCGATGGAGAATCCCAGATCCTGGGCGGTGATTTCTATCTGGCCCGGCTTGAGGCTGATCTTGATGTGGTTCGTGCCCTTGTTGCAGCACACGGAAACACGCCTTACGGTGTTCAGGAGGAGAGCCCTGTCTATCTTGAGGATGCTGGAATTGTTCTGAGGGATGACATCGCGGTATTTGGGATATTTGCCTACGATGAGCCTGCAGA
The DNA here is from genome assembly GCA_051878295.1 of Candidatus Cryptobacteroides sp. Lineage (GTDB taxonomy): Bacteria > Bacteroidota > Bacteroidia > Bacteroidales > UBA932 > Cryptobacteroides. Next base: position 76,194 of record JBJEJV010000003.1, read on the forward strand.
CCATCGTGGTCCTGCCGATGGTGAAGACCACTGTGCTGGAGTCGAAGGCGATTTCGACATCTTCAACGTCCTTTGAAATGACGGACTTGAGGACGGCAGCCGGCTTCTTGTGGAGTATGAAGGAGCACTTCTCCGGTGCCTTCGCGTCCGGCGTGGTGAAGCAGATGAGCTTGTGCGAGTCGGAGGCCACGAGGGTGGTGCTGTCCTTGTCGAAATCGAAGAATATGCCGTTCATGAAAGGCCTGATCTGGTCGTCGGCGGCTGCGTAGATCGTGCGTCCGATGCCTTCTGAAAGCTTTTCGGCCTTGAATGTGAGCCTCTCGGCATCTTCGCTCGTCCCTTTGATTTCAGGATAGTCCTCGGCAGGGAAGAACGGAAGAACGGAATTTCCGCTTGTCCAGCGGCACTCGATGGAACTGTCGCTGGTGACTGCAATGCTGACAGGCTGGTCCGGAAGCTCCTTGAGAAGATCGATGATGTGCCTTGCCGGAACTGCGATCCTGCCTTCGGCCTCGGTGGAATCCACTTCGATCTCCGTGCGGAGAGTTATCTCGGAATCGGAAGCCGTCACTACAAGAATGTTGCCGGTGAGGTCGAACAGGAAGTTTTCCAGAATTGGAAGTGCCGATTTGGCTGGTATTGCTTTGGAAATCTCCATCAAACCTTTCAGGAGTTCAGTGCTTGAAACGATGAATTTCATATGTCAGTCTTTTATTGTCAAAATGGCGCATTTGTCATTTATGAATATGACAAGAGCAGATACAAATATAATAAAAAATCATCTAAACAATATGGCATCACTTTTGTTTTTCGTGATGCCGGCCGGATGCTCCCGACTTATCGTGCTGATCCGGAACAGTTTGGACAACAATTTAACTCAACATATCATGAACAAGAATGTAATCACCGTACTCGTCTCCATAGTTCTAAGCATGCTTGCAGCCTATGGAGTCACCAAAGCATCAGACAATAATGATTCTCCTGCAGTTACCTACAAGGAGGGCACAGTCACCAAAACCATCAACCTCTCCGAATCTGAATATCCCGACCTGACCTATGCGGCAGAGTCCGCAGTCGAGGCTGTCGTCTATGTAGGTGTCACCGTCACCCAGCAGTACCAGCTGGACGATCCTTTCTACCGTTTCTTCTTCGGCAACGCACCCCAGCAGAGGGAGCAGCAGGGCAGCGGTTCAGGTGTCATCATCCGTTCCGACGGCTACATCGTGACCAACAACCACGTCGTCGCCAATGCGACCAAGGTCGAAGTGACCCTCAATGACAACAAGAAGTACGAGGCCCAGGTCATCGGCACGGATCCGGCAACCGACATCGCCCTCATCAAGATCGAAGCTGAAGGTCTTCCTACCATCGCCTTCGGAGACTCCGACGCACTCCGCATCGGCGAGTGGGTCCTTGCAATCGGCAGCCCTCTGGGTTACCAGATGCGTTCCACCGTCACAGCCGGAATCGTCAGCGCCAAGGGCCGCTCGATGAACTTCAGCCAGAATGAGAACCCTTACCAGAGGCAGCGCGGAAGCAACCAGCTCCACATCGAGTCCTTCATCCAGACCGATGCCGCCGTCAATCCGGGCAACTCCGGCGGCGCCCTCGTCAACAAGGCCGGCGAGCTTGTGGGCATCAACACCGCAATCGTCTCCCAGGACGGAGCATTCTCGGGATATTCCTTCGCAGTCCCTGTCAACATCGTCAAGAAAATCGTCGGCGACCTCATCGACTTCGGTTCCGTCAAGAGGGCTGTGCTCGGCATTTCAATGTCCGACCTCAACAGCAACCTCGCCAAGGCCCTTGAATATGATTCTGTCGAAGACTTGATGAAAAAAATGAAACTTTCTTCGCTTGAGGGCGTATATATAGCAGAAGTTTCCGAAGGAGGAGCTGCCGACAAGGCCGGCATCAAGAAGGGGGACGTTCTCATCTCCATTGATGATTACAAGGTCAGGAACGGCGCTTCGGTACAGGAGAAAGTCAATTCCTACCATCCTGCTGACCAGGCTGTCATCAAGGTGATCAGGGAAGGCAAGGAGAAGGAGTTCACCGTAGAATTCCAGGAGAGCGCTTCCGAAACCGGTGTCAAGGTGGCAAAGGGCGAGGTGGCCTTCTACGGCGCAGCCCTCAGGGAGGCCCCGAAGGATGTCCTTTCACAGTTCGGTCTTTCCCACGGTGTCGAGGTTACCTCGCTGGGAGCCGGAAGGATGAAGGAAGCCGGTGCAAGTGAAGGAATGATTATCCTGTACGTCAACGACCAGCCTGTCAAGACGCCTCAGGATGTAGTGAACGTCGCAAAGAATGCAAAGCGTTCAGTTTACATCGAGGGTGTGACTGCCGGCGGCCGCAAAGCTTTCTTCGGCTTCGGAAAGGAATAGTCATACCAACAGTTATAAATGAGACAGCTTAAGATAACAAAATCGATCACCAACCGCGAAAGCGCATCCCTGGACAAGTATCTCCAGGAGATCGGACGCGAAGAACTGGTGACACCTGAAGAGGAAGTAGAACTTTCACAGAGAATCCGCAAGGGCGACCAGAAGGCGCTTGAAAAACTTACCAGAGCGAACCTGAGGTTCGTGGTTTCAGTCGCCAAGCAGTACCAGAACCAGGGACTGAGCCTCCCTGACCTCATCAACGAGGGAAACCTCGGCCTGATCAAGGCCGCCGAGAAGTTCGATGAGACGAGAGGTTTCAAATTCATCTCCTACGCGGTCTGGTGGATCCGCCAGTCGATTCTCCAGGCTCTCGCCGAGCAGTCCAGAATCGTGAGGCTTCCGCTCAATCAGGTCGGTTCCCTGAACAAGATCAACAAGGCCCTGTCTCAGTTTGAACAGAAGAACGAGAGGGCTCCTTCAAACGAGGAGCTCTCTGAAATGATAGACATCCCTCAGGACAAGATTTCCGACACCCTCAGGGTCTCCGGCAGGCACGTCTCCGTCGATGCCCCTTTCGTGGAGGGCGAGGACAACAGCCTTCTGGACATCATCCCGAACGATGATTCCCCTATGGCCGACAGAGGCCTTGTCAACGAGTCCCTCAGCACCGAAATCGAGAGGTCTCTCCAGATTCTCACCACCAGGGAGCGCGAGATCATCAAGTCCTTCTTCGGCATCGGCTGCCAGGAAATGACGCTCGAGGAAATCGGCGAGAGGCTTGACCTTACGAGGGAGAGAGTCCGTCAGATCAAGGAAAAGGCCATCCGCAAACTCAAGAAACCGACAGCAAGCAAACATCTGAAAACATATCTCGGCTAAAATGACCCCTGAATCGTTTATCGCCGCAAAGGCGGCACAGGCCATTTCGGCCTTGTATGGAGCAGAAGTGGAAGCATCCGCACTGCAGGTTTCAGTTACAAGGAAAGAGTTCGAGGGCGACTTCACACTGGTCGTCTTCCCTCTTCTCCGTATTTCCCGCACAACCCCGGAAAACACCGGCGAAGCAATCGGCAGTTGGCTCAAGGCCAATGTCCCGGAGATTTCCGATTACAACTGTGTGAAGGGCTTCCTGAATATTCTCCTTTCCAACCTTTTCTGGAACGGCCTGTTCAGGGAAATCGTCAGCGACGCGGACTTCGGCGTCCTGCCGTCCACCGGCAGGAACATAATGGTGGAGTTCTCTTCCCCGAACACGAACAAGCCGCTGCACCTCGGGCACATCAGGAACAATCTTCTCGGAGATTCCGTCTCCAGACTGCTCCAGGCAGCCGGGAACAATGTAATCCGGACCACCCTCGTCAATGACCGCGGCATCCACATCTGCAAGTCAATGCTTGCCTGGCAGAAGGTCGGGAAAGGAATGACTCCTCAGACGAGCGGCATCAAGGGCGACCATCTTGTCGGAGATATGTATGTGGCTTTCAACGACATCTACAAGAAGGAAGTCGATGTGCTCGTAGCCTCCGGAATGGATGCGGAGGAGGCCGGGAAAGAGGCCCCGAGCCTCAAGGAGGCCCACGTAATGCTCCAGAAATGGGAGGCGGGCGACAAGGAAGTCCGCGACCTCTGGGCAATGATGAACAGCTGGGTGTTCGAAGGCTTCGACCAGACTTATGAGGCCCTCGGAATCACTTTCGACAAGGTCTATTACGAGCACGACACCTATCTCCTCGGAAAGGAACTCGTCCGCGAGGGCCTGGAGAAGGGTGTGTTCGTCACCGATCCGGACGGCTCGGTGTGGTGCGACCTGACCGCCGACGGTCTCGACCGCAAGATTGTACAGCGTTCGGACGGCACGTCGGTTTACATCACCCAGGACCTGGGCACGGCCGAGAAGAGATTCAGCGAACATTCCCTCGATTCGCACATCTACGTGGTGGGGAACGAGCAGGACTATCATTTCCAGGTACTCAAGCTCATCCTTGCCAAGTTGGGCTTCAAGTGGGCTGACGACATATTCCATCTCTCCTATGGAATGGTCGAGCTCCCGGAGGGAAAGATGAAGTCCCGCGAGGGCACGGTGGTCGATGCTGACGATCTCATCCAGAAAATGTACGAGGAGGCCAAGGCCACTTCCGAGGAATCCGGCAAACTCGCCGACATGTCCGACGAAGACAAGGAACGGCTCTATCATATGATAGGTTTGGGCGCCCTCAAATATTTCATTATCAAAGTCGATCCGAAGAAGACGATGCTCTTCAACCCGAAGGAATCCATCGACTTCAACGGCAACACGGGTCCTTTCATCCAGTACACCCACGCCAGAATCAGGTCGATTCTGCGCAAGGCGGACGAGAAAGGAATATGCCGGGACGCGTCCGGTCTCGCGGAAGTGCCTCTCAGCGCCAAGGAGATCAGGCTCATCAAGATCCTGAACGCCTATCCGGCAAAGGTCGCCGAGGCCGCCTCGGCCCTGTCTCCTGCAGTCATAGCCAACTATGTCTATGAACTGGCCAAGGAGTTCAACCAGTACTACCACGACACTCCGGTGCTCAAGGAAGAGAACCCGGAAGTGCTCACGATGCGCCTGGCTCTTATCGACTCGATTTCCGCTGTCCTCCGCAAGGGTATGGGCATCCTTGGAATCGAGCTTCCGGAAAGGATGTAGGAGCCCTTTCCGCACGGGATTGTACTGATTTTTTCAAGGGATGTCGGCAGAAAACAACTATATGTTTCCGACCTCCGTCAAGGAGGTTGAGGCTTTGGGATGGGACTACATCGATGTCATCCTCTTCACGGGTGACGCCTTTGTGGACCATCCTTCTTTCGGCACGGCCTGCATAGCCCGCTGGCTCCAGCATTCCGGCTACAGGGTGGCCGTCGTACCTCAGCCCAACTGGCGCGACGACCTGCGCGACTTCCGTAAACTGGGTGCGCCGAGGCTCTATTTCGGCGTCAATTCCGGTGCGATGGACTCGATGGTCAACCACTACACCGCCGGCAAGAGACTCCGCCACGACGATGCCTACACCCCGGAGGGGAAGGCCGGACAGAGGCCGGACTATGCCGTCAGCGTGTATTCACGGATACTCAAGCAGCTTTATCCTGATGTCCCTGTGGTCATCGGAGGAGTCGAGGCTTCCCTCAGGCGCCTTGCGCACTATGACTACTGGAAAGATGAGCTTCTGCCTTCCATACTGGAGTGGTGTCCTGCCGACTACCTTTGCTACGGAATGGGGGAGAAGCCGATGCTCGAGCTGACAAAGGCGATAGAGGCGAGGAGAAATCCCCGGGAAATCCGTTCCATCCCCCAGCTTGCCTTCCGGATGAGCGGGCGCTGGAAAGAGGGCGAAGAAGTCCTTGTGCTGCATTCCTTCGAGGAGTGTGCATCGGACAAGAAAGCCTTCGCCGAGAATTTCCATCTGATCGAGACCCACGCCAACATGATGCATCCGGCAACGATCATCGAACCGGTAGGACGTGGCTATATTCAGGTCAATCCACCCTATCCTCCTGCGACCGAGGCTGAAATGGATTCCTACTGGGACCTTCCGTTCACGAAGCTCCCTCATCCGCGCTACAAGGGCAGGAGAATCCCGGCCTACGACATGATCAAGGATTCCATCATCACCCACAGGGGCTGTTTCGGAGGCTGCAACTTCTGCACGATAGCGGCCCACCAGGGCAAGTTCATCCAGTCCCGCTCGGAGAAGTCCATCCTCAAGGAAGTGCGGGCCCTCGCGGCGATGCCGGGATTCAGGGGGAATATCTCCGACCTCGGAGCGCCTACGGCCAATATGTACGGAATGCGCGGGAAGAATCCCGAACTGTGCGGGAAGTGCCGGCGCAAATCCTGCCTGTACCCTTCGCCCTGTACGAATATGGACAGGTCCCACAGCCGGCTCCTCGAACTCTACCGGAAGGTTGACTCGGTGCCCGGAATCAGGCATTCCTACATCGGAAGCGGCATCCGCTACGACCTTTTCCTCGACAAGGACGGCTTTGTCGACGAGACTTCCCACCCTTATCTTGAGGCTCTCATCCTCAAACACACTTCGGGCCGCCTCAAGGTCGCTCCCGAACACACGGAAGACAGCGTTCTGCAATATATGGCCAAACCTTCCTTCAAACTCTTCGAAAGGCTCAGAATCGAGTTCGACAAGATTTGCGCGAAGAACGGCCTCCGTACCGGAATCGTCCCGTATTTCATTTCCTCCCATCCCGGATGCACGATGAAGGATATGGAAAAGCTCTCCCGCCACCCGGCGCTCAGGGGCATATTCATGGACCAGGTACAGGATTTCACCCCGACTCCGATGACCACTTCCTCGGTGATGTTCTACACCGGAATTGACCCCCGAAACCTCAAACCGGTCTTCGTGGAGAGGGATATGAACCGCAAGAAGCGGCAGAAATCGTTCTTTTTTCAAAAATAATGTCGCAACTGTTTTCCGTTTAAGAAAAATAGTTTTAATATTGCACCGCGAAAACAAACAGGATACAGCTATGGCTTACTCACCAGAGAATAAGAAGAGACATGTTATCAGTTATGAGAATATGTCGGAAGAGCTAGTGAATGCTTTCAATGAGAAATATCCGAAAGGCTTCAGTGATTATCTGCCGGACCTCGTGCAGTACACCAAGCCGGACGGAACTCCGTTCTACGCCGTGACCATTGAAACCGAGGATTCCATTTATCTTGTTAAGATCAAGGTCAAGACCGACGATGCGGACGATCTCGAAAGATGGCTTGACAGCGAAGCCGGTGTGGATGACGAAGACACCGGGGCAGGCGCCGACGGCGCGGATGCTCCGCTTCCTGACGACAACATCTCGCAGTACGGCGGGATGGATGATGACTCGCAGGATGCCTGACAAGGGTGTCGCTTGAAAATATTACCCGGACAGTATTTTCTGTCCGGGTTTTTTCATATATTTGGCGATATACAGTTCCAGTTCAACAACAAACCACAAATCTGTTCAACACTATGAAACGAATCGGCATCATCGGCTGCGGGAAAATCTCCCAGATCCGTCATATTCCCGAATATCTCGCCAATCCGTCCGCGACAATCGCAGGAGTCTGCGACTTCAATTTCGAACGCGCCGCCCAGATTGCACGGCAGACGGGCGCCCGGGCATATTCAAGTGCGGAAGATCTGCTCGCCGACCCGGAAATTGATGCCGTGAGCGTCTGTGTCGCCAACAATGCGCATTGCGAAGTGACGGTGAAGGCCCTCCGCGCCGGGAAGGACGTCCTTTGCGAGAAGCCTATGGCCACCGACATAAGGGAGTGTGAACTGATGGTCCGGACCGCTGCGGAATGCGGCCGCAAGCTGATGATCGGACAGAACCAGCGTCTCGCAGACGCCCACGTCAAGGCCAGGGAACTTCTCGAGCAGGGTGTCATCGGCAAGGTGCTGACCTTCCGCACTGCCTTCGGACATTCCGGGCCAGAAAACTGGAGCGTCGATCCGGGCAGCGGTACCTGGTTCTTCGACAGGAAGAAGGCTGTGATGGGCGTGATGGCTGATCTCGGAATACACAAGACGGATCTTATCCAGTATCTTCTCTCCCAGAAGATAGTCGCTTCCACTGCCCGCCTCGTGACTCTTGACAAGAGAGGACCTGACGGGAATCTTATCGGAGTGGACGACAATGCTGTCTGCATCTACGAGATGGACGGCGGGACAATCGGCACGATGACTGCAAGCTGGACCTACTACGGGGCGGAGGACAATTCCACCGTCCTCTACGGCACTCTCGGAAATATGACGATCTACGACATCGACAGGGCCCCGATAGTGGTACGGAAGAACGACGGCTCCGTCATTGAATATGAGGTCGGCCAGATCCAGACCAATGCCAGCCAGACCAAGTCCGGCATCATCGACGCCTTCATCGATTGTCTTGAAAACGACAGGGAGCCGTCAATCAGCGGCCGGGATGTGCTTGCGGCAATGAGGGCGGTCTTCGCTTCCATCCGCTCCTCCGAGGAGGGCATCCGCATCGAAATCCCCGAGAACCGTTGAGCGGTTCCTGGGGGACAGCCTTTCCGAAATTCACAGAAAGCTTCTGCGCGGCCGGGGCTATTTCCGGTAGATTTCCGGAATCTCCGGGCGGCCGACACCGACGGTGACGTTGACGTGCCAGTCGAGGTTGTTGGTGTAGAGATGGCGGAAGTCGAAAGGCTGCTGCATCCAGACACGGAACAGATTCCCCTCTTCCCAGGTGTTTCCTGCCGAACAGTAGTCGCACATCGGAAGGGTGTGCAGGGCTCCGGACTCATCGGCGACAGGAACGTCGAAAGTCATCCAGATTGCATCTATCCCCGAATTGCCTGTGGCCTTGAGGTCGATGTAGTTGTCCCGGTCGCCGGCAAATTCGTAACGGAGCATAGGCGGTTCGCTGACCCCGTCCCTGCGGGGAACGAGCCTGGTGTCGAAAGCCAGCACGATGGGTCCCCGCATTACGGCCTTGTCGCCGACTCCCGAAGGAGCATCTATCAAGCGTCCCCTCATGTCAAGGCTGAGGGAAATCACGTCGCCCTCTTTCCATACTCTGGAGACGGAGGCATAGGAGCCTCCGACAGCTATTCCCTCGAATGGCTCCCCGTTCACAAGGATGGAAGTCCGCTTGCTCCAGGACGGGATGCGCAGGGCAATCTCCATCTCCTCCTTCTTCGGAAGGCTGACTTCCAGACGTATCTCCCCGTCTGCCGGATAGGCCGACTGCATATTCAGGGAAACCTTTTGCCCTGAAGGTGTTGCAAGCTGGCACTTCATGTTTCCGTAGAAGTTGATAGCGACTCCGTTCCCGGAGGTCATTGCGGCCCAGGACGGCAAGGTCATCAAGCCCCTCGGCCCGTTGGCGACGCAGCAGCTCATCACCACGTCGGGGAACTGCTGATGGCTGTGGACCCTCTCGCCCATCAGGCTGGAGTAATATGCCCACCACTCACCGTTTGGGGACATCGCGCCGAGGCAGGCGTTGTAGAGGCTTGTTTCGAGCTCGTCGGCATATTTGCTTTCGCCTGTGAGGCGGAGCATCTGGTAGAGGTACTTCATCCAGGTGGCGGTCACACAGGTCTCCATCCCCTGGTACAGCGGCTCGGTCTGGCGCATCTTGCCGTGGCACCAGATTTCCTGCAGGGAAGCTGAGCCGACTATCATTATTTCGTCGCGGATTATGCTGTCTATGAGCTTGTGGGAAGCCTCGTAATAAATCCTTTCTCCTGTCGCGCGGTAAAGCTCGCAGAGGCCCTCGTAGCAGGACATCATCTCGTAGGCCTTCGGAGCGCCGGACATCTTCCACAGAGGAGTGCCGGCTATAGCCTCCTGGATGAGCCTGATTCCGGTAGGGGAGAGTTCGTTCGGGCTGTCCCAGGACTTGACGATGTGATGGGCGAAGTCAAGGTACCTCTGCTCTCCGGTCCTCTGGTAGAGAAGCGCTATCGGCTCGAGTACGGAACTTGAGGCGAGGCCTTTCCAGCCTATCCATCCGGTCTCGGCGATGTTGACCCCGCTCTCCGGGCCGGCTTCCCTGATGAGATGGTCGGCAACCTTTGCGGCTGCGTCCAGAGCGCTTCTGTCTCCGGTCTGGTCATAGTAGGAGAGCAGTCCGAGCATTACATATTTCCTTCCCCAGATGTCCCAGTCTCCGAGGTGGTTTTCGTCCTGATAGGTTCCGATGTAGCCGTTCTCGTCCTGGGTCGCCATCAGGTCCCGGACGGCCTTCTCGACCACGGCCCTGTGTTCCTCGGTCGGCTGGTAGCCGTAGGCGAGCATCGCCCCGGTGAACCATTTGCCCCAGAATTCGGACCTGAAGCCCCAGTTCCCGTCCGGCTTGTCGCGGAAAGGCTGGACCACCCTGTCGATGTCCTGTGCCATCAGGCGGTTCTCTATGCAGAGATCCAGCTTGTTGCCTACGAATCCTTCGATTTGTACGGAGTTCGAAGGGGCGGGGTCAAGGACGTTTGCAACCTTGATGTGCATCAAGGGTTTCGGAAGGTCTTTGGGTTTGGCGGCGAATGCCGGCGCAATGGCAAGAATGGATGCCGCGCAGAGGAGAATGATTCTTTTCATAGTGGTTGATGGTATGAAGTGTCCGGTGTTATGTCTATCTTTGTCAAAGTTACGAAAATGTCGCTGCAACATCAAGCCCGTCGGCAGCGGCAGTGCATTTTCGCAGGAGGTGCATACCTCAGGGTACGGACAACAACATTTGATAGAATGAATATGAAACAGATCAGCACCAACCAGGCCCCTGCGGCCATCGGGCCGTACAGCCAGGCAATCGAACACGGCGGCCTCGTCTTCGTCAGCGGACAGCTTCCCATAGACCCGGCCACAGGCTCATTCCCTGAAGGGCGAATATGCGCCCAGACCCGCCAGTCCCTCACCAATCTGAAGGCTATCCTTGAAGAAGCCGGCTCCTCATTGCAAGGCGTCGTCAAGACAACGGTATTCCTCGCAGATATGGGAGACTTCGCGAAGATGAACGAAGTGTACTCGGAGTTCTTCACTGCCCCATTCCCTGCCCGTTGCGCGGTCGCGGTCAAGACTCTGCCGAAAAATGCCCTTGTGGAGATCGAATGTACGGCTGTTACGGGCAAATGATGCTAACAAAAAAGTTATATACATAAACATTTTTGTTTCCAAAATTGTGGGGCAAATGCATAAAAAAGCAGGATGACCCGGCGGTCACCCTGCCTTTTTTGTGATTTGGAGGCTGTATTTACTTCTTGAAGACCTTTTTCACCGCCTCCAGGAAGCTGTAGCCGTAGTCTGTGTCCGGTTCGAGGTAGCTGCCTTCGGACCATTCGTTCCAGGCGTTGACTGTGATCAGCTTCGGCTGCTCCGGATGGGCGTCGGTATATTCCTTAGCCTTTTCGAGGAAGCCTTCGAAGCGCTCCGGAGTGACTCCCGTGACGGCTCCGACCTGATAAGGGAAACGCGGATTGTTGTCCCAGTCCACCGAGACGTTCGGGAAATACGGGACATCATATTCGCTGTCGAACTGCGGGTACTTGGAGACCGCCTCCTCGCCCCACTCCTGATAGTCCTTGAGAGGGACGTAGTGGCACCACTGGTAGTGGGTGAGGCTCTCAATACCGAGGGTCTTCAGGGTGTTGTTCCGAGTGCTTTCCGTTTCTCCCGGGACTCCGGTCAGGGTGGTAGGGATGTTCCAGAGAATGGCCTGGACGTGGAGCCCTCCCAGACCGGCATCCTCGCACTGCGCCCTGAACGAGTCGAGAGCGTCCTTCGCCTGCTCTATGCCTCCCATACCGTCGATGAAGGTCCCGAGCTCATAGATGGCGAAGACCGGTCTGCCGTCAATCCTGTAGTAGTTGGGCCTCCTGAAGTAGTCCTCGATGAGGTGGGAGGTGAAACTGTCGAAGCTTTCGCGGGAGGTCTCTCCTCTCCAGTACACCTTGCTCTTGTCCGGTTCCAGCCTGTCCCAGTAGCTGTTGGCCGTGTGGTTGGCCCACATCAGGTAGAACTTCATCTTTTCGTTGTTCCGGGCCTTCAGGAAGGCGTTGACCACGTCCTCGAGGAAAGGACGCCCGTCGTACCAGTACCAGTCGAAGATGAAGGTGTTGACTCCGTATCTGGTGGCGGTGCGGATGATTTTCTCCTGCATCTTCGGGTCTGCCTCGTCGAAATAGCCCCATTGCGGGACGCGGGGCTGCCTGTGCCCTTCGTAGCGCGGTCCGGAGTTGTAGAGTGTCTCCCACTCTCCCTTTCCGTCCGGGAATATGCCTATTTCGGCCCATCTCGGGTCGTCGTGGTAGGCCGGCCAGACATAGGCGGCGACATCATATTCACTGGTCTTCTGGCAGCCTGTGGTTGACATCAGGAGCACCGACATCAGACAGGCCAGACCTGCAGCTGTCTTTTTCATCGTTGAAGTTTGTTTGTCAGGTTTACAGATTCCGGAGATATTCGTCGATAGCGGCGGCGGCCTTCCTTCCGGCACCCATTGCGAGGATGACGGTGGCGGCACCGGTCACGGCATCACCGCCTGCGAATATTCCCTCGCGCGTGGTCCTGCCAGCCTCATCGGCCTGGATGCCTCCGCGGCGTGTGGCTTCAAGCCCCGATGTTGTGTTTACTATCAGAGGATTAGGAGAAGTACCTAAAGCCATGATTACGGTCTCCGTCGGAATCTCGAACTCGGATCCTGGGACAGGGACAGGGGAGCGGCGGCCGCTTGCATCGGGCTCTCCGAGCTCCATCCTTATACATCTTATGGCCTTGACCCAGCCCTTTTCGTCACCGATGATTTCGACAGGATTGGTCAGCATCATGAAGTCGATTCCTTCCTCCTTGGCGTGATGGACCTCTTCCTTGCGGGCAGGAAGCTCGACCTCGGTCCTGCGATAGACTATCGTCGTGTCGGCTCCAAGCCTGAGGGCTGTCCTTGCCGCATCCATCGCCACGTTGCCGCCTCCTACGACGCAGCATTTCCTGCCTGCGTGTATAGGAGTCAGGTAGTCCTCGCGGAAAGCCTTCATCAGGTTGTTCCTGGTCAGGAATTCGTTGGCGGAGAAGACTCCGTTGAGGTTCTCGCCCGGGATGCCCATAAATCTCGGAAGACCGGCTCCCGTGCCCACGAATACGGCCTTGAAGCCTTCGTCGTCCATCAGGCTGTCGATGGTCACGGTACGTCCCACCACGACGTCGGTCTCTATCTTCACGCCCAGGGCCTTGACTTCCTCGATTTCCCTCTTGAGAACGCTGTCTTTCGGGAGGCGGAACTCCGGAATGCCGTATTCAAGGACGCCTCCGGCCTTGTGGAGGGCTTCGAATATGGTGACGTCATAGCCGGCCTTGGCAAGGTCGGAAGCGCAGGCGAGTCCTGCAGGTCCGCTGCCGATGACGGCCACCTTGGCGGCTCCTTCAGGAACCGGCCTGACGCTCTCGCTGACCGGGGAATTGTCGGCCACGAAGCGCTCGAGCTTGCCGATGGCCACAGGCTCTCCCTTCACTCCGAGTATGCAGCTGCCTTCGCACTGCGATTCCTGAGGGCAGACCCTGCCGCAGACGGCAGGGAGCGAAGAATCCTTTGCAATCACTTCGGCGGCGCCCTTTATGTCGCCCGAAGCCACGAGGGCGATGAATCCCGGGATGTCCACACTCACAGGACAGGCCGCAACGCAGTGCGGATTCTTGCAGTGCAGGCAACGGGATGCCTCGAGGGTCGCTTCTTCGGCGTTGTAGCCGTAACAGACTTCTTCAAAATTGTGTGCTCGTACCTTGGGATCCTGCTCCCTTACCGGTACTCTGGGGATTCTTGCTGCCATCTCAGATCTGGTTTTTTTCTCTTTCAACTGCCTCTTCGGCCTTGTACTGTCCGAGGCGTCTGATGGCCTCGTCGAAATCCACGTCATAGCCGTTGAACTCCGGACCGTCCATGCAGGCGAACTTGACTTTGCCGGCAACGGTCACACGGCAGGCTCCGCACATCCCCGTGCCGTCCACCATCAGCATATTGAGGCTGACATCCTCCGGAATGCCGAGCTTCCTGCAGGTGAGGGTGCAGAACTTCATCATTATCATCGGTCCTATCGACACGGCCTGGCTGTACTCCTTGCCGTCCTCGGTGACCAGCTTTTCAAGAAGGGCTGTCACGAGCCCCTTGAAGCCTTCCGAACCATCGTCGGTGCAGAGGTAGAGGTTGTCGCAGACGGAGCCCAGCTCCTCCTTGTAGATGAGCAGGTCCCTGGTCTTGGCCCCTATGATTACATCCACTGCCACGCCCCTTTCGTGGAGCCATTTGGCCTGCGGATAGACCGGCGCGGTGCCTACACCTCCGGCGATGAAGATGTACTTCTTTCCTTTCAACTCCTCCGGACTCATGTCCACGAAGGCGGAAGGGTTGCCCAGAGGGCCGACCACATCGTTGAAGAACTCTCCTTCCTGTGTGGAGATGATAGCGGCCGAAGATGCGCCGATGAGCTGGGTGACGATTGTCACGCAGCCCTTCTCGATGTCATAGTCGCTGATTGTAAGGGGAATGCGTTCGCCCTTCTCATTCGGGCGGACAATGAGGAACTGTCCTGGCTTGGCGGCCTTCGCAATCCTCGGAGCCTCCACCTCCATCCTGCAGATGTTCGGTGTCAGCATCTCTCTTGTCAGAATCTTGAACATTGGTTATAGACTGTTATTCGTTGATTGTCCGGTTGGCAGAGTAAACAAAGATAAGCTTTTGGGGCGTAAATTACAACTACAGCAGGTGGCCCAGGAAGCGCTTCTTCTCGGATTCGGACATCCCGCGTCTCCGGGCATATTCATCGATGGTCTTGCTGCTTGCTCTGCGTATTTCAGGGTAGCCGGCGTCCGGGTGAATGAATATCAGGCCGCAGATGGTCGAATCCGGAGTCATCGCGCAGCTGTCGAGCAGGGTGATACCGAGTTTCTCCCCGTCCGGAAGCAGGCTGAGGATGTCCCGTTTGAGGGTGTGGTCCGGGCAGCTTGAATATCCTGCCGCAGGCTTGGAGATTTTCGCCCCCGAGCCTTCCGGAATCAGGGCCTCGAGCTGTGCGCTGAGCCATTCCGATGCCGCCTCGGCCAGGGCGAGCCTGACTGAACGGGAGAGCATCGGCTTGTACTCTACGCTGCAGGAAGGGCAGTCGCAGCCGCCTGCGGAGTCCGTCCTGACGACGCTCACTGCGAACATTCCCATAGGCGACTCGATTCCGAGGCTTTCGTCCGGGACAAAGTCCGCAAGCGACCTGCCGCCTCCTTCCTGCCTGAACATCGGCAGGCGGAATGCCTTGCAGACGATGTCGTCACCCTCGCTGTGGCAGGCATCGAACCTTGCTGCCAGGCTTATCCGGCAGCCTCCGTCGAGACGGAGACGGTCGATTTCGCGGAGGGCGTCATTCTTCAGCTTGAGAAATTCTCCTTCGTCCTTTCCGCCCTTCATCCCCCAGATGGCGGAGAAGAGTTTCCAGTCGAAGTACGGCATCACCTCGTCGATTCCAAGCTCCCTTGCAGGAATGTCCGGGAATGGCATCCCGCAGATGTAGCTGTCCTTGTCGAATCCTTTAGGTAATTGTTTATTTTTATTTGATAATGAGGATTTTGAATATAATGAAACCAACTTTGCCTGCTTCTCGTGCTCGGCCTGTTCGGTCTTCTCCCTGTCAGAAACCAGGAGGTTGGCGAGCACCGCCGACGAGGATGCGTCCTCGCTGTAGAAGACGTGGCCGTAGAGGGGAGCGAGCTTGACGGCCGTGTGGAGGGCCGAAGCCGCCGCGCCTCCTACCAGAAGGGGAGTGTCCATATTCCTGGACTTCATTTCCCTGCATAGTTCCTCCATCTGGAAAAGGGAAGGAGTGATGAGCCCGCTGACTCCGATCAGGTCCGCTTTCACCTTTTCCGCCTCGGCGAGGATGTCCTCCTTCGGGACCATCACCCCGAGGTCGTCCACCTCGATTCCGTTGCAGGTCATCACTATCGCGGTGATGTTCTTCCCGATGTCGTGCACATCGCCCTTCACGGTGGCAAACACGATGGTCGGCTTGCGGACCTCCTGACTCTTGCCCTCCTTTTCGATGTAGGGCTGGAGAATCGCGACGGCATTCTTCATCGTCTTGGCCGATTTGACCACCTGCGGAAGGAACATTTTCCCATCTCCGAAGAGTTCTCCCACCCTTGCCATTCCGCTCATCAGAGGGCCGTCGATGACATCCACGGCCTTTCCGCTGGCTGCGAGGCATTCGAGCAAGTCGGCTTCAAGAGTATCTGAACCTCCCTTGACAACGGCCTGGACCAGCCTTTCAGTGACTGAAAGGGAAGAATTTTCCTTCTCCTGCGAAAGCGTCCCGGCACTACCGGACTGGCCTTCCTGAAGGATTTCCCGGGCCTTCGCCGTCAGCCTGTCCGTAGCTCCCGGGTCGGAGTCGAGAATCACGTCCTCGGTGCATCTGAGCAGTTCCGGCTCGATGTCGTCGTAGAGCATCAACATTCCCGGGTTGACTATGCCCATATCCAGCCCCGCCGCGATGGCGTGGTAGAGGAAGACGGAGTGCATCGCTTCGCGTACCCTGTTGTTGCCCCTGAAGGCAAAGGAAAGGTTGGAGATGCCTCCGGAGGTCCGGCATCCCGGGAGATTCTCCTTTATCCAGCGGACGGCGCTGATGAAGTCGGCGCCGAAGCGCGAATGCTCGGGAATCCCCGTTCCGACAGGGAGGACGTTTACATCGAATATGATGTCCGAAGGGTCGTAGCCGGCCCTGTCAACCAGCAGTGAATATGCCCTTTCGCAAATCCGTATCTTTCTTTCGTGCGTGGTCGCCTGGCCTTCTTCGTCGAAGGCTATGACGATTACTGCGGCGCCCAGGTCCCGGATAGCCTTGGCTTTCTTCAGGAAGGCTTCTTCGCCCTCCTTCAGGGAGATGGAATTCACGATACATTTGCCCTGGGCGTTCTTGAGGCCCGTGAGAATGGTCTCCCAATGGGAGGAATCTATCATCAGGGCGGCCTTGGCCACCGAAGGGTCGTTGGAGATGTATCTGAGGAAAGTCTCCATCTCGGCTGAGGAATCGAGCATCGCGTCGTCGAAGTTGACGTCAATCACCGTCGCCCCGTTCTCTATCTGCTTGGCGGCAATCTGGAGGCCGGCCTCGTAATCCCCTTTGGAAATCAGTCCGGCAAATTTCCGCGAACCTGCCACGTTGGTGCGTTCGCCGACATTGGTGAAATTCCTGCTCCGGTCTATGGCTATGCTTTCCAGTCCGCTGACGTGGAGTGTCCCGTCCTTCCTGCCAGGAATGGCCCTCGGACGGAGGCCCTTGACTGCAGCTGCGATGGCCCGGATGTGGTCGGGGGTCGTGCCGCAGCAGCCTCCCACGATGTTTACGCTGCCCCCGAGGGCCATCTCGCGGATTGCGGATGCCGTGTCTTCGGGCGCTTCGTCATATTCACCCATCTCGTTGGGGAGTCCTGCGTTGGGGTGGCAGCTGACCGCGCATTCCGCCCAGGAGGAGACATCCCCGATAAGCGGAATCATGTCCCCGGCTCCGAGCGAGCAGTTCAGCCCGAAGGAAAGCGGCCCGGCGTGGCTGACGGAACGGTAGAACGCTTCCATCGTCTGGCCGGTGAGGGTGCGCCCGCTCTTGTCGGAGAGGGAGGCGGAAATCATCAGAGGAATCCTTTCGGAGTCCGGAATGCGCCTGAGGGCGTAGATGGCGGCTTTCGTGTTCAGGGCGTCGAAGCAGGTCTCGAACAGCAGCAAGTCCGCTCCTCCTTCGAGAAGGGCGCGGATCTGCTCTTCGAAGGCATCTGCCATCAGGTCGAATGAATATGGCCGCACGGCAGGGTCGCCGATGTCCTGTGCGAGGGACAGGGATTTGCCCGTCGGACCTACGCTGCCTGCGACATATACCTTCCTCGGGGCCTTGTCCGCCGCCTGTCTCGCGATTCTGGCTGCTGCGAGGGCGAACTCCGCCGCCCGGTCCTGCATCCCGTATGCAGTCTGGGATATTCTTGAGGCGTTGAAGGAGTTGGTCGTAATGATGTCCGCACCCGCGTCCACATATTCGGAATGGATTTTCGCGATGATGTCCGGACGGCTCAGGTTGAATTCCTCGCTGTTGCCGGAAAGGGAGTGGCGCTGGAGCATCGTGCCCATGCCTCCGTCCAGAATGAGAATCCTGTCCCGGAGAAGATCTCTGATGTCAGCCATTTCTTAGAAACACTCTTTGAGTATGCCGATGATGTTGGCGGACTTGCCCATCGTGTAGAAGTGGATGGCAGGCACACCGTGTTTCAGAAGGTCCTTGCACTGCGCCGTGGCCCATTCCTGCCCTATCCGGTAGATGGCCTCGCGGTCGTCCTTGTGCGCCAGTATCTCGCTGGTCAGTTCGCGCGGGATGTCGATGGAGAAGGACTCTGGCAGCAACTGGATGTGCCTGAAAGTCGAAACCGGCTTGATTCCCGGAATAATCGGAACAGTGATGCCGGCTTCGCGGCACTTGTCCACGAAGGAGTAGAAGACCTTGTTGTCGAAGAACATCTGGGCGATGACATAGTCGGCTCCGGCATCGGTTTTCTTCTTGAGGTTTTCGATGTCGGTCTCCAGGTTCGGCGCCTCGAAATGCTTTTCGGGATAGCCTCCAACGCCCACCCTGAAGAAGCCCTCGCAGCCGTTCTTCTTTTCGAAGTCCCTGATTGCACGGACAAGTTCGTCCGCGTGGGAATAGCCGTCGGGCGCAGGTGTGAAGCGCTTCTCGCCGCTGAGGCAGTCGCCCCTCAGCGCAAGGAGGTTGGAGATGCCCATGAATTTGAAATCCTGAAGCTGGAATTCGATCTGCTGGGCGGAGGCTCCGCCGCAGATGATGTGGGGGACGACATCGACCTTCAGTTCCGACTGGATTGCGCCGCAGACGGCGGTTTCGCTGACGCGCCGCCTGACGAGTCTCTTCGCGAAGGTCCCGTCATCCTGCTGGACATATTCAATCTCGTCCCTGTGGCAGGTGACGTTGATGTACCGGGGATTGAACTCGGTGAAAGGTCTTATGTCGTTGATAAGCTGCTCTTTGGAAATGCCGGTGAGGGGAGGTACGATTTCCAGGGAAGCGTAGGGTTTGCTCTCGTTTTCCAAAATGTCAGTCCGTTTTTGTTTGATACCAGGTAACAGGCAAATGTAATGAATATAATCGGGAGAATCAAGACCTCTCGACCGAGACCACCGTGAGCATCCCGTCCCGGACCTTGAACCTGATGTCGTACTGCCCGAAAGACATCCCGTACACCCTGTCAGGATCGTCTATGTACTGAGGCCTCGGGTCCTGGGCGAGCACCTCCTCGAGTACCCTGATGTCCAAGTCCTTGGGACACATTTGTTCAGGGAAGTTCACTTCAAGTGTTTTCCAGGCAGTGCTGTCCACGAAGCCGGACCTGGCTCCGGGGTGGCTGTCGGTGTAGGCGACATAGGGTTTGATGTCGAAGACCGGAGTGCCGTCCATAAGGTCAGCCCCGAGCACGTGTATCACCGGCCCGGCAGGACGGCCTTTTTCGTCCTTCGCGTCCAGTTCTATCCTTTCGATTCTTGCGGAGGACAGGCCGAGGCGGTTGGGACGGAAAGGGGAGCGGCTTGCGAAGACTCCTACTTTCCCGTTCCCTCCGAGTCTGGGAGGCCGCACGGTTGGCTGGAAATCTGTCCGCAGGTCTTTCCCGACAGCGGAAAACTCCCAGATTATCCAGATGTAGTCGAAGTCCTGAAGCCCCCTGAGCGCGTCACAGTTGCGGTAGGGCGGTTCGAACACGATTCTTCCCGGCAGGCTCCCGGCGAGGCCTGCCTGTCGCGGAATCCCGAACTTGTCCGGGAAGGGGGAGCGGAAATATGCTATCGGCTCAATCTGCATCCGGCATCTCTACCTGTTCCCATTTGAGGGCCTCCTCGTTCTGCGGCTTTCTCTCGTCGCGGGGATGGCCGAGGGCGATCAGACAGAGCACAGACCTGTCCTCACCGATGCCCAGAATCTCCCTGACCAGCGAATCGGCGGAGACTCCTTCGACAGTGCTTTCCCTGCCCCTGATCTGGCACCAGCAGGTGCCGAGTCCGAGGTCTTCGGCCTGGTACTGCATCGAGACGGCTGCAATCGAACCGTCCTCAACCCACATTTCCTGTTCGGCCGGACTGCCCATCACGGCAATCACGGTCGGGGCTTCTGCAAGGAAAGCCGAACCGTGGGTGCGGACGCGGGACAAGGCTTCGATCCTGCTCTTGTCGGAGGTGACGGCGAAGGACCATTTCCTGAGCCCCATTCCGGTCGGTGACATCAGGGCGGCCCTGAGGACCGTCCTCAATTCTTCCTGGCTCACAGGCTCTTCCGTGTACTGCCTGTGGCTGCGGCGCTGCTGCGCGAGATCTTTGAAACTGTTCATGATGCAAAGATAGTGATTCCGTCAATTTTTTGATATGAGTCCGGGATTTGTTATTTTTGAGGGATATGAGGAATATGAAAGGAAAACATTCGCTATGTATTGTGATGGCGGCGCTTGCACTGTCCGCCTGCATATTCAGCCAAGGCTGCAGGCGCGGAGGTCGTGAAACCGCTGAGCCCGCAGTGGAAGTCAGGGACTCCGTCCCCGCTATGGGATTCTGGCCCGATTCGCTCCTATGCGAGGAAGGCAGGGTACGTCCGGGAGAAACCTTTTCCGGCCTTATGGTCCGTCTCGGAATGCCTTCCGCTGACGTCTATGCCCTGGTTGACAGCCTGGACAGCACTTTCGACGTCAGGAAGATGAGGGCGGACAAGGACATAGCGGCCTATTATTCCCTCGACACCCTTCCCGGCGGAGAGGTGAAGAAGGAACTCCGCTACGTCGAGTACAGGAAGAACATTGCCTCCAGCGTCATATTCAGGACGACCGCTCCGCTCGGCGCCTGGGAATATAACAGGCCTGTCTCGAACGAGAGGAAGTTCGCCCACGTCGTCATCTCCTCGAATCTCTGGAACGACATGAAGAAGGCCGGGTCCGACCCTCGGCTCATCGCCACGCTTTCGGACATCTATGCCTGGACGGTGGATTTCTTCGGACTTCAGGAAGGGGACGAGTTCAAGGTGATGTACCAGCAGAAGGTCTGCGACGGGGCGGTCGTCTCCGTCGATACCGTCTTCTATGCAGAGTTCCACAGGGATGACAAGGTCATTCCGGCCGTCCGCTTCGAGGTCCCGGGCTGCGGGAAGTACTGGAAGCCGGACGGGGAAAGCATGAAGGGAGCCTTCCTGAAGGCGCCTCTGCAGTTCTCCAGAATCAGTTCCGGTTTCTCCTACCACAGGAAGCATCCGGTCACGGGCCAGGTCAAGGCCCACACCGCCGTCGATTACGCGGCTCCTACCGGGACTCCGGTGATGTCGATAGGTGACGGAACCGTACTCAGCGCAGGCTGGGCCGGAGGAGGCGGGAATATGGTCAAGATTCGCCACAACGGCGGAATCTACGTCACCGCCTACCTGCATCTTTCCCGTTTCGCTAAAGGCATCAAGGCCGGAACGAGGGTCAGCCAGGGCCAGGTTATCGGCTATGTGGGGGCGACCGGAGTCGCAACCGGGCCGCACCTCGACTTCCGTGTCTGGAAGAACGGCACTCCTGTCAATCCTCTCAAAATCGACCACGTCCCTGATCCTCCACTGCCGGAGGAACTCCGTCCGCAGCTGGATTCCGTGTACAAGCGCTACAGTGCCGTAATGGATTCGCTTACAGTCAATAATCACGAGTTGCTATGAAAAAGACAATAGCGGCAGCCCTGGCTTTCCTCGTCGCTCTCCTGACTGCCGCACCTACAGGAGCGGTCTTCAATGAGAGGGATCTGGCCCAGACCCTCAAGGTGCTCCGCTATGAGCTATGCAAGGTCCATTCAGAGATGGAGTCCCGCCAGTCGGCCTTCGTGGCGCGGGACGACGTACAGCACAAGGAGCTGGTCCGCCTCATCCAGGACTGCAACGAGCTTTCCCTGATGCTCTATTCCCAGAAGCAGGACTTCACTTTCGACCTGACCTACGCCCTCCAGCAGGTCACCGACCAGTACCATATATTCAACGAGAACCGTCTCCCTTACGACAACATCATTTCCTTCTTCGATGTGGAAATCGTCAGGTACGGGAAACTGGTCAACGCCCTGAAGGTCCTGCCCCCGGAAATCGAGAAATATCCCGACAGCCTCGGGGCGCACATTCTCGACTCCCTTGCCCTGAGCCTTGACCTTGAATATGAATATTCCGGGGCGGTGGAGCCGGAAGCCGGAGCAAGGAAGATCCCGAATCTCCTGAACCTTCTTGAAAAGCAGAGCGAAGAGACTCACGGAATCTTCGTGCTGGACAGCCTTGCCTGCATCGACAGGGACAGCTGCATCTACTATGCGAGCGGCCTTCTCGACATGTACACCGAGCTGCGCTGCCACATGATCGAGGACAACGAGTACTACGAGACCACCAACAGAAGGCTGAAGGAGGCCTATGAATATGCCCAGGAAAGGTACCGCCTTGTCCAGAAGAAAATCTTCATCGAAGGCCAGAACAGTTACTGGACCCTTCTGAAGAATCTCCCTGCTTCGGTGAAACAGGCGGCTTCCGACTTCGAGGACAAATATTCCAATTCCTTTATGGAGGATGTCAGGAGCGAGTGGCGCGGGCCGAAGGTGCTGGCTTTCTCCCTTTCAATGCTGGCCTTCCTGTGCGTGTCGATTCTGCTGAGCTACCTGATACTCCATCTGCTGAAGAAACGTGTGGCGAGACTGCGCGCCGAGTCGTTCAGGAAGCGTGAGTTCACGATTCACCTGCTCATCAGCGTGCTCCTGTTCACCGTGACCCTGGTGATTCTGCGGGCGTTCGTGCCGAGTTCGCACTTCATCCGGATGGCCTCCGGGATTCTGCTCCAGTTCTCGGTCCTGATGGCCACCATCCTCCTCTCCATCCTTGTCAGGGCGAACATGAACCAGGTCAATGATTCTCTCCGGCTCTATGTGCCGGTGCTCCTGATGGGACTCCTTGTCATCACTTTCAGGATCATATTCATTCCCAACAGCGTAATCAATCTGATCTACACTCCGCTGCTGGTTGCCTTCGCATTCTGGCAGTCCCACTCCGTGAGGAAGTACGGCAAGTCCGTGAACAAGACGGACAGGACCTTTGCGACGATGTCCCTCGGCATCACCCTGGTCACTCTTGTCGTCGCCTTCGCCGGCTACTCCCTGATGGGGCTCCAGGTGTACATCTGGTGGATTTTCCAGCTGACCGTCCTGCAGATTATCTACGCCTGCAAGGATGTCCTGCACAGGTATAGAATGACGGTCGTGGAGAAGAAGATCCAGGCCTACAAGGAAAAATACCCTTCCTACCGCTCCAAGGACAAGGGAGCCTACATCCAGGTGACCTGGCTCTACGACATGTTCGACATAGCCCTCATCCCGCTGTTCATAGTGCTTTCGGTTCCGTCCTGCCTCTATCTGGCTTCAAAGGTCTTCGACCTTACGGAAGTGTGCATGAACGCTTTCACCTACAATTTCTTCAACTACGACTACCTCCATCTCTCGATGAGCAAGATTTTCATCATCCTGGGACTGTTCTTCATATTCAGATACATCTGCTACCTGTTGAGGTCTTTCTACAAGGTCTATATGATGCACAAGGCAATCCGGATGTCCGGCACGGGCTTCGTCAGGGAGAACGAGGTGAATGTCACCCTGCCGAACAATGTCATCGGCATCCTTGTCTGGGGAGCCTATCTGATAGTGACAATCTCCCTGCTGAACATCCCGACGGACGAGGTTTCGGTGATA
This sequence comes from Candidatus Cryptobacteroides sp., assembly GCA_051878295.1. GTDB lineage: Bacteria > Bacteroidota > Bacteroidia > Bacteroidales > UBA932 > Cryptobacteroides. The sequence goes on from JBJEJV010000003.1 coordinate 99,872, forward strand.
GTCGCCGGTCTGGCCGCCGGTCTGGGATTCGCCCTGAAAGATGTCCTGAACAACTTCTTCTACGGCGTCCAGCTGATGTCCGGCCGCCTGCGTGTGGGTGACATCATCGAATGTGACGGAATACGGGGCACGGTGGAGAGCATCAGCTACCAGACCACCCAGATTCTTGGTGTGGACGGGAGCCTGGTCGCCTTCCCGAACAGCACCCTCTTCGCCAAGACCTTCAAGAACCTCACCAGGAGCGATTCCTACGAATGTGTCAACATCCCTGTCGGGGTGGCGTACGGGACTGACGTGGAAGCCGCCCGGAAAGTGATCGTCGAGTCGCTGTCCCCTCTGCTGCGTGAGGACAAGTTCGGAAGGGATATGGTCAAGGAAAGTTTCGGAATCCAGGTCCTCCTGACGGGCTTCGGGGACTCGAGCGTGGACCTGACCGTCAGGCAATATGTCCTTGTCGAACACCGCGGCACCTACATCGCAAAGGCGAATGAACTGATCTACACAGCCCTGAAGGAGAATGGAATCGAGATTCCGTTCCCGCAGATGGACGTCAATTTCAAGAATACACTGAATACAGAATGTTCAAAAGACAAGAAAGATGAGTAAGGCAATAGTAACAGGCGCTTCGAGAGGCATAGGCAAGGCAATCGCCCTCGAACTGGCTTCACTTGGTTTTGACCTCGCCCTTGTGGGCAGGAATATGGAGGCCCTTGATTCCGTGGCCGGGGAGGCCCGGAAGGCGGCAGGGAACGAGGCCGGACGCTTCATCTGCATCTCCGCAGACCTGAGGGAGGAGAGCGCACCGGAGGAAATCGTGTCGCAGGCAGCCGCAACTCTTGGCGGAGTCGATCTTCTTGTAAACTGCGCCGGGATAGCCCAGGCCGGCAGTTTCACCGAGGTGACTCCGGAGCAGTGGAACGACATATTCGCAGTAAATGCCCGCGCTCCTTTCTTCCTTTGCAAGGCGGCCCTGCCTTATCTGAAGGAGTCGGAGAAGCCGATGGTGATCAACATCGCTTCGGTCGTGGGCTTCAAGGGCTACGCCAACCAGAGCGTCTATTCTTCCTCGAAGCATGCTCTTACGGGCTTCACGAAGGTCTTTGCCAAGGAAGTCCAGCCTTTCGGAATCAGGGTCCATCTCATCAGCCCCGGCGGAGTGGCCACCGAGATGGTACGGCAGACCAGGCCGGACATCAATCCGGACGACCTCATCCAGCCTGAGGAAATCTGCGAAATCGTAAGGTTCCTTGTCACGAGAAAAGGCAAGGGAACGATCGACCAGTTCTACATCCGCCGTTTCAATTCCCTTGCCTTCGATTAGTTTCCCGCATCCGTTCAGGAGCCGAAAACGTATTTCATCACGGCCTTCGACAGTCCGTCGTCGTCCACGTCGCCGGTGACGTAATCCGCACTGGCTTTCACCTCTTCGGAAGCGTTGCCCATCGCTACTCCCGTGCCGGCGTGCCGGATCATCGGGATGTCGTTGGCTCCGTCTCCCATCCCCATCGTCTCGCTGACGGAGAATCCGAAATGCTCTGCCATCACGTCAATCCCGTAGGCCTTGCTGATTCCGTTGCCGACAATGTCCACGAAGCGCTCGTTCCATCTTTCGCTGTGGCAGGAAGGCATAAGGGAGAGGAATCTCCTGTCCTCTTCGCCGGAAGGGAAGAAGCCGGTTATCTGCATCACGTTCATCCTTTCCGCGAGTTCCACGGGATTCCCGGCCGAAAGGAAATCTGGAATTTCCCGGGTGCCTCCCGGAATGTCGTCCAGAGTCAGGCCGCCCGTTGCGAGGAAGCCGGCCACCTCCGCGCTTTCGGGATGATTCATATACACGCAGTCGGGCCCCATCGCCACGACCGGAACATCCCTCCTGAGGACATCCGTCAAAGCTGAGGCCACATCCGCCGCCTCCATCGGCCGGCATCCTATGTCATTGCCCCGGGCATCGATGCAATGCGCTCCGGTCAAAGCCACAATCCCGTCATTGTCTATGCCGGAAATGTTGGACAGGAACTGTTTCGCACGGCTGGTGCATAGGAACACCTTGACACCGGCCTCCCGGGCCTTCTTGATTGCCACGACGGCGCTTTCCGGAATCTTTTTGGTCTTTGTGGAAATGATGGTTCCGTCCACATCCAGAAACAAAGCCTTGATCATCTGCCTACTTCCTTCAAGTCCTTCTTCACTGTTTCAAGCCCCTTTCAAGCCTGGTGTGCAGGCCTGAGAAGGTCCAGCACAACCTTTACCGGATTGAAAGTCTCCAGAGGCACCTCCACGAACTGGGTGTTCCAGTCGCTCATTGCCCCGTTCCAGAGCCCCGGCAGTTCAAGGGCCTTCAGTTCGCGCCCCTGGAAGCTCTTGGAACTGATGAATCCGGCATCCTCATCGACGTGGTCGGTCAGGTCGAACTTCCTGCCCTTGAAATCGTGCAGGCAGCAGACGATGTCCACCGGATTGAAATGCGTGGCGTTTTTCAGCATCCCGGCCGAATCCGGGTCATCCGGGTTGATCTGGACGCTCTCCAGAATCTGAAGGTTGGTGGAGCCGTCTTTGCCGAGGACGATGAACGGACCTCCGCCCGGCTCTCCCTGGTTGCGTACCATTCCGCAGACTCTGACCGGCCTGTCGAGCTTGTCCCTCAGAAGGGCCATCCTCTCGACCGGGTCCTCCGTATGAGGCATCGTGATGCAGAGTTCCCTGTCCAGGAATTCCTCGATTCTGTCGCAGAGTGAAACAGCCTCCCCGGAAGAAGGGTCTTCGGCCGAATCGATTGCGGCGAGGAAGGCGAATATGCTGTCCCTCAGCTGGAGACACTTGCCCATCAGGACTTTCTTGTACCTTGCGGTGATTCCGAGAAGCCTCTCGTTGGCCACGTTGTCGATGTTCTTGATGGAGACAAGTTCGTCCTCCACCTTGTCCAGATTGTAGATCAGGGCGCCGTGTCCGGCAGGGCGGAAGAGCAGCGAGCCGTCGTCCTTCCTGAACGGAAGGTTGTCCTTGTCAACGGCGACGGTGTCCGTAGCCTTGTCCTGACAGGTGAATGAGATGTTGTAGCGCACTCCATATTCCTTTTCAAAAGACTCCTTCACCTCGGCGAGAGCCTTCTCGAAGAGCTCCCTGTGCTCCGGAGAGATGGTGAAAGTAAGGTTTACGCTGCCGTCTGAATTGCGCATATATTCCTGCCCTTCGACAAGGTGCTCCGCGAAGGCGGTCCTGGTCTTTCCGTCAGGATACCTGTGGAATTTCAGGACGCCCTTGGGCTTGCTGCCGTAGCCGAGTCCTTCCTCTTTGAGGAGGAGGGAGGCGGCCTTCAGCCTGTATTCCCTCGTGTCCTCAGGCATTCCGAAGAGCTCTTCGTCCCAGAAAGCGAACTTGCGGATGCCTGCGGCCAGTTCCGCCACAGGGGAACCTTCTCCGACATCGCCGCCGTCTTCAAGCACGGCAAGTCCTGCGAATATGTCCTTGAACATCCTGGAAGCTGCGCCGGAGGCCGGTACGAACTTGCTTTTGCCGGCGATACGCGCGCTGTCGCAATAGGCGGCGGCCTCGTCCTCCTGAGCCTTGTCCAGCACCAGTATTCCTCTGCCCGGAGTGGCAGGAGCGACAATCTTCATCCACGGGAAGCCTTTCTTGAAACGCCCGATCTGCGATTCGACTGATTCTCTTGAGGTTCCTTGACTCTCAATCTGGTCAATGTCTTTCTGGGTCAACATAATTGTCAGTATAAATGGTTTTGCAGTATCAAATATAATCACATTATGCTTATCTTTGAACAAAGACTTGAAAAATAAAAGAAATGTTTTCCAGATTGTTCCTCCAGGGAGCGGCGGCCTTTCTGTTCCTGCTGTCTCTCACTGCCGTCCCGGCTCTTTCAAAGGCCCCCCTGAAGGCCGTCATCGTCACCGGGCAGAACAACCACAACTGGCCGGTCAGCAGCGCTTCCATCAGATCGACTCTCGAGTCCTCGGGACTCTTTGACGTGCAGACGGCGGTCTCTCCGGCGCAGGGGGAGGATATGGCTTCCTTCAACGTGGCTTTCAGGGAATATGACGTCGTCATCGTCGATTACAACGGCGACAGCTGGAATCCGTCGATGCGTGCGGCATTTGAGGAATATGCCGGGAAGGGAGGAGGAATCATCTTCTACCACGCCGCTGACAATGCCTTCCCGGAATGGGAGGAGTACAACAGGATGACCGCCCTCGGCGGCTGGGGAGGACGGGACGAAAACTCCGGACCTTATGTCTATTACAGGGACGGCGTTCTCGTCCGCGACTTCAGCCCCGGTCCGGGAGGCTCCCACGGACAGCAGCACGAGTATGAAATGCTCTGCCGTTCCTCCCATCCGGTAGTGAAGGGGCTGCCTCCGGTCTGGACACACGCTGTCGATGAACTCTATGACAGGATGAGGGGGCCGGGCAACATAGGCGAGGTGCTGTATTCGGCATATTCACCTTCCGCTCTGTGCGGCTCGGGCAGGGAAGAACCGCTGGTCTTCACCGTCGATTACGGCAAGGCGAGGATAATGCACATCATGATAGGCCACGCCGGACCTTCTCCCGAAGAGAATCCTGCGATGGACTGTCCGGGCTTCAAGACCCTTCTCGTCCGTTCCGCCCAGTGGTGCGGACGCAGGAAGCCGACCTATGTCGGGAGCGGCTTCGCAAGATGACAGCCGGACCTCCGGCTCTGAACCGAAACAACTTTGGAGGGAAGATAAGATGTCAAAGGAAATAGAAAGAAAGTTCCTCGTCAGAGGAGACTACTCAAAGGAAGTATTTGAAAGCCATCACATTGTCCAGGGCTATCTCTGCCACGTTAGCGGAAAGACCTTCCGTGTCAGAATCCTCGACGGGGGAGCGGTGCTCACAGTCAAGGGGCCTTCCGACAGTTCAGGGATAGGCCGTTTCGAATGGGAGAAGGAAATCAGCCTGCAGGATGCGCAGGAACTTCTCACCATCGCCGAACCCGGCCTGATAGACAAGACACGCCATCTGGTCAGGAACCAAGACGGCGTGCATGTCTGGGAAATAGATGAGTTCCACGGTGACAACGAAGGCCTGGTCGTGGCCGAAATCGAACTTTCAAGTGCAGACGAAGCTTTCGGCCGGCCGGATTGGCTCGGGGAAGATGTCTCCCTGGACTCCAGGTACTTCAATTCCCAACTCATCCGCCATCCTTTCAAGGATTGGCGCTGAAACTGCCGGCAGCATATTCAAGTGCCGCCTCTATGTTTATTCCTGATTCCCACGGACGGCAAGGACAGCCGTTCGGGACTCCTTCGACGTAGTATTCCACCCAGGCTCCCGTCTTGTCCCTCATATCCATCATCTTGCGGTACACTTCCCCTGCAAGCGGGTTTCCGGCCTTTACAAGGGCATAGAGGAACATTCCGTAGTCGTAGCCGAGAATCCTGTCCTGTGAGGAGATTTTCCCGGTTTCGAGGTACAGGTCGATGACCTCCTGGAGCAGATTCTCCTTCTCTTCTTCTGTGAAGAGGCTTGCGTCGATGTAGAACGGGAAGAGGAAGGCTGACGGAATGCTGTAGCGCTCCGGCTCCGGAATCACGATGCCGGACATGTCCCTTTCCATACAGTCCTTGCAGAAGTAGAGAGGCCCCTTGTAGTGGAAGGTCTCGAGGTAATGCTCGAGGTAGCCCGGATAGAGGCAGACGCCCGGCCTTGTCTCCGGAAATTCTATTTCCTTCTCCCGTTCCGGATTGTTGAGGCAGAACCTGCCTTCCGAATAGAAATTCTCCCTGTAGAGCGAGGCGCATTCGTCTATGTCCTTTTGGAGCAGGCCGGCCTTCTCTTCGCTCCAGAGCCCGTGTCTGCGGACGAAATCGAGAAGTTTCTTGCCTCCTTCGATGAAGAGCAGGGTGGCTTCGGCCGAGCCGTGGTACATCACCGAGCGCGGAACTACGCCTCCGGCGATGTAGGTCTCGTCGCCGTTGAATGGAAGCATCCCCTTGACGATGTTCTTCTGTTGAGCGGCGGCAGCCCATTCGAGCATCGGCATTATCTCTTCGATGAACTCTGCGTCGCCGGTCTTCTCGTAGTAGTCGAAGGCCTGCACGATGAGGTAGCCCGTTATCTCCGTCTCGTCGTTCTCGTGAGGATGGAATATTCCCTTCCATCCGGAGGCCTGTGCGTTGCGGATGTAGCCATATTCACTGAATATCTCGAAGTAGTACTGGAGCACCTTCTTCGCCTCCCCGCTGTGCCCGAGGGCCAGCATCGCCCTGGAAACTCCGTAGTGGTCACGCACATAGACCATGTGATAGACTATTCCCGCGAGCACTCCTCCTTCCTCGCCCTGCTGGCATTTGAGCAGTGTGCCGACATTGTCCACGGCCTCCTTCAGCTCTTTCCGTCCGGCCCTGTCCAAAGCCTTGTAGTCAAGCCTGTCCTGAGGCTTCGAGTATTTCTTCCACTCCTTCCTGCATTCCCTGCGGAGTTTCCTCCAGGATGTACCGGCGATGATGCGGGCATTCTCCTCGAGGTTCGGCACCGAGCCTTCGCCATCCTTGTCGGAGGCGATGACGTAGATGAAACTCTCGCCCTGCCCGGCCACGATTTTGAGCATCATCGTGTTCTCGTCGTAGGAGGTGATGCGGGCATTCCCTCCTGTCGCTATGATGTAGGAATAGCCTCCCGGGGAATTGTAGCGGCTGTAGAACGGCACTCCCGGAGCTATCGTCACTTTCCAGGCGGATTCGAATCCCTCAAGGCTGACAGGCTCGAAGGACAGCGATTCCGCGTGAATCCTGTACCTTTCCTCGAAACAGGCCCCGCATCCAAATTCGAGTTCCCGCTCCGCCACGATTCTGCGGACCAGGGCGTTCCCTGAATATGATACGAAGTCGCAGAGGGCGGCCGCCGGAGTTCCGTCGCCGAGGAAGAGGCTGTGGCTCCAGATGGCCGTCTTCGGGGTCCTGGCGCTGCTGACTTCCAGGTCTGCGGTTCCTCCTTCGTACATCAGTCCGAGCATCGACGGTCCTGAATAGGGACTGCCGAAGATCTGGTAGATGTTGCCTTCACGTCCGTAAACGCAGAGCTTGCCATTGCCCATTGAATAGATGTTCTGGAGTTCGCCCATTCCGTAAGTTCTGCAAGCGTCTGAAGCTGAACATATTCCGGAAGAAAACAAGAAGGCCGCGGAAAGCAGGGCCGGGAGGATAAAATTTTTCATTGCAAGTATGGAATTGGTCTGAAAGCCAATATAGTGAAAAAGAATGGGATTTGCGGTATCCTCCGGTTGGCGGTTTGATGAAAATTCTCTATTTTTGGACAATTGGCAAATAATCGTATGGCAGCGATTGCCAGACGGACAAAACAAAGACGCTGACGAAATGCCGCTATTCATTCCCGAAAACTACACCAATATTCTCGGAACCGTCCAGAACACCGAGAAGGCTGTCAAATCCGTAAAGGACATGTTCCAGGTGAATCTGTCCGCCCAGCTCGCGCTGCTGAGGGTCACGGCTCCTATGGTCGTGCTCTCCGGCACAGGTATCAATGACGATCTCAACAGCATCGAAAGACCGGTGCGCTTTCCCATAAAAGACCTGGGGGACAGGCCCGCCGAAGTGGTCCATTCCCTGGCCAAGTGGAAGAGGCTCAAACTCGCCGATATGGGCATCGGTCCCGGAATGGGCATCTACACCGACATGAATGCCCTCCGTCCGGACGAGGAACTGGACAATCTCCATTCCATCTATGTTGACCAGTGGGACTGGGAGAAGGTTATCCGCAAGGAGGACCGCACTCTCTCCTTCCTGAAAAAGACGGTGAGAAGGATTTATGAGGCCATCAAGGTCACCGAGAACAAGCTCTACATCGAGTTTCCGCAGGTGACTCCGGTCCTTCCCGACGACATATTCTTCATCCATTCCGAGGAACTGCTCCGGATGTATCCCGACCTTTCCCCGAAGGAGAGGGAAAACGAGATTGTCAGGAAGCACAAGGCCGTATTCCTTATCGGAATCGGAGGAGAACTCTCCGACGGTACTGTCCACGATGGAAGGGCCGCCGACTACGACGACTGGAGCACGCCGAACGAGGACGGTTTCCTGGGCCTCAACGGTGACATCCTTCTCTGGAATGACGTCCTGCAGAGCTCTTTCGAGGTCTCCAGCATGGGCATCAGGGTGGACGAGGAAGCTATGCGCAGGCAGCTCGCCATCCGGGGGCAGGAGTACAAGTCCGGGCTGTATTTCCACAGGCGTCTCCTCGCCGGTGAACTGCCGTACACGATAGGAGGCGGTGTAGGCCAGTCGCGCCTCTGCATGTTCCTCCTGAAGAAGGCTCACATCGGAGAAATCCAGTCGAGCATCTGGTCAGACGAGGACCGCAGGCTCTGCGAGCAGGCGGGAATCGTCCTCGCTTGATTTGAACAATGATTACAAATCTCTGAATATGAAAAAGTCCATTATCACAATTCTCGGCGCGGTTCTGCTTCTGGCAGTATCCTGCGACAAAGCCATTACTGTCCCTGAGACTGCAAGCGTTATTCCTGAGCCGATGGAAATGACCCTGGGCGAAGATGCTTTCAAAGTTGCCGGCGCTACTTTCTGGCTTGATGCCCGAATTGACCAGAGTATCAGACCGTGCATCGAGGCTTTCGCCGACAGGCTCAGTCTCGTTACGGGAAAGAAAAGCCGGCTCGTCAAGAGAACGGGCAAGAGCTTCGTATTCATCCTGGTTCCCGAAATCCCGAAGGAGTCCTATGAAATCAAGGTTTCTCCTCTTGCAGCCTGCATCCAGGCATCCGACAAGTACGGCTTCTTGTATGCCATCCAGACCATCTGCCAGATGCTTCCTGTCGAGGTCTATGGAAACTCAAAGGCTCCCGATGCCAACTGGGCCCTTCGCAGCGTGACCATCAAAGACCAGCCGCGCTTTGCCTACAGGGGAATGCACCTTGACTGTGCCCGCCACTATTTCAGCATCGACGAGATCAAGAAGTACCTCGATGTCATGGCCATCCACAAGATGAACCGTTTCCATTGGCATCTGACCGAGGACCAGGGCTGGAGAATCGAGATCAAGAAATACCCCAAGCTCACTGAAATCGGTTCCGTACGTCACGGGACGATGCTTCTGAAGGACTGGGAAAGCAATGACGGAGTTGACTACGGCGGATTCTACACCCAGGATGAAGCCAGGGAAATCGTCGCCTATGCCGCAGAGAGAGGCATCACCGTCATTCCTGAAATCGACCTTCCGGGACACATGCTGAGCGCCCTTGCTTCTTACCCTGAACTTGGATGTACCGGCGGACCTTACGAGGTCTGGACCCATTGGGGCGTTTCCGACCAGGTTCTCTGCCCGGGCAAGGAGGCGACCTTCGAGTTCATCGAGGGAGTCCTCGAGGAAATCATGGACATATTCCCTTCTGAATATATCCACATCGGCGGCGACGAGTGCCCGAAGACCCAGTGGGCCGTCTGCCCTGACTGCCAGGCCCGTATCAAGGAGCTCGGCCTCAAGTCCGACCGCCACGCTTCTGCGGAGACCCGCCTGCAGAACTATGTGACCGCCCGTGTCCAGAAGTTCGTCAACGAACACGGCCGCCAGATCATAGGTTGGGATGAGATTCTTGAAGGTGAGCTTGCAGAGGGTGCTACCGTAATGTCCTGGAGAGGAGTGCAGGGCGGAATCGAGGCTGCAAAGAAGGGCTTCGACGCTATCATGACTCCTTCCACCTATGCCTATCTTGACTACTATCAGACCGACAGCCTCGATGTGGAGCCTCTGGCCATCGGCGGCTATCTCCCTCTTGACAAGGTCTATTCCTACGAACCTTATGAGGACATTCCTGAGGATGCGCAGCATCATATTCTCGGTGTACAGGCAAATCTCTGGACCGAGTTCATTTCCAAGCCTGAACATCTGGAGTATATGCTCCTTCCGAGAATGGATGCCATCTGCGAAGTCCAGTGGTGCCAGCCTGAGAAGAAGGATTACGAAACATTCAAGAAAAAGCTCGAACATTTGTGCGAAATCTATGATTTTTTTGGCTATTCCTGGTGTAAAGCAGTGTTTGGGACCCTCGGACTGGAGGGTGTGCCGGGCGGGACCAACTGATGCGGCCCATTTTTTGAAACCGGTGTGATTCCGATGCGTGCCCTGTCGGGCCGATAGACCACATCGTTGAACAATATGAAGACATTCAGAACTTTAGTTTTATTGCTTGCGATTGTCATGGCCTCTTCCTGCTCCAAGGAAGGGGTCCTTGACAATTCCATTTGGATGGGCACATTTACCGCCGAGGCTACCAATGTCGAGACCGGTGAGGTTGCCTCCCTGCCTTCAGTAATCACTATCCTTTTCTCTGATGACTGCAATGATGTCTGGCTGGAGTCCGGAGTCATCGGCGATGTCATCCAGCAGTTCAAGTATGCCGTCAACTGGGAAACACCTCTCCACCGTTTCACTCTCCACCGCAAATGCGGAGACAACGACCCTATGTTTTCGGGAGTAGTTGCAGGCAAGGTACTCTATCTGACGAGCCTTAACGGCACGACCTATACCCTCGACCGGCAATGATGCTTGAAAAACTCTCCGGAATTTGGAGAATTGATTTATTTGCATTACCTTTGTGGAACATTTCGGGTTCTTAGCTCAGTTGGTTTAGAGCGCTTGCTTGACAGGCAAGAGGTCAGCAGTTCAAATCTGCTAGATCCCACACAAAAGAGGCTTGCCAAAAGTCATTTGACTTGCGGCAGGCCTCTTTTGTGTTCTGGCCGCTTTGCCGCTTGCACAGCCGGGAGGCCTGAAGCGCTCCGGGAACGGGGGGAGGGCTGTCCGGAAACAATATAGGATGACCTTTGGGATTATCCTCGTCCTCCTGATTTGCGACTATTCTGCGGTTATGAACTGCCGGAGGAGTGTCTGTTCATTCCGCCGGACGGCAGCCGCCATCCGGCGGAGGGGAAACCGCTATGGGAAGGGCTTACAGGGTGTCGAACTTGACGCCGCTTTCCAGCTGTTCGTCGGAGTAGAGTTCGCGCGGCAGGATGTTGGGGTACTGATGCCACTGCCTGATGCTCATGCAGCCGCGGCCTCCGGACAGTTCGCGCACGGAACCGTCCTTGCCGATGAAGCGTCCCTGTACGTCACTGTAGGAGATGGTGGCCACCGGGTAGTCCGGCACTTTGAATGTCACGCCCCACGGAGAGACGTTCGCTGCCTTGGCCGTCATCTCATAGGTTCCGTCCCCGGTCTTGACGAGAATCCGGTAGGTGCCCGGAATGAATCCGTCGATTTCGCGAACGAAAATCCAGTCCTCGTGGATGAACTCCAGCTCGGTCACGTCACGGTCGCCGCCCTTGAGATTGCCGTTGGAAGTGTAGTGTTTCCCTGTGGTCAGGTCGTAGAGGGAGTAATCCTTCATCCCGGCACGCATGTCATACATTGAGGCGTGTACCTCGTTGAAGGCTACAAAGCCCCAGTCTTCCCAGGCCCCGAGTTCGGCAGCGCTGCTGTCAACGGCCACATAGCGCTCGCGGATGCCGAATCCTTTGACCTTGATCTCCTTGCCTTTGAGCCAGATTACTCCGTCCACAGGAGCGGCCCAGTTGTAGCCGTAGGTGATGCTGTGCTGGGTCAGTGGGGAAGGGGTCTCCCTGCCGTACCAGAGCGGCAGGCCTACAGGCCGGTGCCACAGGTCGGCACGGTACTCTCCGTCGAAGGTGTCCACTTTGAGGTGCCAGCTGTTGTCAGGGTAGCACTCTACGGTGTATTCCTTGCCGCAGCTCACCACGATGCGTCCATCCTCCTCCACGATTTTGAGAGTACCCTGAGGGTTGGTGAAGAAGTGGCTTTTGACCAGTTCTCCAGGGAACTGGCCCACCTTGTAAATGGAATTGCGCAGCTGTCTTATGCTGCCCTGGCCTCCTCCGTCAACCGAAAGAGTCACGAGGTCGAGTTTCTCCGCTGCCAATGACAGGATGCTTCCTCCGAGGGAGTACTGCTTTCCGTCGTCGCCCTGCACGTCAAAACGCATAAGCCAGTCGAGAAAGCCCTGCCTCACTTCTTCCTTCACGCCGATTCTTGCGTCGTCGGCAAGGGTAACTTGAGGGTTGTCGATTTTCATAATGTTTGAGTTTAAGAAGCTGTTTTGGAATATTCACTTTGGTCCTTCATCTGCCTTCCCGGCCCTTATCTGCCGTTTCATCGCTCACATAACTACTCTTATGCTCACTCTCCAGCAATTGGAACTGCCCCGAAAAACCTGTAAACAACTGCGGCAAACATTACAAAACAGCTTGTGAATAATTGAATATGTAATCACCGGTAACAAAGGTAGTGAGGACCTCGGGAGACAGGAAGAGCAAATGTTCAGGGAATTTGTGCGGATATTCAGCAATGACGCCCCGTTTGCATGTTATTTGCTTGTTTCCTGCTCTGACAATGAGCAATTCTTCAAATCGAACCAGTGTCTTCGACTCCCGTACTCTGGAGGATATTTCGTGGTCCGGCGGCTGCGGAACGGATTTCATGATGTACGAGAATCCCAGTTTCATCTGTGAAAGGCGTCAACCCTACAAACTTGACGCGACTTTGGCAATCTTCTGCACTTCCGGTTCCGCGGTCGGAAGGGTCAACCTGAAGGAGTACCGCATCGAAAAGGGGGGACTGCTTGTGGTCCTGCCCAACCACATTATGGAAAGGGATTACGTCAGCGAAGATTTCAAGGCGACCTACATCATCTATTCCTCAGCCTTCCAGTACAGTCTGCAAATACCGAGAGCCTTCCATCTATCCAAAGAAATCGAAGACAATCCCCGGCTCAATTTCACTTCCAGGACTCTGGAGGCCGTCGAGGCCTATTTCGCGATGTGCAAGAGTACAATCCAGGCAGACGGAAATCCCAACCGTCTGGAAATACTCCGTCTGCTGACCAAGGCTTTTTTCCTCGGCCTCGGCTACTATCTGCACAAGCAGGACCCTGATGAAATGCTGCGTGGAGAGGACAGAATCACCAGCCAGTTCATTTCCCTGGTCGAATCGGACTACGCCGTCCTGCGCAGGGTTGAGGAATATGCTTCCAGAATGGCCATCTCCCCGAAATACCTCTCGATGTCGGTGAAGTCCTCCACGGGCAAGACTCCGAGTCAATTGCTCGGTACCCGGATCACCCTTGAAGCCAAAGCCCTCCTCGCCTCCACTGACAAGACCATATCCCAGATTGCAGACGAACTCGGTTTCGTCACGCAATCTGAGTTCGGCCGCTATTTCAAGCGTTATGTGGGAATGTCGCCCAAGGCCTACAGGAAATCCGTAAGATAGCCCCGGAAATATGAATACGTCCGTCCGGCGTCAGCTCAGACCATCAATCTGCTCGTCCACAATGCCGATGCGCAGGGCCTGGGGAGACTTCGGCAGTCCCGGCATACGGATGATGTCACCGGCGATGGCCACCAGCATCTCGGCTCCGGAATTGATTACGAAATCCTTGACGTCCAGTACGAAAGGAGCCGGAACACCATAGGCCTTCGGATCCTGCGAGAAGGAGTATTGCGTCTTGGCGATGCAGACAGGGAAGGATGCGTAGCCGAGTTCTTCAGCCTTGGCCATCTTTTTCCTGGCCTCCGGGGAGAAACTTACTCCGCTCGCCCCGTAGATCTTCGTTGCGACGGCGGAAATCTTCTCTGCGATGCCCATATCGTCTGAATATGTGAACTGCAGAGGGCCGGAAGGAGTCTTCTCTATCGTCTCCGCGACAAGGTCGGCAAGTTCGACCGCGCCCTTTCCGCCTTCGTTGAAGGCATTGTTCAATGCGAACGGCACACCGAGTTCCTTGCAGTGCTGCCTTACGAGTTCAATCTCCTCATCGGTGTCCTGGGCAAACCTGTTGAAGCAGACGAGGACAGTCTGGCCGAAGCCCTTGAGGTTGGCGATGTGCTTGTCCATATTGGCGAAACCCTTGACGACACCTTCCGGATTCGGGAGCTTGATTGCCTCCACAGGCACGTCCCCGTGCATCTTGAGGCCTTGCAGGGTGGCCACCAGAATTGTCAGGGACGGGCTGATGCCGGCCTTGCGGCATTTGATGTCGAGGAACTTCTCCGCACCGAGGTCGGCGGCGAATCCGGCTTCGGTGATCACATAGTCTCCGTAGGTCATTGCCATCTTGGTGGCGATGATGGAGTTGCAGCCGTGGGCGATGTTGGCGAAAGGACCGCCGTGGATGAAAGCCGGAGTGTTTTCTGTCGTCTGGACCAGGTTCGGCTTCAGGGCGTCCATCAGAAGCACGGTGATGGCTGGGCCGACTCCCATATCCTTGACATGGAACGGCTTGTTCTCCAAGGTGTAGCCCAGGAGGATGTTGTCAATCCTTCTCCGGAGGTCCTCCAGATCCTTTGACAGGCAGAGGATGGCCATTATTTCGGAGGCCGGAGTGATGTCGAAACCCGCTTCCTGAGGCAGACCGTTGGTGTGCGGCCCGAGGCCGGTGACTATGTGTCTGAGGGAACGGTCGTTGATGTCAAGAACCCTCTTCCAGAGAATCTGCTTCATACCGAAACCTTCGCTCTGGTGCTGGTAGATGTAGTTGTCCAGCAAGGCGGCAATCATGTTGTTGGCGGTCGTGACGGCGTGGAAGTCGCCGGTGAAGTGGAGGTTGATCTTCTCCATCGGGAGCACCTGGGCATAGCCTCCGCCGGCAGCTCCTCCCTTCATTCCGAAACAAGGACCGAGCGACGGCTCGCGAAGGGCCAGGACGGCTTTCCTGCCGGTCTTGGCCATTCCGAGGGCAAGCCCGACTGAGACCGTTGTCTTGCCGATTCCTGCCTTGGTGGGAGTGATGGCGGTCACAAGGATGAGTTTGGAGCGCGAAGCCTTCTGCTCGTCAATCAGCGAATACGGTACCTTGGCGATGTACTTGCCGTAAGGGTCGGTCATTTCCTCGGGGATGCCCAGAGCGGCGGCGATTTCCTTGATTGGTTTCATGCTCGCCTCGCGAGCGATTTCGATATCGGTTTTCATGTCGTCAATTTTGTGATTATGCAAAGTTATAATTTTGTGGAGAGTCTGCAAGCATCGTCATATTCATTGTCGAATATGCTTCTGAGGCGTTCCCTGTCCTTGATGAGCGCCCGCAGTTCCTCCAGGCCGGCCTTGTTTCCGGACTCCGGAATCCAGAGCTTCAGGTAGCCGCCTTCGGCATATTTCTCTTCGAGATGCCCCAGGGTGCGCTGCCAGTGTCCTTCCCTGTCCAGTTCGGGATAATGGGCGAAACCGAACTGCACTGTGCGCCGGATGACGCTCAGGGGCACTATCTGCCTGTCGCTCTCGGCTATCAGTTTGCCGTAGATTGTCCTCGGCTCGTGGTCGGAAGAGGCTCTGTGGTCCTCCGCCGCATCCGCGATGATGTCTATCTGGCTTTCGTTGAACCAGCGCCGGAGTTCCCGGTCGGCGCGGATGATTCCGGCGGAGACGATGTGGTGGCTCTTCCGGTCTTTGCACAGGCCGGTGTCGTGGTAGGCCGCGGCGGTGAACACCATCTGCGGGTCCACGTCATAGTGGCGGCAGAGGGAGAGGGCCTGTGCGATGACATATTCGGCGTGGTCCCTTCCGTGTCCCTTGTCGAAACTGTCGTAGAGGGGCAGGATTTGCGTGCTGACATATTCATAAAGCGAGGCTGAGACGCCCTCCGGGCAGGCCGCCCTGGCTTTTTCTTGTCCTTCCATGATGATAAAGGTAGAAAAATAGCCTGAATATTCCTATATTTGGATATATCCTCCGAAACTTCAAGCAAGTGCGGACTGAGCAGATTTGGAGGCCGGGTGGCCGACGGCCGGCTTGCATAACTTGTTTTTTATGAATATGAAGACCAAAGTGACACTTTTCGCCGCCGTCCTCCTTCTCTGCGGCGGACTGCTTCCTGCCCAGACGGTCAGGACTGAAGACCTTTACATCCGTGACCCCTTTGTCCTCGTGGACAGGGACAAGGGCATCTACTATCTCTACCGCAGCAAGCCTGCCGACCCTGCGGTGGCCCCGGAGGATGTCCGCGGCGTCGTCGAGGTTTTCAAGAGCACGGACCTTGAGAACTGGGAAGGCCCCAAGACCGTCCTGACCGTGCCCGATGACAACTGGATTACAGGCAGAATCTGGGCGCCGGAGGTCCACAGGTACAAGGGGAAATACTACATATTCGCGACACTGAACACAGACCTCATCTGGAAAGGGCCTGCGGAGGGTTTGCCGCCTTACTTTTTCCGGGGTACGCAGGTCTTCTGGTCGAAGTCTCCCGAAGGGCCTTTCAAGGCTTTCGGCAGCGAACCTTACACCCCGATGGACCAGATGTGCCTGGACGGAACTCTTTGGGTCGAGGACGGCAGACCGTGGATGGTTTACTGCCACGAATGGGTGGAGACGGTGGACGGCGAGATGATGGTCCGTCCGCTGAAGAAGGACCTTTCCGGACCTGCGGGCGAGCCGCTGCGTCTGTTCTGCGCTTCCGCCGCGCCTTGGAGGGCTCCGGAGGCAAAGGTCACGGACGGCCCGTTCCTCTACAGGACCGTTTCGGGAAAACTGCTGATGATCTGGTCGAATATGAGTCCAGAGGGCTATGCAATAGGTATCGCGGAATCCGTCACCGGCAAGGTGACCGGCCCGTGGAAGCACCACGAGAAGCCTCTGTTTGAAAAGGACGGAGGACACGGGATGATTTTCAGGACTCTGGAAGGGAAACTCTGCCTGACCCTCCACGCTCCGAACGGAGGCGGTCTTGAAAGGGCGCATTTCTTCGAACTTGAGGACACCGGGGACGGCCTCCGGCTCAAAACTGCCTGGGACGAGGATGAGTTTTCCCTGATCTGCGGACCTGCTCCAACGATGAGAGTGCTCACGGTCGAGGATCCAGCCGATTCCTTGCTTCTGAGGAAGGTCTGCGAGGATTTCACCCCGGACCAGCTGATGAGTTCGGAACTCGGGCTCTTGGCTGAAAAGATGGTGGCCACCGTCACTTCTCCCGAACAGGACGGTGTCGGAATAGCCGGCCCGCAGGTCGGGCTGTCACGCCGAATCGTCGCCGTGCAGAGGTTCGACAAGGAGGGCGAGCCATTCGAGGTCTATCCGAACATCAGGATAGTCGCCCGCAGGGGTGAGAAGGTCGCAGGGCCCGAGGGCTGCCTGAGCGTGCCCGGCAAAAGGGGAGAGGTGCTCCGCTACAGGGACATCGACATCACCTACAGCCTTGTGGACGGACAGGTCCGGGACACGACCGAGACGGTCACGGGTTTCACGGCCGTTATCTTCCAACACGAATGCGACCACCTCGAAGGGGTGCTTTACACTGATTATTGATTGCTCTCTTTCCGGGCATCCCGGCCTGCAAGGTCGAGCAGGACTCCAAGCCTTTCAGCAAGTCCTTGCCCCCCGGAAGCGCAGGACTGCCACAGCCACCCGAGCACGGCGGCTCCGTGGAAGCCCATCTGCCTGACTTCGGGCAGCTTCTCCGCACAGATTCCTCCGAGGGCATACACCTTTTCCTGCAACAGATTCTCCTGCGCCGCCCTTTCAAGTTCGGCGGGGGAGAAGGCGGCTCCGTAGCCCTCTTTGGAAATGCTGTCGAAAACCGGGCTGAGGAAGAGGTAGTCGCAGCAGCCGAGATTCTCCCTGACTTCCTGCAGGGAATGGCAGGACTTTGACACGCTGAACCTGTTCCTGTCCATACCGGAGGGGGCTTCCGGATTCCTGCCGTTGAGGTGGATTCCGCCGAGATTGAATTCCACGGCCAGTTCGTGGTGGTCGTGGAGGACTATCCGGGGCAGATACTCCGGCCGGATGCGCCCGAGCCATTCCGCCGTCTCCTCCTTCCCGGCCCCGGGCTTGCGGAGGTGCAGCCGGCCCAGGCCCAGGGAGAAGAGTTCGTTGACCAGTCCGGTCTCCCCTTCAAAGAAATCCGGAAGAGTGATGACGGCTATTTCCATACCCTGCCCTTGCTGCCGAAGAGGTCGAAGGAGGCATCCCAGTCCTTCCAGACCGGCTGGAGGCCGAGTTCCTCCAGACGTCCCGAAACCTCGGAAGCCTTGCGGTCATCGCTGACGCTGAACTGTTCCAGGGCTTCGGGGTAGGTGTGGTAACCGCCCGGATTGACGTGGCTCTCGGCAGACATCGTGGTGACACCGAGAGTGCACATATTGTCGCGGATGTAGGCGGGCTCCCTCGTCGAATATGAGATGTCAACGTCGTGGTCGAATATCCTCATAGCGAAAGTCGCCTGCGCCAGTTCCCTGTCCGTCATGAAGCAGTTCGGGATGAAGCCTTCGTTCTTCGCCGGACGCATTCTCGGGAAGTTGATTGAATATTTCGTCTTCCAGTAGTGCTTCTGGAGATAGCGCAGATGTCTCGCCATCATCACCACATCGGTTTTCCATTCCTTTTCGAGGCCTATCAGGACGCCCATTCCGATGGAATGGACTCCGGCCTGTCCCATACGGTCGAAGCCGTCGCATCTCCATTCGAAGATGGATTTCATCCCCTTCGGGTGGTAGAGCTTGTAGTTCTCCCTGTGGTAGGTCTCCTGGAAACAGATCACTCCGTTGAGCCCGTGCCGGCAGAGTTCGGCATATTCCTCGGCCTTGAGAGGCATTACCTCTATCTTGATGTTCGAGAAATATTTTTTGGCGATGTCGATGGCCTTTGCCAGATAGGGGACGCCGGCCTTCGCCGGATTCTCGCCTGTCACCAGGAGGATGTTCTCGAATGGGGCAAGCTGCTTTATCGCCTTGAACTCATCTTCTATCTGTTCCGGGGTGAGGATGATCCTTGCCATAGGATTCTGCCTGTGGAAACCGCAATAGACGCAGGAGTTGCTGCAGGAATTGGTGATGTACAGGGGGATGAACATCGACATTGTCCGTCCGAACCTCTCGCGGGTGTATTTTCTGGACAGGCGGGCCATCGTCTCCAGGTAGGGTTCTGCGGCCGGGGAAAGCAGGGCCATAAAGTCCTCGATGTCACAATGACTTGCGGCCAGGGCACGACGGACATCCGCATCGGTCTTGGATGCGATTCTCTCCGTGGTCTCGTCCCAGTCGTATTGTTTCAATTCGTCTGAAAACATATTCAAATATCAAAAATTGCCGTTTGCATTGTTCTAAGGTCTATCGTCCAGAGCCGGTCCACAAGAGCTTCTCCGTAGCCGCAGACCAGCTGTATGACCTGGGCGGCTTCCACACTGCCGACAATAGCCGGGGTGACTCCCGTGACCATTCTTTTGATTGCAGGGGCGGGAGCGCCTTCCACCTGCGGATAAAGCGTGCGGTAAGTCGCGTGTCCCTTGCAGAGTACTGCCACCTGCCCTTCCAGGCCGCAGATGGCCCCATAGACGTAAGGCTTTCCGAGGGCTTCGCAGGTGTCGCTTATCAAGTACCTCACTGCGGCATTGTCGGTGGCATCGACTACGATGTCGTAGTCTGAAATCCTCGCTGCCGCATTGCTTTCGTCAAGCCTTTCCGGAAAGGCCCGGACCTCCACTTCAGAGTTGAGGCCCTTCAGCCTTTCTTCCGCGCACAGAGCCTTGGAGAGCCCTATCTGGCTTTCGCTGTAGAGAATCTGCCGGTGCAGGTTGTCCAGGCTGACCTTGTCGTCGTCCATCAGCCCCAAAGTGCCGATTCCGGCCCCGGTGAGATAGATGGAAATAGGGGAGCCGAGTCCTCCGGCCCCTACGACGAGCACTTTGGCCCGGGAGAGTTTTTCCTGCCCCCCTGGACCTATTTCCGGCAGCATCAGCTGCCTTTCGTAACGGCTTTCTGTCATTTCAGTTTACGCAAGTCGTGGGTCAGTTTTGCGGCGCAGAAGTTCGGACCGCACATCGTGCAGTACTCCCCGTCGGTGTGTCCGGCTTCTTCAAAGTACTGGAGAGCCCTTTCCGGGTCGAGCGAGAGATGGAACTGGTCCCTCCAGCGGAAGTCGAACCTCGCCTTTGAAAGGGCGTTGTCGCGGATCTGGGCGCCCGGATGTCCTTTCGCGAGGTCGGCGGCGTGAGCCGCAATCTTGTAGGTGATGACTCCCACCCTCACATCCTCCTTGTTCGGGAGTGCGAGATGCTCTTTCGGAGTCACATAGCAGAGCATCGCCGTTCCGAGCCAGGCGATCTGGGCTCCTCCGATAGCTGAAGTGATGTGGTCGTAACCCGGTGCGATGTCGGTGACAATCGGTCCGAGAGTGTAGAACGGAGCCTCGTGGCAGTGGTCTATCTGGCGTTCCATATTTTCCTGAATCTTGTGCATCGGAACGTGTCCCGGCCCTTCGATGAAGGCCTGCACGTTCTTCTCCCAGGCCCTGGTGACAAGTTCGCCCATCGTGTCGAGTTCTGCGAACTGGGCGGCATCGTTGGCATCGGCGGTACAGCCCGGACGGAGACCGTCACCGAGCGAGAGGGCCACGTCGTACTGGGCGACGATGTCGCAGATGTCGTCGAAATGCTCGTACAGGAAGGATTCCCTGTCGTGGATGAGACACCATTTGCTCATTATCGAGCCTCCTCGGCTGACGATTCCGCAGAGGCGGGAGTCCGCGAGGTGGACATTGTGCCGGCGTATTCCGGCGTGGATGGTGAAATAGTCCACTCCCTGCTCGCATTGTTCGATGAGGGTGTCCTTGTACACTTCCCAGCTCAGGTCTTCGACCTTGCCGTTTACCTTCTCCAATGCCTGGTAGATAGGGACGGTGCCGACCGGTACAGGACAGTTGCGGACAATCCATTCGCGGGTTTCGTGAATATTCTCTCCAGTCGAAAGGTCCATCAGCGTGTCTCCGCCCCATTTGCAGCTCCAGACGGCCTTGTCCACTTCTTCCTCGATGCTGGAGGTGGTGGCCGAGTTGCCGATGTTGGTGTTGATCTTGACGAGGAAATTGCGTCCTATGATCATCGGCTCGGATTCCGGGTGGTTGATGTTGGCCGGCAGGACAGCTCGGCCGCAGGCGATTTCGCTGCGGACAAATTCCGGTGTGATGTGGCTCTTGATGCCGAGTTCCTCGCAGTTCATGTTCTCCCTGATGGCGACATATTCCATTTCAGGGGTGATGATTCCCGCTTTGGCGTAGGCCATCTGGGTGATTGCCCTGCCCTTGAGCGCGCGGCGCGGAAGCCTGATGTGCTCGAAGCGAAGCGAGTCGAGGGACTTGTCTTCGAGACGCATCCTTCCATATTCACTGCTCACCTGCGGGAGCTGCTCGGTGTCGCCGCGTGAGAGGATCCATTCCTCCCTCATACGCGGCAGTCCCTGCTTGAGATCGACCTCGATTTTCGGGTCGGAAAAAGGTCCGCTGGTGTCGTAAATGAATATGGGAGCGTTCTTTTCGACGTGTGTCTTGCCGTCGGCGTCCTTTGTCACCGTGGGCGTGAGGTTCACTTTCGTCATTCCCACTCTGATCTGCGGGAATAGTTTGCCGCACATATAGTGCTTTTCTCTCTGGGCGTATGCTTTCTTGTCGTCTGGCATGTGATTGCTTTTTTATGAATATGCAGGGGAATGTCTATATGTTCAGGAAGGAAGTGAGCGGGGAACTTGCTTCGGCATAGTCGGAGATGGCTCCGAGTCCGGCTTCGTAGGCTCTGCGTCCGGCGATGACGGCCTCCTTGAAGGCAATCGCCATCTGGACCGGGTCTCCCGCGACTGCGATGGCCGTGTTGACCAGGCAGCAGTCGGCTCCCATTTCCATCGCCTCGGCGGCGTGTGACGGGGCTCCGATTCCGGCGTCAACGACTACCGGCACGGTGGCCTGTTCGATGATGATTTGAAGGAAGTCCTTCATCCTCAATCCTTTGTTCGTGCCGATTGGGGCTGCGAGAGGCATCACTGTGGCGGCTCCGGCCTCCTCGAGATGCTTGCAGAGGGTAGGGTCCGCCTGGCAATATGGAAGGACGATGAATCCGAGCTTGACGAGCTGTTCCGTGGCCTTGAGCGTTTCCACCGAATCGGGAAGGAGATACCTCGGGTCCGGGTGGATTTCGAGTTTGAGCCAGTTGGTCCCGAAGGCCTCGCGTGCCATCTGGGCAGCGAACACGGCCTCCTCGGCATCCCTCACGCCGCTGGTGTTCGGCAGAAGCTGGATGTCCGGATTGCCGGTGACGTGGGTGAGAAGGTCGTCCTCGCTGTCTTCCAGTTCGACTCTCTTCATCGCCACGGTGACCATCTGGGTACCTGAGGCTGCGATTGCCTCGGCCATCACTTTGTTGTTGTTGAATTTTCCTGTTCCAAGGAAGAGCCGCGAATCGAACTCGCGGCCCGCGATAACCAGTTTCTTCATATCTGATGTTCTTTGTCTGTCAATCTGATGAGCGCTGCCATTTCGGCCGCAGGGTCGGCCGCGCGGAGGACTGTGCCGCTGACGGCTATTCCGCTGACCCCTGTCCCGAGGATTTTGGGGATGTCTTCGGCGGTGATTCCTCCGATGGCTACGAGCGGAATCCGGATGCCCTCCGCCTCCATCCTGGAGATGATGTCCCTGTAGCCTTCCAGCCCGAGGATGGGCGACAGGTTCTTCTTGGTGGTGGTGAAACGGAACGGGCCGCAGCCTATGTAGTCCGCTCCGGCTTTCCAGTGCGAAAGCACGTCCTCGAAGGTGTTGGCCGTCCCTCCGATGATCCTGTCTCTGCCGAGGAGCGCCCGGGCCTGGGCAATCGGCAGGTCGCTTTTGCCGAGATGGACTCCGTCGGCACCGGTTTCCTCCACCAGTTCGACGTGGTCGTCGAGAATCAGCTTCGCTCCGTAGCTGTCGCAGAGTTGCCTGGCCCGGATTCCGGCCTGGAGAACCTCTTCTCCGGAAGAATCCTTCATCCTCAGCTGGATCCACCTGCAGCCGCCTTCGAGGGCCATCCTGATACCTTCAAGATAGCCGATGTCCCCGCTCTGATGGGAAATGAACTGTATCATCCTCCGTAAGCGGCTTTGATGATGAACACGTCGGTTCCTTCCACGAGGGGAGTGTCCGCCCAATTCTGCCGGGGAATCATTTTGCCGGAGATGGCCATTGCCACTCCCTGTGCCGGGAGTGCGAGTTCCTCGGCCAGCCGGCCGAGATTCTCGGACTGGGTTTCAGTCTGTTTTCCGTTGATTTTTATCGTCATATTCATTGAACTTTGTCAATTGTCCTGAAGAAATGGTTTACCGGGCCGTGGCCGCGGCCTATTTCGTAGAGCGCACCGTCCTCGATGGCTCCGCTGATGTAGGCTTTCGCGCCTCTGGCGGCATCCTGAAGGGACTCTCCTTTTGCAAGCAGGGCTGCAAAGGCGGATGACATCGTGCATCCTGTCCCGTGGGTGTTCCTTGTCTTTGTCCGCCGCGAAGGAAGTTCCAGGAGTTCCCGGCTCTCCGCGTCGTAGAAATAGTCGGTGAGAAGGTCCTCGCCGAGATGTCCGGCTTTCAGAAGTACGGAGACCCCGGTGCGCCGAGACAGTTCGGCCGCAGCCTCGGGCAGCGAGGGCTGGTCGGGGAGTATCCTTCCTCCGAGCAGGATTTCGGCCTCGGGGATGTTCGGAGTGATGACCCTCGCCAAAGGTATCAGTTCTTCCATCAGGGTGCTGATGGCGCTTTCCTCTATCAGGCGGTGTCCGCTGGTGGAGACCATCACCGGGTCGAGCACGATGTTCCGGACAGGGCAGTTCCCGAGAATCCCGGCGATGAGGCGGACGATTCCGCTGCTCTGGAGCATCCCGATTTTGATTGCGTCGGCTCCGATGTCGTCCAGCACAGCCCTTATCTGGCCCTCGACTATGTCTTCGGGTACGGGGTGGACGGCCGACACTCCGACCGTGTTCTGGACGGTGACTGCCGTGACGGCGCTTGCCGCGTAGCATCCGAGGGCGGAAATCGTCTTGATGTCGGCCTGGATTCCGGCACCGCCGCCGCTGTCGCTGCCGGCTATCGTCAGCACTCTGCAATAGTGTTTTTTCTGCATCTCTTCCATTTCAGTCGAAATTCTGCAAGCATTTGCCGGAAACTGTTTTGAACTATTCCTTCTTGTTCTTGGTGAGCCTTTCCGGCAATTTTCTTCTGCCTCATCGCTCGCAAGGCTGCTGCCATACTCACTCTTCGGCAATCGAAACTGTCTCGAAGTTCCCTATGAACCACAGTGCCAAACAGTCCGAAACAGCTTCTTGATTGCGAACCTCCGGGTCGGGATGCGTCCCCTTGGGAAAAAGAACAGACCGGGATGCACGTTGACATCACGGTCTGCAGTGAATAATCTGAAATTTATACGACTCAATCCCTACGGCAGTACGAACTGCATCAGGTTCGAAGGTATGATCTCAGCCCCTTTGGGGGCACCCTTTTGATGTCCGTTCTGCAAATATAGCAATTTTCGGACGAATTGCGTATTTTTGTGAAAAACCTGAACCGGACTGAACATTTGCGAAGAATATGAACTCCAGCACATCCACAAACCCTCTTGTTGCCGGCGGAAGCCGCGAAATCTGGCTTGACTATCTCAGGGTCGCCGCCTGTTTCCTCGTTATGCTCACCCACAGTTGCGAACCTTTCTACCTCGGAGGCGAAGGCACCCTCGTCCTGACCTGTTCGGATGCTGTCTGGGTTTCCGTCCTGAATGTGCTGTCACGTTCTGCCGTTGTCCTGTTCATCATCGCTTCCAGCTATCTCCAGTTCCCGCTTCACTATTCCACCGCTGAGTTCTTCCGGCGCAGGGCATCCCGGATTCTCCTGCCTTTCCTTTTCTGGACCCTTGTCTATGCCCTCGTCTGGGGCAGTCCGGTGCAGAACTTCAAGGACCTGGTCTGGAATTTCAACTACGCCGCCGGGCATCTCTGGTTCGTCTATATGCTCATCGGCCTCTATCTGGTGATGCCTCTGCTCTCTCCCTGGGCGGAGAAGGTCGGCAAAAGGGAGCTTCAGGTTTATCTCGGAATATGGCTGTTCACGACCCTCATACCTTTCATACGTGTCTGGCTCGCCGGAACGACTCCGGTGATTTACGGGCCTTCCGGCATTCCGAATCCTGCCAAATATCCCCTCTGGGGTGAAGCCAGCTGGAATTCCTACGGGCTTTTCTACTATGTCAGCGGCCTTGCAGGCTACCTGCTGCTCGGCTTGTATTTCCGGAAGTTCGTCGGAGAACTCTCCTGGGGGAAGACCCTTGCCATCGCCCTGCCTGTATTCCTTGCCGGTTTCGCAATCTGTGTCGGCGGCTTTCTCGCAGGCGTGGCCGCGGACTCCGGAGGAAACTTTCCTTTCGAAGGTCCGGTAGGCATCGCCGCCCTTTGGGAGACCCCGTGGCTCAACGACACTCTCGGCGTAGCCCTGATGGCGATCGGGCTTGTCCTCATATTCAGAAAGTTCAATGCCGATGGCGGCTTTTACCGCAAGGCCGTGCTTCCTGTTTCCCAGGCCGGCTACGGGATGTATCTCTGCCATATGCTGCTTCTCGCCCCGGTATCTGCCTGGCTACGCTCCGCTCTTGGCCTTGGGGAAGAAGGCCTTCTGGGAATATGGACGACTCCTGTCCAGATCCTCGGCACCGCCGCAATCAGTTTCACCCTCGTAGCCCTCTTCTGCACAATCGTCCGCAAGATTCCCAAGGCCGGACGCTGGATAATCGGATAATTCCCCGCCGAGGCTTATGGTAGCGACAGTCGAATATGTCAAGGAACGCTTTGACCATTTCAACTCCTTGTGTTTCCTTTCAGCCCTGAAACCTGTCAGGATTGAGCTGATGCGCTCGCGTACGCAGCTGGGCCAGCTGCGCTACCGCAGGCACAGGAAAGTCTTTGGAGGCTGGCGCTACAGCGATTTCACATTGAGGATAAGTTCGGCGCTCGACATGGACGAGGCACTTTTGGAAGACACCATCCTGCACGAGATGATCCACTATTGCATCCTGTCTTCCCAGAAGCAGGATTCGAGTGCGCACGGAGTCCTCTTCCGGCAGATGATGGACGAGCTGAATACCAGTTTCGGAAGGCACATCACCATCTCGCACAGGAAGACGGAGGCGGAAAAGGATGCCGACCTCAGGCGGCGCGAGCATATAGTCTGTGTCACCCGGCTCCAGCCTGACCGCCTCTTCGTCACGGTCTGCGCCAGGACAGCCTGCCGTTCCATACGGAAGGCCCTTTCCTCTCTGGACGGAATAGTGGAACAGAAGTGGTACAGCAGTACCGATCCCTATTTCAACCGCTATCCGCATTCCCGGACGCCCAAACTCTATGCTGTGAAAGACCGGGATGCCCTGGCGAGGGCCCTGCAGGACTCTCCCGGGCTATAGTACGGGACACTCTTTTTCATATTAAAGTAAAAAACGCTAAATTGCAGCTCAAATCAACCACAATGAGACATTTCTTAACCATAGCATTATCCCTTGCAGCCCTGGCCTTGCTGCCAGCCTGCGGGAACAACTCCGACAATCCGGATGACACCCAAATAGTGCCGCCTGAAGAACCTACGGCATCCTTCGCCAAGGGCGTGGATATCAGCTGGTGCACCGAGATGGAGGCTGCCGGCAGGCAGTTCCGCGACAAGGACGGGAATGTCTGCGAACTGTTCTCCCTGATGAAATCCATCGGTATGGACGCAGTCAGGCTGAGGGTCTGGGTCAATCCCGAGCGCTACGGCTATGGAGCCTGGTGCGACCTTGATGACGTTCTGGTCAAGGCGAGGAGGGCCAAGGCACAGGGCCTTGACATTCTTATGGACTTCCATTACAGCGATTTCTTTGCCGATCCCGGCAGGCAGCTCATACCGCTGGACTGGGAAGGCCTGGATGTGAACGGCCTGGCCGAAGCAGTCAACACCCACACGAAGGAGGTCCTTTCCGCCCTGAAGGCAGAGGGGATAGATGTGAAATGGGTGCAGACCGGCAACGAAACCAACAGCGGAATGCTCTGGGATGTCGGCAAGATTGACTGGAAAGCCGATGCTTCAAAGAGGTATGACAACTATGTGCGTCTGCACAATGCCGCTTTCTCGGCGGTCAAGGCAGTTTACCCGAAAGCCCCGGTGATTCTCCACTATGCGGGGGTGAACGAGGCTTCCGAATATGAGGGATGGTTCTTCAAGGAAGTTATCGATGCGGGCGCAAAACTGGATATGATAGGTCTTTCCCATTATCCTGACGGCACGGCCTGGTCCAGCACCGAGAAAGGGGCGGTGAGCAACGCCAACGCCGCAGAGGGAATACGCAGCCTTTACAACCGCTTCGGGATTCCGATTATGGTTGTTGAAACCGGATTCAGCTGCGCCGACCCGTCCCTGGCCTCGCAGGTGATGTCCGACCTTCTCTACAGACTTTCAAGAATCGAAGGCTGCGAAGGCGTGTTCTATTGGGAACCGGAAGTTGACGGCCAATGGAAACCTGCATTTTACAACACTTTGGGCTGGGGCCCGTACCAGATGGGAGCTTTCACCACTGACGGCCGGCCTACCGCTGCCCTGGACGCCTTCGGAAACTGATTCCGGGACAGGACAAGGCTTTGACAAAAACAGAGGGCAGCCCGTTTCATTCCGGGCCGCCCTCTGGCATTTCTTGATCGCGCAGAAAGAAGGATTACTTCATCTCTGCAACTGACTGCTTGCGGAATACCTTTCCGAGCTTCTCGAGCTCGAGAGTAGCCTTGCGTGCACGTGCTGCAGCTGCCTTGTTTCCTTCTGCTGCCTTTGCAAGCTCAACATTGAGAGTTGCAACGGTCTCGACGATTTTCTTGATTGTCTCTTTCATATTCTTGTGTGTTAATGAATTTTCACGATGCCAAATATAGTGAAATATTTTTTTTAGTCAAGAAAAAAACTGCTGGGCGATTGTATTATTTTCATATATTTGTCACCAAATCAAACAACACTATGAACGACAAGACCCACATCGGCTTCATCAGCACCGGACTGAACACTTACTGGAATCAGTTTGACGGACTCCTTGACAATCTCACCGGATATTCCAAAACAATCGTCTCGCACATCCGTCAGGCCGGCGGAGTGGATGTCGTCGATGCCGGGATGGTCGATTCCCCCGAAAAGGCAAGGGAGGCCGGACTGCTCCTTCGGGAATCCTGCGTGGATGTCCTCTTCGTGTACATCTCCACCTACTGCCTTTCCTCGACTATTCTTCCTGTCGCGCAGGAGGCCGGATGCCCCTGCATATTCCTGAACATCCAGCCGGACTCGAAAATCGACTATGCCGCCATCAATTCCCTCGGCGACAGGGGCAGGATGACCGGGATGTGGCTGGAGAACTGCCAGGCCTGTTCAATTCCTGAACTCTGCTGCGTATTCAACAGGAGCGGTCTCAAATACGACATAGTGACGGGTCATCTCAAGTCCGGGCGGACCTGGAAGGAGATAGACGAATGGGTACTTGCCGCGAAGGCTTTCCACGGGATGAGACACAACCGCCTGGGCATTCTCGGACACTACTACTGCGGAATGCTCGACGTCTATACCGACATCCAGAAGCAGTCCGCCACTTTCGGGACACATTTCGAACTGATAGAGATGGACGAGCTCGCCACTCTGCGCAGGGAAGTCACCGGAGAGGAGACCCGGGCCAAAATCGACGAGTTCGGCACGACCTTCAAAGTCAGTCCGGACTGCGACTCCAGCGAGCTGGAGAGGGCGGCCAGGACTTCGGTGGCCCTGGACAAGCTGGTCGAAAAGCACGGGCTCGGCTCCATGGCCTATTACTATGAAGGCGCTCCGGGCAGCGAACACGAGGACATTTCCACATCCGTTATCGCCGGAAACACCATCCTCACCGGGAAAGGCATTCCGGTAGCCGGTGAGTGCGAGGTCAAGAATGTACAGGCGATGAAGATAATGAGTCTTCTCGGAGCCGGCGGATCCTTCTCCGAGTTCTACGCGATGGATTTCGATGATGATGTGGTCCTCCTCGGCCACGACGGCCCGGCCCATTATATGATGTCCGAAGACAAGGTTGAGCTTGTACCCCTGCCGGTCTATCACGGCAAGCCCGGCAAGGGCCTTTCCATACAGATGACGGTCAGGAGCATGGATGTGACCCTTCTGTCGGTCTGCGAGGGACGCGACGGAGTCTTCCTGCTCGTCGCTGAAGGACAGAGCGTCCCCGGACCTGTGCTGAACATAGGAAACACCAACAGCCGTTACCGTTTCCCTTGCGGAATGCGCACTTTCTTTGAAGGATGGGTCAAGGCCGGACCTTCACACCATCTGGCTGTCGGCGCAGGACACGTCGCAGCCGCGGTCAGGAAACTTTCCCTGCTCTTCGGAATCCCTACCGTGACAATCGGATGACGACTCCCGCCGGCCGCAGGGAGCGGAGGGGCAGGGCATCGGAACAACAATGAAACAAGATTGAGAACAATGAACTTGACAATCATCGGTGCCGGAAATATGGGCGGAGCCGCCGCCATCGGCATCGCCAAAGCAGGGAGAATCCCCGCTTCCTGCATCAGGGTGACAGCCTGTCACCGGTCCACGCTCGAGCGTTTTTCGGAATATGGCATCAGAACATCCCTCGACAATGCCGGGGCTGTCCTGGATGCCGACATAGTGATTTTAGCCGTAAAGCCGTGGGTAGTCCCTGAGGTCTGTTCGCAGATCAAGCCCGTACTCGACTATTCAAGGCAGCAGATAGTCTCTTTCGCTCCCGGAGTGTCTCCGGAGGATTTGCTCGGCTTTCTCGACAAGGATGGGGAGAAACCTTCCTTGACATATTCGATTCCCAATACCGCGATTGAAGTCTGCGAAGGCATTACTTTCGTCAGCTCCGTGTCCGCGAGCCCTGAGCAGGAGGATGCTGTCGCTTCCGTCTTTGAAGGTACGGGGACGGTGATGAAGGTGCCGTTCAAGCAGCTGATGCCGGGAACCGCGCTTGCATCCTGCGGCATTGCCTACGCCCTGAGGTACATCCGTGCTGCATCCGAGGGCGGGGTGGAACTGGGATTCCGTGCCTCTGATGCAGTGAAGATCGTGTCCCGGACCGTGAGGGGGGCAGCGGCTCTGCTGGATGCCCACGGGACCCATCCCGAGCAGGAAATTGACAAGGTGACGACTCCGGGAGGCCTGACCATCCGGGGGCTCAATGCCATGGAGGAGGCCGGTTTTACGAATGCCGTCATCCAGGGCCTCAAAGGAGGGAAGTGATGAAAGGAAGAATCGTGGTCAAAATCGGCAGCAATGTGCTGTCGAGGGCGGACGGCACTCTGGACCATACCAGAATCTCTTCCCTCGTGGACCAGGTGGCCCTCCTTAGGCGCAGGGGAATGGAGGTGATTCTCGTGACCAGCGGGGCGGTGGCTTGCGGAAGGAGCCTGCTGAAAGGAGACCCGGGACTCGACGCCGTCAGGCAGAGGCAGCTCTATTCAGCGGTGGGCCAGGTCCGTCTGATCAACATCTACCACAATCTTTTCCGTGAATATGGAATCACGATCGGCCAGGTCCTCACGATGAAGGAGAATTTCTCCACCAGAAAGGAGTACCTCAATCAGCGCAACTGTATGGAGGTGATGCTCGACAACGGAGTTGTGCCGGTCGTCAACGAGAACGACACTGTCAGCGTCACCGAACTGATGTTCACGGACAATGATGAACTCTCCGGCCTTGTCGCCTCGATGATGGACGCCGGGACTCTGGTCATACTGAGCAACGTTGACGGCATCTACGACGGCGCGCCCTCCGATCCCGGCTCCAAAGTGATAAGGACCGTTCGGCCGGACGAGGACCTTTCGCCGTTCATTCAGGCCGGACGAAGCTCCTTCGGACGCGGAGGTATGCTGACCAAGACCTCGATAGCCCGGAAAGCGGCCCAGGAGGGAATCCGGGTCATCATCGCCAATGGCCGCAGGGACAACATCCTGACAGACCTTTTCGACAATCCCGAGGCAACAGTCCATACCGAATTCCTCCCTTCGCTTCAGGGAGTCTCCAGCGTCAAGAAATGGATAGCGCACAGCGAGGGTTTCGCCAAAGGGGCGGTAAGGATCAACCGGGATGCGGCTTCCGCCCTGCTCGGCGACGATGCCGCAAGTCTCCTTCCGGTAGGAGTCACGGCGGTCGAGGGAGATTTCGAGGAAGGGGACATCATCCGCATCCTCGATCCCGACGGCAGGCAGATAGCCTGCGGGAAGTCGGCATATTCAAGTGCGGAAGCGGCCTCCGCGATGGGGGAGCATTGCAGGAAAGCGCTCGTGCACTACGATTACCTTTATATCGAACAGTAGAATGGTCTCAAACATATTCATAGAAGCAAAAGCCGCCCGTCAGGAGGTGGCAAGGCTCTCCGACGGGAAAAGGAACGAGGTGCTTCTCGCCCTGGCCGGCGCACTTTCGGAAAACGCCGGGGAGATACTCTCCGCAAACAAGGCCGACTGTGACAGGATGGAGGAAGACAATCCTCTCCGCGACCGGCTCCTTCTGACTCCGGAGAGGCTTGATTCGATTGCCTCGGGCATCCGCGCTGTGGCCGCCCTTCCTTCGCCGCTCGGACGGGTGCTCTCCCGTACTGAAAGGCCGAACGGGCTTCGGATCCGCAGGGTGAGCGTCCCCTATGGAGTGATAGGAGTCATCTATGAGGCGCGTCCCAACGTGACTTTCGACGTGTTCTCCCTCTGTTTCAAGAGCGGCAATGTCTGCCTGCTCAAGGGAGGGAAGGATGCCGGGAACTCCAACACGGCAATCTGCGCCCTGATCCGCCGTGTGCTTGCCTCCTGCGGGGTCACTCCGGCTGCGGTCAATCTGCTGCCTTCCACCCACGAGGCCGCCGGAGAACTGCTCGGGGCGGTCTCTTATGTGGACCTGCTCATCCCCCGGGGCGGCCGGAAACTCATCGATTTCGTCAGGGACAAGGCCAAAGTGCCTTGCATCGAGACCGGGGCCGGTGTGGTGAACACCTATTTCGACAGGACGGCGGACCTGAAGAAGGGGAGTGACATCATCGTCAATGCCAAGACGAGGCGCGTGAGCGTCTGCAACGCCCTCGATTGCCTGCTGATTCATTCCGGGCGTCTGGACGACCTCCCTTCCATCTGTTCCGGACTCGCGGAGAAAGCGGTCCTTGTCTATGCCGACGAAAGGGCATATTCAGCGCTCGAGCCTTCGTATCCGCCGCAGCTTCTCAGGCATGCGGACGCGGATTCCTACGGCAGGGAGTACCTTTCCCCGGCGATGTCCGTCCGCACGGTTGACAGCCTCCGGGAGGCAATCGAACATATCTCTGAATATGGTTCCGGCCACAGCGAGGCAATAGTCACCGAAGATCCGGAGGCTGCGGAAGTTTTCCGGCAGGAGGTCGATGCAGCCTGCGTCTATGTCAATGCCCCGACGAGTTTCACCGACGGCGCACAGTTCGGGCTCGGTGCGGAAATCGGAATCAGTACCCAGAAGCTCGGAGCGAGGGGCCCGATGGGGCTGGAGGAGATGACCACCTGCAAGTGGCTCATCGACGGGGACGGCCAGATCCGCCCTTGAAAGGCTCCGGGGGAGGCTTCGCATATCCCTTTTCAGGGGCTTTTCAAGCGATATTTCTAAAATTTTAATAAAAAATCTTGCATTTTAGAATCCATATTTTTAGATTTGTCGAAAACAAAGACGAAAATGTACAGCTTGTACAACAATAATAATCAGAATCAGCAGAACCAGCAGAATAATCAGCAGGCTCTGCGAGTTTTCGTGTGCTGTACTCCAGCCTTCAGGCACACAAGATAGAAAACGTGATTCGACAGGAAAGAAAAATTGAGGCTGGTCCGCTTGGACTGGCCTCTCTTCATTTCGGACCGACAGAAAAGAAACCAAAGTTAGTTAGTGATAATATAAACCTTAAAAGAAAAGTACTATGTCATCCAAATTGAGACTCAGTGTAGTGGATGAGGCTTTCAAACGCGGCCCGGTCTATGTGAAAGCTCCGTCAGAACGTCCAAGCGAGTATTTCGGAAAGTATGTCTTCAACAAGAAGAAGATGTATGAATACCTTCCGACAGAAGCGTACAACAAGATGTGCGATGTGATCGACAACGGCGCTCCGCTGGACCGTTCCGTGGCCGACGCGGTGGCCGAAGGAATGAAACAATGGGCGGTCAGCCTCGGCGTGACCCACTACACCCACTGGTTCCAGCCTCTGACCGAGGGTACGGCTGAAAAGCACGACGGATTCGTCGAGCATGACGGAAAGGGAGGAATGATCGAGAAGTTCACCGGCAAACTCCTTATCCAGCAGGAACCGGATGCGAGTTCTTTCCCTTCCGGAGGCATCAGAAGCACCTTCGAGGCGAGAGGCTACACGGCCTGGGATCCTACTTCGCCGGTCTTCGTGCTTGGCGACACCCTGATGATTCCTACTGTCTTCATCGCTTTCACCGGAGAGGCTCTTGACTACAAGGTTCCGCTCAAGAAGGCCCTTCTTGCCGTTGACAAGGCAGCTACCGCCGTAGCCCAGTATTTCAACCCTGAGGTGAAGAAGGT
The DNA here is from genome assembly GCA_051878295.1 of Candidatus Cryptobacteroides sp. Classification (GTDB taxonomy): domain Bacteria; phylum Bacteroidota; class Bacteroidia; order Bacteroidales; family UBA932; genus Cryptobacteroides. Next base: position 133,278 of record JBJEJV010000003.1, read on the forward strand.
CGTCAGCAACCTCGGTTGGGAGCAGGAATATTTCCTGGTCGATGAAGCCCTCTATGCCGCCCGCCCTGACATGGTGATGACCGGACGTACCCTTATGGGACACGATTCCGCCAAGAACCAGCAGATGGATGACCACTATTTCGGAAGCATCCCTGCACGTGTCGAGGAATTCATGAAGGACATCGAGATCCAGGCTCTTGAGCTGGGAATCCCTTGCAAGACCCGCCACAACGAGGTGGCTCCGAACCAGTTCGAGCTGGCTCCTATCTTCGAGGAGACCAATCTCGCAGTAGATCACAATATGCTCATGATGTCCCTGATGAAGCGCGTCGCCAGGAAACACGGCTTCCGCTGCCTGCTTCACGAAAAGCCGTTCAAGGGCATCAACGGTTCCGGAAAGCACAACAACTGGTCGCTTTCCACCGACACGGGCATCCTTCTCCACGCCCCGGGCAAGACCCCTATGGACAACCTCCGCTTCGTGACCTTCATGGTCGAGACCCTCAAGGCCGTCTATGACCACAACGGACTTCTCAAGGCCAGCATAATGTCCGCTTCCAACGCCCACCGTCTCGGCGCAAACGAAGCCCCTCCTGCAATCATCTCTTCTTTCCTCGGAAAGAATGTCACCGAACTCCTCGAGACTGTCGAGAAGGCCGATCTGGATTCCTTCCTGGTCAAGGACAAGACTTCCTTCAAACTGGATCTCCCATCAATCCCGGAACTCTTCATCGACAACACGGACAGGAACAGGACTTCGCCTTTCGCCTTCACCGGCAACCGTTTCGAGTTCCGCGCCGTGGGTTCCGAGGCCAACTGCGCAAGCGCGATGCTGACATTGAACGCAGCCGTGGCTGAGGCTCTCAACTCTTTCAAGACCAAGGTCGATGCACTCATCGCCGCAGGCGAGCAGAAGGAGGCGGCCATCATCAAGGTTGTCCGCGAAGACATCAGCTACATCAAGCCTATCATATTCAACGGCAACGGCTATGGCGACGAATGGAAGGAGGAAGCTGCAAGACGCGGTCTCGACTGCGAGACTTCCGCACCGAAGATCTTCGACAACTACCTGTCCGAGTCTTCCGTCAGGATGTTCGAGTCCACCAACGTCCTGAGCAAGCCGGAGCTTGAGGCAAGGAATGAAATCAAGTGGGAGACCTACACCAAGAAGATTCAGATCGAGAGCCGCATCTTCGGCGACCTCTGCCTGAACCACATCATCCCTATCGTCACCAAATACCAGAGCATGCTCATCGACAACGTCCACAAGGTCAAGGACATATTCCCGGAGGACAAGGCAGCCGCCATTTCCAAGGAGAATGTCATCATCATCGAGAAGATCAGCAAGCACGAGTCCTACATCATCGAGAAGGTCGATGAGATGATCGAGGCCCGCAAGCAGGCCAACAGGATATCTTCCGAGAGGGAGAAGGCCATCGCCTACCACGACACTGTCGCTCCTCTGATGGATGACATCCGCTACCATGTTGACAAGCTCGAGACCATCGTGGATGACGAGGCCTGGCCTCTTCCTAAGTACCGCGAGCTTCTGTTCATCAGATAGCAGCTCTTGACAAAAGAAGATTCACTTTTTGATCCATGAATATTCAAGGATTGTATTCACCTTCCTACGAGCACGATTCGTGCGGCGTAGGAATGGTTGTCAATATACACGGTGCAAAGACGCACCAGCTTGTTGACAACGCGCTGAAGGTGCTTGAGAATATGGAGCACCGCGGGGCGGAGACTCGCGACAAGACCGGAGACGGAGCGGGAATACTTTTGCAGATTCCGCACGAGTTCATACTTCTCCAGGGTATTCCGGTGCCGGAGAAGGGCCGTTACGGAACCGGTCTGGTCTTCCTCCCGAAAGACCCTGTACGACAGCAGCAGATCCTGTCGGTAATGATCGAGGAGATTGAGCGCGTGGGCCTCAATCTCATGCACCTGCGCAACGTACCTACCAATCCTGATGCCCTGGGCGCAGGATCGCGTGAGGTCGAGCCTGACATCAAGCAGGTTTTCGTCACCGGAGTAAAGGACGAGGACCTGGCCGTTTTCGACCGGATTCTCTACAAAATCAGAAAGAAGATAGAGAACCGCGTCGAGGACGATGATTTCTACATCTGCTCCCTTTCGAGCAAGGACATCATCTACAAGGGAATGCTGACTTCCGGCCAGCTCCGGCGTTACTATCCGGACCTGAGCAACAACTACTTCACCAGCGGCCTTGCCCTTGTCCATTCCCGTTTTTCGACCAACACCTTCCCTAAATGGAAACTTGCGCAGCCATTCCGTCTCCTGTGCCATAACGGAGAGATCAACACGATCCGCGGCAACAGGGGATGGTTTCAGGCAAGGGAGAGCGTGCTCTCCAGCGACGCTCTCGGCGACATAAAGGAAATCAAGCCCATTCTCCAGAAGGAGATGTCCGATTCGGCCAGCCTCGACAACGCTTTCGAGTTCCTCGTGATGAGCGGGATGAGCCTGCCGAAGGCGATGAGCATTCTCGTGCCCGAGTCCTTCAACGACAAGAACCCGATCAGCGAGGACCTCAAGGCCTTCTATGAATATCACTCCATCCTTATGGAGCCTTGGGACGGTCCTGCCGCCCTGATGTTCTCCGACGGACGTTATGCCGGCGGTCTGCTGGACCGCAACGGCCTGAGGCCGTCGCGCTACACCATCACCCGCAACGGAATGATGGTGGTGGCCTCCGAGGTGGGAGTGATGGATTTCGAGCCGGGCGAGATAGTCTCCAAAGGCCGTCTCCAGCCGGGCAAGATTCTCCTTGTGGACACACAGGACGGTCGGATCTACTACGACGGCGAGATAAAGGAGCAGCTTGCTTCCGAATATCCTTACCGCCAGTGGCTTTCCACCAACTGCATCCAGCTCGAGAAGATAAAGAGCGGCCGCCACGTCAGCAACTCCGTTCCCGACTACGAGCGCAAGCTCCTTTGCTTCGGTTTCGGCCAGGAGGACATCGACAAGACAGTCATCCCGATGTGCGTGGATGCTCAGGAGCCTGTCGCATCGATGGGCAACGACACTCCTTTGGCAGTCCTGAGCGACCGTCCGCAGGTCTTCTTCAACTATTTCCGCCAGCAGTTCGCGCAGGTGACCAACCCGGCCATCGACCCTATCCGCGAGGAACTCGTGATGTCCCTTTCCGAATATATCGGTTCGGTCGGCACCGGCATCCTCTCTCCGGACGAATCCAACTGCAAGAAGGTCCGCCTCCGCCAGCCTGTGCTCACCAACACGGAACTGGACATCCTCTGCAACATACGCTACAAGGGTTTCAAGACGGTCAAACTTCCGATGCTCTTCGAAATCAGCAAGGGAGAGTCCGGCCTGAAGATGGCAATAGACGACCTCTGCAAGAAAGCGGAGGCAGCGGTCGATGACGGAGTCAGCTACATCATCATCAGCGACCGCGACCTGGACGCAACCCACGCGGCGATTCCTTCGCTGCTTGCGGTCAGCGCGGTTCACCACTACCTGATTTCAGTCCAGAAACGAGTCCAGACAGCCCTGATCGTCGAGTCCGGAGAAATCCGCGAGGTAATGCACGCGGCCCTTCTCCTCGGCTACGGAGCTTCGGCCATCTGCCCTTATATGACTTTCGCCGTTCTGGACGACCTCGTCAAGAAACACAAGATCCAGGAGGAATATGCCACCGCGGAGAAGAACTACATCAAGGCGGTTGACAAGGGACTCAAGAAAATCCTTTCCAAGATGGGAATATCCACCATCCGCTCCTACCGCGGGGCCAAGATATTCGAAAGCATCGGACTGGGCGAGGATATCCTGAGGACATATTTCGGAACTGAAATTTCGACAATCGGGGGAGTCGGCCTTCGGGACATCGCCGCCGATGCCGTCAAACTCCACGATGAGGCTTTCAAACCTGCCGAAATCAACGAATTCCTTCCGAACAACGGACAGTTCAGCTACAGGCGTGACGGAATCCTGCATGCCTGGAATCCGGACACCATCGCCAATCTCCAGATTGCGACCCGTATGGGCTCCTACAAGAAGTTCAAGGAGTGGTCCGGAATGGTGGACGAGAAGGAGTCGCCGATATTCCTCCGCGACTTCCTCGGATTCAAGAAGGCAGCAGTGCCTGTACCGCTTGATGAAGTGGAGCCTGTGGAAAGCATCGTGAAGCATTTCGTGACCGGAGCCATGTCTTTCGGCGCGCTCAGCATCGAGGCCCACGAGGCGATTGCGCTTGCAATGAACAAGCTCGGCTCGAGAAGCAATACCGGCGAGGGAGGCGAGGACAATGCCCGCTACCATTCATCAGTTGACGGAGTGAGCCTTTCCAGCAAGACCAAGCAGATTGCTTCCGGACGTTTCGGAGTGACTGCCGAGTATCTGGTCAATGCGGAAGAAATACAAATCAAGGTCGCCCAGGGTGCCAAGCCCGGCGAAGGCGGCCAGCTCCCGGGATTCAAGGTGAACGACATCATCGCCAAAACCAGAAACGCAATTCCGGGCATATCCCTGATTTCTCCTCCGCCTCACCATGACATTTATTCTATAGAAGACCTTGCGCAGCTGATCTTCGACCTCAAGAACATCAACCCTGACGCTGCCGTTTCAGTCAAACTTGTGGCCGAGAGCGGTGTGGGCACGATTGCTGCCGGAGTCGCCAAGGCGAAGGCCGACCTCATCGTCATCTCCGGAGCGGAAGGCGGCACGGGAGCATCCCCGGCAAGTTCGATGCGTTTTGCGGGAATATCTCCTGAGATCGGTCTTGCCGAGACTCAGCAGACCCTCGTAATCAACGGCTTGCGCAACCAGGTACGTCTGCAGACAGACGGACAGCTCAAGACTGCCAAAGATGTCATCATAATGGCCATGCTCGGAGCTGACGAATTCAGTTTCGGTACTCTGCCGCTCATTGTGCTGGGTTGTGTGATGATGCGCAAGTGCAGCAGCAACACCTGTCCGGTGGGCGTGGCCACCCAGGATCCGGAGCTGCGGAAAAGATTCCTCGGAAAATCCGACTATCTGGTCAACTACTTCACCTTCCTGGCTGAGCACGTCCGTGAATATCTCAGCGAAATCGGAGTCCGCAAGCTCAAGGAAATCATCGGCCGGACCGACCTTATAGAGGTTATGCCGCTCGATCCTTCCACCAAGGCCGGAACAATCGATTTCAGCCGCCTGCTCTACCGTCCGAAGACGGACAGGAGCCTGTGCTGGGACAGGGGAGAGTTCACCAAAGTCTATGGGGTCAAGGATGAGCAGATCATCCAGTCCTGCATCGGCGCGATGGAGAACAAGGACGAGATTACCCTCGACTATGCCATCCGCAACACGGACCGCGCCGTCGGAACGATGCTTTCAGGAATGATAGCAAGACGTTACGGCGAGGCCGGGCTCCCGGATTCTACCATTAACATCAAGTTCAAGGGTTCAGCCGGCCAGTCCTTCGGAGCTTTTGCCGTCAAGGGCATCAACATCAAGCTTGAGGGCGAGTGCAACGACTACTTCGGCAAGGGCCTTTCCGGTGGCCGCATCGCCATCCTGCCTCCTGCACGTTCCAGCGAGGACTTCGTGGCTGAAGACAACATCATTGCCGGCAACACGGGCCTGTACGGCGCCACTGCCGGTGAGCTGTATGTCAACGGCCGTGTCGGAGAGAGGTTCGCAGTCAGGAACTCCGGTGCAATCGCCGTCGTCGAGGGCGCGGGCGACCACTGCTGTGAATATATGACCGGCGGCCGCGTGGTGGTCCTCGGAGATACCGGCAGGAACTTCGCCGCCGGAATGTCCGGTGGTGTGGCCTATGTCTGGGACAAGAACCATGATTTCGACTACTACTGCAATATGGATATGGTCGAGATCAATCTGGTCGAGGAGGCCACCTACCGCAAGGAACTCCACGAACTTATCCGCCAGCACTACCGCTACACCGGTTCAGCCCTCGCGCAGAGGATGCTCGACGACTGGAACCGCTATGTCGAGGAGTTCATCCAGGTGGTTCCAATCGAGTACAAGCGTGTGCTCCAGGAAGAACAGATGGCAAAGCTCCAGCAGAAGATTGCCGAGGTTCAGCGTGATTTCTAAACCTTATTCCGAAGAAGATTATGGGAAATCCAAAAGCATTTCTTACAGTACCTCGCAAAGAGGCCGGTTATCGTCCTGTCCATGACCGGATCCTTGACTTTGGAGAGGTTGAACAGACATTGAACACCAAGGACCGTCAGGAGCAGGCAAGCCGCTGCATGGATTGCGGAGTTCCTTTCTGTCACTGGGCCTGTCCGCTCGGGAACAAAGACCCCGAATGGAATGATGCCCTGTACAGAGGAGAGTGGGAGACGGCCTACAAGATACTCAAGAAGACCAACGACTTCCCGGAGTTCACCGGACGTGTATGCCCGGCCCTCTGCGAGAAAGCCTGTGTCCTGAACCTCTCGGCCGGAGAGCCTGTCACGAACAGGGAAAACGAGGCCGCCATTGCCGAGAGAGCCTTCCTCGAGGGCTATGTCACCATAGAGAACCCTGTCCGCAACGGCAGGAAGGTGGCTGTAATCGGTGCGGGCCCGTCCGGACTTGCCGCAGCCAACCAGCTCAACTACAAGGGCTACGAAGTGACCGTGTTCGACAAGAACGAAGCTCCCGGAGGACTTCTCCGCTATGGCATTCCGAACTTCAAGCTCAACAAGAAAATCATCGACCGGAGACTGGAAGTGATGGAGAAGGAGGGTGTGAAGTTCGTCTGCGGCACTCCTGTAGATGTCGAATCCCTCCCGGAGGGTTTCGATGCCTATGTGATTGCGACCGGAACTCCCCAGGCCCGCGACCTCCAGGTTCCGGGACGCGAGCTCAAGGGCATACATCTCGCCCTCGAACTGCTGTCCCAACAGAACCGGATTCTTGCCGGAATGGAGTTCTCAAAATCCGAGACCGTTTCCTGCAAGGGCAAGAAAGTCCTGGTCATAGGCGGTGGAGACACCGGATCGGACTGTATCGGCACGGCACATCGTCAGGGCGCGGTCAGCGTGACCCAGATTGAAATCATGCCGAAGCCTCCGGTCGGCCAGAACCCTGCGACTCCGTGGCCGAACTGGCCGCTTATCCTCAAGACCACATCGAGCCATGAGGAAGGCTGTGAGCGACGCTGGCTTCTGAACACCAACCGTTTCATCGGCGATGACAAGGGCCGGGTGAAGTCAGTCGAGGTCGAAGGTGTCGTCTGGGAGCCGAATCCTGAGGGCGGACGTCCTCTGATGAAACTCGACGGCAGGAAGGAAATCATCGAGGCTGACATCGTATTCCTTGCGATGGGCTTCCTGAAGCCGGTACAGCCGCAGTTCCCTGAGAACGTCTTTGTCACGGGAGATGCCGCATCCGGAGCAAGTCTCGTGGTCAGGGCCATCGCCAGCGGCAGAAAGACCGCCGAACTTCTCGACAATTACTTCCGGAAATAGGCGGGCTTCCGCCATTTCCTTATACGGCTTTATGCCGGCTGTCCCAGGTACAGGGGCTGCGCCGACCCGCAAGGGGAGGATGTAGCCCCTGTACCGCATCATTCCGGCCCGGCCGGCCCTGCCGTGGAGGGGCGGCTTCAACTCCAGGCTATTGCAAAGGACGGGAAAAGCCTTTATCTTTGCTGTTGACAAGTACGATCAAGGCTTATGATGAAACGTCGCCGGCTAATCCCGATACTGGTCCTGATCTGTGCCGCTGTCGGCTTCTATGCCTTCCGGCACACTTCGGAGAGGGATTCCTGCGTCCGGATTGTTGAACAGTCCGTGATGGAGGATCTCAATGAAGACTGCTCCGGTACTTGCGTGCCGGAGTTACGTCTCCACGGTTTCGCAAGACTCTCCGGAGAAAGCCGGGTCGTCACTCCATCGTTCCAGACAGCCGGTCCGGGCCGTCATCTGAAGGCTTCCTCCGGCATCGTCCCGCACATCGTCCTTGCCGGACGCCGTACCGATTTCTCGAAGCCCCGTTCCGGGCTGCGTTCCAAAAACAGATACCTTCACTCTATCTGCCAGCTCCTGATTTAGGCCGCCGCCTCTGTCAGCGAGCCGCCGCACTGTGTCCGGCGGCACAGGCGTGAAAGCACCAGACAGGGCTTCCACGCCCGATCCGGTGCAACAGTATCCATATTCATAAACATCAATGACAATAATTTTGCTGCTGGTCGGCCTGGGACTGATAGTCCTCGGCGCAGACTGGATGGTTGAAGGCGCTTCCTTCATCGCCCGGAAGGCAGGGGTGAGCGAATTCGTCATAGGCTTGACGGTCATCGGCTTCGGTACCTCAAGTCCGGAACTCGTGGTAAGCCTTGCCGGTGCCTTTCAGGGCAATTCCGACATCGCGATAGGCAACGTGGTGGGGTCGAACATCTTCAACATCCTCTTCATCCTGGGAATCACGTCGGTCCTTATGCCGGTCACGATGACCCGGGAAAACCGTCACAGTGACATCCCGCTCACTGTCCTCGTCTCGATTCTCCTGCTCTGTTTCGCGATGAACAAGTCGCTTTTCGGGCTGGGTCCGTCGGATTCGCTGTCCCGGATTGAAGGGGTCGTCTTCCTGCTCCTCTTCTTCCTGTTCGTCTTCTGGAGCCTGCGCCCAGGCGGAGACAGGCCTGATGTGGATGAATCCCGGCCCCTGCTCTTCGGAAAACAGTTGAGGAGCGTGTGGCCTGCCGTCATCGTAGTGCTGTCAGGACTTGCCGCCCTTGTCTTCGGAGGCAGCCTGATGGTCAATTCGGCGGAGGACATAGCCCGCAGTCTCGGAGTCAGCGACAAGGTCATCGCGGTGACAGTCCTGGCCGGAGGAACCTCCCTGCCCGAACTCACGACCTGCGTAGTGGCATCATTGAAACACAAGGACCAGCTTGTCATAGGCAACATACTCGGTTCCAATGTTTTCAACATTCTCTTCATTCTCGGGTGCTCAGCTCTGGTGACACCTCTTTCATTCTCCGGAATCGGCTTCGCGGATGCAGCCCTGCTCGTGCTCAGCGCGCTGTTGCTCCTGCTCTGGACTTGGACCGGAACCCGCTTCCGCATAGACCGTTGGGAAGGAGCCGCCATGCTCCTGCTTTTCGCGGCCTATTTCATCAATCTGTTTCATCAATCCTGAAAAACACATTAAAAATGGAATACACATTCAAGAAAGTACATACCCCAAAGGATCTGCTGATATCAGTCGCAGTAATCGCCGCCGGCAGCGCCCTCTTTGTGGCGGCCGGGAAGGCCGGGGAAGAATCCTTCATCTCCAACAAAAGTCTCTGGGTTTTCGTGGCAGCCTGCGGACTGTTGATGACAATCTTCTGGAAAAACGGCTACCGATGCTGCGGCTGCGGCGTGGTCCTGAAAAAGAAGGCTATGGACCTCTGCAATGACTGCAAGAAGTCCATCATCGATTTCCTGAACGGGGAAGGGGTGAATCCGACAATCCGGGAAGGTCACGAAGGCGGCTGTGTCCGTCTTGAAGTTTACTACAACAGGGCTTCCTCCCTGGCTTACGTACAGCTGTTTGAATACAGGAATTATGTCTATGAACCTCTTACCCCCTGCGTGAAGCTCCCTTCCGGCAAGGCGGAGCAGCTGCTTGCCAAAATCTGAAAACGACAAAGCCGGCCGCAGCAAATGCGACCGGCTTGGAATATTTCTCCGCCAATGCAGGGCCTATTCGGCAGGCTGCCATTTGCAGCGGACAGGAGATACTATCGCCCCGTCCTTCTTGAGCTGGGCGAAGGCCTTGTCGACCTCCTTGCGGTCCAGGCCTGAAAGAGTCGCAACTTCACCGGCAGAAACCGGCTTGCCTGCGTTGCGCATCGTTTCGAGTACTTTTGCAGCTGTTTCCATATTCAAATTCATTTATTGATGTGCAGGCTCTTGCTTGAGCCTTCTTCATTCAAACTTTGTCCACTTCCTTTGAAGGGACCCGCCTTGCAAAGATAGCATTTTGTCCGTTTTTTCCGCGTGCTGACGAAAAATGCGCAGCGCAATTTCCCGTACCGCTATGCTTCGCTCCCGATGGCGGTCTTGATGAAGTCCATAAAGAGCGGATGAGGTTTCAGCACTGTTCCGCTGTACTCCGGATGGAACTGTGTTCCGATGTACCACCTGTTGGAAGGAATCTCCACGATTTCCACGAGCCCGCTTTCCGGGTTTACACCGGCACATACCATTCCTGCCTCTTCATATTCAGTTCTGAAGGCGTTGTTGAACTCGTAGCGGTGGCGATGGCGCTCGCTGATGTCGGCTGTCCCGTAGGCTGCGAAGGTCCTGCTGCCTTCCTTCAGGTGGCAGTCGTAGGCCCCGAGCCTCATTGTCCCGCCCATCTGCGTGATGTTCTTCTGGTCCTCCATTATGTCGATGACTCCGTGGGCAGTGCCGCTGTCCATCTCGCGGCTGTTGGCATCTGAATATCCCAACACGTTGCGGGCGAACTCAATGACCATCATCTGCATACCCAGGCATATTCCGAAAGCCGGGATGTCGTGCGTACGGCAGTGCTGCGCCGCGATGATCTTGCCCTCGATGCCTCTGTTGCCGAATCCCGGGCAGATGATTGCTCCCGCAAGGCCTTCGAGCTTGCCGCCGATGTTCTCTTCCGTGATTTCTTCGCTGCTCAGGAAGACCGGCTTGACCTTGACGCCGTTCCATATTCCAGCAATGAAGAGGCTTTCGCGTATGCTCTTGTAGGCATCCTGAAGGTCATATTTGCCCACGAGGCCGACTTTGATTTCCTTCTTCGCATCCTCCATTTTGGCAAGGAAAGTCCTCCACGGACTCATCCGGGCAATCTCGCGGGACGGCATTCCGGTCTTGTTCAGGATGGCCTGGTCGAGACCCTGGCGGAGCATGTTCGTAGGCACCTGATAGATGCTCGGGAGGTCTTCGCTCTGGACTACGCAGTCGATGTCAACGTTGCAGAAGGCCGCTACTTTCTTCAGAAGGCTGTCCTCGAGATGGTACTCGGTCCGGAGTATCAGGATGTCCGGCTGGATACCCATACTCTGCATCTCCTTCACTGAATGCTGTGTCGGTTTGGTCTTGAACTCTCCGGCTGCCTTGAGGTAAGGAACATAGGTCAGGTGGACGCAGACAGCCCTTTCGCCAAGTTCCCAGCGCAGCTGCCGGATGGCCTCCATAAAAGGCGCGCTCTCGATGTCTCCGATTGTACCGCCCACTTCGGTGATGATGAAATCATAGTGGACAGGGTCTTCGTCCCTCCGCATCCTCCTCTTGATTTCATCGGTGATGTGCGGCACGACCTGGATGGTCTTTCCCAGATAGTCACCTTTCCTCTCCTTGTCGATCACCGCCTTGTAAATCCTGCCGGTCGTGATGGAGTTGCCTTTGGTGGTCCTGATGCCCGTGAACCTTTCGTAGTGGCCCAGGTCCAGGTCGGTCTCCATTCCGTCAACCGTCACATAGCACTCGCCGTGTTCGTAGGGGTTCAGCGTTCCTGGGTCGATGTTGATGTAGGGATCGAACTTCTGGATCGTGATGCTGTAGCCGTGCGCCTGCAGCAGGTTGCCGATGCTTGAAGAGATGATTCCCTTCCCGAGAGATGAGACCACTCCGCCTGTGACGAAGATGTACCTTGTCTGTTCCATTTCCTTTTCTCAGATTTATTGTTTTTGAATATCAATAAGCTTGTTCGTGTACACCCTTCACGGCACGTCCGCTCGGGTCGTTCATTTTCTTCCACGCCTCGTCCCATTCGAGGGCAATTGCAGTCGAGCACGCGACGCTTGCCTCGTGAGGCACGCTTCTGGCTGCGCTCTCGCTCGGAAAATGCTCTTCGAATATGCTGCGGTAGTAATATTCCTCCTTGTTAAGCGGAGTGTTGACCGGGAAGCGTTCGGCTGCGTGGGCCATCTCCTCGTCGCTGACGGCCTCGGAGGTAATCTGCTTGAGGGTGTCTATCCAGGAATATCCCACCCCGTCGGAGAACTGTTCCTTCTGGCGCCAGGCCACGCTCTCCGGAAGCAGGTCGGCGAAGGCCTCCCTGACGATTTTCTTCTCGATGGTGTTTCCGGGACACATCTTATCCGCCGGGTCGAGACTCATCGCGACATCGAGGAACTCCTTGTCCAGGAAAGGAACCCTGCCCTCCACGCCCCAGGCGGCCAGGGACTTGTTTGCGCGCAGGCAGTCGTACTGGTGGAGCTTGAACAGCTTGCGGACGGTCTCCTTGTGGAATTCTTCGGCACTCGGGGCCTTGTGGAAGTAGAGATAGCCTCCGAATACCTCGTCCGCGCCTTCTCCAGAAAGCACCATCTTGATGCCCATCGACTTTATCACCCTGGCGAGGAGGTACATCGGAGTGCTGGCGCGCACTGTCGTCACATCGTAGGTCTCGATGTAGTAGATTACGTCCCGGATGGCATCCAGACCCTCCTGGATGGTGTAGTTCACCTCGTGGTGGACTGTACCGATGTATTCGGCCACCTCGCGGGCCTTGATCAGGTCCGGGGCCCCTTTGAGTCCTACGGCAAATGAATGCAGCCGCGGCCACCAGGCATCGTTCCTGTCGTCGCTTTCAACTCTCTTCTTTGAATATTTCATCGCGATGGCGCTCGTCACCGAGCTGTCCAGTCCTCCGGAAAGGAGAACTCCGTAAGGCACGTCGCACATCAGCTGACGCTTCACTGCGGATTCCAGGGACTCCCTCACGGCTTCGGCGGATGCCTTCTTTTGGGCCTTCCCGTCGCGGACGGCATCATATTCAAACCACTCCCGCGTCCACCAGCGCCTCATCCTGCCTTCCTTGCTGCTGTACAGATGGCCGGGCAGGAAAGGCTCGTAGCTTTCGCAGAAACCCTCCAGGGCCTTCAGTTCGCTCGCAATGTAGAGAGTGCCGTCGGAATCGTGGCCGATGTAGAGCGGGATGACTCCGACCGGGTCCCTCGCGATGAGGAACTCGTCCTTCTCCTCGTCGTACAGGGCGAACGCGAAGATTCCGCTGAGGTCTTCGAGGAAGTCGATGCCCTTCTCCTGGTAGAGGGCGAGAATCACTTCACAGTCGCTGCCGGTCTTGAAGGCATACTTGCCTGAGTACTTGGCGCGGATTGCTGCGTGGTTGTAAATCTCGCCGTTGACTGCAAGAATATGTTTCCCGTCGGGAGAAACCAGCGGCTGGCCTCCGGAAAGAGGGTCCACGATGGAGAGCCTCTCATGGGCGAGGATGGCTGTCTTTCCGCAATAAATGCCGCTCCAGTCCGGTCCCCTGTGACGGATTTTCTGTGACATCCTCAGTGCTTTTGTCCTCAAGAGGCTGCTGTCGCCCTTGATGTTGAAAATACCTGCTATTCCACACATTTTTCTATCTGTTTTGTTCGTTTTACTTCGTTCATTTTGAATATGAGGCCTCGTAGTAGCGGATGAAAGCCTCGCAGACCTGACGGCATCCTCCCGGAGTCGGATAGTCTCCGCTGAAGTACCAGTCTCCCGGCGAGTCAGGACAGGCCTTGTGCAGACCTTCCAGAGTCTGGAACACAATCTCCACAGGGGTGGTCATCCCTTCCGGCATAAGCATCCGGGCCATCTTCCCTGAGATTTCCGCGTCACTGAAAGGAGCGTAGATCTCCTTGACCGGATTCGTCCTTTCTTCCGGGGCGAGCTCCCTCTGTGCCAGACACTTCCTATAGACATCCTCAATCACCGGCTCCATCCCGCGCTCCCCGAGAAGTTCGATGGCCGCCCTGAATGCGATGAACTCCTCCATGCTCGCCATGTCGATTCCGTAGTAGTCCGGGTAGCGGACTTGAGGGCAGGAACTCACCAGCACTATCTTCTTTGGATGCAGGCGGTCGAGAATCCTCAGGATGCTTTCCTTGAGGGTCGTCCCCCGGACGATGCTGTCGTCGATGATGACCAGATTGTCCTCTCCGGCCTTCAGGCTGCCGTAGGTGATGTCATAGACGTGGGCGGCCAGCTCCTTCTTGGTGTTGCCTTCGGCGATGAAGGTCCTGAGCTTGATGTCCTTGATTGCGACCTTTTCACCTCTGATGAAGTTGTGCAGCACATCCTTGATTTCTTCTTTGGACAGTTTGCGCTCCTGCATCATCCCGTAGAGGACTTCGGCTTTTTTTTCGTTCAGCTGCTTCTTGAATCCCTGGAGCATACCGTAATAGGCTACTTCCGCTGTGTTCGGAATGAAACTGAATACGCTGTGGTCGGTGTCTCCTCCGATTGCCCGGGTGATTTCCGGGACCAGCTGCTCGCCGAGAGCCTTCCTTTCCTGATAGATGTCCCTGTCGGAGCCGCGGCTGAAATAGATTCTTTCAAAACTGCAGGCATGATAGCCCTTCGGCTCGATGATGCGGCTCAGTCTGACTTCTCCGCTCCGGCTTGCCGTCACAGCCTCTCCGGGTCCGAGTTCCCTGACCAGGTCGGCCTCCAGCGAGAAAGCCGTCTGGATGACAGGCCTTTCTGATGCCACGACCAGAATCTCCTCATCCTTGTACCAGAAGCAGGGACGGATTCCCCAGGGATCCCTGATGGCGAACATCTCGCCGCTTCCGGTGATTCCGCACATCACGTAGCCGCCGTCGAGCCCTGTCATAGATGTCCTGAGGACATTCCGGATGTCGATGTTGGCTTCGATATATTCAGTGATCTGCCTGCCCTCGAGACCTTTCTCCCTTGCTTCCGAATATACCCTTTCGCTCTCCCTGTCGAGCCTGTGGCCCATCAGCTCAAGCATCATATAGGTGTCCGAATATATCCGGGGGTGCTGTCCCTTCGCGGTGAGGTCGGCGAAGACTTCGTCGGTGTTGGTCAGGTTGAAGTTGCCGCAGAGGCAGAGATTCTTGGCCTTCCAGTTGTTTCTCCTGAGGAAAGGATGCACATAGGAAAGGCCGCTGCGTCCGGTCGTGGAGTACCTCAGATGGCCCATATAGAGCTGCCCGGCATAATCTTCGTTGTCCTGGACTTTGCTGAATATCTCGGTGATTGCACCGCTTCCGAGGGCCCGTTCCCTGAACATGTACTCTTCGCCCGGGGCGGCATCCATCTTGATGCAGGCGAGTCCCGCTCCCTCCTGTCCCCGGTTGTGCTGTTTCTCCATCAGGAGGTAGAGTTTGTTCAAGCCGTACATCGAAGTCCCGTACTTTTCGCGGTAGTACGCAAGCGGCTTCAGAAGCCGGATCATGGCTACGCCACATTCATGTTTCAATGGTTCCATATCAAGGTCGGTACACTACGTTGTTCATTCTTCAATGAGGTTTCGGCCGCTTTCGCAAGCCGTCCGTACAACAGAAGAGAGGCTGGTCCCTCAAGGCCAGCCTCTCCGTCATTATCATCAGTTGTATGAGCTTCTATTCTTCATTGCGTGCAGGGGCTGGTGCAGCACAGACAAGGCTCAGAACCTCATTGTTGAGATTCTGATTATTGCTGTTGTTATTGTTGAACAAGTTGAACATGCCTCTTCGCAATTCTGGCTTCAAAGTTATTGAAAAATGCTCGTCAAAACAATGGAAATCGTCATTTTTTTTGATGAATATGGGCGGATTTTTTTCGCGCCCGAGTCCGGAACAGCCCCTCCGGGGCCGCCGGGTCCTTCATCTTCAGGAGTTTACTGCTCGACCAGAGGACGGTAGGCTACTTTCATCGTGCTCAGGCGGGCAAGCTGCTCCCCGAGCCTGGCGATGAAGCAGTCCCAGTCCTGCCCTTCCTTTTCGGTCCAGGCCTTCTCGGCGAGGGCTATGGCTCTCGGGAAGGCCATATAATGCATCCTGGCTTCTGAAGGGATGAATTCACCCCAGATGTTCCCCTGCATACCCTTCACGAGCTTGTGCTGCTCTTCGGAGAGGTCTTCCGGAACTACGGCTCCCTCGTAGAGGGTGCGCATTGTCTCGTTGTTCTGCTGGTAGTCGAAATAGCAGTAAGTGGTAGGGCAGCAGATGACCTCGTTGCCTCCGGCCGTCGAACGCTGGACGACATCGGCGTGGTAGCCCTGCCACCAGTTGACGATGGCGGTAGGGGAGACTCCGCCTTCAAGGATTTCGTCCCAGCCTATCAGCCTTCTTCCGTTGGCATTGAAGAACTTCTCCATCTCCTTGGTGAACCAGGACTGGAGTTCTTCGAGGCCGCCGAGGTTCTCCTTGCGGATTCTCTCCTGGCAGAGAGGGCAGTTAGCCCACTTGCTGCGGCTGACCTCGTCGCCTCCGATCTCCGCATAGCTGTAAGGGAACAGCTCGAAGACTTCCTGGAACACGTCTTTGGCGAACTGGATGACCTCGTCGCTGCCAAGGCAGAGAGGATCAGTGCCGTCGTGTCCGCAACTGAGCCACGGGTAGCACTGTGTGGCCATCCAGTTGTGTCCTGGCATATCGATTTCCGGAACTACGTCGATGCCCCTGACTGCGGCATATTCGACAATCTCCCTGATGTCCTCCTGGGAATAGTAGCCTCCGTACATCACTTTGCCGTCGATTTCGCGAAGATGCTCCTTCGGAAGTTTCATCGCCGGATTCCTGCTGTCTATGGCGCTCTGCTCGCAGGCTTTGTCGATGAATTCATTCTCCGGGTCCCTCCAGGCTCCCTTGGAAGTGAGGAGCGGATATTTCTTGATTTCGATTCTCCAGGCCTGGGAATCAATCAGATGCCAGTGGAATTTGGAGAACTTGTAGAGGACCATCAGGTCGAGCAGGCTCTTGGTCTCCTCGATTGAGTAGAAATGGCGGACAGGGTCGAGCATCAGTCCTCTCCATTCGTAGGAAGGCTTGTCTTCAACCTTTACAGCCGGCACTTTCCATTCCACGCCCCTGAGCAGGGATTTGCACTCGATTTGGTAGGGGAGAAGCTGGCGGAGGGTGGAAATGCCGTGGATGATGCCCTTGTAGCTTGCGGAGGTGATGCAGACTCCTTCAGGTCCGCAGACGAGGGTGTAGCTTTCGTCAAGTTCCTCAGAAGGGGCGCCCAGGACGAGCCTGATGTCGCCTTTGTTGCCCTTCTTCGACTTGATTCCGTAACCGGTGGCAGGCCGGAGGATTTCCTCGAGGTAGCCGGCGGCGGCTTCGAGCGACTTGTCCGAGTAGCTGATGGTCAGTTCTGAAGGCAGGGTCCAGAAACCTTCATATTCAGTTACGCTTGTCGGTTTGGGAATGATGTTGACCGCTCCGGAGGCGTTGAAGGCGCCGGCGAGTAAAGCGGCCGCAAGAAGGGTGATGATTCTTTTCATGTCAAGGTTTATTGTTGGTAAAGTTTCTGCAAAAATATTGAATTATTCCCACAAAACGGCATTCTCTCTTGAATATCCCCCGAATAAACGGATAAGCCGCCGGATTTGTCCCTTGCAGCCGGCATTATGCGGTTTCCTGTTTTCAATTGTTCGCAGAAATTCCTATTTTTGAATATTATGGTAAAAACTGGAATGGACAGACGAAGATTCATCAAGACAGGAGCGGCTGCAGTCGCCGCCGGCTCCATTGCCGGGCCGTCGCTGCTGGCGGCTGCCTCCGCTGGGGACAAACCGGCGCACCTGACCACAAAGAATGCGTTTCCGTCGGTGTTTTCTTCAGAAAGCGGCAAGGCAGGCCGTCAGGATCTGCTCGTCCGCTTCCTCGGGACAGGAGCCGCCGACTGGAACGGCCCGGACGAAAGGGGAGAGCACAGGAGGCTCTCAAGCGTCCTGCTGGACGGGCGCATCCTGCTGGACTTCACGGCGACGGATGCGGAAATGCTTCCCGAAGGCTTCAGGAAGCCCGATGCCGTCTTCTATACCCATTCGCATTATGACCACTATGATCCCGAAGCCGAACTCCGGTATGCAGGGTCGAAGGTGGTCTATGTCGGAGAGACCTGGCTCGCGAGGGCGCAGCAGGATTTCCGGGATGCCGCCGCGAGACTGGGGAAAACGGCTCCCGAAGTCAGGGGCCTTGCCGTCGGTGAGAGTGTCGTCTGCGGAGACATCACCGTCACCGCCCTGCCCGGAAACCATGCCACGGGGGACGACAACGAACTTACGCTTATCTACCTCGTCGAAAAGGGAGCGGTCAGGGTGCTTTATGCCACCGACACGGGAGGCATCCCAGCAAGGGCTGCCAGGCTGGCGGGCATCGATGCTCACATCCCCGACGGGAAGCCTGTCAGCGGCCTTATTATGGAGGCCACTATGGGGCTGGACTTCGACGAGGACTTCCGCATCTACACCCACTCCAGTGTGGGGACAGTCCTGCGGACTTCCAATGTGCTCCTTTCCACAGGAAGACTCAAGGCTCCCCAAGGGCAGCCTGTCTATATCACGCATCTGGCAAGGACGCTCCACGGCACTCAGGCGGAGCTTGATGCACGGCTTCCTTCGCCCCTGCGCGCAGCCTATGACGGCCTGGAGGTCATATTCAGGCCTTGAAACAGAATCAACCGCTTTTCCCACTGACCAAACAGGAATCACTATGATACCGAACATGAAAATCTTTGCCGCGCTCCTGCTGTCCGCCGCAGTCTCCACCGGACTCTTCGCACAGGACTATTTCGGAGCCTATAAGCCGGGCTGGCTGGAAACGGCCCGCAAAACCACTCCGACACTACACGAAACCATAGTCAGACCGATTGCCGCCGTCGAGGCCGTACAGGACCCCGCGGCCTTCCAGGGCTGGAGGTACGAATCTCTGGGCGAACCGGATTTCTATGACAAGAACTTCAAGGAAGTCCGCGAAATCACGCTCGATTTCGGCCGGCATATTACAGGCTATTTCAGTTTCCACACCAAGGTCCTGACGAACAGCCAGGATGCACCGGTGAAGATAAAGTTCCTGTTCGGAGAGCTTCCTGCCGAAATGAACACCCCCCTGGACCCCTGGAAGGGCAGTCTCAGCAGGGGATGGATGCAGGACGAGATTGTCACCCTGACGGACATGGACGAGTGGGTGACTCTTCCGAGGAGGATGTCCTTCCGCTATCTCAAAATCGAGCTGCTGGGCGCTTCCCCTTGCTTCGACTTCGCCATCGACGACCTCTTCTTCAAGGCGGTTTCAAGTGCCGGAGAGAACCGGGTGCCTCTTCTGGAGACCTGCCCGGAGGAAATCCGTGAGATAGCCCGCGTCTCCGAAGAGACTCTCAAGGAGTGCATGCAGACTGTTTTCGAGGACGGTCCGAAGCGCGACCACCGTCTCTGGTCGGGAGACCTCTATCTCCAGAGTCTGGCCAACCGCTACAGCTTCCGCAATTTCGACCTCGTAAAGCACTGCCTTTATATGTTCGCCGCCTTTGCCGGAGAGGACGGAGTGCTCTGGTCCAATGTCTATGATTTCCCAAAGTGGGGCCCCCAGTACGGTTCCTACTGTCTGACATATTGCCTCATCTGGAATTCCACCCTTCTTGAATATGTCAAGGACACCGGGGATATGGAAACCGCCCGCGACCTGTGGAAGGTCGCCAGGCGCCAGATAGAGGACGCTATGACCTATATGCGGCCGGACAACATCTTCGACATCAACGCCCGTCCGGTCTGGCTCTTCTTCGACCACCGTGCCGGACTGGATGTCAATGCCATGATGCAGGCCGCGATGATTTTCGCCCTGAAGGACACCTATGAACTCGCCACCCTTGTCGGCTGCGCCGGGGAGGTCAAGGAATATCCTGCCCTTGCCAAGGCGATGACCAAAGCCGCGCGCAAGGCCTATTACGACAGGGAAAAGGGAGTTGTGACAAGCGGCCCGGACAAGCAGGTTTCCGTCCTTTCCCAGACCTGGATGATCAAGGCCGGAGTCCTCAGCGCAAAAGAAGGCGCGAAGGCAGTCAGGACCGCCCTCGCCAATCCTTCCACCCTGATGCCGAGCGGTCCCTATGCCACCCACTACCTGATTGACGCGATGATGATCTGCGGAATGTACGAAGAGGCCAGGGAATATCTCGTCGAATACTGGGGAGGAATGGTGCGCAAGGGGGCAGATACCTTCTGGGAGTGCTACGACCCGACAGACGATATGCTGACGCCATATTCATTCTTCCCTCTGAACAGTGCCTGCCACGCCTGGAGCTGCACTCCTACCTACTTCATAGGCAAATATCCCGAAGTCTTCCAGAAATAGAATATGTCACGCTCATCCAAACGCATCCTCGTCCTGTCAGCCGCCGTCTCCGCCTTTTTCTCCTGCGCCGGCGGTCCTGAAACACGCTACGGCTCACCTGTTTTCGGTACGGTCACCGAGCCAGAACCCATTGTACGGACGGAGTACGGTGCCGTCTCCGGGGAAAACCGGGACGGTGTCGCCATATTCAGGGGCATACCTTACGGGGCTCCGGTGAGCGGGGAAGCGAGGTTCAGTGCCGCCGCCCGTCCGCAAGCCTGGGAGGGCGTCCGGGACTGTACGTCAAACGGCACCATAGCGATGCAGTACCGCTTCTCCGGAAGCATATCCAACGGTGAGAGCGGCCTGGCCCTTTTCTTCAACGGAGGCCGGCCGGAACTCTTCGGATGCAGCGGTGAGAAGCACGGCGAGGATTGCCTTGTCCTGAATGTGGTGACACCAGGGCTTGACAGGGGAAAGCGCCCTGTGATCGTCTATCTCCACGGAGGCGGCTACAACTCCGGCACGGGCAGTCTCGTGCTGGGTTCGGACGGACTTGCCAGGGAAGAGGATGTGGTCATCGTGGGGGTCAACCACCGCCTCAATGTCTTCGGCTTCCTCTATCTCGGGCATCTCGACCCTGCCTATGAAACCTCCGGTTCAGTCGGAATACAGGACCTTGTGCTCGCCCTTGAATGGGTCAGGGACAACATCGCCGCTTTCGGGGGAGATCCCGGGAATGTCACAATTCTCGGCGAGTCCGGCGGCGCGATGAAGGTGAACAACCTGCTTGCGATGCCTTCCGCACGGGGACTTTTCCACAAGGCTGTTCCGGAAAGCGGCTCCACGCGTGTCTGTGCATATTCGAAGCAGGAGGCGGCTGCGAACACCGATGCCCTGCTTTCACGGCTCGGACTGGACAGGGATTCCTGGAGGGAGATCTTCGGTCTGGACGCCTGGCGGATTTTCGACGCTTCGGTGGACTTGAACTTCGAGCCGGTTGCGGACGGGAACCTCATCCCTTATGTGGAGGGAGGCACCTGGGCTCCTGGATGCGGCCGGGATATTCCCCTGCTCTGCGGTTCCTCCGCCGACGAGCTCGGAGTCTTCCTTCCCATCGCCAGTCTTGCAGAAGAAACCACCTGGGAAAACCTGCCGCAGAGGGCCTCGGAAGCCATTGGACTGGACAGCCGGGCAGCAAGCGAGGCCGTAGCCGTCTTCAGAAAGGCCAATCCGGAAGATGCCGAACCTTGGCACGTGCTCGTGAATATGATGTCGATGGCCAACGTCCTCGGGGGCGGGGCCTACTTTCAGGCGGCGGCGCGCTCCGCGGCAGGAATGGCTCCCGTATTCCACTATTTCATTGAATATGATTCCGAATCTCCTGCCTCTCCGGAGCTCCGCTGTGCCTGGCACACGGCCGATCTCCCCCTGCAGTTCAGAATAGTTTACAAGCAGGAAACGGAAGAACTCTCCCGGAAGATGGCTCATTGCTGGGCCGCCTTCGCAAGGACAGGAAACCCTTCGACTGACTCCCTGGAGTGGCCTGCATTCAGTCCGGAGAGCCCGTCCGTGATGGTTTTCGGTGATTCCGTCAGGATTGAGGCCGATCCGGCCCGGACGCTGCGCGAGGCCCTGGGCTGCGGCGAACGCTTATCATTTGACTGATTGAAAACAATGACATATATGATGGACAGAAGAAAGTTCCTTAAAGTTTCTGCCTTGTCTGCCGCAGGTCTCGCCCTCGCGGACAGCCTGACACCGATGACGGCAAAAGGCAAAGAAGCCTCCGGCAAATCCTATTCGGTTGTGATTCTCGGGGACACGCATTACGACACCGACCCGGACATCGTTTACCACGCGGGCTATTCCGACCCGAATCCGGAACGTGAGGCAAATCACCGCCGGGAATTCGTCCGGAATGCCGGGATGTGGGCGGACAGGTCTCCGAGGCTGGTCAGGAGAGCTTCACGTCTGGTAAGGGAGGACACCCGTTTCTGCCTCCAGCTCGGGGACCTCATCCAGGGAGATACCGGTAGCGAGGCCGACCACAGACGCTACCTGAGCGATGCCTACTGCACCCTCAAGGTTTCCCTCGGGGCGCTCCCTTTTGTCACTGTCGCCGGAAACCACGACCTGCGTGCGGCTGATGACCGTTTTGCCGTCAAGGCATATTCATCCTTCATGTTCGAGCGCCTTTCGATAGAACTCGGCAAGAAGATTGAAAAGACCTGCTTCTCCTTTATGGTGGGTAAGGACGCCTACATCGTCATCGATTTCACCTATCCGGACGACGAGGAGATAGACAGGCTTTTCAAGGAGACCGAGGGCGCACGCTACACCTTCGTGGTCATTCACGGGCCGGTCTTCCCGTACCAGAACGCCAAGTCGAACAACTGGATTCTCCACGGCAAGGACGGAGATTCCGGGATGCGCCTGCATTTCAGGCGCCTGATGGCACAGCGCAATGCAATCGTCCTCTGCGGTCACACCCACACCACCGAAATCCTCGACTGGTACGGCGACGGAGGCAGGATCACGCAGATGACGATGAACAGCGTCTGGTCCAAGGAGAATCTGGGTACATATTCAATCGAAGCCGAAGGCCCCGCTTCCTACGGCAAGGTCGCCGAAGCGCCGGGAAGTCCGGAGAAAGTCAGGGCCCTGTTCTCTGAATATAAGTACGGAATCCGACGTTTCTCCTTTTCCCGCGCCGCCGGTTCCTACAGGATGGAGGTGACAGAAAAAGGAGTCACCGTCGAATTCTACGCCGGTGACTCCGAGGAGGTATCCGCCCGCTTCGTTCTGCGGTAGCGGATATATCAGGCTTGGGACAGGCTAATCCTCCTTCCCGTTGGGGATGAGAGCCTGCGAGATGTTGATGATGAAGTCTCCGATCTTCTCAAGTTCGGAAACAATGTCCATATAGAAGGTACCTGCCCTGTAGTTGTACTTGTCCTTCTCCAGGTTGGCGATGTGCTCTTCCCTGAGGGCATTCCTGTACTCGTTGATACGTCTTTCGGCATCACGCGCATTGGTGATGTCCTTGATGTTGTCGTTCTTGAGATTCTCTATCATCACCGAATAGGCGTTCTCCACGAGGGTGACCATCCTGTTGAGCTTGACCATCTGAACCTCGTCCAGGCTCTGCTCGTGGACCTTCATACGGGTGATCATACGGCTGATGGCCTCGCCGGAATCTCCGAGACTCTCCATCTCGCCGATGATTTTGTACATCCTCTTGATTCTCTCGGCCGAATCTCCGCTGATTTCTCCCTTGGAGACTTCGTTGAGGTAGTTGGCAATCTCGAACTCGATGTTGTCGGTGATTTCCTCGTACTTGACGAGCTTGTCGATGAAGCCGTTGAGCTTGTTCTCATCGTGCTCGTTGATTGCCTGTTTCACATAGCGGAAGCCCTTTGAGCAGATTTCTCCGAAATGGATGATTTCCTTGCTCGCCTCATTGAGCGAAAGTTCAGCAGTGTTGAGGAGTCCTCCACCGATGTAGCTGAGCTTGAAGACTTCTTCGCTGTCCTTCGGGGAAGGTACCATCAGCTTGACGACCTTCTCGATGACAGGTATGAACCAGATGAGGATGGCGGTGTTAATCACATTGAAGAGGGTGTGCAGGGTAGCCACGCAATACGGCAGGGTGGCGGCCAGGGCTTCTGCGTCAGTGTCGAAACTTGTCGTTATCGGGTTGGCGAAACCGAGAAGCTCGACGATAGAGCCGATCAGCCTCAGGAATGGATTGAAGAGGCAGAGCACCCAGGCGACTCCGAAGAGGTTGAAGAGCATATGCGCCCTTGCCGTCCTCTTCGCAGAGACATTGGCGACGGATGCGGCTATGTTGGAAGTTATGGTCGTACCGATATTCTCACCGAGCACCATCGCGGCGGCGATGTTGAATGGGATTACTCCTGCGGAGACCAGGAGCATCGTGAGACTCATCGTCGCAGCCGAGGACTGGAGGCAGAGGGTCATTATCGCTCCGATGATCATGAAGAGGATGACCGAAAGCATGCCGTAACTCGTCAGGGGCCTCAGGAACTCCTGTACCGCACCGCTTGCGAGAAGCGGGTAGGCGGTTTCCTTCAAAGTGCTCAGGCCCAGGAACAGGAAGCCGAATCCCATCAGGAATTCTCCCAGGTTCTTCCACTTGGTGGCCTTCATCGACATGAAGATGAAAGCGAAGAACATCAGCGGGATGGCTATTGCGCCGAGGCTGAAGGATCCGTCGAAGGAAAGCGCGAAGATCCAGGCTGTGACCGTCGTACCGATGTTGGCTCCCATTATCACTCCGATAGCATTCGCCAAGGCAAGAAGTCCGGCGTTGACGAAGCTGACGAGCATCAAGGTGGTGGCGGTCGATGACTGTACGAGAGCGGTCACGAATATGCCCGTCATCACGCACTTGAACTTGTTGGAAGTCATCTGGGCGAGGAAGGCGCGGAGAGAGTTTCCGGCCAGTTTCTGTAGTCCCCCTGACATCAGGGACATTCCGTAGAGGAACATACCCAGACATCCCAGCATTTTGAGGATAGCGAATAAAGTACTCATTTGCAGAATCGTGCTCAGGTTTGGTTACGATTCTGCAAAGATAATTTAAAAAACGTATATTTTCTGTTAAGATTCTGTTAAGGAATGCGTTTTTTCAGCTCCGGCTGGAAAGTGAAGTCGTGACAGCGG
Source organism: Candidatus Cryptobacteroides sp. (assembly GCA_051878295.1). Classification (GTDB taxonomy): domain Bacteria; phylum Bacteroidota; class Bacteroidia; order Bacteroidales; family UBA932; genus Cryptobacteroides. The sequence goes on from JBJEJV010000003.1 coordinate 157,978, forward strand.
ACATCCGTGCCGTTGTGGCAGTCCATCACGGTGAATTCACTGCCTTTCACGACCGATGGATTGCCCTGCGCGTGGTAGGAGATGATTGCCTGATAGTGGTTCCCGAATCGTTTCCCGTCCTTTTCAAACGAGATGGGACTGCTCCAGTTGACCAGGTCCGTGGAGGTGCGTACTTCCATATAGTCGGCTATTATGCCCTCTCCGGGAGTCTTCCCGACAGGGGAGGAGGCCATCAGATAGCAGCCCAGTTCCTCTGAATATGCCAGGCGCGAATGCTAGGTGTCGTGGGCGACGGCGCTTTCCCTTCCGAAATTGCCGCTCTCGCAGAATTTCCCATCGTAGTACTTCACGAAATCCCCCATCACCCCGTCGGACCTCTTGCTGGTCCGTGCAAGGTAGGAATCCACGCTGTGGAATCTTCCCTGCTCCATATCGAGCGCAATCTTGTTGTACAGGATGTAAATCCATTCCCCGTCCTCTTCTATGAAGGTCGAAAAGTCCCCGGCTCCGAGGTCGATGATCCCTGATTCCTGTCCGAGCATCAGGCCTGCGCCCGGATTGTATCTGTCGGTGAAACAGACATTCTCAGAGGTCAGCACCCATCTGTCGAAATCCCAGGTCCTGCCTTTGTCGTCCGAGTGCATCAGTCCGATGTGCCTGAAATCGGAATCGTAGGCCGGAGTTTCGCAAGGGCCGAAGGCATCGTAGGCTGAACCCTGTCCGTTCCAGCCAGTCTCGTTGTGGAAGAAGCAGAAGAATCTTCCCGTCCCCGGACAGATGTACAGCCCGAAGGGCCAGACGCTGCCCCTTGCACGGACCCCTTCGGGGTAGCATATTCCCGCAAAGGCTTCTGCGGCATTGCCTGTCTTGAAGTTGAGGCTCATCGGCCAAGCTTCCTCCATGTCGTCGAGGCTCGTTCCCCTGAAGACTCCGATGTGCCCCATATGCGAATGCCCGCTCAGCGCCCAGAGGGTGTCGTCGCTGTCCCGGTACATAGGCACCGTGCCGTCCTGATAGACATCACAGCTGTTCAGGAAGGGGCTGTCGTAGGCTTCTCCTATGCTTACGGTCATCCCTTCGAGAAGGTTGGCGCTTTCCTCCGTCCCCTTTCCCGAGCAGGAAAGGACCAGGAGCAAGGGCAGCGAGTACGCGAGAGACTTGAATATGCCGCAGTCCATCTGTCAATCAGTCTTGAGAATTAAAGATTTCGGCTACCTTTTGAACGAAAGCGGTGCGAACCAGGTGTTCCACTGTCCCCAGGTATCAATTCCGTAGGCGTAGCCTATGTACTGCGCCTTGGCAGGGTCCTGTATTCCCTCCGCATCTCCGCTCCATCCGCAGTTGTGGAGACCTTTCTGCATTCCAGTTCCCAGCATCTTGCCTGCCAGTTTGAAGTTGATTCCGTCATTGGAAATCCAGAGCTGGATGTAGGCGTTCTCGGTCATTCGCTTGGCGGTGTTGATTGCGTGGAACTGCTTGAGGTCCGGACGGTATTTGACATCGCTGTGGTCGGCGGACTGGATCGAGCCGTCCGTCTTGTCGATGGCTATGCCCCTGTACTTCAGGTGCGCCGGCCAGAGCTCGTCGTCAGCGGAAGCCGTGGATACTCTGGTCTGGGGGAGTTGGTCGCACCAGGAATAGTAGAAATAGACTGTGCCGTCAACAACCACGAAGCAAGGTTCTCCGGCTCCGAAATTGTCGGCGTTGCCTATTCCGTGGTACTGGATGACAGGCTTCGGCATTCCGCCCCATCCTTCTCCGTTCCATTTCTCCCACGGACCGTCAGGATTCTTCGAACGGGCGACGAAGACATTGTTGTCGGTTCCTCTCTCGTCTTCGGTCGAAGTGTAGCCGATATAGTACCAGCCGCCCCACTTGGCGAGTCCCGGGTCGCAGCAGGACAGGGCGTCCATCGAAAATTCGGTCGGTTTCAGGGCGGTCACTTCCTCTGTCCAGGTCTTGCCTCCGTCCTCCGAATGCTGGTAGGTGATCTTGTCCCAGTAGAGGGCGCCTGTCGTGTAATTCGTCAGGACCCTGCTACCGAACTGGAAGTCCGGCTTGTGAATACCTTTGACAAAGGATTTCGGTGAAAGTCCTCCTGGAGAAGCGGAGGTCCCGTCCTTGCACCAGATTCCGGCCGTGTTGCTGGCCTCGGTCGCAAGCCAGAGATATTCCCCGGCCGGGATCATCGTCTTCTGGTCTTTCTCGGCCTCCTCGCTGCCGTAGAGTGATATCCAGCTGTTGTCGGCGAAATTCTCCTTTCTCGTCTGATAGATAGGCTCTCCGGAAACGGTAGTCTGATAGTCCGTGTCCCATTTGTACAGCTTGAAGGTCATTGATTCAGTGGTGCTGCCCCAGGTAGGACAGCAAATCTGGACAGAAAAGAAGTCCTTGTCGCACTTGAAGTACTGTGCCGCGTCTCCGTTCTTGACCTGGTACGGGCTGTTGTGCGGTTCCTCGTAGTTGTACAGCATCAGGTCGTCAGCCCCGTGATAACCTCCCGGGGATGCGAACCAGGCGTCTATGGAGCCGTCCTCGTTGTTTATGAAGCAAGGTCCGTAGCGATAGGTCCCGGCTTTGTAGATGTCCCAACCGGACAGTGTCTTCGGGTTGCCATATTCATTTTCCTTGATTTCGACGGGCTTTTCCTCATCGCCTCCGTCAACAACTTCCTGACCGCAGGAAACGCACAGCGCAATCGTCGCGATGCCGTTCAGGACGAACATCAAAGTCTTTTTCATCATAGTATTCTGTATATCTAACGCAAAAATACAAAATGGAGGCTTCATTCCCTATAGTCTTTCAAAACTTCAAGCAGTTCTTCCCCATATTCATTCCAGCTCTTGATTCCGAGGCCCTTGATTTCGAGGAAATCCTCCCTGCTTGAAGGCAGGCTGTCGGCGAGTCCGTTCAGCGCCTTCCTGCTCAGCACCCTGCTCAGAGGGACACCCCTTTCTTCACATTTCTTCCTTCTCCATTCAAGAAGGGCCTTCAGGGCTTCCGGACTGCGGTTCCACGAATATGTCTGCTCCTCCGTCCCGGCACTTTCCCTGAGTCTGTTGACCATTTTCCGGAGGCTGAGGTCCTCGGAGAGTAGGTAGTCGGTCTTCAGCTGCCTGTAGCCCTGCAGGTCGAAGCCTCCGCCGCCTATCTGTGAATATGCTTCCAGACGGAAGCGCAGTTCCCGGAGAAATTCGTTGCCGGCCTGCTGGAAGGCCTTCCTTGTCTCCTTGTTGTCAGTCTCCACGAGCAGCAGGGGAGAGGCGAGGCTGATAGCGGTGCAGATCTGCCCGTGGAAATATGCCGCGGCCTTCCCGACCCTTTCCTTCAGCAGGGCCGATTCCCGGACTTTGTCCTCGCTTCCGGCTATCCTTCTGATCTGCGCGTGGAACTTGAGGCAGGTGTCCGAAAGGTTTCTGAAACCTGCGAAGTCCCCTGATCCGGAAGCGAGAGCCTTGAAACTGTCGGCCTGCGACGGGTATAAGTTGGAAAGCTCCACCTGGTAAATCCTGTTGACCTTGTTGAAAAGGGAGCGCAGCCCCCTCAGGTCGAAGGCATCGCAGAGATTGTCGAGGTAATAGTCGTCCAGATGGGCCGAAAGCTCCTGAGCGGCAGTTTCCGGCGGAGTGTAGGTCTTTTCAAAGGAATCCACCTCCGGATTCGTGAAGGTGCATCTGCCGGAAATCGGAGTGCTCAGCACTATCCCTTCGAGAGTCCTGCAGCGCGAAAGGGCGACATAGACCTGGCCGAACGAGAAGGCCTTGCCTGCGTCAATGATGACCTTGTCGAAGGTGAGCCCCTGACTCTTGTGGATGGTGATCGCCCAGGCCGGCCGGAGCGGGTACTGGACGAAAACCCCGTCCACGACGGCCTCTATCTCGTTGCTTTCCGGATTGAGCTCATAGCGGAGATTCTTCCATTCCTCCCTGTCCACGCTGACCTCTGTCCCGTCCTCGAATGTCACCCGCAGGTCTTCATCGAGGGAGGAGACCGTGCCTATCTTCCCGTTGTACCATCTCCCTTCGCCGGAATCGTTGCGGATGAACATCACCTGTGCCCCGGTCTTGAGCCGCAGGGAAGTCTCGGCCGGGTAGGCGTTCTCCGGGAAAACGCCCCGGATTTCCGCTTCGAACACTTGTTCCTCGCTGTCGATTCCGTCCATCATCTTCCTGTTCACGGCATCGGCCATCGCATTGTGGGTGGTGAGACGGACCCACTTTTCATTTTCCGGCGGCTCGAAGAAGGGGTCGAGCCGGCTGTTCAGGACATCGAGAGTCCTTTGTCCGGGCCTTCCGCTGCGGATGTCGTTGAGAATCTCGGTGAAGGACCTGTCCTTCTGCCTGTGGATTTCCCCAAGTTCGACCACAATGTGGTCAAGTTTCTTGAATGCTTTGGAACAGAAGAAGAAAGGACTGGAATAGACTTGCCCGAAATACTGTTTTTCGGATTCCTTGACGACCGGAGGGAGCTGCTGGACATCGCCTATCATCAGAAGCTGTACACCTCCGAAAGGCTTTTCGTTCCGTCTGTATCTGCGCAGTTCGGCATCCACCGCATCCAGTATGTCCGCCCTGACCATCGAGATTTCATCGATGACAAGGAGGTCCAGGGTCCGGTAGATGTCGATTCTCTCCTTCCTGACCCTCCGCCGTTTCTCCGGCAGCTGGTACTCGGTCACAAGTTCTTTTACATCAGGTAGATAAGGGCACAGCGGAAGCTGGAAGAAGGAGTGGATGGTAACACCTCCGGCATTCATCGCGGCCACCCCCGTAGGGGCGACCACAGCACATCTCTTGCAGGTGTTGCTGACTATTTCCTGGAGAAAGGTCGTCTTCCCGGTCCCGGCTTTGCCAGTCAGGAAAACTGAAACTCCCGTCTCCTGCACATATCTCTCCGCCAGCAGGAAGCTTCTGTCTTTCTGGATTGTCATAATCAGTTATGAATATACTGCAATATAGCAATATTTGGAGAAACATTCTTATTTTTGCAGTGCGAAACCATAGTGCATAATAGTCTAAATATGACAGAATTCGAAGAAATACTCGACCGCAAAGGTTCCGGTTCCATCAAATGGGATCTCTGCAAGGAAAAATACGGCGGCCGCGACGTGCTGCCGATGTGGATTGCCGACATGGATTTCCGTACTCCTTCCTTCGTTACCGATGAGATTTCGAAACTTATGGATTACGGAGTCCTGGGTTACACTCACGTCACTTCAAGATGGTATGATGCAATCATTTCCTGGTACCGGCGCAGATATTCCGTCGCACTCTCGAAGGAGGAACTGACCTACATACCGGGCATTGTGAGGGGCATCGGCTTCGTCGAGCTCTGTTTCACTGAACCCGGCGACAAGGTACTGGTCTTTTCACCGGTTTACCATCCCTTTACCAACGTGACCTTGGCCAACGGCCGTCAAGTCGTGCGCAATCCTCTGATACTCAATGAGGAGACCAAACAGTACGAGATTGACTTCGGACTCCTTGAAAAGCAGGTCAAAGAGTGCAAGGCCCTGATTCTGTGCAACCCTCACAATCCGGGCGGAAGAGTCTGGACCCTTGAGGAACTCCGCCGCATCGCCGAACTGGCCTGCGACAACGGCTGCCTCGTCATCTCCGACGAAATCCACTGCGACCTCACTTCCAAAGACTATGTCCATCATCCTTTCTTCACCGTCAGCGAGAAGGCCGCCCTCAATTCGATTGTGTTCGGAGCGCCTTCCAAGGCCTTCAATATGCCGGGAGTGGTCTCTTCCTACGCGATAGTAAAGAATCCTGAACTTTTCGCACGCTTCAAGAAATTCCTTGCCGCCAACGAACTTGATGCCGGCGGAATGTTCGCCTACAACACCTGCGCTGCCTGCTACGAGAAAGGCGAGCAGTGGATTTCCGACGTTCTCGACAAGGTGAAGTCGAATTATGAATATCTCTGCGGCTACCTGAAGGAGAACCTTCCGATGCTCGGGACCCTTGACCTGCAGTCAACCTATCTGGTCTTCCTCGACTGCCGCGCCCTCGGGCTCAGCCAGGAGGAACTGGTCCGTCTCTTCGAGGAGAAGGCCGGACTCATCCTGAACAACGGGGAAATGTTCGGTCCTGAGGGCAGGGGATTCATGAGATTGAACATCGGCTGTCCGCAGTGCATTCTGAAAGAGGCCCTGGACCGTCTTGCCAAGGCCATCAAGGCTTAGAATCTTTTTTCGGGGCCGGCCCCGGGATATTCAGAAATCATCCCTGTCCTTCAGGACGGGGAATTTCTGTCTGTATTCCCTGAGAAGTTCGAGGTCGATTTCGGAAGTCAGCGCGCAGGCTTTTCCCTCGGCGCACTCTTCCGCCCTCCCGTAAGGGTCCACGAAGGCAGTCCCTCCGCAATAGGAGCAGGAAGGATCCTCGCCCGTCCGGTTCACGGCGAGTACATAGCACTGGTTTTCTATTGCCCGGGCCTTGACAAGGGTCCTCCAGGCCTCGATTCTCGAGTCTGGCCAGGATGCCGTCACGAGCAGCGCGTCGTAGTCCTCCTTGTTCCTCGTCCAGAGAGGAAAGCGGAGATCGTAGCAGACCGCCATCCTGAATCTGACCCCCTTCCATTCGACAGTGACCTTCCGCTCTCCCGCCTTGTAGCGGAGATGCTCCCCGCTGTAGGTGAAGAGGTGGTGCTTGTCGTAGTGGCTGACCTCGCCGTCGGGTTTGACAAAGTAGAAGCGGTTTCGGAACGAAGAGTCGGAGCAGCGGACGGCCAGGCTTCCGGCAATGGCCGCTCCAGTCCGGGAAGCGGTCTCCTTCATCCATTCCAGGCTGCTGTTTTCCTCTTCTTCGGCAATCCCTTCCGGTTCAGTGGCAAAGCCGGTGCTCCACATTTCCGGGAGGACGTAGAGATCGCTGCCGGGATTGGCGGCGACGGCCTTTGAGGCTCTGGAAATGTTTTCCCGGGGATTGTTCCAGGCTATGTCCATCTGGATAAGAGTCGCTTTCATTGCAGTCACATCAAAGAATCAAAGTCGAATCCGTTCCTGGTCCTGTACCCCAGACCTGTCATCACCGCGACCAGCTCGTCGTCCTGGTTGAACACTCTGATGTCGCAGTAGGGAAGCCTGTGGTGGTCGAGCACTTCTGTACATTCGGCACGCAGGCGCTCTCCTTCGCGGGCTGATTTCAGGATGGTCAGGTTGTTGGCCACCCCCAGGGTCATCACGCCCCGGCTGTTGGCCACGGCCGCGAATGCGAAGTCGGCGAGGGTGTAGATTACTCCGCCCTGGCAGACACCGGCACCGTTGATGTGCATTCCTCCTACCGTGAGTTCAGCGCAGGCGAAGCCTTCGCTGACCCGGGTCAGTCTCGCCCCGATTCCCCGGGCGAACTTGTCGTCATTGTTGAGTCTTTCCAGAAGTGTCATGGTCTTTTCTGAACATTTTCATTCTTTCTTCCAGCAGCGGATAAAGCTCCTCCCTCATTCTTGACGTACAGGCCCTTATGCCCATCTGGCAGCTCCCGGTCGTGTCCAGGTTGATGCTTGACACTCCGTAGTGTATCAGTTCGACGGCAAGCTCCCCTCCGGTCATTCCCGGATAGGAGAGGGAGAAGAAGAAACCGTCGCCGATTTCTTCGCTCAGGTCCCTCGGGTAGGTGATGCTGAAACCGTTGTCAAGGAAGATTTTCTTCATCCTTCTGGCGCGCACGGCATATTCCCTGGTGTCCGCAACGAAGTCGATTTCCCCGCTGCAACTCTTTTCCATCATCTCGGCGTAGGCCAGCTGCGTGCTTGAAGTGGCTCCGCTCGTGATCATGTAGAGGATTGATGCGATGAAGGTGGGACCGAAGACTCCTGAATCGTGGTACCTGCCGGCGAGGTCCGGGAACTGTCTTTCGTAGAGGGAGTCGCTTATGCAGACCATCGCCATCCTCTGTCCGGCGTAGCTGAAAATCTTGCTCGAAGACAGCAGCAGGATGTAGTTGCCGGTGTACCTTGCGACGGTACGCACAAAAGGAGGCTCCCAGGGATGCGAGAGGTCCCTGCGGCTGTCCATCGCGAAATATGCCAGATCCTCGATGACCACTATGTCGCGGGCAGTGGCGATTTCCCCGATGATACGGAGTTCTTCCTCCTCAAGTGAAATCCAGGCCGGGTTGTTTGGATTTGAATATACTATCGCGGCGATGTCCCCGTCTGCGGTCATCTCCTCAAGTTTGCCGCGGAGGGCCTCACCTCGCCAGGAATAGATGTCGAATTCCTTCCACTCCAGCCCGAGAATCCTCAGCTGGCTTTTCTGGATAGGGAAGCCCGGGTCTATGAACAGAACCTTGTCCTTGCCCTTCTGCCTCTGGCAGCAGGCTATGAAAGAGCCGAAGGAACCGGCCACCGAACCCGTCGTGGGAACGCAGGAACGGGGACTGACATCGATGTCGATGAAGGCTTTCACGAAGCGGCTTCCCGCTTCCTTGACTTCCTTCATTCCGGCCGCGGCCGGGTACTGCGAGCAGATGCCGCTGTCCAGGGCTCGTTTCTCGGCCTCTATACCGTAGCGGTTGGCGGGCAGTCCCGGACTGCCCTGGTCCATCCTGATGAACGGGATTCCGGTCTTGTTTTCAAGATACTGGGCAATGAGCAGGGTCTCGCCTATGGTCGCATGGGCGAGGTCGGCGACATTGGAACTTGCCGCCGCCTCTCTGACCAGTTCTTCGCTGAACACTCTCATATTCGTAAATTCTGAAAAGCCGGAAGACTATTTGAAAACTCTCTTGTCGAGGACGTGCTTCGCCTTGCCCATAGACCTTTCTATGCCCATAGGAGGCAGGATGTGGATGTTCGGCTTGATTCCGACCATGCTGACTATCTTGTCGAAGAGAGGCTTGATGAAAGGCATCTGCTTGGCCGGATCGTAGCTGAAGTACTCGAGCTTGAGTTCCACGTCCAGGTCGAAGGTGTCCTCGTTGCTGACCCTGTCCACGGTGATGAAGTAGTACGGCTGGAAGGCAGGGAACTCCGTCAGGCAGGCCTCGATCTGTGAAGGGAAGACATTCACGCCCCTGATGATGAGCATGTCGTCCGAACGTCCGAGAATCCTGTCCATCCTCACAGCTGTACGTCCGCATTCGCACTTGTCGTAGATGAGCCTGGTGAGGTCTCTTGTACGGTAGCGGATGATAGGCATCGCCTCCTTGCAGAGGGAGGTGAAGACCAGCTCGCCGAACTCGCCCGGAGCGACAGGCTCGAGGGTGTCCGGGTTTATGATTTCAGGGTAGAACATATCCTCCCAGAGATGGGTTCCGTTCTGGCATTCACATTCGCCTCCGACTCCCGGGCCGCACATTTCGGTCAGACCGTAGATGTCTATGGCCTTGATCCTGAGTTTGTCTTCGATTTCACGGCGCATTCCGTCCGTCCACGGTTCGGCTCCGAAGAAACCGACCCTCAGCTTCATGTTGTCGATGCTGACCTTGTCGGAGGCGTGGATGGCTTCCGCAAGACGCATCGCATAGGAAGGGGTGCAGGCGAGGACCGTGCTGCCGAAGTCCTGCATCAGCATTATCTGCTTTTCGGTGTTGCCGGCCGAGGTGGGAAGCTGGACGGCTCCCAGCAGGGATGCTCCGTCGTGCGCTCCGAGACCTCCGGTGAACAGGCCGTAGCCGTAGCTTACCTGGACGATGTCTCCCGGGCCTACTCCTCCTGCGGCCATCACCCTGGCCACGCCTTCGGCCCACATCCTGATGTCATTCTTGGTGTAGGTGTCCACGACCGGCTTCCCGGTTGTGCCGCTGGAGGCGTGGATCCTGACCACTTCCTCCTGTGGTACGGCCTGGAGGCCGAAAGGATACTCGTCACGAAGGTCGGTCTTTGTGGTGAACGGCAGTTTGTCGATGTCGTCGATCGACTTGATGTCTTCCGGCTTCACGCCGAGCTCGTCCATCTTCCTCTTGTAGAAAGGAACCTTCTCATAGCATCTTTTGACTGTGTCACGGAGCCTCTCGCTCTGGAGTTTCCTCATATCCTCCCTGGACATGCACTCCATCTGGGGATTGAAAATCATTTCTTCTATTTGTTTTGGTTCATTTCATTAGTGCGGCCGACGCGGCCAAGCCGGCATCGAAGGCTTTCAGATTGGCGGCCACCGCAGCCTCGCCCTTCTTTGTGAATATGCAGGCGACTGCTTCGCGGAGCTGTCCGGTGCCGAGGATGCCCAGGTGCGGTGCGGCCATCCCGAGCAGTACCATATTCGCACCCTTGGGATTGGAACAGCCGGAGGCAAGCGCCTCGATGTCGCTGCCCAGACAGCGGGGAAGTTTTCCGAGTTCCTCAAGTACGGAGCCGATTTCAGGGTAGTTCGGGATGTTCACCATCGCCTTGGTGGAAGTCACCACCATCCCGTCTTCCGAAAGATAGGGGAGGTAGCGCAGGGCTTCCATCGGCTCCATGCTGATGATGAGGTCCGCCTTCCCTTCCGGAATCAGGTCGGACCAGATTTTTTCCGTCGAGAGCCTGAGGTTGGACTGCACGTCACCGCCTCTCTGGCTCATTCCGTGGACTTCGGCCTGTTTGAGATTGATGCCTGCGGCAGTCGCCGCCTGTCCTATTACGGTTGCGATGGTGAGGATTCCCTGTCCTCCGACACCGCAGAGAATGATGTCCTTCTTCATTGCTGCTGTTTCTTCGCCTCTTTGAGATGTCTTCTGAGAGTCTGCATGCACTCCCTTCTCGGGATGATGACGGAGACCCCGTCATATTCAATCTCCTCTTTTATTATTCTTGTGATTTCAGGCATGTTCGCCGGGACGGGATCGACGACCCGGATGTGCTCCGGAGCGACTCCGATGCCCTCGCAGATTGCTTCGTACCTGTTTGTGCCGGCACTGTCCTGGCCACCGGTCATTCCTGTAGTCAGGTTGTCGGAAATCACGACGGTGATGTTGCCCCCGCAGATGACAGCATCCAGCAGGCCCGTCATTCCGCTATGGGTGAAGGTGGAGTCGCCTATCACTGCAACAGAGGGGAACAGTCCGGCATCCGCCGCTCCTTTGGCCATGGTGATGGATGCTCCCATATCCACGCAGCTGGAGAGGGACTTGAAAGGCGGCAAGGCTCCGAGGGTGTAGCAGCCGATGTCTCCGAAGACCCTGTGGCCGGGATAGTCCTCGAGGACTTTGTTGAGGGCCGTGAAAACGTCCCTGTGCCCGCAGCCCTTGCAGAACTGCGGAGGACGGGCGGCGAGGTTCTCCGCCTTCCCGAAGCTGCGTCCCGTACTCTTGCCCAGCGCGTCCGAAACCTTGTCCGGAGTCAGTTCCCCGGTTCTCGGGAGATCTCCCGTCAGACGGCCGCAGACCGGAATGTCTGAACGGATGATGCCTTTGACCTGCTCTTCCACGACCGGCTGCCCATCTTCAATCACAAGGATGCGTCCGTTCCTTGAAGCAAGTTCGCGGACAAGTTCTTCAGGTATCGGGTATCGGCTGATTTTGAGTATGTCATATTCCCCGGCGGCAACTTCCTTGACGTAGTTGAAGGCGATTCCGCAGGCGATGATGCCCGTGCCTTTCCCGCAGGAGGATTTTTCCAACGAATTGTATTCCGAGGAGGCGGAAGACTTCTCCAGCTCCGGCTGCTTGGCGATAAGCTCCGCATACTTCCGTCTGGCATTCCCGGGAAGGAGCACCCAGCTGTCCGTGGAGGGATTCAGCGGATTCTCCGGCCTTGCGCTGTCGCTGACTTCAACCGCCGCGCGGCTGTGGGCGAGCCTTGTGACTATCCTGACCATCACCGGAATCCTGAGGTTCTCCGACAGGTCGAATGCCTTGCCCATCATATCATAGGCTTCCTGCTGGTCGCTCGGCTCGAAGACTGGTATCATCGCGAATTTCGCATAGAAACGGCTGTCCTGCTCGTTCTGTGAGGAATGCATCGACGGATCGTCGGCCGCAAGCACGACCAGACCGCCGTTTACACCGGTGATTGCACCGTTTACGAAGGCGTCGGCGCAGACATTCATTCCGACGTGCTTCATGCAGACCAGCGCCCTCTTGCCGGCATAGCTCATTCCGAGGGCGGCCTCCATCGCCGTCTTCTCATTTGTGCACCATTTGCAGCGGACAGCCCGTGACTTTGCCAGAGGATCTGCCTGGATGTATTCGGTAATCTCGGTGGACGGTGTTCCCGGGTAGGCATAGACTCCGCTCAGGCCTGCGTGGACGGCCCCGGACGCAATCGCCTCGTCCCCCAGAAGAAGAATTCTGCTCATTTCGGTTTAGTGTGGATTTGGTAGGTCATAGCAATATAGGTATTTTTTGTCGGAAAGCAAGTCATCTTGCCCGTGAATATGAAAAAGGCCGCCCGCATTGTCCGCGGCCGGCCTTTGGATATTCTTGGTTCCCCTTGATTCTATTGGTAGAGGAAACGCTTGATGCTCATCTTTGGAGTCTTCTCGAACGGAACGTCCACGAGCTCGATTCTGGTCAGCTGGCTGTAGGCCGGAACGTGCTTGTTGACAGTCTTCATGATGTGTGCAGGGAGGGCGTCAACGGCGGCCTTGTCCATTCCGGACTTGGCGATGGCTTCGCTGTCGAGGTAGATAAGGGCGACGAGCTTGGAAGCACGGTCAACGACCACGGACTCAATCACGTAGTCCTGGGCGTTGATGACGGCCTCTACCTCCTCAGGATAGATGTTCTGGCCGTTGGCAGAAAGAATCATATTCTTGCTGCGGCCGCGGATGGTGATGTTGCCCTTGCTGTCCATCGTGCCGAGGTCTCCGGTGTGGAGGTAGCCGTCCGGAGTGAAGGCGTTGGCGCTTGCCTCAGGATTGTTGAAGTAGCCGCTGCAGATGTTCAGGCCCTTTGCCTGGATTTCGCCCGGGATGTGCTCCGGATCTGCGGAGTCGATGCGCACGTCGGCGGAGTCAACCTTCATTCCGCAGGAGCCCTGGACATAGTTCCACGGTTCTGAATATGCCAGCAGAGGTGCTGCCTCGGTCATTCCGTAGCCTACGGTGTATGGCAGGCCGATCTTGCGGAAAGCCTTCTCGACATCCGGGTTCAGGGCTGCTCCGCCCATCACGAACTGGCAGACATTGCCTCCGAAGGTGGCCATCAACTTCTTGCGGATGGCACCGTAAATCAGATTGTTGATGCCCGGAATTGCGGTAGCGATTTTCATCGGGAGCTTTGAAAGGACCGGCTTGATGGAACTCTTGTAGATTTTCTCCATCACGAGAGGGACCGTGATGATGATGTACGGCTTGATCTCGCCGACTGCCTTCAGCAGGGTGGAGGCGGCAGGAGCCTTGCCGAGGTAATGCACGTTCACGCCGCAGCACAGAGGGTAGAGGAACTCGAACACCATTCCGTAGATGTGTCCCATAGGGAGCATCGACACGATGTTCTGTCCGACTCCGCAAGGAATCTTCCTGATTGCGAAATCGATGGAGGCGCTGAGGCTCTCGTAGCGGAGCATCACACCCTTCGGCGCGCTGGTGGTGCCGGAAGTGTAGTTGATGACAGCAAGGTCCTTGCCGTTCTCCGTCGGGAAGTTGACGTCGGCGCTGGAGTAGCCGTCCGGATAGATTGCGGCCATTTCAGCCTTGCGTCCCTCGAAGGCTTCCTGGACTTCCTTGTCGCGGCAGAACAGCATCTCGTAGTCTGCATTGTTGATGACGCATTTCACATCCGGAACTGACTCCGGGGTCATCTTTGCCCAGATTGCCTTGTCCACGAACAGGATGAGGCTCTCGGAATGTGTCGTCAGGGTGCTTACGTTCTCCGGCAGGAATTCGCTCAGAAGAGGGACTATGACTGCCTCGTAAGTGTTGACGGCAAGGAAGGTGACGGCCCACCTTGCGCTGTTGGATGCGCAGATGGCGATTTTGTCTCCCTTTTTGATTCCGATTTTCCTGAAGAAGACGTGGAATTCCTCTATCGTCGTAGCAAGCTCACCGAAGGTGAAGTCTTCACCTTTGTAGTTGCTGAGAGCCTTGGCACCCCAGTTTTCCCTGATTGTGCCTTGGAGTTTTTCGAGATAATTTATCATGAATTATGGATTTTTGTTGTGTTTCTACGTGGTTTCAGCGTTCGGCAAATATAATGTTATTTTGTCAAGTTGGCTTGCTTTGGGGACGAAAAGAAGCGCAGTGTCCTGAACGATTTGCCACATATTTCAACCGTTTGCCACATAGGCCACTAAAGGTCACTACAGGTCACGCATAAATGCAGTTCTCCTGCCTTCCGCATTGCCAGTCTGTCCCTTCCGTCCTGTGATTGCATTTCCCGCTTCAGCCCTTCTCGTGTCCCGAGCGCGTACCCTTCCCGGAAACTTTTCGTCCCATCCCCGGGAAAGCCCTGCGGACTTTGAAGAACCTGTTCGGAAGTTCGCTTATGAGGATGATTCCGAACACGATGGCGAGAGTTATCTTGACGGATGAATATCCTGCGGTAAGCGCCGGAGCGAACTGGTCGGAGGCGATGTAGTAGGAGGTCCAGAAGAGGCCGCCTCCGGGCACCATCGGGAATATTCCCGGAATGAGGAATACAGTCGCGGGGGCTTTGAATATGTTGGCGGACATCCGCGAGAGGATGGTCACGATCATCGCAGCGGCCACTGTCGAGAAGGTCATTCCGAGAGGGGTGAAGCGGTAGAATCCGAGATAGGCCAGCCAGCCGAGAGTGCCGCATATTCCCGCCTGCAGCCAGCATTTCCTGCTTACTCCGAAGAGCACTGAAAAGCCTATCGTGCCCACCAGGGCCGCGATTGCCTGGAAGGGCAGGGTCGCGGTGAAACTGTCAGTCCCCGGGCCGTGCAGAAGCTGCATCATCGAGCCTTCCAGCCAGCTGTCAATCGTGAAGACCGCCACGACTCCCACGGCGATGCAAAGGAAGACCATCAGCGCGTCGAGAAGCCTCGTAGCACCGGCCAGATAATCCTCGTTGGCCAGGTCCTTGATGCCGTTCGTGAAAGGGACTCCGGGGATGAGGGGAATCAGCGAGCCGATGATCATGTTTCCGAGACTTTCCCCGAATCCCAGCCTGTGGAATGCGATGCAAAGAGCGGTCGCCAGCGCACTTCCGGCGATGTTGCCCACAATCTTGGACATCCTCGGGGCGGTCACGAAGCAGACGAAGGCCCAGAGCAGGGCGCCCACCACGAAGGCGGCTGCGGCATCCAGCAGTCCGCCGCCGAATATGATGCAGAATCCCGCCGAGCCCACGGCCGATCCGAGAATCTGACCGGGACGGCTGGAGGAACGCTTCTTCCTGATAGAGGTCAGTTTGTCCCAGGCCTGGTCGATAGTCAGCAGGCCTGCGGCAATGTCCCTGGAAAGCTGGTTGACTTCCGCCACCCTTTCCAGCTGCGCGCCTTTGAAAGGAATGAACTCCACCTTCGCGAAACCCGAAGCCGCTGTTGTGAATATGCCGTTGGAGAGTACGAAGAAACTCGACGAGTCCACTCCGTAGTGGCCCGCTATTCGTTCCATCGTCTCTTCGACTCTGGAAATCTCAGCACCGTTTTCCAGCAGGATGTGACCTGCATAAGATGCCAGTTCCAGGACTTTGCTTGATTCTTCTTTTTCCATCGGAAGAAGTGCTAACTGATTCAGGTTTTTCAAGTTGCAAGTCCTTGCCACCCTGTTCCCGAAGTGAAAGGCCAGAAAGTCCTTTACTTGTCATTCCGGCTGAGCGAAGCGCAGGGAGAAATCTTCTGGACTTGTTGAGGTCCGACAGATTCCCGGCTTCTCACCCCGTCCTCCGCCCTCCGCCCGATATGACAGGTTTTTGACCGGTCTTCAAACAAGGTGTTTCGCACTTGCGAAACTTGGGTAATTGAAAATGTTCCCCAAAAATAGGGCATTTCAACTTAATTCCAAATTCAGAAGCTGTTTTGAAATGTTCACTCTTGTTCTTCAAGTGCCTTTCGGCCATTGCTTCCGCTTCATCGGCAAGACGGTCTGGCTATGCTCTCTCTTGAAATACTGGAACCGTCTCGAAAATGGCCTATATACAACTGCGGCAGACATTTCAAAACAGCTTCTTGTTGGAATGTCACGACATATTCATTTCAAAAATAAAGGAGGCAGGCCTCCAAGTCAATTTGACTTTCGGGCCAGCCTCCCATATTCGTAAATCGGAAGACAATTACATTGCCTGTGCGACTGCTACTGCGACTGCAACGGTGGCACCGACCATAGGGTTGTTGCCCATACCGAGGAAGCCCATCATCTCGACGTGTGCCGGAACTGAAGAAGAACCTGCGAACTGTGCGTCGGAATGCATACGGCCCAGAGTGTCGGTCATACCGTAGGAAGCAGGGCCTGCGGCCATGTTGTCAGGATGGAGGGTACGACCGGTACCGCCGCCTGAAGCAACTGAGAAGTAAGGCTTGCCGGCAAGGACACGCTCCTTCTTGTAGGTGCCTGCAACCGGATGCTGGAAACGGGTAGGGTTGGTTGAGTTTCCGGTGATGGAAACATCGACGTTCTCCTTCCACATTATGGCAACACCCTCACGTACATCGTCTGCACCGTAGCAGTTCACGCCGCCGCGCACACCCTCTGAGTAACGGGTTCTCGCGATTTCCTTGACCTCTCCGGTGTAGTAGTCGAACTGGGTCTGGACATAGGTGAAACCGTTGATGCGGGAGATGATCTTCGCAGCATCCTTTCCGAGACCGTTGAGGATGACACGGAGAGGCTTCTTGCGAACCTTGTTGGCCATCTCGGCAATCTTGATGGCGCCCTCTGCTGCAGCGTAGGACTCGTGACCTGCGAGGAAGGCGAAGCACTCGGTCTCCTCGCGGAGAAGACGTGCTGCCAGGTTGCCGTGTCCCAGACCTACCTTGCGGTCGTCTGCGACTGAGCCCGGGATGCAGAATGCCTGCAGACCCTCGCCGATGGCCTCGGCGGCGTCAGCGGCATTGGTCACGCCCTTCTTGATGGCGATGGCTGCGCCCACTACATAAGCCCACTTTGCATTTTCAAAGCAGATTTTCTGGGTTTCCTCACACATCTTGTAAGGATCCAGACCCTTTGCATCGCAGATGGCCTTTGCCTCGTCGATGTCCTTGATGCCGTATTTGTTGAGAGCTGCATTGATCTGATCGATGCGACGCTCATAGCTTTCGAAAAGTGCCATAGTCTCTTACTCTTTACGTGGGTCAATATACTTCACAGCTTCAGCAAAGCGGCCATAAGTACCCTTTGCCTTCTCGATGGCCTCAGGACCGGTTGCACCGCCCTTGAGAGCATCCATAAGTTTGCCGAGGTTGACAAATTCGTAACCGATTACCTCGTTGTTGGCATCAAGGGCCATACGGGTGCAGTAACCCTCGGTCATCTCGAGATAGCGGCTGCCCTTTGCCTTTGTACCGTACATCGTGCCGACCTGGCTGCGGAGGTTCTTGCCGAGGTCCTCGAGGGATCCGCCGATTGCAAGACCGCCCTCGGAGAATGCAGACTGGGTACGTCCGTAAACAATCTGGAGGAAGAGCTCGCGCATTGCGGTGTTGATGGCATCACATACGAGGTCGGTGTTGAGAGCCTCGAGAAGAGTCTTGCCAGGGAGAATCTCCGAAGCCATTGCTGCAGAGTGGGTCATGCCCGAGCAGCCGAGAGTCTCGACCAGGGCCTCCTCGATGATTCCGTCCTTGACGTTGAGGGTGAGCTTGCAGCAACCCTGCTGAGGGGCGCACCAGCCGATGCCGTGGGTGAGACCGGAGATGTCCTTGATTTCCTTTGCATGCACCCATTTTCCTTCCTCAGGAATAGGTGCATTGGCGTGATTTGCGCCTTTTGCAACGCAGCACATGTGCTGCACTTCTTGTGTGTAAATCATATTATCAGAAATAATAGTAAAAAAGTTTGTCCAAAACAATTTGTCTTTTTCAACCTACAAATATAGTAAAAAAATAGTTCAGCAACACGGCTTTCCGCCCTTTCTGAAGGACAAGTCCGGAATATTCCGCTTCCGCCCGGCTTTCGCAAACAAAATGCTTCCACTTCCTCGAAGAAAGAGTATATTTGCCGGGGTTTTGCGGCTTGCGGAACTTGATTATATTTGCAGAAGATAACAGTTTAAGTTCCGCAAATGCGAAACTGCCTTGTTTGAAGGGTTGGCCAGAAGCCTGTCGTACCGGGCGGCGGCACTTGCCCGCAACGCGAGGAAAAGCCATTGAATGTAAAACATTTGCGACTTTGGAAACTTGAATAAAACATCTGAAGGATGAGAACTACCGAGCAGAATTCGTTGTATTCAAATCTTGACAGGATGTCCGCCAGGGAACTTCTGGAGGGCATCAACACCGAGGACAAGAAGGTCCCTGCCGCCATCGAGGCTGCGATTCCCGTCATCGAGCAGGTGGTGGAAGCCATAGTCGAAAGGATGAAGAGGGGAGGACGGGTTTTCTATCTCGGTGCCGGTACCAGCGGCAGGCTGGGAATCGTCGATGCTTCGGAGATTCCGCCGACCTACGGCGTGAGGGACCGTTTCATAGGCCTTATGGCCGGTGGCGACGGGGCCATCAGAAATGCAGTTGAAGGGGCCGAGGACGATCCGGAACAGGGCTGGAGGGACATCGTACCTTTCAATCCGACCCCTGACGACACCGTCATCGGCATCGCAGCTTCCGGTACGACTCCCTATGTCGTGGGCGCTCTCAAGCGGGCCAGGGAACACGGTCTGTTCACCTCCTGCATCACCTGCAACCAGGGCTCCCCGATGGCAGCCGAGGCCGACATCCCCGTTGAAGTAGTGGTCGGGCCGGAATTTGTTACGGGCAGCACGAGGATGAAGGCGGGCACCACGCAGAAACTTGTGTTGAACATGATTTCCACCTCGGCGATGATCCTGCTGGGACACGTCAAGGGCTGCAAGATGGTTGACATGCAGCTCAGCAACAGCAAGCTCGTGGACCGGGGGACCAGGATGATAATGGAAAGCACCGGCATCACGGATTACTCCGAAGCCAGGGACCTTCTCCTCAGGCACGGGCAGGTACGTTCTGCGGTGGAAGCATATTTCAAAGGCAAACAATGATAGTCATAGTCGAAAGCGGAGCGACCAAGAGCGACTGGCGGCTGGTCGAAGACGGAAGGCAGACAGGACAGTTTCTGCTTCCGGGAATGAATGTTTCATCGATGTCCCTCGATTCTGTCAGGCGGACGATAGGCGAGGGCCTGGGCAGATGCGGGGCCAAGGAGCTCGAAGGCTTCTACCTCTATGCGGCCGGAGTCGTGACTCCCGAAATCTATTCTGCGGTGAAGGAATATGCCGGAAGCCTCGTCGGAATCTCAGACTTCGATTTCCGGAACGATATGCTGGCCGCGGCCAGGTCGGTGTGCGGACACTCGGCCGGCATCGTCGCAATCGTCGGCACGGGTTCAAACTCCTGTTTCTACGACGGGGAATCCATCAGCCAGAATGTCTATGCCGGAGGCTTCATCCTCGGGGACGAGGGCGCCGGTTCGGCGCTCGGGAAGATGTTCCTTGCCGATTATCTCAAGGGAGAGGTGCCGGAGCCGCTCAAGAGTGATTTCGAATCGCGCTTCGACTCTTCCTATCCGGCAATCGTGGCCAGTGTTTACAAGTCCTCCAGCCCGGCGGCTTATCTCGGCTCCATCGCCCCACTGGTGGCCGCGCATTATTCCGAACCTTATGCAAAGGAACTGGTGGACAGGAATTTCCGCAATTTCATCACACGTTCGCTCCTGAAATACGATTACCGCACTTATCCGGTCGGAGTCGTGGGCGGTTTCGCCGGGGCGAACCGGGAGATATTCTCGCGTCTGTGCGGTGAATACGGAATCCGGGTCAGCCGCTACGTCACGGAACCTGTCGAAGGTCTGATTGAATATCATTGCGGCAGGAGATAGCCCTTCCGCAGCTTTCCCCTACAGCTCGTCTTCTGCGTAGAGATAGGGCAGGAGCGGGGTGTCATATTCAAAGAAATCCTCCTCGCTGAACAGTCTTGCCAGCTCCGCTGCCGCCGTCTCCAAAGAGTCGGAGGCGTGGACGATGTTCTCCTGGTGGCTCATGCAGTAGTCGCCCCGGATCGTGCCCGGGAGGGCTTTGCGTCCGTTGGTGGCTCCTGCCATCATCCTGACCACCTCGACCGCGTCGATTCCTTCAAGGCACATCAGCACCACCGGTGCGGCCGTCATCGACTTCTCTATGATAGGGTAGAAGGGTTTCCCGCTGAGGTGTGCGTAGTGCTCCGCGCATTTCTCCTTCGTGAACGAATACATCTTGAGGGCGCAGATTCGGAGGCCCTTCTTTTCAAATCTGGATATGATCTCTCCCGCCAGGCCTCTCTGCAGGGCGCAGGGCTTGAGGATGACAAGTGTTCTTTCGAGCTGTGGCATATTCAATGTGCATTACTCGGGCAAAGATACGCAAAATGTCAATGAATATGATTAGATTTGCAGCATGGAATGGTTGCACGAACTGTTTTTTCAGCCGTCCTATCTGCAGACGGTGCTCCTTATAGCGGTGATTTCCGCGGCGGGTCTGGCTTTGGGCCAGATCAAGGTCAAGACAGTATCTCTCGGGGTCGCCTTCGTCTTCTTTGTCGGTATCGTGACAGGGGAGCTGTGTGACAGGCTGGGGATTGCTACCGAGGCACAGATGGTCCAGTTCGCCCAGAATTTCGGCCTCATCCTGTTCGTATATTCATTGGGAGTCCAGGTCGGTCCCGGCTTTTTCACTTCCCTCCGCAAAGGAGGCTTGAAGCTGAACCTCTTCGGGCTTGCCGCAATCATCCTGACCACCCTCACTGCCGTTTGCGCCTTCCTGCTCACGAACATTTCCTTTCCTGACATGATGGGCCTGCTTTGCGGAGCCGCGACCAACACTCCG
This sequence comes from Candidatus Cryptobacteroides sp., assembly GCA_051878295.1. Lineage (GTDB taxonomy): Bacteria > Bacteroidota > Bacteroidia > Bacteroidales > UBA932 > Cryptobacteroides. The sequence continues at coordinate 178,800 of JBJEJV010000003.1, forward strand.
ATGCTCGGTGCGGCGCAGCAGTCCTTCCTTGAAGTGCATCCCGACCAGGTCAGGGCCGCCAACAACATGGCATCCGCCTGCGCGGTCGGCTACCCTTTCGGAGTCCTTGGAGTTCTGGCCTGCATGATAGTCCTCCGTTTCGCTCTCAAGGGCCGGGAAGGGGAGAAGAAGTCCCACAACGAAACCTACATCGCAGAATTCCACGTCAGCAACCCGGCCTTGTTCGGCCTTACCATCGGCGAGGTGAACCACCTTTCCGACAAGCATCTTATCATCTCCCGTCTGTGGCGTGACGGGAAGATTGTCATTCCCTCAGCCAAGACAGTGCTCCAGAAGGACGACCATCTTCTCGCCGTCCTTCATCCTGCCGACGTCGAACAGTTCAAGGTCGTCTTCGGAGAGAAGGAAGACAAGGACTGGAACCGCCCGGACATCGACTGGAACCACATCGACGGGAGCAATCTGGTTTCGAAGCATGTCCTTGTCACCCGGAGGCATCTGAACGGAGTCAAAATAGGCTCCCTTCACCTGCGCAATTCCTTTGACATCAACATCACGCGGGTCGGAAGGGCCGGTATCGAACTGGTCGCCTATCCTGGACTGCGTCTGCAGCTCGGCGACCGTCTGACGATAGTCGGCACGGAGGCCGCCATCGCCAAGGTGGGTGAAATACTCGGCAACGAGGAAAAGGTTCTCCGCAATCCGAATCTCGTGGCCGTGTTCATAGGAATATTCCTGGGCGTCGTGCTGGGAGCCATTCCCATTGCCGTTCCGGGAATATCAGTGCCTGTCAAGTTGGGAATAGCCGGCGGACCGATCATCATCGGCATCCTGATGGGTGCCTTCGGCCCGAGAATACACCTCTCCACCTACACCACCCGCAGCGCCAACCTGATGGTCCGGCAGATAGGCATAGTGATGTATCTGGCCTGCCTGGGTTACAGCGCGGGACACGGATTCATCGAGACGGTCTTTTGTCTGAACGGCCTTGTCTGGATTCTGGTGAGCCTGGTCATCGCCACCGTCCCTGTGCTCCTCTGCGGTTTTCTCCAGTCGCGTTTCGGCAGGACCGGCTATGCGCAGACTGCCGGCACCCTGTGCGCCGCAATGGCCAACCCGATGGCCCTGACCTATGTCAACTCCAATTCGGATGAGGATGAGGCCTCTGAAGCCTATGCCACAGTCTATCCGCTGGCAATGTTCATCCGGGTCATCTCAGCCCAGTTGATAATGCTGCTTTTCGCCTGAAGGTACTTTTGCCGGATTTTCCCTGAAACAGGAATCTAATAGGTGAGATTGTAAATCTTGCCAAGTCCGATGCTCTGGAAATAGATGTCCGGGCTCGGGTCGAGATATTTCCCGGCCGCATACCAGCAGACATCCAGAGCTCCGTTGAAGACAATCATTCCGGGATATCCCACATCTGTGGATGCGCTGTTGGTGAATGTCGTGTGGATCAGGTCGAAATTCTCGGTCGCCGGATCGTAGCAGCATATCGAGTTGGAGTACATATTGTACCTCATCGCGACGTAGATTCTGTCCCAGAGGGCGATGGCCCGGGGAGCATGCATCGTGAATCCGTAGGTCTTGGTGTGCCAGTCAGTGTATGGGGCATCGGCCCAGGTCACGAAGCAGTCGAGGGTCTGGACGGAGCGGAAGAACACATAGAGCCTGTCACCGTAGAAGCAAGGACTGGCCTCGTTGCCTTCGACAGGGAACTCCGAAACTTCCTCGTAGTGGATGCCGTCCCGGGAACGGAAGAGGGTCGGTTTCCCCTGGTCGTAATAGAAATAGCCTACTCCGTAATAGGAGTCATCCTTTGCGGTGATGTCCCACAGCCAGTAGCAGGACTTTGCTCCCATGTCAACCGTGTCATAGGCTTTTTCCTCCAGATTGCCGTCCTCTCCGATTCCCAGAGTCCAGACTCCTGTGCAAGGGTCCTTGAGACTTCCGTCCCCCGGGATTGTGATTCCGTGATAGACGAACAGCTTGCTTCCGTCGGTGCCGGCGACAAGTTTCGGGTCGTGACAGTCGTAGGTGTCATTGACGAGGGTGATTTCCTTTTCCCATTTGTTGCCGTCCGTGGACGAACAGATGACGATGTAGCCTTTCTCATTCATGTCGGCGGCACTGTGGTGGCAGTACTGCGTGTCGGACTCGCGGAAAGCGATGTAGAACTTGCTCCCGTAATGAATCATGCTGGTGAAAGTAGAATAACGGCTTCCTGAATATACCTTCACATCGACGATGCTCGTCTTGTGGATGTTGTAAGTGAGGTCAACCGTGACGGTTTCGCCGGCCTCGCCGCTCAAATCTGCAGACACTATCGTCCCGTTGATGCTGAATGCGCACTTCCCGTTGGCGTCAGACTCTGAAACCGGGATGAAGACCGAAGCGGATTCACCGGTTGCGATGGTCGGGGCATCGTTGATGATTACAGTGTAAGGTCCTGACTTGAGGGTGGACACCGGAACGTCGTACATGCAGCCGTTCGTGATTATGGCTTCTATGGTCACATAACCGTCCTTCATTCCGACCTGGATGTTGTCGGAACCTTTCTTTGCAGTGAGAGTGCCCTGGAGAGGAAGTCCCTCGGCTGCGGCTATGTGGGCTTTGGAACCGTAGCCCTCCTGGAGGAAGTACTTTTCTTCCGCGTCGGCGCTTCCACCGTAAGGATAGACGACCTTCCAGTCATAGGTCTTGCTGTCAGCCAGGCCAGTCTTGAGGGTGCCTTCGAATATGTTGCCGGATGTTCCTGCGAGGGTGAAGGCTCCGTCGTCAGTGAATACCCCATCACCCGACTCGCGGTGCCAGACATGGACGCGGTCGCCTTCGGCCCAGGTCTTCTTCCCGTTAGCATCAACCTTTATCTGGAACGGTACATTGCCTTGGGGACCGTCAGGAGTCTTTGAACACGAAATGAGCGACAAAAGAGCCGCTGCAAATATTGTTGCCGTAAATCTTGCTGCTGTCATTGTCAAATGTTTTAATGCTGTAAATATACATCAAAATATCATTTGGCTGAAACTATTTTCTGCGATTGCAAAACGATTTTGAATGCCTGCCCGGAACAAATGTCCGAAAGTACATTTATTTCACAGGTTATTTTGCTGTATATGGACAAAGTGACGATATGAATATTATATTTGCACCGTATTCAAATCATTTTTATGTGAAGAAGACATATTATGTTTTAGCATGCTTTGTTTTGGCATTCATCGGGGCATCCTTTTTCTGTTCAGTCAGTTCCCGAAAGGACATAAATGGTTTATTGAATGCTGACGTAGAGGCCCGGGCGAGATGATTTCTCCGCACATGGAGAAAACACATTCCGGTGACAATTGCCTGAGAATAGTTGAAAATGGTACTGGCTCTTTGTCGGTTGTAGATGTCAACGCATCATTGCAGTCGGATTTCAATCCTGTCCATCTGGAAACCTGGACCTTGCCTTCAGGTGTCATCTCTTCGGTCTCCCTTGGGGATTCATCCGACTTCCTTGTCCGCTTTGAAGGAGAATATGATAGGACCTGAGACGGTACAGCATTATCAATATGCCGCTCCCTCACCGGATTATATCTTTGCCGTCTATTGCAAGGCGACACTGGCAGAGAGGATGTCAGGAAATGCCCCAACTGCCATCCACGTCTTCAACTGGGAGGGGGACTTCCTGTATGATTTCAAGGTGAATGAATCCCTGTCTGACATAACTTATGATGCACAGTCAAAGATTCTCTATGCAATCAACAGGGCGGACAGCAGGATAATCCGGTACGACCTGTCCGGATATCTGTAACCTGATTCAAGTTCCGCAAGTGCGGAACAACCTCTCCGGGGTCATTCTTCAGTGCTCCTGATGCGCAGGGTCCTCTCGACAAGGGACTGGATCTCCTCAAGGGCATCGTCGTCCTTGCCGGCGAAACACATCACGGCAAGGACTCCCTTCTTGACCTCCTGGGTCAGAAGCCTCATCGGCGCGTCATTCTCGCACAGCCCGTCAAAACCGAATGCATTCTTCCCGTTGAACTTGATCCTGAAAACCGGGTTGAAATCCTCCGGGTCGTCATCGCTGAACCCGATCATGTCCACATAGTTTGAGAAAGCCTGTTCTTCGGCGTCCGTGTCCTCCGGCATTTCCCCGACATAGATGTCAATCATCCCTTCCTCGACATTTGAGGAATTGACCAGGTGGGCCTCGACGTGGGAGACTTCGATTCCTGACTCCTCGTCAACATAGGTTCTTGCTTCTTTCTGCCACTGGGAGGGCAGGTTCATCCGGATGTCGTATGTCATGGCGTTTTCAGTTATGTAGGTGCAAATGTATCAAATCATATTCATTTTCCAATTATTTTTGTCATATTCGTAGAAATGCAATCTTGAACTTTCGATTATGGAAAATCTTGAATATTCCGATGCAACCCCTGCCGATTCCGCCCTTGTGGCCTGGACCGTCCTTACCGCGATGGGATTCGACCCGGGGAGTCTGCCGGGACTTGAGGAGGCAGTGCTGAGGGATGACACATTATATTCCTGGAAGAATGCGAGAATCGCCGTCTGCGGCGGCAGGAAGGCGGGTTGCCTGATAGCATATTCAGGAAATGAATATGCCGCCATGCGCGAAAGGACCTGGACCCTCCTTTCCGACCTGACTCCCGAAGAAATCGGACGGATGGAAGCGGAGGCCTTCCCGGGGGAGTACTATCTCGATTCCCTTGCCGTCCTTCCGGAGTTCAGGGGCTGCGGCATAGGAGGCGGACTCATCCGCGACGCCCTGTCGAGGGCAGCAGGAGCGGGCTTCGGCAGCGCCACCCTGATCTGCGATGCGGAACCCGGCCACGAGGCCCTGCGCCGCTACTATACGAGCCTCGGCTTTAAAGAATATGGTGAGATGCTCTTTTTCGGAAGCCTGTTCAAAAGAATGAGATGTATGCTATGAAGCCCGATTCCGAGGTTTTTAGCGGAAAATGCATTACCTTCGCAACCGGAATCAAGTAGTGTATGTTCAAATGGTAAATTTCAAGGACATTTACCGTCCCAGAATCCGGCATATTTTCTGGAAGGGCGGTTATGACAGGAAAACTTTCGTTTCCGATCTGATTGCCGGTGTCATCGTGGGCATCATAGCCCTGCCTTTGGCAATCGCATTCGGTATCGCGAGCGGAGTCTCTCCTCAGCAGGGTCTCATCACGGCCATTGTCGCAGGTTTCCTCATCTCCCTTCTCGGAGGTACCCGTTTCCTCATCGGAGGCCCGACCGGAGCCTTCATCGTCATCGTCGCCGGCATCATAGCCCAGTACGGGATGTCCGGCCTGGTCATCGCCACGATGATGGCCGGCATAATCCTCATCCTGATGGGTGTATTCAAGATGGGAGTCATATTCAAGTTCATTCCCTATCCCATCGTCGTGGGTTTCACGAGCGGTATCGCCCTGACCATCTTCTCGACCCAGATGAAGGATTTCTTCGGATTCACGATGGATGTGCCTGCCGGCTTCATTCCGGAGTGGGTATGCTACTTCAAGAACATCGGCTCCATCAACTGGGCCGAGTTCGCGATGAGTCTCGGCTGCCTTCTCCTGATTGTTCTGTGGAACAGCAAGTTCAAGAAGATTCCTGGCTCCCTGATCGCCCTCGTCGTAGGTACCGCCGTCTCGCTCTGTCTCGACCGTTTCGCCGGAGTCAGCCTCGCCACCATCGGCAGCAAGTTCCCTGAACTTGCCGACGGGCTCCCGATGCCGCGCCCGGTCTTCCCCAAAGCCGATTTTGAAACCGTCAAGAACCTTGTCTCCCCGGCATTCACAATTGCCATGCTCTGTGCCATCGAATCCCTTATGGCCGCGATGGTGACAGACGGCGTGACCGGACGCAAGCACAATGCCAACACCGAGCTTATCGGCGAGGGAATCGCGAACATCGTCACCCCGATGTTCGGAGGCATCCCCGCGACCGGAGCCATCGCCCGTACAATGGCCAACATCAACAACGGAGGCAAGTCTCCTGTCGCAGGTATCATCCACGCGATAGTGCTCCTGCTGATTTACCTCTTCCTGATGCCCTATGCTGTCTATATCCCGCTTTCCTGCCTTGCCGCCATCCTTGTGATGGTCGCCTACGGAATGAGCGAGTGGCGCACCTTCAAGTATCTTCTCAAAGGGGACAGGACCGATGTCGCCGTGCTGCTTATCACCTTCGGACTTACCGTCCTGGTCGATCTGACTGTGGCAATCGAGGTGGGCGTCGTCCTCGCCATCGTTCTCTTCGTCCGCCGCGTGATGGAGACTTCCGACATACACGTCATCGATGAAAGCACTGTGGCCGCCTCCGAGGATGACGACCGGCTCTATCCGGAGGACACCCCTATGCTGAACATCCCGCAGGGAGTGGAAGTCTATGAAATCAACGGCCCCTTCTTCTTCGGTCTTGCCAGCAAGTTCGAGGAGTTCGACAACCGTACCAACAAGAACACCAAGGTCAGGATTCTGCGCATGCGTTACGTTCCGTTCATGGATTCCACCGGAATCAAGAATCTTCGCAACCTCATTGAGCGCGCCCGTTCGCGCGGAATCACCACAATACTCTCTGGGGTGAACGATTCAGTGAGGGCCGATCTGGTCAAGTTCGGTGTGGACAAGGAAATAGGCGAGGAGAACATCCTGCCTCACATCACACCGGCAATAGAGAGGGCCTCATCTCTGTTGAAGTGACCACAAAAGTCTGCACTTTTGCCCCTTTGATTGGCATAAGGCCTCAAATAATCATAAATTTGCAAACGGTTCCTCAACTGGGACCGTTTTTTAATATGCAGTACTTTATCAAAAAATTCGAGAATTCCATCAAGACAAGATGGAACCAGGCTGCTCTTGACGAATTCAGATCTTCAAGCCTCACCTATGGTGAACTTGCAGCCAGAATCATTGAGAACCATCTTCTCTTCGAGGCCGCCGGTCTCAAGAGGGGAGACAAGATTTCCATCAACGCCAGAAGCAGCGCCCAGTGGGCCGAAATTTTCATGTCTGCCGTTTCAGGAGGCTATGTCGCCGTCCAGCTTTTCAACGGTTACACCCCTTCAGACACACAGGCGCTGGTGCATCATTCCGACAGCCGCATCCTTTTCACTGAAAAACAGATCTTCGCGAACATGAATTTTGAGGAAATGCCTCAGCTCATCGGTGTGATTGATCTCAAGTCCGGCGAACTCCTGGCTTCCAGGGGCGACTTCGCCAGCACATATTCATCCAAGGCAGACCTCTTCGCAAAGAAATATCCTGACGGAATCACCCCTGAGGATGTCAATTTCATCGAGAGGGACATGGACGAACTCTGTGCAATCAACTACACTTCAGGCTCCACCGGCAACCCTAAGGGCGTCATGCTCTCGGTCAGGAACTTCAGCGCGAACATCGAGCTCATCCCGACCGTGTTCCCTTACCATTCCGGAGATTCCTATGTCAGCGTCCTTCCTTACGCCCACATCTTCGGACTGACCTACGACATGATTGCGCCTCTGTGCCTCGGCCTGACCCTCTGCGTGCTCTTCGTCCCTCCGGTTCCTGCGAACCTCAAGCCTGCCCTCCAGCATTACAAGCCGGCAGTGTTCTTCGCAGTTCCGCTCATTCTCACCAAACTCATCGAGAACACCATCGGCGAGTTCATCCACAGCAAGAGCGGCCAGGAGAAACTCAACGACTACCAGAACAATCCTGACTACTGCAAGGCCCTCAAGACGATTCTCATGGAGTCTCTCGGAGGCAGTATCGAAGTCTTCGTGACAGGAGGCGCAGCAATTCCTGCACACTTCGAGGACCTGATGGTGACCAAGCTCGGCTGTCCTTTCCTGACCGGTTACGGCATGACCGAATGCGCTCCTACCATCACTTTGGGCCGTATGGGCCGCTACAAGCTCAAGTCCTGCGGTATTCCTGTCGATCCTTGGGTACAGCTCCAGATCGCTTCTCCGGACCCGAGAATCATCCCGGGAGAGGTTCTCGTCAAGGGCGACGTGGTCTTCGAAGGCTATTACAAGGCCGATGAGACTACCAAGTCCGTGATGACAGAAGACGGCTGGTTCAAGACCGGAGACATCGGCATCATCGATGAAGACAATGTGGTCTTCCTGATGGGCCGGAGCAAGAATATGCTCCTTTCATCCAACGGCCAGAACGTCTTCCCGGAGGAGATTGAGGTCGTTCTCAATGCCCTCCCTTACGTCCAGGAGTCCCTCATCGTCGAGCGTGACGGCCATTTCATCGCCATCGTGGTTCCTAACCAGGACCTTGCGGCAGCCGACAATCTTTCCGCAGATGCCCTCAGGAACATCATGGAATGCAACATCAAGGCTTTGAACGAGAAGATCCCGGGATATTCCCAGGTCTCAGGCTTCGAACTCCGTTTCGACCCGTTCGCAAAGACCCCTAAGGGAAGCATCAAGCGTTTCATGTATAATTAGTTTTTCCCATTCTTTCAAATCAGCATTCGCGGGGCAGGGCATCGGCTTCTGTCCCGCGTTGCCTTTTCAAGCATCTGCCTGAAGGTGCAGCGGACGAAAGTTCTTGCTTCAAGTATGGCTTTTTATGATTATCTTTGTACGATTTGAAGAAACTACAAAGACAACAGAAATATGAACAGGAAAGTACTTCTAATGATTCTTGACGGCTGGGGAGAAGGCCGTCACGACTCTTCCAACGCTATCTACACCCAGGGTGCCCCATTCATCGACAGCCTCCGTGCAAAGTATCCTTTCTCGCATCTGAAGGCCTGCGGTGAATATGTCGGTCTCCCGGACGGGCAGATGGGCAATTCCGAGGTCGGACACATGAATCTCGGCGCCGGCCGCGTAGTCTATCAGGACCTCGTCAAGATCAACATCGCCTGCCGCGAGCACGCCCTTCTCCAGAACAAGGAGATCAAGGCTGCCTACGAATATGTCAAGGCAAGCGGGAAGAAGCTCCATTTCCTCGGACTCTGTTCCCACGGCGGAGTGCATTCAAGCCTCAACCACCTCTATGAATTCCTCGCCGAGGCGAAGAACATGGGCCTCGAGAACGTCTATGTGCACTGTTTCATGGACGGACGCGACACCGATCCGCGCAGCGGCTACGGTTTCGTCGAGGAACTTGAGCAGAAGATGAAGGAGACGACCGGCAAAATCGCATCCGTCTGCGGCCGTTTCTACGCAATGGACCGTGACAAGAGATGGAACCGCGTCAAGGAGGCATACGACCTTCTCGTCGAGGGCAAGGGTGCGGAATTCCCGAGCGCCCTTGAAGGCATCAAGGCTTCCTATGACGCAGACGTGACCGACGAATTCATCAAGCCTGTGGTCGTCACCGCTAACGGAGCTCCTGTGGCAAAAATCGAGGAGGGAGACGCCGTCATATTCTACAACTTCAGGAATGACCGCGCCCGTGAGCTTACCGCCGTCCTCACCCAGACCGAGATGCCGGAGGAGGGGATGCACACCATTCCTCTCCACTATTGCTGCCTCACTCCTTACGATGCTTCCTTCAAGGGACTGCACATCCTGTTCGACAAGGAGGAGGTCTGCGACACTCTCGGAGAGACAGTGTCAAAAGCCGGCAAGCGCCAGCTCAGAATCGCGGAGACCGAGAAATATGCCCACGTGACATTCTTCTTCAACGGCGGACGCGAGACTCCGTTCGACCTGGAGGACAGAATCCTCGTCAATTCCCCTAAAGTCGCCACCTACGACCTCAAGCCGGAGATGAGCGCCATCGAAGTCACCGACAAACTTGTCTGTGCCATCAGTGAAGAGAAGGAAGACATGATCATCCTGAATTTCGCCAATGGCGACATGGTCGGCCACACCGGAGTTTACAAGGCCATCAAGAATGCCGTTGGCTGCATCGACGGCTGTGTGGAGGCTGTCGTAACCGCCGCCATCGCCCACGATTATGTGGTCCTCCTCACCGCCGACCACGGCAATGCCGACTATGCGGTCAACGAGGACGGTACCCCGAACACGGCCCATTCCCTCAATGAGGTCCAGTTCATCGTCATCAACGCCGGAGAGGAAGTCAAGAGCGTAAAGGACGGAGCGCTGTGCAATGTGGCTCCGACCATCCTGAAATTGATGGGCATTCCCCAGCCTGCCGCAATGACTGCAGAGCCGCTGATTTGACACGGACCGGGGACCGGAGCCTGTCCGGAGCCTCAGCCTGGAATCTACTGCACGGAGTGCCGGCCGCCTCGGGCGGAGCCGGCGCTCCTCTTTTTGTAAAACGGCAAGAATTAATGCGCTGGCCCAAAAGCCTCTCATACCGGGCGGAGCGCGAAGTGCGGAGTCGCGGAGCCGTTGGAGGCAATCGGTCTGATGAACTCTCCGTGCGCTGCGCCTGGCTGGAAAAACAGCAAAGGGCGCTTCGTCATCCCGGCAGATAACTGAAGCGCCCCTTTCAGCAAGGCATCATAGTGTGCAGGAATCAATGCTCGATGTAAAACCTCGAGGTATTGACCTGCGTTCCGTTCAGGTAGAAGTAACGGTTGCAGCTCGGGTTGCGGCCTTCCTTGTGATTCTTGCAGACGTAGCGGATTTCATCCCTGCTTCCGTCGCCCCATTTGATTACAAGTTTCTCGTCTAAGTCCGCGGCTCCGTCGATTTCCCCGAACCGCATGAAGAATCCCTTGATTGAACTGTTCCCCGACATCTCTCCGTTCATCAGGATGAAACCGCCCATTCTCGGAATATAGGCCTTCGTTCCGGAATTTCCCTCCTCCGGGTTTTCATCCGTCTCGCTGCCGCTGCCGGCAAACTGTTCGTACAGGTCGCAGACGGCATCATATTCAGTACCCTGGAAAGTTATGGAGGAGCCTTCGACGATGTTGCCGGGGTATTCCGGATTCAGAAGGTCGTTGCCGTACTGGTCTTCAACTGAAATGTCCAGAATCACCGGGGCCCAGTCCACCTCATAGTCCCAACCGAAAACTTCAGAGCAAGCTGAAAGAGTGACGGCCACGATTGAGATGGCCGTCACCCTGCTTACAGTGTTTTTGCAGAAAATGTTCAAGATGTTCATAGAACGTTCATCATTGTCAATTCTGCTAACAAAATGCACGGCTACTCGGAATCTTGCATCTCCGCGATGAATTTTCCGTCAACCCACTTTCCCGGAATCATTACCGGCGCGCTCTGAAGCTGAGGGACTTCGACAAGACTGTTCTGCTTGACTTCGCTTTGGGAGGAGGCCGGAATGGCGGTGAAGAGATGTTCGATGTCGATGCCGAGGAAATATGATAGTTCTTCCTCAGTGCCCCAGTTCTTCCCGCTGTCCTCTCCTGTGAGTTGGCGCAGGCGATAGACAATCTGCCTTCTTGAAGGAGCGTTGTAACGCCCGTAGTTGCTGTACATTATGCTTTTCTGACTGTCATAGGTCGGACGGCCGAAACCGTACATCATCGTGTATGCGCCTTCATATAGTCCGAGAGACTCCACGTCAGAATCCTCGTAGCGGTTGGCGGTGCCGAAGAGATCCTTCCAATAGCAGTTGTCCGTCGTGCTCAACTCAAAGCCTGAACCTTCAGGCAGCAAGGAGTAGAGGTCCTCGTCTATGAATATGTCAACGTTCCTGTAGAATCCGAAGCCCTGCAGGTACATCAGGTCATACCAGTCCTGCATGTCGATGCTGTCGTTTTCGTAGTAGTATTCGTCGGCGAGAAGCCCGAAGCCATGTCCTCCGGCTTCGTGGCGGATGAGGGCCTTGAAATTGTCCTCGTCCCGGCCCCTGCCCATAAACACGATGCTGTTGCAGATGCCGTAGTCGTAGTTTTCGTTGAGGGAGATTGACATATGGCAGGTGCCCGCGTGGCATTCCTGGTTGGCGATTACGACAATCACTGCGTTCTGGATGAGGGTGGCGGCATCCTCTCCGAGGGCGAGGGAGGCATATTCACGGGCAGTCTCCTTGTCGCCGTCAACGGAGGTCGAATAAGGGGTGAACGCCGTGGAGAATACTGTCTCGGAGCCGTTGTTCTGCGCTCCGTTTAGACCCGTGTTCGTCGCGTTGGTGCGTTCTTTCGAGACGGCGGTGACGTAGTACACGTTGAACAGGTCCCTGTAGTAGGAATATGGCAGGTACTCGAAGAATGCCTCGCATCCCTCTCTCATTATCTTGTCATAGGTCCCGTCTGTGATGTCCTCTTCGATGAAACCGTCACCGAGGAAAATCACGTTCAGGCCTTCGGCACCGGACTGGATGACAGTCACTTTCCTGTCGTACGGAGAAACTGTTTCCGGAACGTTCTCCCTGCTGCTCCAGCCGCTCGAACGGATGAAGGAATGGCAGCGGCCTCCGGTCAGGGTCAGGTCGGAACCGAGAGTGACTGAACAGCTGTGTATCAGGTCCCGGCAGGTGACTTCGACCCTGACTTCGTCTCCCTTGCTGAGCGCGACGTCCTCGTTGGACATCATCATCCAGGCGGTAAGATTGTCGCTTGTGCCGTAGCCGGAAAGGTCCAGGCTGAGGGAAGATGCTTCCTTGCAGGATGCCGAGGCCGATCCGTCGGTGTACCATTCGTCGAGGTGGTTGGTGGACTTGAAGCAGCAGAGTTTCGCTCCGTCCCTGTAAACGCTGAGGGTAATCTGTTCCGGGCTGTCGAATTCGGTTCCGCTGAGTACGAACCTCATGCAGGAACTCTGGTCGCAGAGGGAAAAGTCGTAGTTGTTCTTCTCCGTGACGATTTTCCTCATCGAATGGAATTTCGCCAGATGTTTCATCGGGTCGGCCGCATCCTGGACCTGCCCTGTGTAGGAGAAGTTGATGAACTGGATGTCGCTCGCGACCCTTTTGCCCGGGTAGTAGAGACCGTAGATGGAGGCATTCAGGTCGTTGCCGGAAATCTTGTTGAATGTCACTTCGCTTCCGGATCCTCCGGCCGTGTAGAGGCTGGCATATCCGCTCCTGGCCGCTGGCGAAAAGGCAAGGGTGTCGCCTTCTTCCCAGAAGGTTTTCAGGCGGGAGTCCTCCCAGGTGTATGTCGTTCTGGTGTCATCAGTCCTGATGGAGGCGATGAAACTGTCGAAAGGCTCCTCCGAGACGCTGATTCCTTCCGGAAGAGGGCCCTGCGGGGCGGTGAGGCTTTCTTGTTTGCTGCAGGATGCTGCAAGGAGGACCGAGAGGGCTGCGACTGGAATGATGTTTGTTTTCATGGTCGTCGGAATTAAGGAACAATGATGTCATCTCCGTCATAGAGACCGTCGCCAGGAGACGTGCAGACAATGTCGCAGGGGAAAAACGCCTCGATTGTCACCTCAGGCGGGAGGTAGATGGACTTGAGGTCCGGAACTGGTTCGTTTGCCATTTTATTATATAGTAATATTTCACAAATATATGTTTTTTATTGCTATTTTCGTAGTTTGAAGTTCGAAAATTCCGGAATGATGAAAACTGGAAGAACAATAGTCCTTGCTTTTGCACTGCTCTGCCTCTGCAACCTGATGCCGGCCCAGACCTCTGTCACTATGCAGAAGAAGGGCGACAAGTATTCGGGTGCGGCGGTGACCGGCGGACGCGAGAAGGTGATGTCCGGGGTCCGTTCGGACTTGCGGGACAATGTCCGCTACAACGGAACATTCAAGGACGAGACTCTGGATGATTTCGCCAAGGCGATGAAGGAGAGGGAATGGAACAGCGAGGACACAGCCTGGAAGAGAGCCTGCCTCCTGAACACCAAGGAGGCCTATCAGAAATACATTTCCCTTTATCCGAGGGGGCCTCACCGCGCCGAGGCTGACAAGAAGCTCGTCGAGGCGAAAATCGACGACATATTCAAGAACAATCACGGCACTCTGCCCGCTTTCGCGCACGTGCAGGAAGACGGGAGGCCTACAAGTTCTCTGGTGATGGAGAACACCACAGAATATCCCCTGACCGTGATGTTCAGCGGGCCGGAAATCAGGAGCGTCGTAATCGACCCGGGTTCAATTCTCACTATCACCATCAAGAACGGGGTCTATCGTGTTGCCGCCTCTGTGCCTCCCGGCAGCATCATTCCTTATGCCGGTACGCAGACTTTCACGGGAGGCCGTTATGAGACCGGCTACTGCATCGTCAATGCCAGGTGAGCGGAGCGGCTGCCCGGAGCTTCAGCTGCGTATCTTGATGGCCTGAGAGATGTTGATGAGGTAGTCTCCCATCTTCTCCAGCTGTTCGAGGATGTTCAGATAGAACACTGTCTCGAAATAGGAATCTCCCTTGGATTCGATGTCCTTCAGCTCGCTCTCTCGGCACTCGTCCCTGAATTCGTTGATTGCCTGTTCGTCTATCTCGGCATTTCTGATGTCCTTGATTCTCGATGCGTTCTCGAGGTTGAAGATCATGTCTTCGTAGGCCTGCGAGAGGAATCCGGTCATCTTGCTGAGCTTCGCGATGTGTTCGGAAGTGAGCTTGCGTCCGTAGGCGCTCATATTGAGGAGCGAGCGGCTGATGGACTCGCCGCTGTCGCCCAGTGACTCCAGCTCGCTGGAGATCCTGATCTGGGAGCGTACCGTCTCCTTCGACTCGTCGCTGAGGTGGTTCTTGCCGAGGTCGTTGAGGAACTTGACGATTTCATATTCAATCTTGTCGGAGATTTCCTCGTATTTGACGAGCTTCTTCCTGTACTCGTTGAACTTGTCGCTGTTGTCCGAGTGGTAGATGGCCTCGCTGAGGTAGCCCAGCCCGTTCTTCATGATCTTGCTGAAGCGGATGATTTCCCTGCTGGATTCAGTGAGTGCAAGTTCCGGGGTCGCGATGAGTCCGTAGTCGATGTACTGGATGCGTCCCTCGATGTTCTCGGCGCTTTCAGGCTTGTCCTTGATTATGCCGGTGACAATCTTTTCAATAGCTTTGGTGAACCAGATCATGATGAATGTGTTGATTAAGTTGAATATAGTGTGGAGCATTGAAATTCCGTAAACCATCGATGTGGCCTCGTCCACTCCCATCAGGGAGACAATCCACTGGATGAAGCTGACGAAAGGACGGAACAGAGCCAGGGCCCAGACCACTCCGAAGAGGTTGAAGACCGTGTGGGCGAGCGCAGCCCTCTTCGCGTTCACGCTTCCGACGCTTGCCGCAAGATTGGCTGTGATGGTGGTTCCGATGTTCTCTCCGAGGACCATCGCCGCTGCCATGTCGAACTGGATCCATTCCATATTGAGCATTATGAGGGTCAGGGCGACCGTGGCGCTGGATGACTGGAGGATGAGGGTGAGTATGGTTCCGAGGACCAGGAAGAGCAGGACGGACAGGAAGCCGTGTCCGGACCAGCGGGTGATGAATTCGAGCACTTCCGGGGTCTCGCGGAGGTCAGGGATGGAGCTCTTCATCAGCGAGAGGCCCAGGAAGAGGAGGCTGAATCCTATGATGAGTTCGCTGATGTTGCGCAGCTTGTCCTTCTTGGAGACGCTGAGGATGAATCCGACGCCCATCAGCGGAACTGCAAGGGCTGAAATGTCCGCCTTGAATCCGAACACCGCGATGATCCAGGCGGTCATTGTCGTTCCGATGTTCGCTCCCATTATGACACCGATTGCCTGCCCGAGGGTCAGGAGACCGGCGCTCACGAAGCCCACGACCATCACCGTGGTCGCACTGGATGATTGAATAGCCGCCGTCACTCCGAAGCCTGTGAGAACACCTTTGAACGGGTTCGATGTCATCGTCCCCAGAAGGTTTCTCAGGCCGTTTCCGGCGGTTTTCTGAAGTCCCGAACTCATCATGTTCATTCCGTAGAGGAACATGCCGAGGGCTCCGAGCAGTGTCAAAATATTCATTATCATATTCAAATACCTTATTTTTCAAAACAAATTTGCATATTTGCCTGCAAAAGGGGAAGCGGGGAAGCTTTCTGTTAACCGTATTTATTCCGGATTTAACAAAGGGCTGCGGAAGCTGTAACAGAAACTTAACAACGCAGGTGCTCCGCTTAACACCGAATGGATTATATTTGTCGATATGAAAGTGATGATTGTTGACGACGAGGCAGACATCCGCGAGATTCTTGCTTTCAACCTCTCGGCTGCCGGTTACGATACTCTGGAATGTGACACGGGTGAAGAGGCTCTGGCGCAGATCCGCAAGGGAACCTCGCCGGACCTTGTCCTTCTGGACATTATGCTTCCGGGAATGTCCGGTTTCAAACTGGCCGACACCCTGCGGAAGGTTGACCAGTGCAATGTGCCCATCATATTCCTGACCGCCCGCAGTTCCGAGAATGACCTGCTGACGGGCTTCTCCGCCGGCGGCGACGACTACATCTGCAAGCCTTTCTCAATCAATGAAGTAATCGCCAGGGTCAAGGCGGTCCTAAAGCGTTCTTCCTCTTCGGAAAGCCTCCCGGCGCTCATCCGTCTCAAAGGCATCACAATCGACGTCTCCAGCAAGAATGTCACCGTGGACGGGGTGCAGGTGCCTTTCTCGCGCAAGGAATATGACATACTCCACCTGCTCGCCTCCAATCCGGGGAAGATTTTCTCGCGCTCCGATTTCATCCGGGAACTCTGGAAGGATGCTCCCTATGTCCTGGACAGGACAGTCGATGTGCACATCGCCAGAATCCGTTCCAAACTTGGCCCTTACAGGGATCTGATAGTAAACCGCGCCGGCTTCGGCTACAGCATGGAAGTCAATGAATAGGCGTCTGTGGTTGTGGTTCGCCGCAGTATTTGCGGTTTTCGCCGCGACAATGCTCGCGGTGGAGCTCGGCAGCGAGCATAATTACAAGAAGGCCATCCTCTCCTCGCGTCTGGAGAGCTACGCGGACATAGTCGCCCGGACGGATGATTACGCCGCCACGATGGAACTCCTTCCGGACAACATCCGCGTCTCGGTCATAGGTTCGGACGGAAATGTGATTTTCGACTCCTTCGAGGAGGCGGCTTCGATGGAGAACCACCTGACCCGTCCCGAGATAGCCTCCTGTCTGGAGGGGAAGGACGGCTGCCGCATCCGCAAGTCAGAGACGGCCGGCATCAGCTACATCTACTACGCCAGGAAGTACCCGGATGTCATAATCCGCACTGCGCTTCCTTTCGAGGTCTCCCAGAAGCGCTTCATGCATCCCGACTGGATGCTGGTCCTGATGATGGTGCTGCTTTTCGCCGTGACCCTCCTCGTCATATTCCTGCTCTCCCAGCGCTTCGGCGAACAGGCCGACAGGGAGACGGACGAGAGGCTCCAGTCCCAGAAGCGCAGGATGACCAGCAACATCGCCCACGAACTCAGGACTCCTGTGACCAGCATCAGGGGTTATCTGGAAACCATAGTGGACAATCCCCGGATGTCCTCCGACAAGAAGGAACTCTTCATAGAAAGGGCCTATCTGCAGACCCTGAGGCTCTCCGACCTGATCCGTGACATCTCCCTCATTACCAAGATAGAGGAGGCCCCGGACCTGCTGACCAAGGAATATCTCGGGGTGCGCAGGGTCTATGAGGAAGTGCTCGAGGAGTTCGCCGCCCAGATCCGGGACAACCGCATCACGGTGGAGAACCTTGTCCCGGACGATGCCTTCGTCAGGGGCAACCAGTCCCTGATCTACGCCCTCCTGCGCAACCTCGTCGAAAATTCCATCCGCTACGCGGGTGAAGGAATATGCATACGTCTCGAATGCTCGAAGTCAGGGAATATGCTGAACTTCGTCTATTCGGACAACGGCAAGGGAGTCTCTCCGGAACACCTCTCGCACATCTTCGAGCGTTTCTACCGGGTGCCTGAAGAGAACAGCCACAGGGCGGAAGGCTCCGGGCTCGGACTTTCGATAGTCCGGAACGCGGTCTTGTTCCACGGAGGCACTATCAGCGCTTCCAACATCCAGCCTCACGGCCTCCAGTTCACTTTCAGCCTCTCCGAGACCTGAGGAACGCATCCGGGCGGCCGGACATTCCTGCGGCCGCTATCTTCCTGAGGATTGCCTGAATCCCGCAAAATGTCTATTTTTGTCGTCGGACGCCGGACCGCTCCGGCATATTCATACGCCAAAATGGAAAAGACAGAAGGTAAAAGGGAACGCAGAGGCTTTTCCCGCAGGGTCCACGAGGATTTCCACGACCTCAAGACCCGACAGGACAGAAAGGATTTCTTCTACAACATCATCTTCGAATCGGACACGCCTGAAGGCAAGGCATTCGACATCGTGCTGATGGTGTGCATTCTGTTGAGCGTGATTATCGCCATCTTCGGCAGCACGTTCAAGGCCGAATGGCTCAGGAGCACAGTGTTTTTCCTGGAATATTTCTTCACGGCCTTCTTCACCATTGAATATATCCTCAGAATCTACTGCTCCCACAATCCGAAGAAGTATGTCCTGAGCCTGTTCGGAATCATCGACCTGCTGGCCATACTGCCTATGTATCTGGGCTTCTTCCTGCCGCAGATTCAGTACGCCATCGTCTTCCGCTGCCTGCGCCTCGTGCGCGTGTTCAGGGTGCTCAAGCTCTTCTCCTTCCTGACCGAGGGGAATATGCTGATGAGGGCCATAATCGCCAGCTGGAAGAAAATCGCGGTCTTCTTCCTCTTCGTGGTGCTGCTGGTAATCTGTCTGGGGACCCTGATGTTCATGGTCGAAGGAAACAGGGAGGGGACGATGTTCGCCAACCTTCCGAACAGCCTCTACTGGGCCGTGGTGACCCTCTCTACCGTAGGCTACGGCGACATTACCCCGGTCACCACTCTCGGCCGCTTCCTCTCGGCCATCATAATGCTTCTCGGCTACACCATTCTTGCCGTGCCTTCCGGCATCCTCTCCGCCGAATTCATCAGGGAAGCGGGCAAACCTCTCAACAAGCGTTGCTCGAACTGCGGGAGGAGCAGCCACGACAAGGATGCGAAGTACTGCAAGTACTGCGGTGCGAAGTTCGAGGACGATGCCGATTCGATGGACTGACGGTCCGGTCCGTCCTCGTCAGAGTACCGGGGAGAAGAGTCTGGCGATGGACTCCTTGAACTTGTTCCATTTCGAGCGGGAGGCCCATTTTTTTGCGTCCACCTGCACGCTGTCGCCGATGTCTTTCAGGAAGGCCTCCTTGAGGGTCTCGGCCACTTCGCGGTCGTAGATGAAGGCGTTGATTTCGAAATTCTGTTCGAAGCTCCTCACGTCGAGGTTGGTGGAACCTACCGTGGCCATCGTGCCGTCCGCCACCATCGTCTTTGCGTGCAGGTAGCCTTTCTTGTAGAAATAGACCTTGACTCCTGCGACCAGGACATCCTCCACATAGCTTCTCGTGGCGAGAGGCACCAGTACGCCCCTGTCGCCCTGGACCGGTACGATGAGCCTCACGTCCACCCCTGCCAGGGCGGCATTGCGCAGCGCCATCAGGACTGGCTCAGTAGGAATCAGATACGGCGATTCGATGTAAACATATTCCTTGGCCTGGTTGATCATCCTCATCATTCCCTGCATCGTGACGTTCCACTCGTCCATCGGGCCGGAAGTGGCGATCTGGACGATGGAGTCGCCGCATTTGCCGATTCTCGGATAGTATCTGGCGCAATCGACATGCTCTTTGGCGCAGAACTCCCAGTCCACGAGGAAAGCGGTCTGGGTCTCGGCTGCCGACGGACCGGTTATGCGGATGTGGGTGTCCCTCCACACGCCGCCGCGTATGCCCTTGGAGTAGCGCTCGGCTATGTTCATTCCTCCGATGTAGCCTATCTTGCCGTCGATAACAACAATCTTGCGGTGGTTCCTGTTGTTGGTGGTGGTCGAGAGATAAGGCAGCACTACCGGAAGGAAGGCCTTGACCTTCACCCCGTTCTTCCGCAGCCAGTGATAGAACTTGGCGCGCGTCAGGTTCGCGGCTGAATCGTAGATCACCCTGACCTCGACGCCCTTTTTCACCAGTTCGATCAGGACATTCCCGAGGCGGCGCCCGATTTCGTCGTCTTCGAATATGTAGAATTCAATGTTTACGTGGTCCTTGGCCGCAGAAATGTCCCGGATAAGGTCGTCGAACATGTCGTCGAACCTTGTATAGACCTTGATGTCGTTGTCGCCGAGAGGGATGGCCTTGTTCGTCATCCACAGGAGGGACACGATGTCGGAATGCCCGTCCGGAAGTTCCCTGCGGATGGAGTCCTCGTTGGAGTAAACCACCTGGTCCTTGAGTTCGGACAGCCTGGAGTCTTTGACCAGGCGCGATTTCTTCTTCTGGGTTCCGAAGACATAGTAAAGTACAAGGCCCACGCCGGGCAGGAAGCAGAGGATTAGAATCCAGGCGAGCGTGGAGACCGGATGCCTGTTCTGTGAAATCAGCACGACGCTGACGCTGACCAGAGCAAGAATAACAATTATCTGAATCACTGTTTCCATCCTTGATGCTTTATTCAGTTTGGCAAGTCGCAAGTGTCCGGCGTCCGGTGGCTTTACTCTGCGGTGCAATCAAGCGCCGCCGCTGTTGTCCACGCTGCCCTGTCCCTGAAGGGCTGACCAGAAGCCCGTCATATCGAGCGGCACATAGTGCGTAGTCGGGATATCCCTTGGACATCAATCGGTCCGGAAGATTTCTCCGCGCGCTCCGCTTGGTCGAAATGACAGCATAGGGCGCTGTGCATGCTTCCGCAGATTTCTCCGCGCGCTCCGCTTGGTCGAAATGACAGCATAGGGCGCTGTGCATG
>JBJEJV010000003.1:199505-214590 GCA_051878295.1 Candidatus Cryptobacteroides sp.
CTTCCGCAGATTTCTCCGCGCGCTCCGCTTGGTCGAAATGACGAAAGGCGTTCTGGTCATTCCCCTTACCGGAGGCCTCCCGGTCTCCAGACAAGGTCTGTTCCGCACTTGCGAACTGTAGTTCCTATTCAAAATTTTTGCAATATACAGAATATTTGCTGAAAAAAGAATCCCATAAAATGGTGATTGACTTTCCTTTCACCGCACCCCCGCGCCAGGCCGCAGACTGAAGGAAAAACCTGCCCGGAGTTTGCCGGAACGGCTTTTTTTACCTTACTTTGCGGACACAATCACAAATGACACGGACAATATGAAAAGACTTCCTTCATTCATTCTCCTGCTTGCATTCGGGCTTTCTTCCGTCTGCCTTTCTGCGCAGGGAAGCGGCACTCTCGCTTCCGAAAGACTTCCGCTTCTGCCTTACCCTTCACAAATCACGGTAGGGGACACTGATTTCACGGTAGGCAATTCCTGCGGCATCGCAATCACATCCCGCAGCGAAGAGGATGCCTTTGCCGTGTCCACCTTCACCGGCGATTTCGAATCGACCCTCTGGCAGGTAAGGAGCGGGGCACGCTACAGGCGCGGCGCGATCACGGTGGCCAGAATCGGAGAGGACAAGACTGCCGACAGGCTGCTTGCCGAAGCCGGCCTGAGTCCCGACCCGGAATCCGACGAATCCTACGTGCTTCTCGCCGATGAGGGGAAAGTCATCGTCGGAGCCCGCGGCGACAAAGGAATATTCTATGGCCTCCAGACCCTCCGCCAGCTGACCTACAGCGACCCGGAAGGGAGGCTCAAAGTCCGCGCGGTAAAGATTTCCGACACTCCGGCGCTCCGCTACAGGTGGATCCAGGACGACTGGAACCGCGGTCCCATCCCTAATGTCGAATATGTCAAGAAGCAGATACGGATACTCTCTGAGTACAAGATCAACGGCTACTGCATCTATGCCGAGAACATATTCAAGTCTGAAAAATATCCGCAGATCAACATGCGCGGGGCCGTCGTGACTCCGGAGGAAGTCCGAGAGCTTGTCGAATACGGCAAGAAATACCACGTCGAGCTCGTTCCGCAGCAGGAATGTCTCGGGCATATGCACTACACCCTTCGCGAGGGAGGCTTCGACGACATCGCCGAACGTCCCCGGGGACAGATCGTCAGCCCTGCGGTGGAAAGAACCTACACCTTCCTCAATGACTATCTGGGCGAGATAGTGCCGAACTTTGAAAGCGAATTCGTCCACGTCGGCTGTGACGAGGCCTTCGAACTCGGCCTCGGAAAGAGCGGCGCAATGGTAGGGGAGATGGGTCTTGACGGAGTTTTCTTCCACCATCTGGACCGGGTGATGAATCTTCCGGCCATCAAGGACAAGAAGGCCCTGTTCTGGGCCGACGTGGCCGTTGGCAAGCCCGACATCGACCTCTCCGTCCTTCCGGACAATGCCGTGGCTGTGGCCTGGGAATATCTTCCGCTCGACAACTATGAGTATTACCTCCCTCAGTTCCAGAAGAACGGCATTCCTTTCTTCGTGGCTCCGGGAGCATTCTGGTCCACCAGGGTTTTTCCGAATTTCAGCGACCACATGGTGAACATCAGGGGCTTCGTCCGGGACGGCAAAAAATACGGAGCCATCGGAATGCTCTGCTGCAATTGGGACGATATGGGCGAGGATCTCTTCGATGTGGGCTGGTTGGGAGTCACTTTCGCAGCCGCCTGCGCCTGGCAGAACGAGCCTGAGACCAGCATCGAGGATTTCAAGCAGGCCTTCGACTGGGCCTTCTACCGCAATGCTTCCGGCCATCAGTTCGTCGATGCAATAATGGCCGTGGCTGATGTCCAGAGGCCCGTTTCAAGCACTCTTATGGCCGACTGGATTTGGACCGTACCGTTCGAACCGGGCGGAGCCGGCCAGCAGAACCATCTGCAGAATCTCAATCTCGAGGAACTGCGCTCGACCGTCTCCTGCAACTACGGCAGGCTCCACCAGTGCCTTCCGCTCGCGCATCACAACGAGAGCACCCTTGACGCGGTCCTTTTCTGCGCCCGACGTCTCGGCTTCGTCCTGACCAAGGCCTCGCTCGCGGCAGGTCTCTCACAACGTTACGAAGCCTTCTGCAACGACGAGGACAAGGGCCGGGTCGTCAACACCGCCCTCTATGACATCGCAATGCCGCAGTGCGGCCTGATCGGTTCATTGCGGGACTACACGATGGAACTGAAGGACTGGCACAGGGAACTGTGGATGCAGGAGAACCGCCCTTACCATTGGGCGATAATCGAAGAACGCTACAACCAGCTCCTGAAGGCCTGGGACGACCAACTGAAACTCATCAACAGGCATCTCGGAGCCAAGTCTCCACGTGAGGAAGCCGGCTTCATCTACTCCAGAACCGAGTAGTAAGGCTTACAGGCTTTCCCCTTTGCGCGGATTGAAACCGGATATTCCTTGGAACTGGCGGGTGTAGGAACCGATGTGCTCCCGGAGAAGTTTTCCTACTTCTTCCGGGCTGTCCGCACCGTAGATTCTGTCGTCGGGAATCTCCGGATAGCGGATTCTTTCATCAATCCTCCGGTCCGCGAGTTCCGCAGACCAGCCCGGGACTGTCCGGTAGGCGATGATGAGCTTCAAGGTGCTCCAGGCGGCTGCCATCTCCATCAGGGTTCCGGCTCCTCCTCCGATTGCGACCACTGCATCCGCGCAGCCGGTCATTCCGTTGCGGATGATGTCAAGTCCGGTCGGTATGAGGATGTCAACATATTCATTGGCCTTTTCCCTGTCGAAAGAGGGGAGTATGCCGATGGTGTCTCCCTCGCGGTACTTCTCCGAGGCGTGGGCACCCGCGCAGACCGCTTCCATTATGCCTGCCATTCCGCCGCTCTGGACGCGGAAGCCCATATCCACAAGCATTTTGCCTGTCTCGAACGCAAGTTTGTATTTGAATGAATCAGGAGCTGCCGCTGCATCTCCGATCACGGCGACGGTCTTTCTCATATTCTTGTAAAGTCAATTCCGATTCTGCTTCCGCTGATGCTTTCCTCTTGAGGAGCCGGGATGCCTGTCGGGAATCATCTGCTCCCGATGATTTCTTCAGGCGAATCGCCTGGCCGGAATGAAACGTAGGCATATCCAGTCATTCCCCTTGCAGCAGGCCTGGAAGCTTCCAGGCAATGAGGTTACGCATCTGCAAACTCAAATATAGGCATTTTTTTTGTTTCTATGGGAAATGCCTATCTTTAAGGTTCGGAATTCTGCTGCGGCGCTTCGCGGAGAATTGCCCGGGGAGGGCGTGGTGAATAGATTATTTGTATTAATTGAATATGACCTGGCTTGAACAACTCGGTTATTGGGGACTTTTCCTGGCGACTTTCCTTGCCGCTACCATAATACCGTTCAGTTCAGATGCTGTGTACATCGCTTTCCTGGCGATGACCAAGAATCCTCTCGCCTGCTTTGTCGTGGCATCGGCGGGCAACACTCTCGGCGGAATTGTCACCTATTTCATCGGCAGGGCCGGCAAACTGGAGTGGATAGAGAAATATTTCAAAGTCAGCCACGAGAAACTTGTCAAGCAGAAGGATGTTGTCAGCAAGTACGGTGTATGGACCGCTCTCCTGAGTTGGCTGCCGCTGGTCGGCGACGTCATCCTCCTCGGTCTGGGCTTCTACAAGGCTCCGGCCTTCACCACCTGCCTGATGATTCTCATCGGCAAAGCCGGACGCTTCGTCGTATGGTCCTATCTTCTGGGCTTCGGACTGTTCTGAACGGAGGGCCTGCGAGCGTGGAAGCGGCCCTGTAGTCCGGAGGAATACGCGAAGAGAAGCGTATCAATTTTTGCCTTATCGTTGTTTTTGAGTACTTTTGTAATGCTGCGTTCAAGCAGTCCCTGACAAGCAAACAACGTATATTATGAAAAGACTCCTCATTCCTTTCCTTTTCGCTGCGGCCGCGGCACTCACATCCTGCAATCAGACGATTGAGGAAAGCGGCAAAGTCATCACCCGCGACTATGAGATTTCGACGATGTTCACCGCCGTTGACGTTTCATCCGGATTCCACCTGATTCTCGACCCGACCGTCGAGGCCGGTACTGCAGTGGTGACCGCCTCCGACAACGTCCACCAGTATCTGAACATACAGGTCAACGGAGGAACGCTCAATCTGGGATTGAACAGCGGATTCAAATACTCTGACCTGAATGTCACGGTGAAGGTTTCATCATTGAGCGTCAGTGCCTTGTACGCAAGCGGAGGCTCGACTGTTGTGGGCGAAAGCCCTATCTACGCCTCAAGTCTCAAACTCGTGCTTTCAGGCGGTTCGAGTCTCGACATTTCCGGTACTTCACCTTCAGTAAGCTGCTCCCTTTCCGGTGGAAGCCGGGCCGAGATGCTGAATTTCCTGGCAGTCAAAGCGGATGCTGAACTCTCCGGCGGCAGCACGATGAGGATTACAGTCCTCGAAGAACTCAATCTGCAGGCATCGGGAGGCTCGACCTTGTACTACAAGGGCACTCCTCTCGTCAAGACAGTCGAGGTTTCCGGAGGCTCTGAATGCATCAGCCTCAACTGACCTTGACTCCCAGCCTTTTCCTGAAGAACTCCCGGACCTCTCCGGCCTTTTCTTCCGACTCGGGCCCGATACCCTCAAGAGGGTAGTCGAGTCCGAGTCCGGCATATTTGTAGGCCCCCATCGTGTGATAGGGGAGTATCTCGACTTTTTCGATGACTGAATATCCCGACAGGCAATCCGCCAGCATCCCGAGCCTTTCCTCAGTGTCGGTCAGCCCGGGGACGAGGACGTGCCTGATCCATACGGGCTTGCCGATTGACTGCAGATGTTCCAGGAAGAGTCTGTTGTTCCTTCTATCCATACCGGTGTAGGCCTTGTGGAAACTGTCGTCCGCCGTCTTGATGTCCAGCAGGACGAGGTCCGTGAAGTCCAGCACCGAGAGAGACTCTGCGGTGAAGACTGCTCCGGAAGTGTCCAGGGCGGTGTGGATGTTCTCCTGCTTGCAGAGCCTGAAATATTCCCTTGCGAAAGCCGCCTGGAGCAGGGGCTCGCCTCCGGTCAGGGTGACTCCGCCTTTCCGGATGAAGGATTTGTATTTCAGGGTCTCGGCAAGAAGTTCCCCGGGACTCATCTCGTACCGGGCCGGGGCCGAGGGATCCCAGGTGTCGGGATTGTGGCAGAAAAGGCAGCGCATCGGACAGCCCTGGAGGAATGTCACGAAGCGGATGCCCGGTCCGTCGACAGTGCCGAAACTTTCGATGGAATGGATGCGGCCTGTCAATGTCATCGTCAGATGCTCTGGTTGATGGTCCTCGAAATCACGTCAAGCTGCTGAGCCTTTGTGAGTTTCACGAAGTTGACGGCATAGCCAGAGACCCTGATGGTAAGCTGCGGGTATTTCTCCGGATGCTCCATCGCATCGACCAGCAGTTCCTTGTCGAAGACATTCACGTTCAGGTGGTGGCCTCCGTCCGGCGTGAAATAGCCGTCCATCAGGTTCACGAGATTCTCCACCTTTGAATCCTCGTCCTTGCCCAGAGTCGCCGGGCTGATTGCGAAAGTGTAGGAAATGCCGTCCTGGGAGTGCTGGAAAGGCAGTTTGGCGACAGAAGAAAGAGCCGCGACCGCTCCGGTTACATCCCTGCCGTTCATAGGGTTTGCACCCGGGGCGAAAGGTACTCCGGCAGGACGCCCGTCCGGAGTGGCGCCCGTGTTCCGCCCGTAAACCACATTCGAGGTGATTGTGAGCAGGGACTGGGTCGGGACTGCATTCCTGTAGGTGTCGTGCTGGCGCAGGAACTCCATAAACTTTTCCGTGACCATCAGGGCCAGTTTGTCGGTGTCCTCATTGTTGTTGCCGAATGGAACGTATGGCTTGCCGACGTTTTCAAAACCCACTGCAAGGCCTCTTTCGTCACGGATGACACGCACTTTGCCGAACTTGATGGCGGCAAGGGAATCGGTCACCACAGACAGGCCGGCGATTCCGGTCGCCCTGGTGCGCTTGACATCCCCGTCGTGGAGGGCCATTTCGAAGGCCTCGTAGTCGTACTTGTCGTGCATGTAGTGGATTATCTTCAACGCGTTGACATAGACTTTGGCCAGCCATCTCATCATCTGCTCGTACTTGTCCATCACCTCGTCGTAGTCGAGATATTCACTGGTGATCGGGGCGTACGACGGGGAAATCTGCTCGCCCGTGATTTCGTCGCGGCCGCCGTTGATGGCGTACAGAAGGCATTTCGCGAGATTGGCCCTGGCTCCGAAGAACTGCATCTCCTTGCCTATTCTCATAGGAGAGACGCAGCAGGCGATGCCGTAGTCGTCGCCGTAGTCCACTCTCATCAGGTCGTCGTTCTCGTACTGGATGGCGGAAGTCTTGATGGAAATCTTCGCGCAGTACTTCTTCCAGGCTTCCGGCAGCCTCTCCGACCAGAGCACGGTGATGTTCGGCTCCGGGGCCGGTCCGAGATTCTCGAGGGTGTGGAGCATCCTGAAGCAGGTCCTGGTCACGAGAGTGCGGCCGTCGATGCCCATTCCGCCTTCAGCAGCAGTCACCCAGACAGGGTCGCCGGAGAAGAGCTCGTTGTAGTCTGGAGTCCTGAGGAAGCGGACGATGCGGAGCTTGATTACCAACTGGTCTATGAGTTCCTGCGCCTCTTCCTCGGTGAGAATCCCTTCGCGGAGGTCCTTTTCAATGAATATGTCGAGGAAGGTGCTGATTCTTCCGATGGACATCGCCGCGCCGTCCTGGTCCTTGACGGCGGCAAGGTAGCCGAAATAGACGAACTGTACGGCCTCGCGGGCGTTCTGTGCCGCTTTGGTCACATCGAAGCCGTAGCTCCGGCACATCTGCACGAAATCTTTCAGGGCCGTGATCTGCTCGCTGATTTCCTCCCTCTGCCGGATGCATTCCTCGTTCATCTCCTGGATGTCGAGCCTGTCGAGGAACCTTTTCTTCTCGGCAATCAGGTTGTCCACTCCGTAGAGGGCGATTCTCCTGTAGTCACCGATTATCCTTCCGCGGCCATAGGCATCCGGAAGCCCGGTGATGATGTGCGAATGTCTTGCGGCGCGGATGTCCGCCGTGTAGGCCGAGAAGACTCCCTCGTTGTGGGTCTTGCGGTATCGGGTGTAGATTTCTTTGGTTGCGGGGTCGAGTTCGTAGCCATAGGCTTTGAGAGCGGTCTCGACCATCCTTATTCCTCCTTTCGGGAATATGCCCCTCTTCAGCGGGGCGTCAGTCTGGAGACCGACAATCACTTCGTTCTCCTTGTCGATGTAGCCGGGCCCATAGGTGGTGATGCCCTGCGGCAGTCTGGTCTCGGCGTCGAAGACACCCTTCTCCCTTTCCGTCACGAACATTCCGCTGAGTTTCTCCCAGAGGGCAAGGGTCTTCCGGGTAGGACCGGCAAGGAATGATTCGTCACCCTCGTAGGGCGTGTAGTTGTGTTGGATGAAGTCTCTTACATTGATTTCTCTTTTCCAGATGTAACCGGAATAGGCGGACAGGTTGTTCGTCAGTTTCATAGATTCTTTTCGTCTTGTATTTCTTCAATAAATCTTACAAATTTACATTATGTTGCTTGAAAAACCATATCTTTGCTTTACAATGAAGATACTATGAACAGACTCAGAACATCCGTTTTTGCCGTCCTGGCCATACTCGCCGCCTGCACGGCCTTCGGGCTTTTCACACGCCCGGCCGTCCAAGACTCTGACAGCGAGGGTTTTTCAGCACAGAGAGTGCTTCAGGACATAGAAGTCATTTCAAAAGAACACCATTCCGTCGCCCATCCTGTGGAAAGGGCTGCCGTCCGGGACTATCTTGTCGGCCGGCTTGATGAACTCGGCGCCGACACCGTCAGGCTTTTCGTCTATGACTCCCTGACCGGACCGAAGTTCAAGCACGTTTCCTACACCTTCACGGCTACGGACATCCTTGCGGAATTTTCTCCGCTTGGCTCCCGCCCGGAAACTGCCGGGGAGACTCCCGATTCCTGCGCTTGTGCAGGGGAGGATGTCTGCCTGATGCTTGTGGCGCACTATGATTCGAGATATTCGCAGATTATGCCGAAAGACACCGTCTGGTCCTACGGCGCCGCCGACGACGGCTACGGAGTGGGTGTCATTCTCGAGACCGTAGGCCGTCTGCTCGAGGAGCGGGGGCAGTGGAAGAGAGGCGTGAAGGTCCTATTCACCGATGCCGAAGAGGTCGGAATGATGGGAATGTCCTCAATCTACGAACACAACCGCGAGGTCTTTGAGAACGTGGGCCTGATGATCAACGTCGAGGCCAGGGGGACCTACGGCCCCGTCCTGCTCTTCGAGACCAGCCCGGGCAACAGCCGCCTGATGGAACTCTATTCGGATGCCGCAAGATTCCCGTACACATATTCATTGACGACGGTAGTCTATGGCTTCATGCCGAACTTCACCGATTTCACCATTGTCAAGGATGACATCCCCGGCCTGAACTTCTCCACGGTCGCCGACGTCAACCACTACCACACCGACCTCGACAACTTCTCGAACGTCAGCGCACGCACCGTGCAGCATTATGGCTCGCAGGTCCTGCCGGTCGCCTCAAAGTATCTGACGGATGAGGCATATTCAGGCAAGGACTCCCTCCGCTCGGAATCCGACACGGTCAATTTCACCATCCCTGTCATAGGGCTTCTGAATATGGGGAAGCGCGCCTACCTCATCATCAACATCGTCGTCTTCGTCCTCTTCCTTCTGCTTCTGCTGCTGGACTGCGTCCGCGGCAGGGTGAAGATTGGAGGAGTCCTCGGCAAGGCGGGGAAATACCTTGTCACCGCACTGCTTGTGCTTGCCGCAGGCATCGGAGTCACCTGGCTCTGTTCCAAGATTGCCGGGGCAGCGTTCAAGCCTTTCGGGGTCATCGCCGGCATCCCTTTCGACAACGCAGTGACTGCCGTCCTGATTGCCCTTCTCTTGCTTGCCTGCACTGCCGTCTATGTCCGCTCCCGCGGCAGGGCCGCCCTCCGCGCCTCCTCTTCGATGCGCAGGAAGGCTGCTTCCGAGGCTGAGTCCAGGTATTCATATTCAGTGCTCTACGCCGTGCTGGCGATAGATCTGCTGCTGAGCGCCCTGCTCCTGCTCCTTGTGGGCGAGAACCTGATGTTCTTCGTGCCCCTTGTCCTTGCGGTCTCCGCGCTGCTGCTCGAACGCCTCACCCGCCTCAGGTTCTGGTACCTCCTCGCGGCCCTTGTCCTCCTGCTCCACGCCTGCTCCTTCCTGTTCGCGCTCTCGATGGCCCTGACCATCGGCGCATTCGGACTTGTGGCGATGATAGCCTACCTGGACATTATGGTGCTCGTGCCGCTCGCCGACCGCTTCATAACCGAATGATTTGAAATGGTCACTCTTGTCCTTCAAGTGTCGTTCCGGCCATTTCCTGTTGCCTGACCGCTCACGCGGCTGCGGCCTTGCTCACTCCCCGGCAATTGGAATTGTCCCGAAAATCCCCTGTA
The DNA here is from genome assembly GCA_051878295.1 of Candidatus Cryptobacteroides sp. GTDB lineage: Bacteria > Bacteroidota > Bacteroidia > Bacteroidales > UBA932 > Cryptobacteroides. The sequence goes on from JBJEJV010000003.1 coordinate 209,013, forward strand.
AACAAGAGCGGCAAACATCTCAAAACAGCTTCTGAAGTTTTTTTCGGCAAAAAATCAAAGAAAGTCTTGACTCGTCCCCAGGGTCAGGACTTATCTTTGCCTTTCCATAACCAAAGCAAGCAGAGAAATGGACAAGATAATCATCCGGAATGCGAGGACCAACAACCTCAAGAACATCGACATAGACATCCCGAAGCACTCCCTGGTGGTGTTCAGCGGAGTCAGCGGCAGCGGGAAGTCCTCCCTGCTCTTCGACACCGTGTACACCGAGGCGAGGCGGCAGCTGATAGATACCTTCAGCACCTTCGCCAAGACCCGGATGCCCAAGCTCTCGCGTCCGGATGTGGATGAGATAAGGAATCTTTCCACTCCGATCGTGATTGACCAGAAGAAGATGGGGAACAACCTCAGGAGCACCGTCGGCACGGTCACGGAACTCGCCACCTACATCAGGCTGCTGTATTCAAGAACAGGCAGGCCCTTCCTGAATATGCCTTCCTACTGCTTCTCCTTCAACCATCCGGAGGGGATGTGTCCTCACTGCCGGGGGCTGGGAAAGGAAATGAAGATAGATGTGGACAAGTTCCTCGACAGAAGCAAGTCCCTGCGCGAAGGGGCGATCCGCCACAGCAACTACAAGCAGAACTCCTATATGTTGAAGGAACTGCTGAAGTACGGCCTCTTCGATGCTGACAAGCCACTGTGCGAATGGCCGGAGGAGGAAATCCGGAAGCTCCTCTACAGCGGGCCGGTCGAACTCGACAAGACTGTCACCGGACTGACCTACAACCGTTTCTTCGAAGGGATAGTCACCAAGCTCGAAAGGGCCGCAGTCGAGAAGGGCGAGGACGAGCTGCCGGATGAGGAGCGCAGGGCCTGGTCGGAATTCTTCACCTACCGGACCTGCCCGCATTGTCAGGGCAGCCGGATCAACAGCCGGGCCAGAAGCGTAAAGATTCTCGACACCGGCATCGACGAACTCTTCAGGATGGAAATCCGCGACGTACTGGACTTCATGAGGAAGGTGGACGACCCTTCGGGAATATCCGCCCCCATACTCAGGAAAGTCATCTTCGTGCTCGAACAGCTCGTGCTCGTGGGAGTGGGCTACCTCTCCCTCGAACGTCCCGTCTCCACCCTTTCCGGAGGGGAGAGCCAGAGGGTGAAGATGGCCAAGCAGCTGGACTGCGACCTGACCGACCTGCTATACGTGATGGACGAGCCGAGCGTGGGGCTTCATCCCCGGGACACAGCAAACCTCATCGCCCTGATGAAGAATCTCAAAGACAGGGGCAACAGCGTCTTCGTGGTGGAGCACGACCCGGACATCATCGAGGCGGCCGAATGGGTGGTCGATATGGGGCCGGAGGCCGGTGAATATGGCGGCAAGGTGGTTTACAACGGTCCTGTGGAGGGTCTTGCAGCCTCCGACGGCCTGACCGGGAAGTTCCTTGCCGCGAGGAGGCGCGGACGGGAAGCCCTCAAGAAGCCGCGTCGCTGGACGGAGTCATACCCTGTCGTGAATGCCTGCGCCAACAACCTCAAGAACATCTCCGTCCGCATTCCGAAAGGGGTGCTCACCTGCATCACCGGTGTTTCGGGCTGCGGGAAGAGCAGTCTTGTCCACGAGTGTTTCCTTCCGCTGCATCCGGATGCCTGCGTGATTGACCAGCAGCCGGTCGGCAGGACTTCCAGGGGGAACGTGGCTTCCTACATCGGCATATTCAATCACATCCGCCAGCTCTTTGCGGAGGCTTCTTCGCAGGGGGTGTCGCTGTTCAGCTTCAATGCCGAAGGCGCCTGCCCCAAGTGCCAGGGCAGGGGTTTCCTCAGCTTCGAGATGCATTTCCTCGATGCCGTGCAGACCAGATGCGACGAGTGCGGCGGAAAGCGCTACAATCCCCGCGCCCTGTCATATTCCTACAAAGGCCTGGACATCTCGGAGGTGCTCGACCTCAGCGTGACCGCTGCGCTGGATTTCTTCTCCGACAGTCCGAAGATTCTCAAGCTCCTGCGCCTTCTGGACGAGTGCGGGCTCGGCTACCTCAGACTGGGCCAGTCCCTGAGCAGCCTTTCCGGCGGGGAAAACCAGAGGCTCAAGATTGCCACTGAACTGAAAAAGGCAGGAAACATTTACATTATGGACGAGCCAACAACCGGCCTGCATATGTCGGACATAGCCGGATTCATGGAGATAGTCGAGCGTCTGGTCGATTCGGGCAACACCGTCGTGGTGATAGAGCACAATCCCGATGTGATACGCCGGGCTGACTGGGTGATAGACCTCGGACCGGAAGGCGGACGGGACGGGGGAGAGCTGCTTTTCGAAGGCACTCCGGAGGACCTGCGCCGCTGCGGGGCATCCTTGACCGCGAAATACATTTAGAAGCTGTTTTTCCGTCCCGGACTTGCGTCTTTGCAGGGAACTTGCTAAATTTGCAGAAGCATAACTTCAGGGCAGGGTGAGAATCCCGATCGGCGGTAAAGTCCGCGAGCCGAAAGGCATGAGCCGTTGGAACTACGGCACCGACAGTGTTCCCGCAAGGGTAAGTCTGGATGGAAGAAGAATTTCCGGGGCTGACGTTCCCGGAAAGAAGCCTTGAATTGTATGCCGTAAGTATAACAGTTTAAGGTTTTTTTATGAAAGCTAACTTTGTTCTTGCGGGCATTGCAATTCTTGCGGCAGCACCGATTATGCGTGCCGGAGACAATGTCCCGAGTTGCGGGGAGCCCGCAACCGAAATCAGCGACACCCTGACTCTCAGGGATGTGATCGTCAGCAGCACTTTCAGCAATGTGTCCAGGTCGCCTTTGCGGCTGACCACCATCGATTCTGGGACTCTCCGCCAGCGGGGAGCGTCGAGGACCTATCCCGAACTGCTCAAAGGCATTCCGAGCCTTTATGCCACCTCGGAGTCGGGCAGCTACGGGGATGCCAAGCTCAACATCAGGGGCTTCGGCCAGGACAACATTTCTGTCCTTCTGAACGGAATCCCTATCAGCGGACTCGTGTCGGGAAGCATGTACTGGAACAACTGGATGGGACTCTCGGACGCCACCTTCGCCGTCCAGGTGCAGAAGGGTGTAGGAGCCTCCTTGCTCTCGGACGGCTCCGTGGGCGGTTCCGTCAACATCCTCACCGAGTCGCCTTCCGAGGAATTCAGCGCCGAGGCCGGATTCTACGGCTCAGGCTACGGTACGGTCAAAGCCTTCGTCAAGGTTTCGAGCGGCTCCCTCCCGAAGGGCTGGGCGATGAACCTGATGCTTTCGCGCGTCAGCGGCGCGGGCTATGTCGATGCGACTTCCGTCAATTCCTACGCCTACCTGCTCAGCGTCAGCAAGCGTTTCGGCGAGGAACACTCCCTCATATTCACAGCCCTCGGTTCTCCCGAAAAACACGAGCAGCGCTCCTCCAGGCTGACTTATGCGGAGGTCAGTGAATATGGCGTGAGATACAACAAGAACTGGGGAATGCGTGACGGCGAAGTCTTCAATCTCAGCCTCAACAACTACTTCAAACCCTATTTCACCCTGCAGCACATCTGGGACGGGGAGAGAGTCTCGATGAAAAATTCCGTCTATCTGGCGATAGGCGACGGCGGCGGCAGGTGGTCCGAGAGCAAGGGCGCTCCGCTTTCCTCCTTCATTTCCGACGGCCAGATTGACTGGGCTTCGGCACTCGCCTCCAACAGGAATCCCGACGGCTCGGCCAACAACGTCCTCAGCCAGTATATGGCCGGACACACCCACGCGGGAGCAGTCTCCAGCCTTGAATATGAACTCGGCCGCGGTTTCCGTGCCGGAGCCGGTCTGCACGGACAGATCTACAACACCTGGGAAGAGGAGACGATCAGCGACCTGCTCGGTGCGGACTACTGGATTGAAGACTATGAAGGCAAGTCCCTTGCAGGACTCGCCGGCAGGAATCCGGTCAAGGGCATCGGGGACAAGGTCAGGACGGAGAACGGCAAGAAAATCATCCACGGGACGGCATATCTGTCGCTCTCCTATGATTCCGACAGGATTTCCTCCGATCTGGGCGCTTCGGTCTTCGGCAGCCGCATCCGCAGATGGGACCGCTACAACTATGTGGGCGACGATGTCCTGAGCGATCCGGCCTCCGGGACAGGCGCGAGCATCAAAGGGGGAGTGCTCCTGAAAGCCGGCAGGGGCAATTCTGTCTATGTCAATGCAGGCTGGTACAGCCGTCTGCCGTACAGCAGCGTCTGGTTCTCTTCCGGGAACAACGAAGTCACGAGGGGAGTGCGCAACGAAAGGAATATTCTCGGGGAAATCGGCTGGAGGAAAGTCTGGACAAGCGGCAATATGGAGCTTACGGCATATTCGGCCTACTGGAAGAACAAGACCCTGATGTCTTCGAAGTACAGCAGAATCGATTCCGAGGACACCCGCTATATGGTCACAGGACTGGACGCCCTTCATTCGGGACTTGAATTCAGCCTCTTCCAGAGACTGGGAAGGTGGATGGAAATCAATGCTTTCGCCTCATTGGGAGACTGGAAATGGAAGAACGACGTCAATGCAATCATCTATGACGACTATTCAGGTGCGGCCCTGGGAGAGCTGGATGTCTATTGCGACGGGCTTCCTGTCGCCGATGCTCCCCAGACCCAGCTCGGAGCCAGCCTGAAGTTCAAACTTCCCGCAGGTTTCTCCATCGGCACGGACTGGCAGTTCAACGACAGGATGTATGCCGACTTCGATCCGCTGACAAGGACCGACCCGGAGGACCGGACTCCTTCCTACCGCATCCCGTCCTACCATCTGCTCGGCGCTGACCTCTCCTGGAGCGCTTCTTTCAAGCGTTTCTCCCTCACCGTTTTCGCACAGGGGAACAACCTTCTCGGGACCACCTTCATAGAGAGGGGAAAGGACGGGGCTTCCCACGACCTCGACACGTTCACCGGCTTCTGGGGCTTCGGCCGCAATTTCAGTTTCGGCGCGAGATTTTCCTTTTAGAGGGTGACTCAAAAGTTCCTTTTCTGTCATTTCGACTGAGCGTAGCGAATGGAGAAATCTTATGGACCTATTGCTGGACAACAGATATCTCGACTCCGCACTTCGTGCTCCGCTCGATATGACAGGCTTTATTGCGTGTCATTTCGACTGAGCGTAGCGAATGGAGAAATCTTATGGACCGATTGAGGTCTAATAGATATCTCGACTCCGCACTTTGTGCTTCGCTCGATATGACAGGCTTTATTGCGTGTCATTTCGACTGAGCGTAGCGAATGGAGAAATCTTATGGACCGATTGAGGTCTAATAGATATCTCGACTCCGCACTTCGTGCTCCGCTCGATATGACAGGCTTTATTGCGTGTCATTTCGACTGAGCGTAGCGAATGGAGAAATCTTATGGACCTATTGCTGGACAACAGATATCTCGACTCCGCACTTCGTGCTCCGCTCGATATGACAGGCTTGGTGCAGTGGCACTTTGTGCTTCGCTCGATATGACAGGCTTTATTGCGTGTCATTTCGACTGAGCGTAGCGAATGGAGAAACCCCAATTCAAGTGAACAGTGCAACAAAGGTGTAAGGCTGTGAAGGCGCGGC
>JBJEJV010000004.1:0-29859 GCA_051878295.1 Candidatus Cryptobacteroides sp.
GTATAACTTTACACCTGATGGTGCTGTTGCACTGTCAAATTGAATTCGGCTTTTATAGAACAGTCGGAGTCCGGCATCTCTCTCCGCCTGCTGCCGGTTGTAGCATAACCCAACAGCCCCAAAGCCCCAAAGAAGAGGTTGTTCCCAAAGCCATTTGTTGACATTTCGACTGGGCGGAGAGCATGGAGAAATCTTCTGGAGCGATTGCTGCCCAACAGATGTCTCGACTCCGCACTCCGTGCTCCGCTCGACATGACAGGATTAGGGGGGCTTTTTGCCGGCGGCGTGTCGGCTTCCGGGCAAGGTCGTTCCGCATTCGTGAAATGGAAAGTCTTTACATATTGACGAAATCTTATTTAAAGTTGTCAAATTTCTGTGAAAAATGGCCATTGCGGTCTTTTTTGATGTGAAATTGCAATAAAGTGCGTAACTTTGTCTGTTTGACACTTAGTTTGGAGTAATATAATATTGTCACAATAGTGAAAGACTTAAAGAGTATTTTGATTGCTTTTCTGATTCTTCTCGCATTCCCTTTGACATCAAGGGGGCAGGAATCTGTAAAAGTCAGCGGTGTGATTACGTCCTCGGAAGACGGTCTTCCCATTATCGGCGCTGCGGTTGTCGCGGGGCCGAGCACTGGAGCAGTCACCGACCTTGACGGCTGGTATGAAATCAGCGTCAGGGAAGGCACAGTGCTGGAATTTTCGGCCATAGGTTTTGAAGCACTTTCATATACCGTACCTTCGGGCCGTTCGGAAATTGTCTTCAACCCTGTCCTTGCCGTGGAAAACCTCAGCCTCGAGAATGCGGTGGTCATAGCCTACGGCGTAAGGAAAAAGGGTACGGTGGCCGGAAGCGTCAGCAGCGTCAAGGCCGACAAGCTCGAAAATTCACCTACGCCTGCCTTCGACCAGGCGCTCCAGGGACAGGTGGCTGGACTCACGGTCCTTTCTTCGACCGGCGAGCCGAGCGCATCCGCTTCGATGATCATTCGAGGCACGAACTCAATCAATTCGGGTACGGCGCCTCTCTACATCCTTGACGGAGTGGCCATTTCCGCATCCGACTTCAATACGGTCAATCCGGCAGACATCGAGAGCATGTCCGTCCTCAAAGATGCCTCCTCTACATCTATCTATGGAGCCAGGGCCGCCAACGGAGTCATTGTTATCACGACAAAGCGCGGACGCACAGACCGCCCGAGCATATCCTTCAAGACCCAGACAGGTATCTCTTCAATCGCCTACGGCAAATGGGACCTGATGAATACCGAGGAAAGGATTCAGTATGAAATAGAACTGGGGATGGACGAGGGGCAGGACTACAACTTCCTTCGCCAGACCGATGTCAACTGGCTCGACGCAGTCTATAACAACAGGGCCCTCCTCACCAGCAACGAGCTTTCCATCGCCGGGGCCGACGACAACACCAACTATTTCGTGTCGGCTTCCTACTACAACCAGGATGGTATCGCCCCTGCCTCAGCATTCGAGAGGTATTCGCTCAGGTTCAACTTCGACCAGAAGATGGGCCGCATCCTCAAGATGGAAACCAACACGATGTTCAATTACCAGAACATAATGCAGTCGGACGAAGGAAGCTACACCCTTGTAACGCCTATTTCCGCAGCCCGCTTCATGCTGCCGTACTGGAATCCTTACAAGGAGGACGGCAGCCTCGCGTCCATCAATGACGGCTCCTGGCTCGGACAGGGACAGAATCCGCTCGAATGGATTGAGAACAATCCTCTCAAATACAAGAAATACAAGGCATTGTCCGTGATTTATGCCGAACTGGAGCCGGTCCGGAACCTCAAGTTCAGGACGCAGGCTTCTTTTGACTACACCCATACCGAGGGTTTCAGCCAGTCCTATCCGAGCTATGCTCCCAACCAGGACGAAGGCAGCGCCTCGCGGAGCAGCTCCACTTACCTCAACCTTCAGGTTTCCAATACCCTGACATATTCATTCAACATCAACCGCGAGCACGATTTCACATTCCTGCTCGGACAGGAAGGGGAGAATTACCATTCGGAAGGATTCAGCCTCCAGGGCAAGGGGACGAGCAACGACAAGCTCACCGACATCGCCTTTGCGACGAGGGTGACATCCTGGAGCAGCTGGGCTGACGCCGACTATTCCCGCGTGTCATTCTTCGGAAGGGGAGAGTACAACTACCAGAACCGCTTCTACGGCGAATTGTCGCTGCGTACCGACGGCTCCTCCCGTTTCGGTAAGAACAACCGCTGGGGCGTGTTCGGAGCTGCAGGCTTTATGTGGGATTTGCGCAACGAAGCTTTCTTCGCTCCTTACAGGGAAATGTTCACGACCGCACAGCTTTCCATAAGCAGCGGTACTTCCGGCAACTCTTCCATCCCGAACTACGAGCATCTCGCCCTCATCGGAAGCAGTGGAGACTATCTCGGGGATTCGGCTCTCGTTCCGGTACAGCCGGGGAATGAGGACCTTACCTGGGAAAGCTGCTGGACCACCAACTTCGCAATCCATCTCGGACTCTGGGGCCGCCTGACCGCCGACATCGAGCTGTACAACAAGTACACTACGAATATGCTGATGCAGGTGCCACTTTCCTATGCCCAGTCCAACGGCTACGGCTACAGGTGGGACAATGTCGGTGCGATGACCAACCGCGGTGTCGAACTGAACCTGAGTGCCGATGTGCTCAGGGCCGGCAAATTCAGTTGGAACATCAATGCCAACGTGGGCTACAACCGCAACCGTATCGTGGAACTCTACGGCGGTGTGACTGAATATGAGAATGCCAACACCAACACCAAGCTCGTAGTGGGCCATCCTCTCGGCGAGTTTTATCTCAACCGTTACGCCGGAGTCAATCCTGCCAACGGAGACGCCCTCTGGTATGATGCCCAGGGAAATATCACGAATGAGCTCAATGATGAGGACAAGGTCCTGACGGGCAAGAGCTTCTATGCACCTTGGCAGGGCGGATTCGGCACATCGCTCAGCTACGGGGGCCTCACCCTGAGCGCACAGTTCAGCTGGGTTGCCGACAGGTGGATGATCAACAACGACCGCTATTTCGACGAAAGCAACGGCCGTTTCTCCACCTACAACCAGTCCAGGAGACTTCTGAACCGCTGGAAGGAGCCGGGAGACATTACCGACATCCCGCGCCACGGAGTCTATACCGAGTTTGACAGCCGTCTTCTCGAAGACGCTTCCTTCCTCAGGCTCAAGAACCTTATGCTCAGCTACAACACCGGGAAACTCGGTTTCATACAGAACCTGAGAGTCTATCTGCAGGCACAGAACCTGCTCACGTTCACCAACTTCTCCGGACTCGACCCTGAAGGAGTCTCCAACATCTATGCTGCCCAGTACCCGATGTCAAGGCAGTTCACCATAGGTCTGGACTTTAATTTCTAATGAGAATGAAACCGAAGATGAAAAACAGTATCGTCAATATATTGCTTGCAGTGCTTGCGCCCCTGTGTCTTGCATCCTGCCTTGAGAAGACGCCTTCCGACAATCTTCTCATCGAAGAGGGGATGGAGACCCTCAACGGGGCCGACCAGATCTGCAACGGAGTCTATACCAAACTGATGAGCGGCGCCCTCTACAGCGGCTACCTCACTCTCTGTCCGGATATCCAGTCGGACCTTGTCTATGCCGTCCAGGGCAACTCCAACACCTACGGCAATATCTGGATGTGGAACATACGCTCCACCACAAGTGAAATCGGAAGCATCTACGCAGCTCTGTATTCGGTAATCGGCTCCTGCAACTATTTCCTCGACGGAGTCGATGCCCTCAGGGGACGGCTCACGGACGATGATGAAATCCTGTATCTGGACCATCTCCACGGCGAAGTCCTCTGTGCGAGGGCGCTCGCCTACAGCGAATTGGCAAAATGCTTCTGCAAGGCCTACAACGCCGAAAACGCCTCCGGCCTCGGACTTGTCCTGAGCGACAGTTTCGCCAAAGAAGCCCCGAAGAAAAGGGCGACCCTCGAGGAGACCTACCGTTTCATAATAGCCGACCTCGAGAAAGCCTGCGAACTGCTTTCGGCCGATTCCGACCAGGCCAACGCACCATATTTCTCCTATGGCGCAGCACAGGCGCTCTGGGCAAGGGTCTGCCTCTACATGGAAGACTGGGACGGAGCCGTCGAGCATTCGAGCTACCTGATTGACAGCGGGAAATATGCCCTCGCGGATGCCAACGCCCTGTACACCTCGGACTATACATATCTCCAGTATTTGTGGACAAACGACGCCTCTTACGAAATCATTTTCAAGATAGGCTACACGTCCACCTCATACGGTTCCGCAATAGGCCAGGTCTTCCTCAATTACAACAGGGACTACACCTACTACTATCCTGATTTCGTGCCCGCGACCTGGGTGCTGAATCTCTACAACAGCGCGGACCAGCGGTACGACGCCTATTTCACCGAACTCCAGACCGGCTACAGCCACGCCCTCGTCTGGCCTCTGCTTACAAAGTATATGGGCAACGAAGGCCTGATGGCCAATTACGTCTATCACGTCTGTATGCCGAAGCCGCTGCGACTTGCGGAACAGTATCTCATCCGCAGCGAGGCATATTGCCGCAGAGGTGAGTTCAGCAAGGCGAACGCCGACATCAACGCACTCCGCCAGAAGCGCTACTCCAGCGGAGGCACTGTGTCCATGAACGAAGATTCCTGGCTCGACACCATCAGCGACGAAAGGGTGAGGGAGCTGTATATGGAAGGATTCCGCCTGCACGACCTCAAGAGATGGGGCCGCGGTTTCGAACGCACTCCGCAGACCTCGTGCCAGAGCGAGGGAAGTTCGCTTAAAGTCACTGCGGACGATGCGCTCTTCGTCTGGCCTATTCCACGAAACGAAATCGAGGCTCCGGGCTCCGAAATAGAAGGAAATGAAAGCAACAGATAAACAATGAGAGACTTGAAGCACATACTATTTTCCCTTGCCGCAGCAGGCGCCCTGCTATGCTCCTGCGAGGAACATTATATCGAGTACCACGATGCCGAGTACATAATGTTTGCGGACACTCTCAAGGCCTACGCCGTGGAGCAGGACGGCGGCGAGCTCTGCATCCCGGTAGTCTCGACTGTGGTCTGTGACTACGACAGGGTGATTGCAGTGGAGGTCATCGACTCCGAAAGCAGCGCCGTCGAGGGACTGCACTACACTTTGGAGTCCAACACCCTCACTATCCCGGCCGGCTCCAACAGGGCGGATTTCAGGATAAAGGGCAGCTTCGATGCCCTGGAAAGCGGGGAGGAACCCGAAATATGCCTCAATCTCGTGATGAACGACAAACTGTGCTGGGACCTCTACGGGACCAGGACAAAGGTGAGGCTCGTCAAGGTGTGCCCTTTCAACATAGAAAACTTCTGCGGATGGTGCGTGCTCTCATCCACCTTCCTGCAGACCTACAACCCGTACGGCTCCTACCAGAGGCTCATCCGTACCAAGGCGCATCCGACCAAAGCGGACTGCATCATCTGCGAAAGCTGGATGAACGACGGCTATGACATCGTGCTCCGCTTCGACACTTCCGACCCTCTGAATCCTACCGTGGCTCCTGACGGGGAGCAGGTCATCAGCGACGAGGGCTCTTTCTTCGGAATGTCCCACGGAGACAACCGCATCCGTGCCGTGGGAAGCAGCGTGTATGACTCATACTACAACAGCTGCGGGAAGTACCTGTACGTCTGGACCACGATGTATGTGAAGAATCTCGACACGATGATCGGTACGGTCGGCCATTTCTACAATGTGATGGAATGGGTGAGCGACGAAGAGGCCGAGCGCCTCAGAAAAGAAGGAATGTAATGTAAATTAAAATATTTGTTTTCAGATGAAAAAAGAAATCAAACTATTGGCAATGTTGGCCGCTGCAGTGATGCTTGCAGGCTCTTGCGATGAGAAGGAGGATCCGGTAAGCCCCGAATTCCCTTCGACAGTTGACACCCGCACGGTCGAGGCCGGCGGCAGTGTCGTACTGACTCTTGATGCCAATATGGACTGGACCCTCAGCGTGGAGGGTGACGGTGCCGGCAACTATTTCTGGATTGACGACAATGGTCTCAAGGAGACAAGCATATCCGGTCAGGCAGGCCGGATCAGCGCCACCATCGCTTTCTCCGATGTGGAGGAACTCGACAACAACCGTGTCTGCTCTGTCAACCTCAAGATGGGCAGCGAGACTCGCAAGGTGGCAGAATACACAAGACTTGCCCTTGAGAGGACCTTCCAGGTGTATGTCGGCCAGGCCGGTGAATATGAATATGCCAAGGAGAACGGCTCATATCTCTATTCAGGGCAGAGCGTCAGCGAGGCGGAACTCATCACCTTCGCCGGGAAAGCCGAATACGGCATCCCTGTAAAGGTCGTTTCCAACTTTGCCTGGAGCCTCTCCCTTCCTGATTGGCTCAGCGCCGGAGACCTCAATTCAGGCGAGGCCGGAAGCACCGAGTTCGTACTCACCGCCGTTCTCTCCGCAGAGAATGCGGCAGGCGTGACCGCTGATGTCCACTTCATCGACGGTTCCTGCGACGAGACACTTGCAGTCACTCTTCCGGCGTATGCCGACAGGCTCGAGGCGGATGTTTCCACAAGCTTTGTCTTCAATGCCGACGGTCTCCAGCAGCTTGCAAGCGGTTTCCAGGAGGTACCGGGCATCATTTATGTGCTCGCTTCCGAGGGCTTCGTGGTCAGGGCTCTCGAATTTGACGGACAGTATCATGACATTGAATATGCCGACTGGGTACATGCGGAAGTTTCCTGGGTACATGCGGAAGTTTCCTATACCGCTTCCGACAACTATCTGAAGAAAGCCACCGTGGAGGTGGAGGCAGCCCCAAACAAGGGCGCTGCAAGGTGCGCCGACATCCTGGTTCTCCCTGCAAGTCTTGCTGACACCAAGGTGGAAGACCTTTGCGACCCTAACTCCGAGGACTGCGCATTGTACGAAAAATTCCAGCCATACCTCGTATGCCGCCTCCAGCAGGATGCAGTCGAGGTCACAAGCGACTACATCACACTTTCCGAGTCCGAAGACGACACCTATAAGGCTACTCTCGAGAAACTTGGCAATGACAGCTGGATTCTCTCTTACTTCGAAACGAAGCAGGCATATACCCTCACATATTCAGACGAATATTCCGAGTCCGTCCTTTTATTCAACGAGGCTTTCGACCACTTTGAATTATATGACTATGACTGCAACCGCGTCAATCCGGATTCTTTCTGGATTGAGTTCAATCCGTTTGGCGGGAATCTCAAGGGAAGGCTCTATATGTATCCTGATGCCTATTCTCCGATAGAGGGAGAGGATCCGGAGTCCTTCATAGTATTCTGCGACGCCGACGAGAATGTCCTTGCGGTAGTGCAGTGCCTCTACAAGGCAGGCCAGCAGGGAGGCGGAAGCGAAGGTGAAGGTTCCGAAGGAATCATCTCCCTCACGAACGGTACCGGAAACGTGCAGAAACTCTCCTCATCGGACGACATCTACAAGGCAATCTACAACAACACGGGCATTTCCGATGTCTATTCAGTGACCGTATCTTCCTTCTCCAGCGTCCTCGTGTCAGCCACGGACTACTGGAACATCTCACTTCACAGTCTGGATTTCTCCACCCTTACGGACGGCTCTTTCTCCATTGAGCCTTTCAACGAGAAGCAGTTCACCGTCTATGTGGGAGAATCAGTGGAGGAGGTCACCTCCTGCATAATCGTCCTTTGGGGCCAAAACGAAATCCCGTTTGCCGCAATCTATTTCACCTGGGACCCTGAGGCCAAGGACGGTGGAAATGGCGGCGGCGCGTCCGGATTGTTCAGCTTCGTCGCTCCTGAATATGTGACGGGTGCGACTCTGGAAAAATGCACCGATACTGAAATTCTCAGGTCGCTCAAAGGCGAATTCGGAGTGGTGGACCAGGAAAAGGTTTACATTCTGACTTATACGCAGGAATATCCTATGATGCCGACGGTCAAATGTCCTTCAGTCAATCCGGGTCCGGCCTGGAACAATTATAATCAGGATTCGTCATACTGGCTCCAGGGTGAATATGAGAACGGAACGCTCTATGTTACAATGAACGAGGTCGGACTGATGGACTTCTTCTACTTCCGTGATGCATCCTGGAATACTTTGGGAATCCTCGTTTGCACAAGAATTCAGTAATTGATAATGAGATTGAATAAAGCATTTTTCAAGCTGGCGGCTGTTTTGCTCGCGCTTCTTCCGGCTTTCTCCTGCGCAAGGGAGGAAGCGGAAGACCTGCGCGAAAAGAATTACGGATACGTGCAGTTCAAACTCTACAAGGAAGCCTCCTATGAGAGCAAAGCCGTAGTGAGCGAACTGGACTATCTCAGGGATGCCGGCAAGATCCTTCTGATGCTGGAATATTCCGACAGGCAGATTTCCCAGACGCTTGTACTTGGCGCAAAAGACAGCGAAAGTGCCGAATGGGGACTCAGAAGCGAAAAGCTCCAGCTTCTCAAGGGAACATACAGAATCACCGCATTCACCCTCTTCGATGCCCTTGATGCGGAATTGTACAACGGAGGCCCTGCCGGCGAATTTGAGATTCAAGCCGGCGGACTCACGACTTGTGACATTACGGTCAAGGTGACTCCGCGCGGAAAGGTGCAGTTCACTCTCGAAAAAGCCTTCACCAAGGCTGCCGCGAGGGAATACACTTTCGATGAAGTCGCCAAGGCCGACATCAGCATCAAGGACACGGGCACCGGAGTAAAGACAGGCATCGATGGTCTGAAAACCGCCTTCAGCGAGCATTTCAGCGGGGATGGTGATTCCTATATGACATCTTCCCTGGAATGTGATTCGCTCGTCCTTGTAAAGGGAGGCACCTATGTCGTGGATTCATACACCCTCTACGACAAAAGCGGCAAACTGCTCGAATTCAACAACAGCGTTAATTCGGCGGAGTTCACCGTAAGCGACAACCGGACCACACAGGTAAGCGTACCTGTGAATCTCGATATGTCGGCTGCCTACATTCAGGATTATCTTGCCCTCAAGAAAATCTGGGAATCGCTGGACGGACCTTCGTGGTACTACTACGGAGAGGACTGGGCGGTCGGCAGCAACTGGGATTTCAACAAGGATCCCGACCTTTGGGGAGACCAGCCGGGCGTACAGCTGCACAGCAACGGCCGTGTGGCCCTCATCAACATCAGTGACTTCGGCTTCAGGGGAGACCTCTCGCCTGCAATCGGAGACCTGAGCGAGCTTGTCGAGCTTTACCTCGGCACGCACAACGACCTCAATCTTCTCGAATATGACCCGCTTCTGGAGCCGGGAATGAGCTCGGAAAACCGTATGGAGCGCCACAAGGCCTACCTTGCGATGGTTCATCCGGCCACCCCGTTCTCCGAGCCGATTGCCAGGGCCTTCAAGGAAATGGGAGTGTCGCTTCCGGAAACCCGGCTTTACGACACATATTCGGAAGACCAGCTCATCGAGAAGGGGACCGGCCGCAGCCTCATCCAGCCTATGGATGTAGTCCACGGCAAACTGTGCAACGGACTGAAATCACTTCCTGAGGAAATCGGCAATCTCAAGAAGCTCGAGACCCTCTACATCGCCAACGGTGAAATCGAGACCCTGCCGAAGCGTTTCGGAGAGCTCGAACAGCTCACCGACCTCGAACTCTACAACTGCAGCCGGATGACTGTGGCGCCGGAGGTGCTCAAAGAGCTTCCGAGCCTTGTGTCAGTCAATATGGGCAACAACTCGCAGATGAGTTCCGGGGAGATTGAAAAAGTCCTTTCATACCTCTGTACCGGAGCCTCCAGCGGGTCCCTGCAGATACTCTATTTAAACCTGAACAACCTCAGGCGCATCAACGGAGCCGAAGTCCGCAACGTCAAGAAACTCGGCCTCTTCGACCTCGCCTACAACCGGATAGAAGAAATCACCGAAGCATTCGGACAGGACATAGGCATCGTCCAGCTCTACCTCGACCACAACAAGCTCAGCAGCCTCCCGGTCGATGAAAACGGTCTCTTTATGAAAGTGGAGGATGTGGAGAGCTTCACGGCCACCTACAACGAGTTCACCGAATTTCCGGACATCTTCACCACCGACACTCCATATTATATGGGGAGCGTCAGCTTTGCGTTCAATCACATAAGCACGGTACAGAACAGCGGTGCGGGCTACAAGGGACTCAAGGCCACAACCCTCACCCTCGACAACAATATGGAGATGACCATTCTTCCGGAAGCGTTTGCCCAGAGCAACTCCTCCATCCAGAACCTGTCTTTCAGGGGCTGCTCAATCAGCAAGGTGCCTTCGGGATTCTTTGAATATGAGAATGCGAAGTACATCTCCTCCATCGACCTGTCCTACAACAGGATAGATGACCTTCCGTCAAGCCTCAATGCGGTCAACGTCCCGTATCTCTACGGCATTGACCTGTCCTACAACAGCTTCAAGTCCTTCCCGTTCGAACCGCTCGACAGCGGCTATCTCACGGTGCTTGCTATCCGCGGACAGCGCTCAGGAGGCGAAAGGTGTCTCGAGCAGTGGCCTACAGGTATCTACAACCACAAGGCCCTGAGGGGATTCTACATCGGATCCAACAACCTCGGAAAGATTGACGACACCATCTCCACCCTGTGCTACTTCCTGGAAATCAGTGACAACCCGAACATAATCTTCGATGCTTCCGACATCTGTACGGCTTATGCCAGGGGACAGTTCTATCTGATCTATGACAAGACGCAGGACATCAGGAACTGTCAGTACATTGAGTTGGATTAGTTTAGAAAGAAAGCTATGAATTCAAGCATAAGACACATATTCCTCATCTGCCTGTCGGCTGCCCTGCTGCTCTCCTGCAAGGAGGAGGCATCGGTGGAGTTTGCGGTTTCCGGCAATGAGATTGTGATGGGCCCGGAGGGAGGAAAGGCATTGCTGGACCTCTCTGCCGATTCCGAATGGATTGTCAAGACCCAGGAGCCGTGGATTACGGTTTCTCCTGCCAACGGCATAGGCAGCACCGAGTGCAGAATCATCGTGGATTCGGCTCTGACGGTCTCTCCGCGTGAGGGCCTCGTGAGGATAGAACGCCTCTCCGACGGCCAGCGCAAGGACATCCAAGTCCGTCAGGAAGGTTTCAACTATGAGATTTCAGTGGAAAAGCAGGAAGTCGAGATTGAAAGCTATGCCGACTACGGCAGCCGTACATTCTCTCTCGAAGTCACCGCAAACACTCCTTTCAAGGTGGTGATACCGGAGGACCCTGAGAACAATGCGTCCTGGCTCAGATACACGATGAGGGACCTCGTCCTCGACAGGGGGGCAAGGCCTCGCAAGACAAGGATTGATTTCGAGTGGGACATCAATGTCTATCAGCAGGACAGGGAACTCACCGTCACTCTCGAGCCTACGGAATCCGAAATCTCCCTTGCCCGTCTGGACCGCATCGGCGTAAGGCAGAAAGGGGCCGAGCCTATTGAAATCGGCATCAAGGGCGACTCTCTCGCGATAATCGCCATCCACCGCGCCCTCGGCTGCATGGGACAGCTCAACACGGCCGAAAGGCTTGCCAACTGGGACAATGTGACCGTGTGGAAATCCGGCCCGAACAAGGGCAGGGTCCGTTCGGCGAACTTCTATCTTTTCGCAGTCAAGGA
The DNA here is from genome assembly GCA_051878295.1 of Candidatus Cryptobacteroides sp. Lineage (GTDB taxonomy): Bacteria > Bacteroidota > Bacteroidia > Bacteroidales > UBA932 > Cryptobacteroides. Next base: position 11,663 of record JBJEJV010000004.1, read on the forward strand.
AGGCCTGCCGTTCCAGGTCCAGTATCTTACTGCTGCGGAGTCCCTCTACTTCTTCGGCAACGCAAACGCCTTCCTCTATGACCTCGACCCCGGTGAATATATCTGCAAGCTCACCCAACTGAGAAAACTCACCATCGGAGCATACGGGCTCAGCAGCCTGCCGGAGGAGTTCACCAATCTTGTAAACCTCGAGTACCTCGACCTCAGCGGCAACAATTTCCAGAGCGTCCCGGACATCCTCAACAAGGAAAACTTCCCGAAGATGACGGCCCTCCTGCTCAATTCCAACATCCGCTACAGTTCATACGACCTGTCCAACTTCAACAGGGACAAGATCGGAGGACTCATCGACGAATGTCCGAAGGATGACAACGGAAAGAGGCATTTCCCGCTCCATCTTCTCAAATGGGATTCCCTGGACACCCTCAGGCTCAGCGTCAACTTCATCCAGGGCACGCTCCCTTCACTTGAGGACGACGATTCGTTCCCTCGCTGGACAGAAGCCGAGGTAAATGCCTGCGACACTCTGCCGTCAAGGCTCATAGGCCTTCCAAAGGTGCTTCCGAACACCGATATGTTCGCAATCAACCTCAACAGGCTCACCGGAGAACTTCCAGACTGGCTTCTTTTCCATCCGAAGCTCGACATCTGGATTCCTTTCTCCCTCGTGTTCCCGCAGGACGGCAAGGACCAGGAGGGCAACTCTTGCGGTTTCACCAACGAACCGGCAAACCTTGACTACTACTACGAGGAGTATGTCAACAAGAAGTACAACCCTAACAGTTTGAACCAGTAATGTTGAAAAAGATATTGCCTGTCTGTGCCGCATTGGTACTGGCGCTCGCCTGCACGAAGGAGACTATCCCTCAGACCGAACCCGTGCAGGACCTTACGGTCGCAAGAGGTGAACTCCTCGTCCGTTTCAGCCCGGAGGCTGCCTGCATAATCAACACGCAGGGTATCTGCAGAAGCGGAGTCACGGGTATAGATGAAGTGATGTCGGCCCTTTCCGGATGTACAGTGGAAAGGGTGTTCCCGGTCAATCCCAAGACCGAGGAGACTGCAGTCAGGGAGGGACTCGACCTTTGGTATGTGGTCCGTTTCGACGAAAACTCCATTGACCGCAGGACGCTGGCATCGAGGCTCTCCTCCCTGGGAGAAGTCAGCAGGGTTGAGAACAACCGCACCCTCAAGAGGGCATACAGCGGAAAATCCGTCCCGTTCCACGCCACGAAGGCGGCGGGGAGCTTCTTTGAATACCAGTGGAATCTCCGCAACACCGGCGACCTCCGGGAATCCAAATTCATAGCCGGGGCCGATGTCAATGTGGTCGATGCCTGGGAACTGTGCAGCGGAAGCCCGGACATAATCGTCGCGGTTCTCGACGAAGGGGTGGACTACACGCACCCGGAACTTGCACCGAATATGTGGACAAACGAGGACGAGATATTCCGTTCCCGCGAGGACAATGACGGCAACGGATATGCCGGTGACTACTACGGCTACAATTTCTCCCGCGGTACGGGAATCATTTCCACCGACGATGTCAACGACACCGGTCACGGAACGCACGTGGCTGGAGTCATCTCCGCCACCAATGACGGAGAAGGCCTCAGCAGCATAGCAGGCGGCGCCAAGGGAAAGCAGGGGGTAAGGATAATGTCCTGCCAGATTTTCAGCGGCGACTACGCCGGAACCGTCCTCGACGAGGTGAGGGCCATCAAATATGCTGCCGACAACGGAGCCGTCATCCTGCAGTGCAGTTGGGGCTACACATCGGGTACGGCCAACCCTTACGACTGGTCGCCGATGTACACCGATGACGATTCCTGGAAGACTGACAATATGCTGGAAGCCAAGGCGCTGGACTATTTCATCCACAACGCCGGTTCTCCGGACGGAGTGATTGAGGGCGGAATCGCAATCTTTGCCGCAGGCAATGAAAGCGCCCCTTCTGCAGGTTATCCGGGGGCATATCCGGATTACGTGTCAGTGGCAGCCACCGCAGGCGACTTCACCCCGGCAATTTACACCAACTACGGCACCGGGACATCCATCAGCGCCCCGGGCGGGGACCAGGACTATTACTACGACTGGGGCACCGGCTCCGACAAGGGGGCGATAGGATGTATTCTTTCCACACTTCCTGAAAGCGTCAGCGAAAGCGGCTACGGATATATGGAAGGTACATCCATGGCCTGTCCTCACGTCAGCGGAGTCGTGGCTCTCGGCCTTTCCTATGCGGCATCGCTGCGCAGGCACTTCAAGGCGGAGGAGGTGATAGAACTGCTCTACTCATCGGCCTGCCGGATCGAGCCTTACTGGAACACCGACCAGCTCAAATATTACTACAAATATGTGGCTGACCTCGGAGAAAACCATTACAACTCCATCGACCTCAACGATTTCAAGGGCAAGATGGGCGCAGGCCAGGTGGACGCATACGCATTCCTCAAAGCCATCGAAGGCTCCGGAGTGCAGATGACCTTCCCGAATGTGCTGCTCAATGCCGGAAAGGAAGCAAGGTATGTTCCTGCAAGGTATTTCCTTGACGGAGAGAATCTTGCATATTCAGTGAAAATCGATGACTCTTCGATTGCGAGCTGCCGTCAGGACGGGGATGTGCTTGTGTTCACCCCGGGCAGGACGGGCCAGACCGGAGCAAGCATAAGCGCGAGCAACGGTGTGAGCTGCAATTTCGTGATTACCGTCAAGGAAGGCGGATCAAACGGCTGGCTCTGATGAAACGGCTCCTTCTCCCTCTCTTTGCGGTGCTGGTGGCTTGTCCGTCGGCCTTGGCGCAGATAAAGACAATCAGCCCTGACTCGCTGACGTTTGCGGAGACCTCCGAAAAGGTGCTGCAGTTCCGCAGCCTTACGCTTGACGGTGGCACCCTGAAGGAAGACGACGAGCCGGTGGAATATGTGTTCGGATTCACCAACACTTCTTCCGGCACGGTTGTCATCACGAAGGTCAGGACCGACTGTTCCTGCCTCAGCGCGAAGGTGCAGGAGAGGAGCATAGCCCCGGGCGAATCGGGGAACATCGTCCTGTCATATTCCCCGCACGGAAGAAACGGGAGTTTCCTCAGCAAGGCCTATGTCCATACCGACCGTTCTCCGCAGGTGGAGGCGGTGCTGACGCTCAAGATCAAGGTGGAGGACGACTCTCCCTATCCTTACAGGATGGGACGGTATGCCCTCGGGACAAAGGAAATCGTGTTTGAATCGGGCCGTGCGGCAAAGGCTCCAGTGGCATTCCGCGCCCTGTCGGAAGATGCGCCCGGGATGCAGCTTCGCGACCAGTTCCTTCCCGACGGCTTGAAGGCGGTGCTGCAGAAGGACTGCATCACGATTGAATATGACGGCAAAACCAAGAAAGGGGAGTATCCTTTGTATATCGAAGCCGGCGAAAGACAGACAAAAGTGACAATCAGGATAAAGTAGAACAAAATGAAACATATCAAAGTGATTCTGGCCATAGTGTGCGGCCTTGCGATTCTTTCCTGCCGGAAGGAGGAGAAAGACTTGAGCGAGCCGCTGCTTGAAGTCAACTACAACAATGTGAGCGGCACCTGGACGCTCGAAAAGGTGGGGGAAATCCCGCTGATGAACGGGACGTTTTTTGAGATTGAACTTACCCGCAGCGAAAAGACATTCTCCATCACCACCAATCTTGACAGTTTCACTGACTGCGGCCACACGGTGACCGGGACCTACGCCATCACCACTTCCGCAGCCGAGGGAAGCGTGATCGAGGGGATGTACGACCACGACAGCGGCTTTTGGAGCCACAACTACCGTATCGACCGTCTCTCCGCCACCACGATGGTCTGGAGTGCCGTGGATGACCCTGAATACGTCCAGACTTTCTCAAGAAAGGAATAGACCTGCCGCCGTCCAGACTATTCTGCCGTTACCTTGTAGCCCAGTTTCTCGAGGGCGGCCTTGAGTTTTGCGGTGTCGGTCTTGGACGGATCGTAGGTCACGGTGACGGTCTTCTTGTCGAGGGAGACGGAAAGGTCCTTGACACCCTTCTCAAAAGCGATGTTCTCGTTGATTTTCTTCACGCATTTCTCGCAATGCATCGAAACATTGAAAGTCACGGTCTTGCTGGCCGCTTTCTTGGCCTTCTGCAAAACCGTCTCCTGTGCTGAAGAAAGCGCAGTCGCCGCCGACATATTCACTGAATATGCCAAGGCGCAGGCAAGGGTGATGATGATTGCAATCGTTTTTTTCATATTCATTGCTGCTTGCTTGTATAATCATATATTCATTACTTCCACAAAGTGTAGCGGAGGCCGACATAGACTTTCGTCCCCATAATCGGGCCCCAGACCGCGCTCGCGTCGAAGTCCGGCAGGGAGGTGTCAACCGAAGCCAGGCCTTCGTGGACATAGCTGTCCGCGTGAGCCGTGCCCACAAGCAGATGCTTCTGGGTGAAGCCGGTCAGGTTCTCTGCTCCCAGATAGATGTCCAGACCCTTGAAGCGCTTTGTAACCTGAAGGTACAGAAGTGGATAGGCAGGGGTGTAACCGTCCTTGTAGAGGAGCTTCCCATCCTCGTCCCGTAGGTCCTCCATAAAGCTGTAAACCCTCGACTTGCCATTGACCGAAGCCGTGAAATCGAACACCCATTTGTTCAGGTTCGTGGCGTACTGGAGATTGAGAACCCCCTTGTAGCGGCTTGTGAGAGGCTTTTCGCTCAGGCCTCTTCCCTTAAGTTCGATGCGGGCGTCAGTGTAGCGGAAGGTGGCTGTCAGGGTGAAGCGCCGGACCGGCTCGACATTGAAATCAATCTGGTAGTTCCTCGTGAAGGAGCGTTTGCCGTCCAGTGCGTAGAAGTCGATGGTGTTCAGGAGATTCTCATAGTCCACGACCATCTGCTCGTTGAATTCGGTGCCGAAGAAGTCCAGTCCTATGTAAGTGTCCGACGACGCCCCGAAAGGAAGGTAGAAAGTCGCGTTGCCTCCGAAAGTCCAGGCATCTTCAAGCAGATGCTCTGCGAATATGCCGGTGAAGGACTTGCCGGTGGAGAAGACCCCGATGTTGTCAATCAGCGGGAGCGCCCTCCTGAGGCCTCTTCCAGCATTGGCCCTGAGCACGACGGACCCGGCGGGGGAATATTTCAGGGTAAGTCGCGGAGTGAACTTCAGACCTTCCCCGTTGAACCAGTCGGCGCGGAGGCCCACGATGGCGGAGAACTTCTCTCCGGAAGTGTAGGTGTATTCGCCGCCCAGCCCTGCCGTGTAGTCATCCGAAAGCTCGCCTCCCGGGTCGAGAGTCTGGGCATATACCCGCCTTGTGAGCTGTTCGTCGTAGCGGTCCGCCGTCCCCCCGACGGAGAGGGTGAGCTTGTGGGAGTCGTTGAACTCGTTCTGCAGCAGGATGTTGAAGAAGCCGGAATTCTGTGTCCCCGAATATTCGGTCGCTCCGGAGAACATCTCCATCCCGGTGAGGGTGTAGTCCGCGACGAAGGCGATGTTGCGGGAGTTGTCCTCGCTCAGCGGAATGCCGGCCTTGAGGTAGGCGTTGAGCGAACGGTTCAGGATGTCCGAACCCCAGGGCGACGAGGCGCTCAGGCTGTAGGTGTCCCGGTCGTAAGATTCCTGTCCTCCTTTTCTCCTGTCCTGCAGCGCGCGCAGCCCGAAACGGACCTGTACGCCTGCCGGACTGTAGTAGAGCCAGCGGTTGGCGAAGTTGAACTGGAGCATCTCCGGGTCGTCCATGAACCCGTCGTGGTTGTGGTCGAAGGTCTTGAAATTGCCTGAAACGTGCCCGAGCAGGACGGTGCTCCAGTTCTCTCCCATCTGGAGGGAGGAGGCGACGTTGAGGTCCGTCTTCGTGTCGTTCATCGTCGAGATATTCACGAACAGGGGCTTTTCGTCCGTCGGTTTGCGGTACTCCGTGTTGATCTGGCCTGTGATGGATTCCACTCCGTTCACCACTGTGGACAGGCCCTTTGACACCTGGATGCTTTCAAGCCACTGTCCGGGGACATAGGACAAGCCGAAAGGAGCGGCTATGCCGCGCATCGCGGGCCTGTTCTCGTCCAGCATCTGGGTGTAAACTCCGCTCAGGCCGAGCAGCCTGATCTGTCTTGCGCCTGTCACGGCATCTGAATATCCCACCGTCACGCTCGCGGAGTTCTCGAAGCTGTCGGCGAGGTTGCAGCAGGCCATCTTCCGGAGGCCCGCCGAGGAGATCACCTCCGTCCGCAGTCCGCTGCCGCGGGCGAGATAGTTGCCGCGCAGGGTGGATGTGAACACAGCCGCCTCGAGGCTGTCCTTCCTCTCGCCGTAGAGCCCTGTGGTGTCCTGGCGGGCGGCGGCCTGCGCTCCTGAATATTCAGGGACCCTCCCGGTGGCAAGCGCTTCTGGCGGGAGGAGCGCGATTGCTATGAGGGCGATGATGATGTATTTCATTTTGCCGGTGTCGTAGTTCGTTTATTTATGACAAATATAGCAATTCCGGCAGACTTTAGCCTCGGGGAAGCATCTTTGAGGGAGTGAAAGTTTGCCGGGAAAGGTCCGGGCCTTGTGCGTGAAACTCTTTTGTCTGACACCATTGTCAAAACAAAAAGATTCCTTAACTTTGCATTTGACAATAACGTCAGACTTTAATGTCAGTTGTGATGAATCTGGGTATTGATATTGGTTCCACTACAGTCAAGGTCACAGTCCTTGACCATGACCGCAACATAGTTTTTTCCAGCTATGAGCGTCACAATGCACGCATTGTGGACACGGTCATGGACACTTTGAAGAAGATTCCTGTCCGGACGGACGAGCCGTTCTCCGTCGGGATTACAGGCTCCATAGGTATGGGTATCGCACAGAATACGGGCATCAGTTTTGTGCAGGAAGTCGTGGCTGCGTCGAAGGCGGCCCGTTTTCTTACCAAGGAAAGAATCTCCTGTATGATAGACATCGGCGGAGAGGATGCCAAAGTCGTCTATTTCAACGACAAGGGCGAGCCTTCCGACCTCAGGATGAACGGCAACTGCGCCGCCGGCACGGGCTCTTTCATAGACCAGATGTCCGTTCTGCTGAACGAATCCATAGACCGGCTTTCCGAACTTGCCCTGACCGCCACGCACATCTATCCGATTGCGAGCCGCTGCGGTGTCTTTTGCAAGACTGATATTCAGAACCTGGTCGCGAAGAATGTCAGCAAGGCGGACATCGCCGCCTCCGTTTTCCATGCAGTTGCAGTGCAGACCGTGGTCACCCTTGCCCACGGTTTCGACATCACCCCGCCGGTGCTTTTCTGCGGCGGACCTCTTACCTGCATTCCTGCCTTGCGCGAGGCCTTCATTACATATCTCCAGCTCCGCCCGGAGGATGTGCTGATTCCGGAGGAGGGCTGTTTCCTGCCGTCCATCGGGGCTGCCCTGAGCGCGGACAAGAGCTATGGACTCGAAGAACTGATGCAGCTTGTCGGGACGGCTTTCCGTCCTTCGGTGCAGTCCGGGATGGCGATGGATTCCATCTTCGAAGATGAGTCCGAATATGCCGCCTGGAAGGAGCGCATCAATCGCGGGAAGATGGAAAGGGCGGAACTGCAGGCCGGGCCTGCGGATGTGTTTCTGGGCATCGACTCGGGCTCCACTACCACCAAAATCGCAATTGCGGACAGGGAGGGAAAGCTGCTTTTCCAATATTACCACCCGAACAACGGCGACCCTGTCGGAACCGCCCTCGAAGGGCTTGAAGCATTCAGGGAGAAGTGCCGTGAGACCGGAACGGAAGCCACAATCGTAAGCGGCTGTTCGACAGGCTACGGGGAAGACCTGCTCAAGGCTGCTTTGAAGCTGAAGAACGGCATCATAGAAACCATAGCCCACTACATCGCCGCCAGCCGGCTCGACCCTGAGGTCAGTTTCATCCTTGACATCGGTGGCCAGGACATGAAGGCCATCTATGTGGACAAGGGCGTAATCAACCGGATTGAAATCAACGAGGCCTGCTCGTCGGGTTGCGGATCCTTCATAGAGACTTTCGCGGCTTCCCTCGGGATGGGCGTAGGGGATTTCGCCAGGGCCGCCTGCTCTTCGCGCAATCCTTGCGATTTGGGGACCCGCTGCACCGTGTTTATGAATTCAAAGGTCAAACAGGTGCTCCGCGAAGGTTTCAGCGCAGCCGACATCGCCGCCGGACTGGCCTGGTCAGTGGTGAGGAACTGCCTTTACAAAGTACTCAAACTCAAAGACACGTCCAGCCTCGGAGGCCACATCGTGGTCCAGGGCGGCACAATGAAGAACGATGCCGTCGTGCGGGCTCTTGAAAAACTCACCGGCGCCACTGTCTCCCGCAGCGACTCTCCGGAGATTATGGGGGCTTACGGATGCTGTCTTTATGCAATAGCCCATCAATGATATGACAGCGATGAAGAACTACTCCACACGCACCCTTCATTGCAAAGGATGTGAGAACCAGTGCCTCGTGGTCAGGTATGACTTCGGTGAGGGCAATGTGTTCTATTCGGGCAACCGTTGCGAAAAAGTGTTCAACAATGGCGGGGAGGCGGTCCGCAAGGGCCGGAATGCCTACGAGCAGAAGAACCGTCTGCTCTTCGACCGTGCCGCCGTGCATCCGGAAGGGGCGGCACTGAAGCTGGGCATCCCCCGGGTGCTGAATATGTACGAGGATTTCCCTTTCTGGCACACCCTGTTTACCTCCTGCGGCATCGACGTGATTCTGTCCGGGCCGTCGGACATGGCCCTCTTCGAGGCCAACGCCAGGAAGGTGATGTCGGACAACATCTGTTTCCCGGCGAAACTGGTGCATGCCCATCTGGACAATCTCGAACAGCAGGGAGTTGACAGGATATTCTTCCCCTTCGTGGTTCACGGCCCGAAGGGGCAGGACCAGAACAGCTACAACTGTCCGATAGTCACCGGTTACTCGCAGGTGGTCAAGGACTTTTCAGTCCCTCTCGACGCTCCTGTCATCTCGATGAAGGACAAGGATTTGTTCCTGGCGCAGTGCAGCGCCTATCTCTCCGGCCTGGGCATCAGCGGGAATACCGTCAAGGAGGCCTTCCGGAAGGCTCTTCAGGAACAGGCGGACTACGGGATGAAGATTGCGGACATCAGCCGGGACATACTTGAAAACCGCCAGGAAGGGAATCTGGTCATAATGCTGGCCGGCCGTCCTTATCACACCGACCCTCTCATACAGCACGAGGTGAGCACAATGATAGCCTCTTTGGGGGCGGATGTCATCACGGACGATCTGGTCAGGGACACTTCCTTCAGGCTGGACGATGTAGATTTCCTCTCCCAGTGGACCTACACCAACCGTATTCTCAGAGCCGCAAAATGGTGTGCCGGACAGGGCCCGGAAATCCAGTTCGTGGAGTTGACTTCCTTCGGCTGCGGCCCGGATGCCTTCCTCACCGACAGCATCCGTGACCTGCTGGGCCGTTACGGGAAAAGCCTCACCCTGCTGAAACTGGACGACATCAGCAACATCGGCTCGATGAAGCTGCGGGTACGTTCCCTGATCGACTCTTTGAGCATCAACGGGGCCGGGAGGGAAACAGCCGCCGCAAAGCCTTTCGTCACCACTCCGGTTTACCGGAAGGAGGACAGGAAGAGAACCATCATCGTGCCTTTCTTCACTCCTTTCATCTCCCCGCTGATTCCGGCGATAATGACGAATGCCGACTACAAAGTGGTCAGCCTTCCGGAGAGCGACCGTTTCAGCGTGGACGTGGGACTGAAATATGCCAACAACGAGGTCTGCTATCCTGCGACCCTTGTCATCGGCGACATAGTCAAAGCCTTGCAGGGCGGAAACTACAAGCCTTCAGAGGTTGCCGTGGCGATGACCCAGACCGGAGGACAATGCCGCGCCAGCAACTACCTTCCGATGATCAAGAAGGCTATGGTGGATGCCGGCTTTGGCGATGTGCCGGTCATTTCAATCTCCTTCGGCAGCGGAATAGACAATCTCCAGCCGGGCTTCACGGTCAGCTGGAGGAAAATGCTCCCTATCGCCCTGTATGCGATTCTGTTCAGCGATGTCCTGGCCAAGCTCTATTATCCGGCCGCCGTGCGGGAGACCGAGCCAGGCAAGGCTGACAAGTTGAGGGATTCCTATCTGGACAGGGCTGCCGACCTGCTTGAGAAGGGCCTCTACAAGGAATTGGTCACACTTGCCGGCGAAGCCGCGGCGGACTTTGATTCAATCTGCGACGACTCGCATCACAAACGGGTGGGGATTGTCGGGGAAATCTATCTGAAGTTCAACCCCTTCGCCCATCACAACCTGCCCCGCTGGCTGATGGACAGGGGAGTCGAAATCGCCCCTCCGGTCCTTACGGATTTCTTCACCAACTATTTCGTGAACCGCAAGGTGAACAGGGAACGCTTCGTCGAGAAGGGCGACATCCCGCAGTGGCTTCTGGACTTTGCGTACCGTATTATTGAACGCAAGGCCGGAGATTTCAATGAAGCTTGCAGGCCTTTCCGCCATTACGTGCCCTTCAACGACATATTCAAGGAATCCGAGAACGCTGCCGAGGTCATTTCGCTCAACACCCAGTTCGGCGAGGGCTGGATGCTTCCCGGGGAGATCGCCACTTTCTACAAGGCGGGCGTCAAGAATGTCCTGTCCCTCCAGCCTTTCGGCTGCATAGCCAACCATATTGTCGTGCGCGGGGTGGAAAAGCGGATAAAGCAGCTTTACCCCGACATCAATCTCCTGTGCCTGGACTTTGACGGCGGCGTGAGCGAAGTGAACATCATCAACCGGATGCTGCTGTTCCTGGACAACTTGAGATAGCTTTGAATATCCTGCATTCGCGCAGGTGCGGCACAAACTGCAGCGACAGGGCCTGTGCCGCCGGCCGCAGGGATGCTTTAATTTGTTTTTTAACAGATGGTGTAATACATTTGTGTCAAACAGTCTTTATGATGGAGCAAAACAACATCGAGGCCCGCATTCTCGAAGCGGCCACCGAAGTATTCCTGGAAAGAGGATACGAAGGAACCAATATGACCCTTATCGCAGAGGCGGCCGGTATTGGCCGTCCGGCGCTGTACTACTACTACCGCTCCAAAGACAGGATATTCAGTGAGATATTCGGGAATCTTGTCACTTCCTTCATTCCCGGCATACTGGAGATTCTGCGTAAAGACTCGCCCATCGAAGAGCGCATCGAGGAACTTGTGGATGCTTATTTCGAGCAGCTCTCCAGAAATCCGCGTCTTCCCATATTCCTCATCCGCGAGATGGACCGCGACCCTCAGTTCCTGATCCAGACCGCTGCCGGCCTTCATCTTGAAAAGTATTTCCTCTCGATTATGGAGACCTATTCCGCCGAGAGCCGTGCGGGGCACCTCAAAGTCGTCCCTCCATATTCAATATTCCTGAATATGATAGGCGGCACCGTCTGCCCGTTTATGTTCAAGCCTTTGATTGAGTCCCTGATGGGCAAGGACGAATGCGGTGTCTGGGGCGGCGCGTCCACCTTCGCGAACATTCTGGACCTCTGGAAACCCTATGTGGTCCAGAACCTCAAAAACCTGCTGATTCCCTAAGACCGAGCACTGAACAGGTCCTGTCTGCCGGACCGGAGGCAGGAGAACATTCCGGAAGAAGCATAGTCTTGTCGCACGCTCCCTTCGTTGGCGCCCGCGCTTTCTGTCATTTGTCGCAATCTTTTTGGGACGCAACAGTTTCGCCTCCTGAAACGGAGCGCCACATTTGCAGTTCCGTCTCCAAATACTCTTTGATGTGACTCTTCAGCGTTTCGGAGTCCTCAGTCTCCATAATCTCTATCTTGTCGGCGAGTCCGAGATAGAACCGCCTCACTGCGTCGAGTCCGTGGAGCTGCGTGTCCAGAATCCATTTTTCAGGACTTTCCTGATAGAGCTCCTCCCGCGGAAGGTTCCTGGCATTTGAATATTCCTCCAGAAGATTGTTCACGGCGGAGATGTCCATTCTCAGCTTGATGTGATAGTTCTCTTCCGGGTTTACCCAGCGGAACACATCAGCCTCGCCCTTTTCGAAGGCGTGGCTGTAGGTAGAGTCCTCCACTTCGATGCTCCCTATCCTTGCCAGACGGAATACCCGGCACTTCCTCTTCTCGATGTCATAGGCCCACAGGTTTTCGTTGTTGTAAACCAAGTTGATCGGGACGACAAAACGGTCGCTGACAGTGTTGCTGTTGCTGCTCGCATATTCCTTGAGGGTGACTTTCCGCTTCGTGTCGATAGCTTCCGTGAGGATGAGGATGAACTGTTCGACCTTGCCCACCCTGCGCAGTTTCATCAGCCGCTGTTCCTGGTCGTGCCTTGTCATAGGACGGGTTTCCTCGCCGTCCCTCACGTACACGCAACCCTCATTCCAGCTGTTGTCCGTGTAGAGCTTCGCGATTTCATATTCGGAAGGCTTGACCGTGATTCTGATTGCGTCCATATCTTCGGTAGGGGAGATGGACACGCAGCCCCTCACGGTAGGCTTGAAATAGAGTTCAAGCTCGCTGTTGAGGAACCTGCAGTACGAGTCCAGATTCTCCGGTTGCGGGACGTTGTGACCTAACAGGTTGCGCCTCAGCATATTGACTGTGTGGAAATTGCTGCGGAACCAGGCGATGTCCGCATTCAGGCCGTAGGTCTCGCTGACGAGGGGGTCTCCGGCATCGTTCACTCCCACATAGACAGTCCCGCCATCCTTGTTCATGAACCCGCAGACGGCTTCAAGCACCTGCCCCCGTCCCTGCTTGAACAGGTCCGGCTTTCCGTCCTTGTTGTAGAAGACGTAGGAGGACTTGAATTCCACGTTCTCAAGCTCGCCCTTGCCGTATTTGCCGCCGCCCTTCAATATGTCTCCCCGGAAGTGGTCCACGACGCCGAGCAGTTCGCAGATTTTCCTGCGGAGGCTCTCCCGGGACACGCTCAGCTCATCCTGGTTGATGCAGGACAGGGTGTGCGCCATAAACAGTCTTGCTAATTCCTGTCCGGCGGGATCGTCCATTCCCTGGATGAGGGATGCCGCCTGGCAGATGTCTCTCGTGGAACCGAGGCCGGACAACATCCTGACAACCCTTTTCTCCTTTTCGGATAGAGCGGCATTGTCGTCAAGCGGCCTGACTTCGAGCCCTTCAGCAAGCCGGAGGCACTGGTTCAGATAATCAGCGCGTCCGCGTGCCAGATCCCTCCGGCTCTCGTCTCCTGCGATGTTGAAAAGGAAGGCCGAGCAGAGAAGGTCGCGGTATCTCACGACCGAACGTTTTTCGGCGGAGCTGAAAAGAATCAGGGCAATCTGCCGGACAATGTCCTTGAATATTCCCGCATCCTTGTCCTCCTTCCTGGCATTGCGCAGATTCTGCAGGGCCTCTTTCTTGTCCTTTACGAAATCGGCGAGGACTTCTTCCCCGTTGAATTGTCCCGGAGTTTCCGGATAGCTGAAAGACGGCCGGGCCATATTGATGAACAAAGCCGCATCCGGCCCGTTGATGTTCTGGGTGTACATTGTCGCCACCTGACCCATTTCCAAACTGCGGTCATTTATAAAGAGACCACCGTAGCCTTTGTCGGAGAGGAGTATCACCCTGTCCTTGTCTTCGGTCTTGCCCTTGAAGAAACCTACGACCCTGGCCTGATAGACCCTCCTGTCCCTCATATCCTTTTGTGCAACCGCCCTGGCATAATTCACATAGGCTTCCTTGATGGAAAAGACGGGCCCGGCGGCGGAATCGTCGAGCAGCACTGCGCCTTCGATACAATCATCGTCGTAGATATATTCAATCAGATTCCTGGTGTATAGCCCCATGACCAATTCTTCTGACTGGATATGGCAGAGTGCCTCGGACTCCACGTCAAGCGGGGCGCAGTCGAGGTGCGGAGTCTCCTCGTCCTCGGAAGGCGCCAGCCTGACGGTGTATTTCTTCCCTTTCTCGAGTTTCCTGAACTTGCCCGCCTGCCCTTTTCTGGCTGCCTGGGACTGTGAAAGCAGGAATATTCTCGCGAAATTCTCCAGCGGTCCGGCTTCGTCGGTTTCGGATGCTTTCAGCTTTTCGTCCTTCGCCTGTCTGGTGCAGACTTCAAGCAGCCCGCCGTGGTCTGAATATGACTTGACGCAGCTTTCCCTCGAAGGCGCGGACGAGACGGACAGGACTCCGTCTTCAATCTTCACCGAGCCGGCGGAATCGACAGCGAGAGCAGGAAGCCTGTCCTCCTTGTCGAATCTGGCATTCTCCGAAAGGTTGTAGGCGAGGATGTCGATGTTGTTGGGCGTTTCCAGGAGTGACCAGGAGAAGCCTGGATTTGTCATTGAATAGGAGCACACCCTGACCGCCGCCCCGAAAAGGTCGTGGCTGCCGGACTGGAGGTAGGAGAGATATTCCAGAAGAAGCATCGTCTTGTTCCGGATTTCCGTCCTGGACCTTGTTTCACACAAGAGAAGTATGCAGCAGGCCGTCAGATTGGCCGCCTTGAAAAGCCTCTGCCTTTCAAGGGCGTCCATTCCCGTTCCTTTACAGCCGATTTCCCGGCATTCCTCCAGTTCATTCTCGACAATCTTCCCCAAATCGTTGGCCAGCTGGAAATCCGTGGTCTCCCCGGATGTCCTCAATCTTTTTATCTCGGTGATGAACGATCTGAAGGCTTCGTGGCCGGTATCGTTGTAAAGTTTTTCAAGTTCTGAAAATGTCATAACTGCTCCTTCTGTTCTGATTGACAACACAAGTTACGCAACTCCATCAAAATATTCAAATCAAACTGCGCCCTCTCGTCAACACCGGGATTTCCTTCCTTATGCAGCCTGGATTCAGCACGGCAGAGGGACTTCCGCTAAAGGACCTGTCGAGCCACCAGGCCCTACAGTGCCGGTGGTGGGGGTGCAGGCTTTAGGCCCATTTGTCGAGGGCGGGCGGCCGGCAACTTGGGAATCTCAGGACAGACCTTCTGAAGCTCTGCTTGTAATATGAACTTGGATGGTAAAACAATATTCTATTTTTATTTGCGATGAAACTTGACGATTTATATAAATTTTGTATATTTGTAAAGATATGAGCATTTTCGGTACAAGACTACATATCGCGAGAAACATCGCCGGTCTCTCGCTTCAAGAACTCTCGGTGGCTATCGGAGGGGCTGTGTCAAAACAAAGTCTCTCTATGTATGAGTGCGGGATAATGAAACCGCGTCCAAGAGTCCTTTCTGCCATTTCACAGACACTCGGTGTTTCGATAGAGTATTTTTCGATGGAAAATGAGCGTATCAATCTTCCATTGTTGAGGACGTGTTTCCCTCATACTTTATCACAAGAAGATTTTTTGAAACTTGAATCCACGATACTGTTCCACACTGAGCGTTTTCGCCAAAAACTGGACTCATTGCACGTGACGGGATCGTTCAATTGTTCTTTACTTAACCTTCCGATAACGGGGATTGACGATGCTTCGGTTCTTGCCGACAAACTGCGGGAGGAGTGGGCTTGCGGCGATGGAGCGATTCCGAGTATTTTGAGATTGCTTGAAAGGCGGGGAATCTGGGTATTTGATTCAGTCCTGCCGGATGGTGTTCTTGGGGTGAGTACTTGGGTTGATGAAGCGTTTCCGGTAATGATTCTTGATTCACGAACTGAAAAAACCTCAGTTGAAAGATTGAGATTCACGGCAGCTCACGAACTTGCTCACCTGTTGTTTGAAGTTCCAGAAGGCATGGATGCGGAGAGAATGTGCAACCTTTTTGCCAGTTATTTCCTTCTTCCAAAGAAGACTCTGATTCAAGAACTTGGAAGCAAAAGGGATGCCCTGTATTTGGAGGAACTGATAGACCTTCACGAGTACTATGGGGTGTCAGTCGCCGCTCTAGTTCATGAGGCTTTTGATTTTGCGATTATCAGCAGGACGCATTATGATTATTGGTTTGATACACTGATCAATGCAAATAAGAAAGAAAAAGGCTGGGGAGAGTATCGTTTCCCTGAATCCTTAGGAAGAGAGAAAAGGATGGATATCATATTAACCCATTCAAATGTAAAGTCTTAATACAATAATATATGGAATTCAATGATTTTGTAGGATTGTATAATCTGTCAAAAACCTTGCGTTTTGAGGCTATACCTGTAGGTGCGACACGTACCAACATCTACGAGGGTTCTCTTCTGAAAGACGATGAACATAGGGCGGAAAGCTATCAAATTGTCAAAAAACTTATCGATGAGTATCATAAAGACTACATCGATAGAACTCTAACTGGCTTTCAATTCGATGTCAATGATTTGTCCCATTACCGTGAGTTGTATTCCCAAAAAGCATCAGATTTGAGAAAGAAAGACGAGTTTGAAAAACTCCAAGTAAAACTTAGAGGGGATGTCAGCTCGGCTTTGAAAAACACCGCTGAATTTAAACGGATATGCAAGAAAGAACTGATAAGGGAAGACCTGTTCCAATTCTTTGTGAAAGCAGGACCGGATCAACTTTGTGGTTTGAGTCGCGATGAGGCTGATAAGGTTGTATTGGAGTTCAGGGATTTTACTACATACTTCACCGGATTTCATCAGAACAGAGCAAATATCTATACTTCTGAAGAACATTCTACTGGAATACCATACAGATTAATAAACGATAATCTTCCCCGCTTTCTTGACAATATGGAAGTATTCGAGAGAATTATGGAAATTCCGGAATTTAAAGATTGTCTTGAACAATTGTTCGAAGACTTTAAACAATATCTGGATGTAGATGATTTGGCTAAAGTCTTCGAATTGAAATACTATAATATGGTATTGACTCAAATCAAGATCGATCTTTACAACTCGATTATTGGTGGAAGAACTGAAAAGAATTCCGACAAGAAAATTCAGGGATTGAATGAGTATATCAATCTCTATAATCAGAGGCATAGTACTGCAAAACTACCAAAGTTCAAGACTTTGTACAAACAAATCTTAAGCGATAGGGTTGCCGTTTCATGGTTGCCGGAGGAATTCGAGTCTGATCAGGAATTGATTGATGCTATTCGGAATTGCTATGAGACTCTGCAGAATACGGTTCTATGTGAAAATGGTCTAAAGCATTTGTTGGAATCCATTGATTCCTTCAATCTGGATGGGATTTTTATAAAGAACGACAGTCAGCTGTCTGAGATTTCACAAAGACATTACAAGGATTGGGGATTGATCCAGGCCGCCATCAAAACTGCTTTTCTGAAAGAAGGAATTCTCAAAAGAAAAAAAGCAGAATCAGAGGAAGAGTTCCAGAAGCGCAGTTCCAGTTTATTCAAGCGTAGCGAGTGCTTCAGTATAGCATATATCGATAATTGTGTGAAGGCCCTCAATCCTGATGTCAATGGATCCATTGCTGATTACTTTAGGAACCTTAATGCATCCAATGATGAATCATATGTCAGCGGAAATGTATTTTGCAGAATAGAAGATGCATACTTGCAAGTTGCCGATCTCCTTAACAACCCTTATCCAAACGACAAGAATCTTTGTCAGAATCCGGATCAAGTGGAATTGATTAAAGCCCTTCTAGATTCGCTGAAAGATCTTCAGCGATTTGTCAAGCCTTTGATAGGAGCTGTTTCTGAAAGTGGAAAGGATGAGCGGTTCTATGGAGAATTGTTCCCTCTTTGGGCAGAACTTGATATAGTGTCGCATCTTTATGACAAAGTCAGGAATCGCGTTGTTCGCAAACCATATAGCACAAAAAAGATAAAACTCAATTTTGACAATGCTCAGTTATTCGGCGGATGGGATGAAAATAAACTTAATGACTATGGTTGTTCGATCCTTCGTCGCAATGGGCTGTATTATGTCGCTATTATGGATAAGCAGCACAAGAAACTTCTTGGCAAGGAGATGCCTTGCGATGGGGATTGCTACGAGCGAATGGTTTACAAATACTTTAAAGACATCACCACGATGGTGCCTAAGTGCTCAACCCAACTTAAGGAAGTACATCAGCACTTTCAACAGAATAAGTCGAGCGAGAGCATTGTGATCAGTGGACCACAATTCAAAAAGCCGCTCACAATCAGCAAAGAAGTCTATGAGCTGAACAACAAGACTTGTAACGGCAAGAAAAAGTTTCAGGTAGATTACCTAAAACAGACAGGAGATAAAGAGGGATACACAGATGCTGTCGGTAAATGGATTAAGTTCTGTAAGGAATTCTTATCTTGTGCCGAATTCAATTTGACAGTGCAACAGCACCATCAGGTGTAAAGTTATACATT
>JBJEJV010000005.1:0-1631 GCA_051878295.1 Candidatus Cryptobacteroides sp.
GTCAAATCGGTTGAAAGTCGGTTCAACAGTTTGCTGCCATATTCCGCACGCTGGGCGCCGGCCTGCTCAAACTCGACAATATACTTGCCAATATTCCAATAAGTCTGGACCAGAATCGTGTTGACCGATGAAGCTATTTGGGCACGAGCAGTGTCCAGCAGGATGCCGATACTCTCTACAAGTGAATCATATCCTGAATGTGTCGTAATATCGTCCATATACCATATATTCTATTGTCAAGACGTAAAGTTACGGTTTTTCCGGTAATCATCAGCAAGACTTGACACATTACTGATTACAAACTTTGCATTGGGATATGATGCCTTTGTCATAGAAGAACATTTCCCCGCTGCCGTTCAATTCCCAGAACGCCGCCTCGGATTTCAGCAGCGCCTTGGAGTCCTTCAGGTCGGATACCCTGAACACCATACGGGTGGGGAAGTAGGGGAGCAGTGTCTTCACTTCCTGCGCCGGATGTCTGGTCACCAGAATCAGGCGCATCCCTACTTCCGGTCCTTCCTTGGCGAGGCGCAGGATGGAATCCTTGACAATCCGCCTGAAATCCCTTCTGCTGATGATCATCAGGTCGGAATAGTCATCAATCACAGCCACAATCATAGGGAATCCTGAAATGTCAACAGCCACGCCAAGCAGGTCCGCCCTCCTGTCCAGTTCGCGGCACAGTGAGCCGAGCGTATCTTCCGCATCCCAATGGGGCTTTGTCGTGTCAATGGAGAAAAAGATGACTCCGGATGCTTCCGGACAGCTCTTGATAGCGTCCACAATTGTACCAATCGCCGTGCTCTTGCCCTGCTTCGGGGCTCCGGCGACAAGTATGTTGGATGCGGTCGCAAAATCAAACACCTTTGCCTCACCGTCCTCTGTAGTTCCGATGGCCACAGGCCATCTGCAATCGTTGTTGTCCATATTTTATAATCCTTTAAGTTTCCTGTTTATCTTCCTGACCTCCTTCAGGAATTCCTCGGCCAAAGTGTCGTCTTTTCGGCAGTCCGGAAGATGCGAGATGATATCGGTCTTAAGCCGGTCTTTCATCTCTTCGCAGTCCATTCTTGGAGGTGTGTCAAAGTCCTTGAGGAACCGTCTGTGACACTCTTCTTCCTCCTTCAGGTCGAAATATTCAATGCCCCTCCTCCAGACGAACTCCCCGAGGCTCTCTCCCGAAGGTCTGCTCTGGGCCTCGTGCATGAACTTGTCAATGAACTCCTGCTCGGAGCAGTCCTTCCACCAGAAGAGGCGCGTCCCGTCCTGCTCGCTTATCTGCTGCACGCAAACGTCCACCTTTACCTCGAATGTGTTCATCCTCAGAAGGTCCGGGACAGGGTAGTCCTGATGTGTCACTACTGCGTGAGTCGCATAGCACATACAGATGTGGTCGAGTTTCGGATGCCTCAGCCAGCTTTCCGCCCAGGTCGTTCCGTCGTCGAGATGATTGTCGATGTCGAGTTCGGCGTCGCTCATCGAGGGCTTGTGGCCGCAGCCCGGATTCCAAAATGGACGGCAGGAGATGATTTCCAGGTCTCCCTTGACATCCCTCTGCAGGGTGGCGTTGACAAGGATCATCCTCGTGAAGTCGGAACCGTAGAACTCGTCGTCCTCCAGATGTAGAACGT
>JBJEJV010000006.1:0-6831 GCA_051878295.1 Candidatus Cryptobacteroides sp.
CTTTGTAGCCCGAAGGAAAGTTTGAAAGATATTCATTCCACTCTTGCCGTTTTCATATCGGCTCTTACCGATACGGTTTCTGGAATAATCTGATTCGAGCCTTTCTATGACAAATTCAACAAAGTCCTTTCCTTTATCATCCCGTGCAATCGGTTTGTCAGCTAAAAAGTCGGATATGACCTGAGCTGTAATTTGATTAGGATTCTTCTGCTGATATTCCGCCAGTAATAAATCAATCTTGTCAACCCTTGCAAGCAACAGACTGTTGATACGATTGGCTTCCGGGCCATAGCTCGCCCTGACTCCGCCACGCCCCTTGTTGGCTTTCTCGTTCCAGTCTCCAAGCCGGACAAAGATATTCATACCCTTGCGTATCACCTGTCGGTTCCAAGTATATTCAAGTTGGATAAGATACTGTTTGGCCAGATCTATCTCACCCCTGACATGCAGGCGGTAGCGCCCCAATGGATATAATCTTTTCGGTCTTCCCATGCTGAAGGATGTTTGAAATTAAAAATCAGAGGTTGCGGCAATACTCACAAACCTCTGTAAAGGTAGTGAATTTTGTCCAAACAAATCACAAATCATCCTCCAAAAATTGCATTTTATCCAAACAAACCGTACCATCTGAGGCGGTCAAACGCCATTGTCCAAATAAATTAAATCCCTGCTAATCTATCTGATTAACAGGGATTTAATAATTATTCCGCGCTTAAAAACGCATTAATACTCCTCCTCGTTGAAGAAGAAGTCGTCTTTTGTGGGGTAGTCGGGCCAGATGTCCTCGATGGATTCATAGACCTCGCCGTCATCTTCCAGTTCGGTCAGGTTTTCGATGACTTCCTCGGGTACACCTGAGCGGTTTGCGTAGTCTATCAGTTCTTCTTTCGTAGCAGGCCACGGAGCATCGTCCAGGCTGCTGGCAAGTTCAAGCGTCCAATACATAACAAAGTGGTTTAAATTTCTATCCTAACAGGATGCTCATCCATCCATTTTGCCGCAAAGATATGCAAAATTCGCTATATCCGTCGCTTTTTTACTATTTTTGCAGGCGTCTTGTCCGGCACAATTATCATACCATAAAGGCCGGGCGGTTTTATTTGTCATCGGAATATGGCAAAAATGGTGGACGAAAGTTAATGGTTGAAGGATTGCGGAAGCAAATACTTGACATAATATGGCATACAGGAAAGTTGAACAGTATGACGAAGAAGTGACCGGACAGATAGCCGCTCATGTCCGCGAGATTCTTCGGCTGATTGGGGAGGACCCGGAGCGGGAGGGGCTTGTGAAGACTCCCGAGAGGGTCGCCAAGGCGATGCAGTTCCTGACCCAGGGATATTCACAGTCCGGGGTCGAAGTCGTCAGGTCCGCTGTGTTCGAGGAACCATATTCGCAGATGGTGCTTGTCAAGGACATAGAGATTTATTCGCTGTGCGAGCATCACCTTCTGCCTTTCCTCGGGAAGTGCCACGTGGCTTATATCCCTCAGGGGGAAATCACCGGACTGAGCAAGATCGCCCGTGTGGTCGAAACCTTCGCGAGGAGACTTCAGGTCCAGGAACGCCTGACCGAACAGATCCGGGACTGCCTGGAGGATGCCCTGCATCCGCTCGGAGTGGCTGTGGTAATCGAGGCCATGCACACCTGCATGTCAATCCGCGGTGTCCAGAAGTCGAACGCAGTGACCACCACCTCGGCTTTTTCGGGAATATTCCTGAAATCCGACCGCACCCGCAATGAGTTCCTGAACCTGATAAAACATTGATGCGGGCGGGTCTGCCTTCCGGCGTTGCCGCGGAATACCGGAGCGGGACTGAAAGGGCAGGACAAGAATCAAGGACAGTGAGAAACAAAAGATATTGATTGAATATGGGAAAAAAGATCATACTTACAGGCGACCGTCCTACCGGACGGCTCCACATCGGCCACTATGTCGGTTCTCTTCGCAGGAGGGTTGAACTTCAGAACAGCGGTCAGTTCGACAGGATATTCATAATGATTGCTGATGCACAGGCGCTGACTGACAATGCGCACAATCCTGAAAAGGTCAGGCAGAACATCATCGAGGTGGCTCTTGACTACCTTTCCTGCGGGCTGGATCCCGAGAAATCCATCCTGTTCATCCAGTCCCAGGTCAGCGAACTGACCGAGTTGACTTTCTTCTACAACAATCTGGTGACAGTCCAGAGGCTTCAGCGCAATCCGACCGTAAAGGCTGAAATCCAGATGAGGGGCTTTTCCGACTCGGATGAAGGTGACAACAAGGCCGGTACTCCTGTCGGTTTCTTCTGTTATCCTATCAGCCAGGCGGCGGACATAACGGCTTTCAAGGCCACGACGGTCCCGGTTGGCGAAGACCAGGCTCCGATGGTCGAGCAGACCCGCGAGATTGTCCGTAAGTTCAACTCCGTCTATGGAGAGACTCTGGTGGAGCCGGAAATCATGCTTCCCGACAATGCGGCCTGTCTGCGCCTGCCCGGTACCGACGGCAAGGCCAAGATGAGCAAGTCCCTGGGCAACTGCATCTATCTTTCCGACCCGGCCGACGTTCTCTGGACCAAGGTCAAGGGGATGTACACCGACCCGCTCCATCTTCAGGTCAGCGATCCGGGCCACATCGAGGGCAACACGGTGTTCACCTATCTCGACGCATTCTGCCGGGATGAGCATTTCGCGAAGTTCCGTGAGTGCTTCATCGGCAAGAAGGCAAGTTTCGAGTTCAATTCGCTCGACGAGCTGAAGGAACAGTACAAGGCCGGAGGTCTTGGCGACATTATGATCAAGAAGTTCCTCTATGAGATTCTGAACGACACGCTCGAGCCGGTCCGCCAGCGCCGTCACGAACTGGAGCAGAACATTCCGTATGTCTATGAAGTCCTGAAGAAAGGCAGTGAAATAGCCCGCGCCGAAGCGGCAGACACCCTCGCCGCAGTCAAGCGTGCGATGAGAATCAACTACTTCGATGAAGGAGTTCTTGAAGAACTGATAGCCGAGCAGAGCGCCCGCTTCAACGCCTGATGTCAATCAGTGGCGACGGACAGTCTGCCTGCAGGAATATATGAAAGAGGCCGGCCGAAGATCCACTTTCGGCCGGCCTCTTTCAGTAATTGCCGCAGGGAGCCTCAGAGCGAGTATTCCCGCCCGTATTTGAGCTGCTGCCCAAGGAAGCTGTCGGCATATTCAAGAGCATAGTCCACTACCTTTCCGCCCTTGACGACCGGGACGATGTCCGGGTTGACGAAGCCGCCGTACGGCTTGAGATTCAGCTTGGCGTATCTTTCGAGGACTTCCTTGTGGAGCTGCGGGTCGATGTTGACCGCATAGGTCTCGACAAGGTCCCTGCCGGCCTCGTAGTCGCCTTCGCTCTTGATTCTCTGGATTTCGGCGAGCAGTTCGGCGAACAGGCCGCGGAGAGCTTCGTAGTCGTTGACGACGAAATAGGTCTTCCTGTCCCTGACTTTCTTCTCGATTACATTGTCCTTCAAGCCTTTTTCATAGCACCACTGGGCTATCAGCTTGCGGTTCTGCATGTGGGCCTCGGTGTTCTTGGCGCCAAGTTCGACCCTTGTGAACTGGGTGAAGAGGCCGTTCCTGATGTAGCTTGAATATTCAGCCTTGTAGGCCTCGCCGTCAGGCATTATTCCCAACTCCACGAGTTTCGGATCCGCTGAGTAGTAAAGTCCGAACAGGTCCGCGCGGGTCTCTTCGAGGGTAGATGAATATTCACCCATTGCGGTTGCGGACACTCCCGGCAGGAGCTGGCCCGAACCGTGGCCGAGACATTCGTGCAGGTCGGTGTGGATTTCGTCGGCATAGGAACCGTACTTCTTGACAAGCTCCTTCTCGGCATCGTCCCAGGCGAACTCGTCCAGCATATTGTTCGGCGATTCGTTTGCCGCCTTGTCGTAGGCGTGGGTGATGTTGGCGATTGTGACTGACTTGCTGCCATATTCCTTCCTGATCCAGTCCGCGTTCGGAAGATTGATGCCGATAGGGGTGGCCGGATAGGAATCGCCGGAGATGCAGGCCACGTTGATGACCTTGGCGGACACCCCTTTGACTTCAGCTTTCTTGAAGCGGGGATCGACAGGGGAGTTGTCCTCGAACCACTGCGCGTTGGCGGAAAGGATTTCTGTACGTTCCGAAGCCTTGTGGTCCTTGATGTTTACGTTGGCTTCCCAGGCTCCCTTGCGTCCGAGAGGGTCGTTGTAGTCCTCCACGAAACCGTTGACGAAGTCTATCGTGCCGTCGAGTTCTCCGACCCAGGCGACGTTGTATTCATCCCACTTGCGCAGGTCGCCCGTCCTGTAATATTCAATCAGAAGGGAGATGCACTCGCGCTGGGTGTCATTCTCGGCGACTGCCGCAGCCTTCTCCAGCTCCTCGCAGATTTTCCCGATGTGCTCCGAATACAGGCCTCCGACGCACCACGGCAGTTCGACCACTTTGCCGTCCCGCTTGGCCACAGTGGTGTTCAGGCCGTAGGAAACCGGTCTTGGGTCATTCTTGTCCTCGATGCCGGCATAGTAGTCTTCAACCTCCTTCCTGGTCACGCCTTCGTAGAAGTTTACGGCCGACAAGGTCACGATGTCGCCCTCCTTGCCCGTGGCACGTCTCTGCTGCCCCGATTCCCTGTCATAGACAAAGTCGAGTACGGACTGGTCGGCGGCTCCGGAGGCCTCCATCAGCGATGCGAAATATTCCTTGCTGCAGTCCGGGAAGAATTTGTCCTCGGCGTAGTGGTGATGCACGCCGTTGGAGAAGAACACCCTCTTGGCATAGACCTCGAAGGCGAGATAGTCTTCCGAACTGCGGTCTCCCTGATATTCCTCAATAATCTTTTCCAGGGTTTTCCTGAGCTTAAGATTGCCTTTGCAGTTCTGTTCGAAATAGATGTCGCGTCCCCATTTGGCCGCCTCCGCGAGGTGATAGACATATTCCTTCTGCTGAAGGGAAAGGTCCTCCCATCCCGGGATGCGGTAGCGCATCACCTTGAGGTCCGCAAATTCGTCGATCAGGTATTTGAATCCTTCTTCTTCCGACTTTTTCCCAGCCTGCGAGCAGGATGCTCCGGCAAGTACAATGGCTCCGATGCTCATCATCGTGACAAGTTTTGTGATAGACTTCATTTTTGTTGATTTTGTTCGTCTTTTCGGCCGCCGAAGCCGGACAATGCCCTGGCTCGCGGCGGCCGTTCTGACGCAAAATTAGCAAATATCCTCATTATGCTCCGCTATTTTTGAAAGGGAATTGAAATTTCCTAAATTTGGGGAAGATTTCAAAACAGTTTGAAAGATGGAAACTCACGTCGTGATAATGGCCGGTGGAGTGGGAAGCCGCCTGTGGCCGGTAAGCACCCCGGCTGAACCGAAGCAGTTCATCGACCTGCTCGGATGCGGCCGCACAATGATACAGATGACGGTTGACCGCTTCCTGCCTCTCTGCGACATCTCCAATTTCTGGGTTGTCACTTCTGAAGCCTATGTGGACATCGTGAAGGAACAGATACCGCTTATGCCGGCAGACCATATTCTCGCCGAACCGCAGGCGCGCAACACCGCCCCCTGCATCGCCTATGCCTGCTGGAAGATCCGGAGCGTCTGTGCCGAGGCCAACATCGTGGTCACTCCGGCGGACGCCCTTGTACTCAAGGTGGACGTGTTCTGTTCTCTGATACGCAAGGCGCTCGCGTTCACCGCCTCCGGTGAGCGGATTGCTACGGTCGGCATCACCCCATTCCGTCCTGAAACAGGCTACGGCTACATCTGCGCGGAGCGTAAGGAATATGGCGAAGTAGTCAAGGTGGTCAAGTTCGAAGAAAAGCCCGACCTTGCGACGGCTAAGAGGTATCTGGAGTCGGGAAACTATTTCTGGAATGCGGGAATATTCGTCTGGACAGCCGCGACCATCGAATCCCAGATCCGCCGCCACGCTCCGCAGATTGCTTCAGTAATGGACGGAATCGCAGCGTCCTTCGGTACAGAATCCGAACAGGAGGTCCTCAGGACCCTGTTCCCGACCTGCCCGAAGATCTCTATCGACTATGCAGTCATCGAGAAATCCGATGTCATTTCTGTAATCGCCGGAGACCTCGGCTGGTCGGATCTCGGCAGCTACAGCTCCGTCAAGTCGCACATCGGAGCCTTCGCCAAGTCCGGAGGCATCTCCTCGACTGACGAGGAGACAGGCTGCAGCACGGTTGGGAAGAATGTCACGCTCGTGGACTGCGAAGGCTGCATCGTCCATTCAGCATCTTCCGACAAGGTGGTGGTGAAGGGCCTGAAGGATTACATAGTGGCTGTGAACGGCGGGGATGTCCTGGTTTATCCACTTGAAGATGAGCAGCATGTAAAGGACTATGTATAGGCTGCGCAGAGATGCGGAGGACTATGCCTCCTGAATCGATAAAGTGCAAAAAATCCGCAATTTTTTGCCGAAAAGTTTGGATAAGACAAAAACATATCCTAACTTTGCAATCCCGAACGAAAGGAGCACCTTTTAAAGAGGGAATGGAAAGATTCGTTAGCTCAGTCGGTAGAGCACAACACTTTTAATGTTGGGGTCTCGGGTTCGAGCCCCGAACGAATCACAAAGGTTGGAGAATCTTGCCAAACAAATGCTTTGTTAGCTCAGTTGGTAGAGCAACTGACTCTTAATCAGTGGGTCTAGGGTTCGAGTCCCTAACAGAGCACAAGAGGCTGATGAAAAGTCGACAGACTTTGAAATCAGCCTCTTTCTTTTTATATTGCAGATGCTTTTCGATACTTGTATTTAGGGGGGGTGGACATTCTGGGTGATGGAATCCTTGTAATCGATTGATTTTCTTAC
>JBJEJV010000007.1:0-91518 GCA_051878295.1 Candidatus Cryptobacteroides sp.
GCTCAATCGGACTCCAAATCGCGCTTTACGCGACACGAAGTCCTGTAATATTAGTGTCCATCTCCAAGAGCATCTCGCTGTAGGCTACTAGCTTCCTTTAATTTCTACTATTGTAGATACCGATGCTGATGCTCTCTGCTCCAGGGGGCTACTAGCTTCCTTTAATTTCTACTATTGTAGATACGGAACGTCGCCTGCGAACTTGTGACTTTGGCTACTAGCTTCCTTTAATTTCTACTATTGTAGATAAAAAATCACCTACGGTTTTCATAAGTTTTGGCTACTAGCTTCCTTTAATTTCTACTATTGTAGATTAGAATTGGAAAAGCCCGTCGTCTATCGTTGGCTACTAGCTTCCTTTAATTTCTACTATTGTAGATAAAAATTAGTTGTACCTTTGTATCAGATGGGCTACTAGCTTCCTTTAATTTCTACTATTGTAGATGGAAGAGGTGTTCTCTGTCACGCTTATCCGCGGCTACTAACTTCCTTTAATTTCTACTATTGTAGATCACAACGACTTTTTGCTATATGGAACACACCGGCTACTAGCTTCCTTTAATTTCTACTATTGTAGATTCAGTGACCTCGGTGTACCAACCGAACCCAGGCTACTAGCTTCCTTTAACTATTGTAGATGTGTAGTAGTAACCGTAGTTACCTTTAACTGGCTACAAGCTGCATTTAATTCTACTGCTCAGGGGACAACCCCTACGTACGCTCCCCAAACGCTACTACTGTTTTGCTTTAATCATTCTCTCCCTGCCCGGCCTGCCACAGCGTCTCACTTTTTCGCAAGCCTTGCAAAGTCGAGGCGATGGGCGCTCCGCCCGCTATCTTTGTGGCAGAAAACGGAAACACATCAATAAAACTAACCGAATATGGAAAAACTGAACAGCTCAACAAATGTTTACAATCTCATCATCCTCGATGAGTCCGGCTCGATGCACTCAATCTGCAAGCAGGCCCTTTCCGCCCTCAACGAGACGGTCGAGGGCATCAGGAAAGCCAGGAAGGACTACCCTCAGCAGCACCAGTTCGTGTCCGTCATCACTTTCGAGGGGGCAGGGATGAGGGGAGTCAAGGTCAGGAGGGACCGTGTGCCTGTGGAAACGGTCGAGAATATGACCCCGAAAGACTATTGCCCCGGAGGAACCACACCTCTGTACGATGCAATGGGATTCGCCATCACAAATCTCTCGAAAGTCGTTTCCGAGGGAGACGCGGTTCTCGTGACGGTCATCACCGACGGCGAAGAGAACTCTTCTGAAGAATATTCCGGGAGGGACATCCGGACCCTTGTCTCCGGCTTGAAGGAGAAGGGCTGGACATTCGCCTACATCGGGGCCAACCAGGATGCGGTCGAGGTGGCGGGCGATCTGGACATCACGAATGCCCTCAACTTCGAGTCAACTCCGGAGGGTACCGAGAGAATGGGCTTGAAGTGGGGAATGGCCTGCAACAGGTTTATGGAGCAGGTGCAGCACTTTCTTGATGTAAGAGATGTGGCCGGTTCGAGCACGATGGGCAGTGCCGAGAACATCTTCGAAGAATAATCGGACCTTATTCCCAGATGACCAGCGAGGGGTCAAGAGCAATTCTCTTGGCCTCTCCCGGTTTTCCCTCTATGTAGTAGAATCGGGCGATACGCTCGTCCACCGCTTCCCTGAAGGCTTTCTTCGCTTTGGACACCTTTTCGTTGATGGAGTTGCTCAGCGGGTCGGTCAAATCCCTGATGCTGTGTCTGATGGCCTCCAGGTTCGAGCGCCCGGTGATGGACAGGTAAATCTCCTCCAACTCCGTGGCGTAGTTTGACAGTTCCTTGAAGCGTATGCCTTCCGGGTGCTTCAGGAAGAGCAGGTAAACGGTCTTGGTGAGGGGGTCCATCTTCACTTCACGCCGGTCGAAATCGACCAGGAATATCTCTTTCCGGCTTGTGATTCTGATGCGGCTGGGTTCGATCTTGTAGGAAAGGACGGCTTCAATCTGATCCATTGTGACATCGTACTTTTCCAGGATGGCTTCCAATTCCCGATACAGCCTGTCAGCCAGCTCTTCGGACACGGGTCCGTATGCCTGATGGCTTCCGGTCTTGTCAGGACCCTTCGTAGGAATCCAGCACAAGCTGATTGCCTTTCCTTCGCGTAAATGTCCTTCTTCCCCGGCCGGGCCTCCATCCGTAAAGGAAGAAGAGCCCTGGGGCAAAACTGCGGAATGGATGGACTCCTCATCCGGCATTTCATAGTCGAGTCCCGGGAAGAAATACTCCAGCGCCTCGGGAGACAATCCCCGGAGGGCCGCCATTATTCTTTGTTTGTCTGTCATATTAGTCATTGTCTGTTGTCCTTTCCCGCCGCCCAGCCTTGCGGAAGGCCTGCCACGGTGTACTTATTTGGCTGTGAAGCCCATCTCCGAGCCCGTCAGGGACTCCTTGAACCAGTGAAGATGCTGAGGGAGAACCCAGACCCAGTACGGCCACCTGTGGCGTGCCGGGGAATAGGTCTCGATGCAGGTCAGCGACAGTTCCCGGCATCTGGCGGCAAATTCCTCGGATGCCGGGAGGAAGGTCTTGTCCAGTGTCCCGCAGCTCACGAGCAGCAGTTTCCCGCCGGCTCCGCTTCCGGGGACATCTCCGCAGGCCTGCGCGACCCGTTCGAGACGGTTCAGGGCC
Organism: Candidatus Cryptobacteroides sp.; assembly: GCA_051878295.1. Lineage (GTDB taxonomy): Bacteria > Bacteroidota > Bacteroidia > Bacteroidales > UBA932 > Cryptobacteroides. Next base: position 2,672 of record JBJEJV010000007.1, read on the forward strand.
GACTGCGCATCGCACAGCGGGTCCTCGATGTCCTCCGCCCCGAGCATCTGCGGAATCAGCACCCTCGAGCCGCCCGAGTGCCGGAGGTTCAGCACACCGCTCATCGAGCCGGCTCCCCGGAACAGGTCCGGACGGTCAAGGAATATGTTCATTGCTCCGTGGCCGCCCATCGACAGGCCGTCGATGAAGGTCCTGCCGGAGTCGAGACCATATTCACTGTCCACCAGCGGCCACAGTTCTTCCCAGAAGAAACTGCGCCATTTCATCCCCGTGCTGTCCACCTTGTCGAGGTACCAGCTGTCCTTGAAGCCGTCGGGGCAGATGATCCTGAAACCATAGTCGTCGCTCAGTTCCTGCAGGTCGGTATTGCGGCTCCAGTCCCTGAAACAGCCGCCCCAGCCGTGAAGCAGGAACAGGGTGGGGAGACTCCGTTGAGGCTCACCTCCGATTTTCGGGGAGAACACCAGCACGCTGTCGTCGCACCGCAGGTTCTCCGAACTGACCACAAGCAGGTCCTGGGCAAAAACGGCCGTCTGGCAGAAAGCCAGACAAGCCGCGATTGCAATCAATGTACTTTTGGACATCAGTATTCTATCGCTTTATACTTCGGTACGAGAATCTTCATGAAGGCCCAGGCCACAAGGTAGGCGATTCCGCAGAAGCAGAACATTATGAAATACCCTGCAGGCTTTCCCTCGAAGCCGAGGAAGGTGAAGGCCGGTCCTGCGTTCTCGGCAAAGGTGAACAGGTTTCCGGCGACCTTCTGGATGATCATAGAACCCAGTCCTCCGGCCATCGCGCCAATTCCGGTGATTGTAGCTATCGTGCTCTTCGGGAACATGTCGCCGATGGTGCTGAAGAGGTTAGCCGACCAGGCCTGATGCCCCGCACCGGCCAGACCGATGAGAACTGCAGGCCACCACGGAGAGTTCGTGCTCATTCCGAGCGGCTGCGCAAGGAGGGCGGCGATAGGGAAGAATGCGAAAATCAGCATCGAGAGCATACGTCCCGAATACGGATTCATCCCTTTCTTCTCGACGAATAGTTTCGGCAGGTAGCCTCCGAATATGGACAGCACCGTCACGATGAGGTAGAGCGTGAATATGAGCGCCTGTCCCAGCCCTGAAGTGGCGGGAGCGTTGAACTGGTTGCTGAAATATGAAGGGGCCCAGAAGAGGAAGAACCACCAGACTCCGTCAGTGAAGAACTTGCCCACGATGAAGGACCAGGTCTGCCTGTACTTGAAGCACTGGAGGAACGGGATGGCCTTCTCGCTTGCGATGGCGGCCTTCTCGGAGGCCTCGAGTTCGTCATCCTGATGGATGTACTCGAGCTCGGCCTCATTGACGTGCTTGCTGTTCTCAGGCTTGTCGTACATAAATGTCCAGAAGAACATCCAGATGAAACCGAGGGCGCCGATGATGATGAAGGACATCTCCCAGCCGAACTTGACTGCGAGAGGCGGGATGAGAAGCGGAGCCGCCAGGGCGCCTACGGATGCACCTGCATTGAATATGGAGGTGGCGAAGGCCCTGTCCTTCTTCGGGAAATACTCGGCCGTCACCTTGATGGCTGCCGGGAAGTTGCCTGATTCACCGAGAGCGAGGATGCCGCGGCAGAGCAGGAACAGGTAAACCGAGGTGGTCGAGACAGCCAGGGCGATGTTGCTTCCGGCTTCTATGCTTTTGAGGGCGGCGGTGCTGGAAACCCCGTCAGTCAAGAGGACGGTGGCCAGGCCGCAGCCTGCGTGCATGCAGGCACCCAGGGACCACACTCCGATGGAGATGAGGTAGCCCTTCTTGGTCCCCATCCAATCCACGAACTTGCCGGCGAAGAGGCAGGCAATCGCATAGAAGATGGAGAAGAAGGAAGTGATGGTTCCGTAGTTGGCGTCAGTCCAGTGGAACTCCGGTTTGATGAACTCCTCGTAGGTGAGTGAGAGCACCTGACGGTCGAGATAGTTCACGGTCGTCGCAACGAAGAGCAGGGAGCAGAGCCACCAGCGCCAGTTGGTCATCAGTTTCTGTTGTGTCGTGGTTTTAGTCATTTTCTTGTGTGGTTATTGTAGTGTGGGGGTTGCAGTCAGGGGGCGGGTTTACCTTACCTCGGCGATGATTCCGAGGGCTTCCCGGCAGAGTTCCGTAATCTTCGGCCAATTTCCTGCAGCGATGACGTCTTTCGGGAACAGGTTGCTTCCCATTCCCACGCAGGTCACTCCGGCCTTGAACCATCCTTCGAGGTTTTCACGGGTCGGCTTGACTCCTCCGGTGACCATTATCTGGCTCCACGGCATAGGGGCGCGGAGTCCTTTGACGAAGGCCGGGCCGAGAACGTCTCCCGGGAAGACCTTGCAGATGTCGCAGCCGGCCTCCTGGGCGGCGCCGACCTCGGACACTGTGCCGCAGCCCGGGCAGTACGGAATCAGGCGGCGGTTGCACACCGGTGCCACGGCCGGGTTGAAGAGCGGTCCCACCACGAAGTTGGCTCCGAGCTGGATGTAGAGAGCCGCGGTCGCCGGATCGACAACCGAGCCGACTCCGACAATCATCCCCGGAAGTTCCTTGACGGCATATTTGACGAGCTCGCCGAAGACTTCCTGCGCGAAGTCCCCCCTGTTGGTGAACTCGAATGCGCGGACTCCTCCTTCGTAGCAAGCCTTGAGGACATTCTTGGAAATCTCGATGTCCGAATTGTAGAAAACCGGGACCATACCGGTCTCCTTCATGGTCTTGATGACCTCGAATTTGCTGTATTTGGCCATAATTGTTCTTTGTGGGGTCTCTTGTTCCTGTCCTTCCGGCACGGAGGTCATCTCTGGACGCGGCCGTTGGTGTTGCCGCCGGCGAGGCTGAGCACTTCGGCTTCGCTGACGAGGTTGAAATCTCCGTTGACGGTGTGCTTGAGGGCGGAGGCAGCCACTGCGAAATCCAGGGCTGCGGCCTGGTCTCCGGAATATTTCAGCATCCCGTGAATCAGTCCTCCGGAGAATGAATCCCCGCCGCCGACGCGGTCGATGATAGGGTCGATTTCGTAGCGTGCGGACTGGTAGAACTCCTTCCCGTCATAGATGAGGGCCTTCCAGCCGTTGCGCGTGGCCGAATAGGACTCGCGGAGAGTGGAGACGACGTACTTGAAGCCGAATTCTTCCTTCATCTGCCTGAATATGTTCTCGTAGCCTGCGGCATCTGTGTTGCCGCCCTCGACGTCGGCGTCAGGCTTGAAGCCGAGGCAGAGTTCTGCGTCCTCCTCGTTTCCGATGCAGACATCGACATATTCCATTAGCGGACGCATCACCGAAATCGCCTTCTCGGAGGTCCAGAGCTTCTTGCGGAAGTTCAAATCGACGGAGACGACCACCCCGTGGCGCTTCGCTGCCTGGCAGGCGAGCTTGGTCAGAAGAGCCGCCTTGTCGGAAATCGCCGGGGTGATTCCGGACCAGTGGAACCAGGAGGCTCCTTCCATTATGGCATCGAAATCGAAGTCCTCGGGAGCGGCTTCAGCAATCGCGGAGTGGGCGCGGTCGTAGATGACCTTGGAAGGACGCATCGAAGCACCGGTCTCGGCATAGTAGAGGCCGATGCGGTCGCCGCCCCTTGCGATGTAGTCGGTGTTCACTCCGTACCTGCGGAGCGCATTGACGGCAATCTGCCCGATTTCGTGTGCGGGAAGTTTGCTGACGAAATGGGAGTCGTGTCCGTAGTTGGCAAGGCTGACAGCAACGTTGGCTTCGCCTCCGCCTGGAATGATTCTGAAGGAGTCCGTCTGGATGAAGCGGTCATTGCCCTTCGGGCTGAGCCGGAGCATTATTTCTCCGAAAGTGATAACTTTTGCCATATTCTTTGGATATGAATGTACTGTTTCTCGAATATGTGTATTTCCTGCAAATTTATAATAATTTCAGTGATTTCGTGCCCGTTCACGGAATTTATTTTCTATCTTTGTCAAACGCTTCTGTCTTTGTAGCGTAGGGGGGATTTTTATGGAAGAGAAGAAAATTACCATATTCGATGTGGCTGAGAAAGCCGGGGTGTCCAAAGGCACGGTGGACAGGGTTCTCCACAACAGGGGGGAAGTGTCTCCGAAAAGCGCCGAGAAAGTCCGCAAGGCAATCGAGGAACTGAACTACGAACCCAATCTGTACGCCTCCCTGCTCGCCACCAGGAAGAACCGGGTAATCGCCTGCGTGCTTCCCAAGTACACTCCCGGAGAGTACTGGCAGAAGATTCACGAGGGCTTCGAGGCCGGTGGAGAACTTGCCGCTTCCCTCAATGTCGGCACGAGCGTCTTTTTCTACGACCAGTACGATGCCGCCTCCTTCAGGGAGGCCTGCAGCCGGATGATAGAGAGCAAACCGTCCGGAGTCGTGCTTCCTCCGCTCTTCAAGAATGACGCGATGGAGATTGCGGGAGTCCTGAAAGACAACGATATTCCCTATGTCTATGTGGACACCAAGCTCGAGGACGGCAACTATTTCGCCTATTTCGGGATGCCGATGTACAAGAGCGGCTATCTCTGCGCCTCCCTCCTTACGGACAGGTGCACCCCGGAGCAGGTGGATGAGGTCCTGATCGTACGCATCAGGCGTGACAAGTCGCGTCAGTCGGACCCGACGATCAACCGCCGCGCCGGTTTCTCCGATTTCATGGACGCCAATTTCCCGCAGACCAGAATCCACACCGTCTTCATCGACCCTTCCGACCCCGCCTCCATCGAGCCCACGATGTCGGCCTTCTTTGCGGAACATCCCCGCATCGGCTATGTCGTGATGTTCAGTTCGAGGGTCCATCTGATCGCTCCGTCCCTTGCCGCGAATCCTTGCCCGGGACGGCGTGTGATAGGTTTTGACGATCTCGACGGCAACATCGAGGCCGTCAAGCAGGGGCAGGTCACTATCCTGATTTCCCAGCACACCGCAGACCAGTCCAGGCTCGCGGTTTCAACGCTTACCGACTACATCCTGATGCACAAGGTCCCGGCCAACCGCGACTGCTATATGCATATGGACATCCTCACCAGGCTCAACATCGAAAACTATTAGAAGCTCTTTGCGTTTCGCAGGTGCGGAGCAGCCTTGTCCGGAGGCCGCGGCGGGGAGTCCCTTCCCCGGCTAAAGGGTGACTCCGGACTTGAATATGGCGATTTCGCGGATGCCGTGCTTCTCGTTGTTGACCGGCTCCCCGTTGACCACATCGAGAACGAACTCGGTGAAGCGGGCGGCGGTCAATTCCATCGGCTCGTCTTCCGCAATCACTCCGGCATTGAAGTCTATCCATCCCGGCTTGCGTGCGGCGAGGCTGGAGTTCGTGGAGATTTTCATCGTCGGGACGAAGCTGCCGAAAGGAGTTCCCCTTCCGGTGGTGAACAGGACTATCTGGCAGCCGGCCGCCGCGAGGGCCGTTGAGGCCACGAGGTCGTTGCCGGGGGCGCTGAGGAGGTTCAGACCCTTTGTGGAAAGTCTGTCTCCATATTCAAGAACATCCCTGACTATGCTCTTGCCGCATTTCTGGGTGCATCCGAGGGATTTCTCCTCGAGAGTGGAGATGCCGCCCGCCTTGTTGCCCGGGGAAGGGTTCTCATAGACAGGCTGGCCGTTCTTAATGAAATATTCCTTGAAATTGTTGATGAGGCCGACCGTCTTGTCGAAGGTCTTCCTGTCCTGGCAGCGGTTCATCAGGATGGTCTCCGCACCGAACATCTCGGGCACTTCCGTGAGGACTGTCGTCCCGCCCTGGGCCACCATCCAGTCGGAGAAGACCCCGAGCAGAGGGTTGGCGGTGATCCCGGAAAGCCCGTCGGAGCCTCCGCATTTGAGGCCCACCTTCAGCTCGCTGACCGGCACTTCCTCCCTTTCATCCTTGCTGCACACTTCGAATATGCTGCGGGCCAGTTCCAGTCCTGCGGCGGTGTCGTCTCCTTCCACCTCCTGGACCTTGATGGTCTTCACCCTCGAAGGATCGACCTCGCCGACGAGCTCCATAAACGGTTCGAGCTGGTTGTTCTCACAGCCGAGGGACACGATCAGCACTCCTCCGGCGTTGGGGTGATGGACCATGTCGGCAAGCACTTTCCGGGTGTTCTCGTGGTCGCCGCCGAGCTGGGAGCAGCCGTAGTTGTGAGGGAAGGCCACAATCGCATCGACCGAGCCCCTGCGTCCGGCTGTCTCCTCCCTGAGGGCTGCGGCGATGGCTTCGGCAATTCCGTTGACGCAGCCGACGGTCGGGACAATCCAGATCTGGTTGCGGATTCCCACCTGGCCGTCTGCGCGCCGGAAGCCCTTGAAGTAGCGCTTCCCGGCAGCTTCCGGGATTTCCGTCAGCTCGGGAGTGTAGGCATATTCAAGAAGACCCGAGAGATTGGTCTTGATGCAGTTGTGGTCGATGAGGCACCCCTTCGGGACATCGCGGGTGACGTGTCCGATGGGGAAGCCGTATTTGATGACGTCCGCCCCGGAAGGGATTGCCGCGAGGGAAAACTTGTGGCCGGCAGGGATGTCCTCGGAGAGCACCACGCTCCCGCCCTCGATTTCGACGCTCTCGCCTGCGTGCAGGCCGGTCAGGGCGACTGCGACATTGTCAGCCCTGTTGATTCGGAGATATGCTGCCATTCCCGGGAAATGCTAAAAGTTGAAATAGTTCTTGGCGTTGTTGTACGAGATGTCCTTCACCATATTCCCGATGAATGCCATTTCGCTTGCAGGGAGCTTGCCCTTCTCGATGTCCTCGCCGAGGACCGAGCAGAGGATTCTGCGGAAATATTCGTGGCGCGGGTAGCTGATGAAACTGCGGGAGTCGGTGAGCATCCCCACGAAGCGGGACAGGAGGCCGAGGGCCGACAGGGCGTTCATCTGTTTGCGCATACCGTCCTCCTGGTCGAGGAACCACCAGCCGGAGCCGAACTGCATCTTGCCCGGGCAGGTGCCGTCGTTGAAGGTGTAGGCCATAGTCATAAGCACCTCGTTGTCCTTCGGGTTGAGGCAGTAGAGTATGGTCTTCGCAAGGCGGCCTTCCTGGGTGAGGCGGTCGAAGAACTTGTGGCCGGCAGCCGCGCACTGCACATCGTGGATGGCATCGTAGCCGGTGTCCGGTCCGAGTATCTTGAACATCTTGGTGTTGTTGTTGCGGATGGCCCCGATGTGGAACTGCTGGGTCCAGCCGGATTCTGCATCCATCACGGCGAAGTCGTGGAGGCAGGCGCTGCGGAACTTCTCGAGCTCGCCCGGACCCGGAGTCTTGCCGAGGAGGACCATCTTGAATATGGCTTCGATTTCTATCTGCTTGTAGTCGGCGGCATAGAAGGTCTCGAGACCGTGGTCGGAGAGTTTGCAGCCCATCGACTCGAAGTAGAGGTGACGCTTGCGGAGAGCCTCGAGCAGGTCTGAATATGAGTCAATTTCCATCCCTGCGGCCTCTCCGAGGACGGCGAGGTAGGCCTTGTAGGCCTTCGGGTCCTCGATTGCCATTGCCTTGTCCGGACGCCAGGCCGGGATCACCTTCACCCCGAAAGGATGCTCCATTATCTGTTTGTGGTAGCGCAGGTCGTCGGCCGGGTCGTCAGTCGTGCAGACGACTTCGACATTGAACTTCTTGATGAGTTCCTGGCCGCGGAATTCCGGGGTCGCCAGCTTGGCGTTGCATTCCTCGAAAATCTCGCGCGCAGTGGCCGGAGACAGGAGTTTGTCGATTCCGAAAACTCTCTTCAGCTCCAGGTGTGTCCAGTGGTAGAGAGGGTTCCTCATCGTGTAAGGGACGGTCTCGGCCCACTTCTCGAACTTCTCCCAGGATGACATTCCGCCGGTGATGTATTCTTCAGGCACACCGTTGCCCCTCATTGCGCGCCACTTGTAGTGGTCGCCTCCCAGCCACAGTTCGGTGATGTCCTTGAACTGCCAGTTCCCGGCAATCATCTGCGGGATGAGGTGGCAGTGGTAGTCTATGACAGGCATTTGCTCGGCGCTTCCGTGGTACAGCTCTTCGGCGTACTTGTTGGAAAGCATGAAATCGTCGTTGATGAAGGATGACATATCTCGGATAATTTGGTTTATCAAAGTTTTGCGGGTGCGAAACTTTATGTGGTTTATCACTGTTTCAAGTCAGTGTCTGACAACAAATTTACAAACTTTTCCGTTTTTCCGTGCACGGGCACGAAAATTTTTTCTACATTTGCGGAAAGACAGATTCCAAGTACTTTGGGCAAACAAGATTCACACTCAAGATATGGAAAGGTTAAATCGCACCACAGCGCCTCAGGCAAAGACTTACACTGAGAAAATCATCCAGTTCGGAGAGGGCAACTTCCTCCGTGCCTTCGTTGATTGGATCATCTGGAAAACCAATCAGAAAACCGATTTCAACGCATCGGTCGTCGTCGTGCAGCCGATAGGGAAGGGCCTTGTCGATATGCTCAACGAGCAGGACGGTCTCTATCACCTGAATCTCCAGGGACTCGATGAGGGCAAACCTGTCGATACGGTGGAAATGATCGATGTCATCAGCCGCGGAATCAATCCTTACGCCGATTTCGACGCCTATCTCAAACTCGCCGAGCAGCCGGAAATCCGTTTCGTGATAAGCAACACGACGGAGGCAGGCATCGCTTTCGACCCGTCCTGCAAGTTTGCGGACGCTCCCGCCTCATCCTATCCGGGCAAGCTCGTGCAGCTCCTCTACCACAGGTACGAGCACTTCAAGGGCGACCCGTCCAAGGGTCTCATCATATTCCCTTGCGAGCTCATATTCCTCAATGGAAAGGAACTGAAGAGGTGCATACGTGAATATATCAGGCTCTGGAATCTCGGCGAAGGTTTCAGCGACTGGTTCGAGAACGCCTGCGGTGTGTACTGCACCCTCGTGGACCGCATCGTGCCGGGCTATCCGCGCGAGACCGCCGCGCAGATCACAGAGAGAATCGGCATCGAGGACAAGCTGCTCGACAAGGCCGAAATCTTCCATCTCTGGGTGATCGAGGCTCCGAAGGAGGTGGCCGCGGAATTTCCTGCAGACAAGGCCGGTCTCCACGTGCTCTTCGTGCCTTCAGAAGCCCCTTACCACGAGAGGAAGGTGACCCTTCTCAACGGCCCTCACACGGTACTCTCCCCGGTGGGCTATCTCAGCGGGCTGGACACCGTCAAGGAGTGCTGCGAGGATGAACTCATCGGACAGTTCGTCCACAAGGTGATGTTCGAGGAACTGATGAACACCCTCAATCTCCCGATGGACGAGCTCAAGCAGTTTGCGTCCGACGTGATGGACCGCTTCCGCAACCCGTTCGTCAAGCATTTCGTGACCAGCATCATGCTCAACTCCTTCCCTAAATACAAGACCCGCGACCTTCCTGGACTCAAGACCTATCTCGAGCGGAAGGGAGAACTTCCGAAGGGCCTTGTCCTCGGTCTTGCCGCCATCACTACCTATTACAAGGGCGGAAAGAGGGGAGAGGACGAAATCGTTCCGAACGATGACCCGGCCATAATGGCCCTTCTCAAGGACCTCTGGGCAACGGGAGATGTCAGAAAAGTTGCGGAAGGCGTTCTCGGTGCCTCTGAGCTCATCTGGGGCGAGGACCTGAACGCCGTTCCGGGTTTGACCGATATGTTGGCCGCCGATCTGGGCCTCATCGCCGAAGAAGGGATGAGGGCAGCAGTGGCCTCCATTCTCTAAAGCCTGTTTACAAAGTAGAACCAGTCATTGGCACAGTTGATGTCGCCTTTGCTCCAGCAGGAGCCGAACTGGTAGCTTACGGTCTCACCCGGTCTGACTGTTTTTGTGCAGACAAGGTGAGGCCTTTCTCCTTCAATCCGGACGGCGCCCTCGGAATCCGGCATATACACGGCGACCCCTATCATACTTTCTTCCGGCTCGACGCTCGTGTCCGAAGGATGTTCCCAGATTGCGATTCTGTCCTGGCGGACAAGGGAATCCTCGACTTCGTGCGTGAATATGCCGGCGGCAATGGTGACGGAGTCGAAATCTCCTGAATATGTGTCCTCAGCCTTGCAGAAATAGCTGTCCTTCTCGACGGTGATTTTCTTTTCGAGGCTGATGCTGCCTTCTCCAAGAGGCCACGGCCCGTAACGCAACACGAAAACGACCTGCCCGTCGGTCTCGCTGAGTATTTCCCACGATTGGTAGTTGTGGTCGGGATAGACCAGCTTCCCGTCCACGAGCGGGGCCGATGCTCCGGCACCCAGGCTGACGGAGACTTTGTAGCAGTCCTTTCCGCCGTGGTCGCGGTGATAGTAGTCGGGATTCTCCTGGGCGCCCTTGTACCATTCGTCCGCAACCAGTTTTCCCGGGCGTTTCACCCACAGGTCGAAGCCTGGAGAAGTCGGGTTGCCCTCCAGGGCCGGTCCGTAGGCACGGTAGCAAATCAGGTTGTTCTCCCACACGAAGTCGTCCATCCTTTCAGGGACGTAACGGGCCATCACTTTCTTCTCGGATGTACCGTTCTGGCAGCTGCAGAGCAATGCTGCAGCAAGTCCTATTGCAATTATTCCGGCTTTCATACCCTTTGCTATTTCAAGTCGGCGGTTGCGCACCAGTCCATGTCGTTGTAGTCGTCGTTCTCGCCGCACATACCCCAGATGAAGGTGTAGTTGCGGGTGGCGCAGGCGGAGTGGATGCTCCACTGCGGGGAAATGACAGCTTGCTCGTTGTGCATCCAGATGTGACGGGTCTCCTGAGGCTCGCCCATAAAGTGGCAGACTGCCGCATCCTCAGGAAGGTCGAAATAGAAATAGACTTCCATCCTGCGGTCGTGCGTGTGGGCCGGCATAGTGTTCCAGGTGCTGCCCGGGGCAAGTTCCGTCATACCCATCTGGAGCTGGCAGCAAGGCACGACCTCCTTGACGAGGAGGCGGTTGATGGTCCTCTCGTTGCTTTCCTCCAGCGAACCGCAGTGCATCACCACGGCATCCTTGCGGCTCACCTGCTTGATGCCCGTCTCCTTGTGGGCCGTGGCCGAGTTGAAGTAGAAATGGGCCGGGTGCTCCGGGTCGAGGCTCCTGAAGCTGATGTGCCTGTCGCCCCTGCCGACGTAGAGGGCTTCCTTGTTCGGGATGACATATTCCTCGTCCCCGACCTTCACGACTCCCGTTCCTCCCACGTTGATGATGCCGATTTCCCTTCTCTGGGTGAAGTAGTCGGCGCGGAGAATCCCAGGGGCGCTGAGCAGAAGTTCCTCCTTGACAGGGACCGCTCCGCCTGCGATGATGCGGTCGAACATTGAATATACCATATTGATCTCGTCAGGGACCATCACATTTTCGATGAGGTACTCCTGACGGATCCGGGCAGTGTCATAATGCTTTGCATCGGCGTTGCCGGATGCCTGCCTGACTGTGCAGTTGAGTTTCATTTCCTGATTATTTTGGTTGTTTTCCGATGTATGCAAGGATGCCTCCGTCCACATAGAGGATGTGTCCGTTGACGAAGTCCGATGCCTTCGAGGCAAGGAATATGGCCGGGCCCATCAGGTCCTCCGGATCTCCCCAGCGGGCCGCCGGGGTCTTGGAGATGATGAACTTGTCGAAAGGATGGCGGCTTCCGTCAGGCTGGATCTCGCGGAGCGGGGCAGTCTGCGGAGTCGCGATGTAGCCGGGGCCGATGCCGTTGCACTGGATGTTGAATCCGCCGTATTCGGAAGCGATGTTCCTGGTCAGCATCTTGAGACCGCCTTTCGCCGCCGCATAGGCTGAGACCGTCTCGCGTCCGAGTTCGGACATCATCGAGCAGACGTTGATGATTTTTCCGCCGCCCTTGCGTATCATTCCCGGAATGACTGCCTTGGAGCAGATGAAAGGCGCTGTCAGGTCTATGTCCACGACCTCCTTGAATTCATCCACGGACATCTCGGTCATCGGAATCCTTTTGATGATTCCGGCATTGTTCACGAGGATGTCAACAGGGCCGAGAGCGGTCTCGATGTCTTCGACCATCGCCTTGACCTGGGCCTCGTCGGTCACGTCGCAGATGTAGCCTTTGGCCTCGATGCCCTTGGCCTTGTAGTCAGCCAGGGCCTGTTCCAGATGATGCGGGCTGCGGCAGTTGAACACGATTTTCGCGCCGGCCCGGGCATAGGCTTCCGCAATGGCGAATCCTATTCCGTAGGCGGCACCCGTCACGAGGGCCACCTTGCCTTCAAGAGAGAAGATGTTTTCTGTCATAGTCATTGTTTTTCCTTGCAAATATACAAAACAAGGAAAGGCTGGCCAAAGTGCCTGTCATATCGAGCGGAGCACGGAGTCGTGGTATCTGTCGAAATGACTTGTATCGCGCTTCTGGCCAGCCTCCCTTCAATTGTCATTACCAGCGGAAGTCGCCGTAGCCCTTGTAGGCGGAAATCACGGTGTACTTGCCGCCGGACGGATCCACGAACGGGCTCTCCGTGAGGACTCTTTCCTTGGCGTCCTCGTTGCCTTCAGGGAGATACTTCCACCAGCCGAAGTCCTCGTGGTCGTCGAAGTCGAAGAAGATGTTGTCGGTGATGGTAGGCACCGCAATCGCCGCCGAAGTCTTGCTGATGAGGTGAGGGAAGCCCGCAGCCGTGTTGGCCGGAGTCTCCACCGCACGGTGCATTGCGGCGAATATGTTCTTCTTGACGATGATCTGGCGAGGGTTGCTTGTGGCGGAGCTGCTCCTGACGTGGAGGATGCCGTTGTTGTCCTTGCTGTCAACGGAACCGAGGTTGTAGAAGGTGTTGTTCTCCACGTTGATCGCACCGCAGACGACTGCTGCGTCGCAGCGGAGGAAGGTGCGGATTCCGTTCGCGAAGGTGTTGCCGACCACCTTGATGCTGCTGACCTTGCCCTTGCGGAAGTCGATGAAGTCTCCGCCGGTGCCGAAGCCGGTCACATAGTTGCCGAACAGGGTCACAGGGCCGCAGGACGAATCTCCGGAGCCGCTGATGAGGCGGTTGCCGAAGTTCTCGATGTCATTGTCCTTCAAGGTTATCTTGCTCAGGACTGCCGAAGCGTCGATGTCGATCAGGTTTCCGATTGTGGTCTTGGTGTCGTCCGGATTGAGCTTGGTGCCTGTGATGTGCAGGTTATCCAGCACGAGGCCTCCGTCGGTGGCGAGAAGCTTGAATCCTCCGGTGACTGTCGGTTTCACGCCGTGGCTGAGCTTGCCCTTGATGCTGAGGTCTCCGCTGACCTGGAGGACTCCGGTGGCGATGGAGGCATCCTCGGATGCGAGGAAGTCATATTCGGAACCGGTCAGAAGGATGTCCTTCTTTCCTGCGGCGATGGCCATCAGCAGTTCCTCGAGGTTTGCGCATTCGAAAGGAGTGCCCACGTACCTGGAGGCATTCTCGTTCCAGCGAGGGTCGCCGACATTCTCGGAAGCCGCGAGCGGGCTGACGAGGGTGAAGTCGCCGTTTGCCGCATCCTTGAACGGAGTCTCAGCGAGGACGATGCCGTAACCTGCGGTCGCGGTTGCTTCGGTGACACGGTCCTTGGTCCAGAAGTTATAGCCGGACGAGAGGGTGTCGATGTCGTTGAAATAATTGTGGCTGAAGGTCGGAATCTTGCTGGCCGTGTTGGTGGAGACCAGTTTCGGATAGCCGTTGGCCTGGGCAGGAGTCTCGGAGGCGCGGTGCATGCCTGCGAATATGTTGTTCCTGACGATGTAGGCCGACTCGTCCAGGGAGGTCGCCCTCACGTGGAAGATACCGTTGTTGTCCTTGCTGTCCACATAGCAGAGGTTGTAGAAGGTGTTGTTCTCGACCCGGATGGAGTTGAGGACGACGGCGGCGTCGCAGCGGACGAAGGTGCGTACCGCGTTGGAGACGGTGTTCCTGTTGAACTGGACAGCGTTGGCCGTACCCTTGCGGATGTCGATGAAGTCGCCGCTGGTGAAATCGGCTCCGGCGGAACCGGAGATGATGTTCCTCGAGAACTCGATGGAAGCGACGTGCGCATTCTGGCCCATATAGAACAGACGGTTCTTGTAGTCCTTGACGGTGGAGTTCTTCACGGAGAAGGAGCTGATTTCAACTGCCTCTTCGACCACCTCGAAGACATTGTCAATCGTGGCGTTGCCGTTGAAAGTCATCCCCGTCGCGGTGAACTTGCCGACGCCGGCCTTGAATATGAAGCCGCCGATCAGCTCCGAACCCTGCTCGCCGATAAGGTTGAGCGAATTTACGAGGGAGATCTTGCCGTTGGCCACCTCGGTGTAACTCTCGTCCACTGCGGTGAGGTCATAGCTTCCGGCTGCGAGAGTGATGGTGCTCTTGCCCGCTGCAATCGCGGTGAGGAACTCATCGGTGCTCTTGACTGTGATTTCAGAAGTAGGAACGCTTCCGCGCATAGGATTCCAGCGAGGGTCTCCGACATTGGCGTTCATCACGACACCGTTGGTGAGGGTGTAGTCGCCGTTCGCGGCATCCTTGCAAGGGTCGGAAGGCAGGATGGCGCCGTTGCCGGCGGTGGCGGCCTCCTTGGTGAAGTATGCCCAGAATGAATATGCCGACATCTCCTCGCGGTCCTCGCAGTTGTAGAAGTAGTTGTTGACCACTGTCACAGGGTCGAGACCGCCCTTGCTGCGGAACTTAGGGAAGCCTGCGGCGTTGGAAGGGGTCTGCTCGATGAGGATGGAGTAGAAGAGGTTGTTGAGAACCTTGTACTCGAGCAGGCCTGCTCCGCCGGTGCTTCTGACGTGGAAGATACCGTTGTTGTCCTTGCTGCTGGAGTTGGTGGCCACCTTGTAGAAGGTGTTGTTGCGCACCGTGAGGTAGTTGAGCTCGTGTACGGCATCCGTGCGGATGAATGTACGGCAGCTGTTGGCGAAGGTGTTGTTCACGATGCTGACGCTGTGGTGTGCGCCTGTGCGGAGGTCGATGAAGTCGGCCCCGTCGGAGCAGTTCTCCACGAGGTTGCCTCTGAATATGAGGACCTGTGCGTCGGATGCGGCCTTGCCGGAGTTGTCGTAGAGTGCCTTCGTCCCGTGGATGTCGCAGTTGAGGATGGCTACCGTATCAATGGTCGGAGCATTTGTCTTGTCCTCGATGAGCACGGAGAGTGTTCCGTCATTGGTGATGTCGAGGTTGTCCAGGATGACCGAACCGTGGCCTTCGCCCTTGATGTCTCCGCTGAGAGTGATGCTTGCTATGACAGGAGTCTTCTTGCCGCCTTCGGTCTGGCCGCTCAGGTGCAGAGGAGTGCTCAGGGTGAGCTGGCCGATTTCGTAAGGGCTGTCGCTGTACTTGAGGGTGATGGCATCCTTGCCGGCATCGATTGCCGTGAGGAGTTCATCGACGGAAGAGACCACAAGCCCTCCGGACGGCTCTTCACCGCCGGCAGGCTGTACCGCGAAGCAGGCGACTCCGGCCTCGGACATCGTGTTGTAGATGTCGTTCCTGCCAGGGTTCGCATAGACTTCCACACGGTAGCTGCCCGGGTCGAGCATTCCCACGACGTTGGAAGCGATGGTGTAGCTCTCTCCCTCTTCGACAGCATAGGTCTTGCCGCTGAATACGACTGAATAGCTTGCCGCATTCTCCACCTTTTCCCAGGTGACGGTCACATCCTCAGGCTCTCCTGCGGTGACGGTGGTAGGCTTGGCTTCCGGTGCAGGGGCAGGGAGGGAGGTGTTGACAGCGCTGGTGTCGCTTGACCAGGCGAGCTGTGCGAGATTGACAGGGCCGGACGGGAAGACATAGACGAGGGATTCCTCGGTCACATCCTTGACGAGAATCTTCTGGGTTCCTCCCATATCGCTCATTGCGGCGGCTCCTCCCTTGATGGTGATGCTTCCTCCGCTGAGAGGACCTACACCGACCACGAGATGGTTGCCCAGATTGTTCGCGTCTGCAGGCCTGAGTACGACAGAACCCGGCTTGTTGACCTGGAAGGCGAGGTAACCGTCAGTAGGGACACCCTTCCTGGTGGTGACGGCGGCAGCCGTGAAACTGAGTTCGCCCTCGTCGAGAAGAATCTTGTTGGCGGTCACTCCGAAGAGGAGCTGGTCGCGGACCTTGGATTTGGTGAAGTCGGAAGAGAAATAGACGGCGTTGCCGAAGTCCCAGGTGTGGGAGCCTTCGACGGTCGTCAGGGTGAGGTCTTCCGGAGCTTCGACATATTCGCTCCACCACTTCGGCGCGCCCACCTTCTTTCCTGATATTTCGGAAGAGGCGAGGATGTTGAATATGCCTCCCTTCGCGTTGAAGCAAGGGTCGCTTTCGAGCATTTCGCCTGCAGCCATCGCAAGGGTGAAGTTGGCGGTGAAGAAGTCTTCGGTCACATTGAAGAAGTAGTTGGAAGCGGCTGAAAGGTTGAGGTTGTCGCCGCTGATGTACTTGGTGTTGGCATTGGTGAGCGTGGCCTTCTCGGTCATGTTGATGAAGAGGTTGTTCTTCAGCGAGAAAGAAGAAGGCGCCGTCTGGAAGCCGATGATGCCGCCGTTGTTCGTGTTGTCCACGAAGCAGAGGTTCATCACGGTGTTGAAGTCGAATGTCACGTCACCGATGACAGGGGTTGCGTCGATTCTGAGGAATGTGCGGAAACCGGTGTAGATGGTGTTGTTCACGAAATTGAGGGAAGCGATTTCGGAAGGGTTGCGGAGGTCGAAACCGTCGCCGCCGCCCGAACCGTCTCCGTTCACTGCGTGGATGTCGCAGCTGTCGAATGTGAACTCTCCGACCTTGACGGTCTTGCCCCATTCGTAGAAGAGACCCTTGGAGTAGCCGGTGATGACACAGTTGCGGTAGATGATGCTGTTCACCTGGAGACCGTCCTCGGTGGCTCCGTTCTTGTGCTGGATGAGGAAGCCGCAGGTGTTCTCCTTGCCGTTGAATTCGACGCCCTCGAAGTAGAGGTCGCCGCCGGCGAAACCGTCAGGAAGGCTGACTGTTCCGTAGATTACAGGCCTGGTGCCGTCAACGCTGCCTTCTCCGTAGATTTTGAATGCCTTGGGAGTGTCGTAACCGATGGCGATGTCGGCTCCGAGGGTGTACGGAGAACCTTCCATCGTGAGGAGGATGTTCGCGCCGTCGGCAATCGCCTGGGCGAGGGCTGCGTCGGTGGAGACCCTGACAAGTCCCTGAGGGTCCGGCATAGTCCAGACATCCACCTGGCCTCGGTTGGCGCTCGAGAAGTAGAGGATAATGTCGTACTCGGTCGAAGGAGCGAGCCCCGTGACGGTGGCTGTACCGCTCTCGATGTCCTCGGCCGTGAGGGTGTAGCTCGCGTACTCGTCGGTACCGGCTGCGGCATATTCAATCCTGTCAACCTCCGGGTCGGCAGTCCAGACGAGGGAGACGGAAGTCGCTTCCCTGCCGCTCACCTCCATATAGAGGTTGGACTTCACCGCGAAGGTCTTGATGGATTTCTGATAGACGGCCCACTTCGAGTCGTCCTTCTTCCCGCTCCTTGCGGCCACCCTGAAATAGTAGGTCTTGTCAACATCCAGGTACTTCGTCACCGGGACCTGGGACGGGGCGACTTCCTCCGCGAAAACGAGGGATGTCATCTCCTGGTCGTCGAAGACCTCGAGGATGAAGACTTCTGCGTCCTTGGTCACGTCCCATCCGAATGTGACGGTCTGACCGTCGGTAACCTTGGCGGAAAGGTTCAGAGGCTGGAGGCATCTTCCCAGAGAGAGTTCGGAAATCTCCTCGAAAGTGTCGTTGCAGCCCGTGGCGAATCCTGTGAGGAGGATTGCCGCAACAGCCGCCAGAATAGTTTTATATGATTTCATATTTATAAGTGTCAGAAGGTTACATTATTTTGAATAGGCGTAGTCATTGACAATGTAGCCTTGGCTGTTGTCAACCGTGTTGTCGAAAATCGGCCAGAACATATATTCCTCAGGGTTGTTGAGGTAGATGTTCTCGATTTTGGCCTCGAAGAGGTCGGACTTCTTGGCGTCATCGTACTTGACGTAGTTCTCGATGAGCTCCCAGTCGCCTTCCGGAACATCCTGTTCGTTCCTGCCCAGACCGTAGATCAGCACAGGGATGCTTCCGCTGCCGTTCTGCCAGTAGATGTTTCCGGAGAGGTAGGCGAAGTCGCCCTTCTTGTCGCGCAGGTCGTACATATCCTGCTTGGCCTCGTCGAGCTTGGACTTGAGCATATTCCAGCGGATGAGGTCTCCCTTGCGGAGGAACTCGCCGCAGAATTCGAGGGCGCGCTCGTCCACGATGGCGTTGAAGAAGTCTTCCTTCGACGTGAGGCCGGAGACATATTCCTCAGCCTCGGACTCGTGTCCCTTGTATGCGCGGCTGCGAACCTGGAGTAGCCAATCCTTGGCGTCGGCGGTAGGGCCGTTGAGCTGGTTCTCGATTTCGGCAGCCATCAGGAGGATGTCCGAATATCTCATCACCACAGGCTTGATGCCGTCGTCGTTGCCGCCTCCGTAAGGGCTGCTCTCCATCTGGTCGAAACGGAACTTGCCGAAGTACCATTTGGCGATGCCGGAAGGGGTGATGCTGCCGGTCTTCTCCCAGGAGTAGTTGGCGCAGGTGATGTCGCGGCGGGTGTCGTTGTCGCCGTACTTGAACCAGAAGCCCGGGGTAGGGCCCACGACGCCGCCCTGGCTGAAGGCCACGCCGTTGATGGTGGCGCCTTCGTTCTTGACGGCAAAGGTGTAGTTCCAGCGGCCGCGTCCGTTACTGAACGGAATGCTGTAGAGGATTTCCCCGCCTGCGGCTATGTCGAGGTTGTTGAAGTTCTTCCAGAGGGTCTCATAATCGGAGACAAGGGAGGCCTTGCCAGAGGAAATGGCGTCCTTGAGGTAGCCGAGAGCCTTCGGGTAGAGTTTGTCGGCAGACATTTCCGGGTCTGTCGAGAGCCTGACCGTGCCTGCGTCACCGGTGCCTACGCAGCCGTCGTCCGGACGGAGGGCGTAGCCTGCGGCGCAGAGGGCGATTCTTGCATAGAGGCCTTCTGCGAAGAGACGGTTGATTCGGGTCGTGGTCGCGGTGTAGTTGCTTTCGCCCGGGAGGTAGAGATAGCCGATGGCTTCCTCCAGGTCGGAAAGGATTCTGCTGAATATGACGTCGCGGCTGCTCTTGCCGACGTACATCTCTTCTACCGAAACCGGAGTGAAGCGCGCAGGGACATCGCCCCAGGCCTTGATGAGGTCATAATAGACCATAGCCCTGAGGGTGAGAGCCTCTCCGAGAATATGCCGTAGGTCGGCGTCGGATTCGAGGTCGCCCCAGGTGCGGACCCCCTCGATGATGAGGTTGGCCCTCTCTATCGCGGTGTACATCATATTGTACGGGCCGTTCGAGAGGTTCATCTGGGTGTTGTTGCTGGTTATGCCGTAGGAAGCGATTTCGTTCTTGTTGTCCATCGCCTTGGAAGTGGCTCCGAAACCGTTGTACCATTCGATGTCGGTGTTGAAACCGTACCACGGGAGGAAACGTCCGCGGTAGCTGTTGGTCTCTCCGAAGGCCTGGGCCACACCGTAGAGTGTCCCCTCGGCAAGTCCTGCATTGGCGAAGACTGTGCTCTCGTCGAAGGTGGAAGGGGATTCCTGGTCGAGGATGGACATTTCGCAGGACGGGAGCAGGGCTGCCGTCGCGAGTGCGCAGATGATGTATAGTGCTTTCTTTTTCATCTTTCAGGCTTGTTAGAAGGTGAGATTGATACCTGCCACGAATCCTCTGCTCTTAGGGTATGCAGAGTAGTCCACACCCGGGGTGAGCGGAGTCGCCCGCCTGGTGTCGACTTCAGGGTCATAACCGGTGTAGGCGGTCAGACAGAAGAGGTTTGTGCCGGTGACATAGACGCGGAGCTTGCGGATGTGGATTTTCTCCGTCAGCTTCTCCGGAAGGGTGTAACCCAGCGTCGCGCTCTGCAGGCGGAGGAAGGAAGCGTCCTCGACCGCCCAGTCGCTGAAGACAGCGTTGCCGATGAACGGAGACCACATCGTGGTGTTCTTGTTGACATTGTCCAGGGTCGCAGGATCGGTGATGAGTTCGCCTGTCGTCCAGTCGATGTTGGTCCAGCGCTTGCTGACATCCATCATATCGATGAGGTTGCGGTTGTAGTACTTGCGGGACGATGTGAACTCTATCTTGTTGGCGTTGTAAACATCGTTGCCGATCATGTAGGTGAAGTTCGCGCTGAGATCGAAGCCCTTGACATAGGCGCTCAGGCCGAAACCGCCCTGGAAGTCAGGGGTGGCGTTTCCGATGATGGTCTTGTCCTTTTCGTTCACAACTCCGTCTCCGTTGAGATCCTTGAGCTTGAGGGCTCCAGGCATGAGGTAGGATGATCCGATGACGGCCGAGTCGTCGGCTACGCCTTCTTTGAGCACCCATTTGTCGTTTACATATTCAAAGTCCTTTCCGGCATAGCGCCCGTCGCAGAGGTAGCCGTACATATTGCCGAGAGGCTGGCCTACCTGGACGATGTAGTCGTCACCGATTTCCGTCGAAGCCCAGTAGGACTGTACGGAGCTGCCCGTGATGGCGGCAAGCCCGCCGAGGTCGGTGACAGTGTTCTTGTTGTAGGAGATGTTTCCGTTGATCGACAGACCGTAGTCCTTCTTCGCGATCAGAGGCATTGTGAGGGAGAGCTCGGCTCCGCGGTTGCGGGTCGAGCCTATGTTCTTGTACTGGCTGTCGTAACCGGTACCGGCGATAGGGAAGAGAATCAGCAGGTCCTTGGTGTCGTTCTGATAGACTTCGATGCTACCGCTGATCTTGTTTCCGAGCACGCTGAAATCCAGACCGATGTTGTGGGTGTAGGTGGTCTCCCACTTGAGGTCCGGGTTGTTCATTATTTTTCCGGCCGTCCAGTAGGTGTTGGTTCCTGAAACCCAGGAGGTCGCGCTGGCTGAATACTCCTTGTTGAGCTGTCCGGAAGGGATGTTGTTGTTTCCGGCGGTACCGAAGCTGTAGCGGAGCTTGAGCTGGTCGAGCCAGTTGCCCGCTCCCTTCATCCACGGTTCGTTGGAGATGGTCCAGGATGCGGCTGCTGACGGGAAATAGCCCCATTTGTTGCCCTTCGCGAACTTGGAGGAACCGTCGGCGCGGAATGTCGCGCCCACCGAGTA
Organism: Candidatus Cryptobacteroides sp.; assembly: GCA_051878295.1. Classification (GTDB taxonomy): domain Bacteria; phylum Bacteroidota; class Bacteroidia; order Bacteroidales; family UBA932; genus Cryptobacteroides. Next base: position 23,674 of record JBJEJV010000007.1, read on the forward strand.
CCTGTGCTTGTAGTCGTAGTTTACGCGGGCGAAGAATGAAACGAGGTTGTCGTGGGCCGAGTAAACGTTGCCGGTGCTCAGAGGAGTTCCTGAACTGAGGAAGTTCCAGGCCATTTCCGCGTCGTAGAAGGTCGGGAAGTTCTCTATCATCGAGGTGAGGAGGCTCGACTTGGAAATCGTCATTTCTTCACCGAGAAGGAGGGTGAGGCTGTGGTCCTCGTTCTTGATTACATTCTCGAAGTTGTAGTTGAGAGTGTTGGTGTTGCGGTATTTGTTCCTCTTGAGGTCCTTGTACTGGCTGGAAGGAGTGTTCGGGTAGGAAGAGGAGTTGCCGGCATAGTAGGTGGTAAGTCCGTAGAAACGGTTGTCCACCTGGCAGTAGTCCTCCATTCCTCCGTCGATTTTGAGTACCAGGCCGTCGATGATGTTCCAGTTGAAGGCGGCGTTGGCCGTCCAGGTGGTACGGACCCTCTTGCTGTCATTGTCGGCGACCGACTGGAGCGGCGGAGCGTTGTCGCCGTAGTCGGCTTCCTCGTCGATGTTCTGGACTGTCGAGCTTATGGCGATTGGGGCGTAGCAGACTGCGTGCTTGAGCCTTCCGTTGCCGGAAGTCGTGCCGGTGTCGTTCATCGAGTTCGCTCCGGCTCCGCGGACATTGGTCTTGGAGTAGCGGACGTTGAGGTCGATGCTGGTAGTCTTGGAAGTCTTGAAGTTGCTCTTGAAACTGAGGTTGTCACGGCTGTAGTTCGAACCGGTCATAATGGCGTTGTCTCCGGTGCGGGCGTAGCCGAGAGTCCAGTTGAAGTTCTCCCCGCTGCCGCTGACCGTGAAGTCCGCATTGTAGTTCGAGCCGGTGTTGCCGAACACCATATCCACCCAGTCGTTGGTAGGCAGGCCCTTGTAGAGGTCGATGTCGGCGAAGCTGCCGAAATACGGCTCGTAGTTGGTGGAGACATTGCCTCTGATCTGGGCGAGCTCGTACTGGAAGGCGACGTAGTTCTCGGAATCCATCGCCTTGATGGCTCCGGCGTTGGCCATAGTCTTCAGACCGTAGTAGGCGTTGAACTTTACGGACACCTTCTGGCCCTTCTCCGCGCTCTTGGTCGTGACAATCACGACACCGTTCGCGCCCCGGCTTCCGTAGATGGCGGTCGAGAAGGCATCCTTGAGCACGTCGATGGATGCGATTTCGGAAGAGGAGATGTCGGAGATGGATTCGACAGGGAATCCGTCCACGATGTACAGAGGCGAGTTGTCCTGTGTGATGGAACCGCCTCCGCGCACGCGGATTTTGATGTCGGCGTCAGGATCACCTTCCGAGGTGGTCACCGACACGCCGGCCATCTTTCCGGAAAGGGCCTGGCTGACATTCGTGACAGGCTGTTCCGTGAGTTTGTCGCTGTTGACGGAAGATACCGAACCGAGGAGGTCGCGCCTCTTCACGACGGCGTAGCCGACGACCACGGTCTCTTCGAGCAGATTGGCGTCCTCTTCGAGAACGACATCGACTGCGGCTCTGCCCGATACCTCGATGATGGCTGTCTTGAGTCCCATCATTGACACTTCAAGCACCGCCTTTCCGGCATCGGCCACCTTGATGGAGAAGTCTCCGTCAATGCCTGTGGTGACACCGTTGCTGGTTCCTTTCTCAAGGACGAAGGCTCCAACCACCGGTTCACCGCCCGAGTCTTTGACTACACCGGTGACGGTCTGGGCCTGAAGGCTGATTCCCAGTCCGAGCCCGAGGACCAATGCGGTGAGTTTTATAAAGATCTTACTCATAATGATTGGTTTGAGTTTTAATGGTTATTAGTATTATGGAATATTGTCTGTTTTTCAATTGTCGCCGCTCCCGTTTCCGTTGCCGACGATTCCGCGGACGAGATAATGCAGATAGAGTTCGAAGTTCGAGTACCTGCCCTTCTTGTCTATCGTGACGGCCCCGCCGTCGGAAGCGTTCTTCGGGTCCAGCCCGAAGAGAGCCTCGTAGTAGTCCGGGATTCCGTCCCCGTCCGAATCCCCGGAGGCGATGGCGGCCTCTTCATCCGTTGCCGAATAATCCGGCCAGGAGAAGCCGTACAGGTCTTCCACGGCCTGGATGTCGTTGACCAAGCGGCCTTTGCCCTCCTTCACGTCGGAGACTGTCCGCCGGTCCACCTTGTCCCTGGAGAGGGAGGCCCCGGCATATTCGCAGACAAGCGTGAGCGCCTGCGAAGCGTTGTGGGTAGTGGTGACGCAGGCCTGTCCGGACGGGCCGCTGACGCTGAACTCCTCTCCGGAGGTCTTGCCGTAGTTCGTGTGGCCGCTTCCGTTGTGCCAGTATATTCCCGAAGCATTGTTGGAGGATATGTCGGAGTGGGCGCTGTGGACATTGTCTTTGATGTGGACGAGAGGGTAGCCGTCCTCGATGTTGGTCCCGCAGGTGGAGCAGCTCGAATAGACGGCGTAGGCGTCCAGGAAATATTTCCGGTCAGTCGAACTCGGACCCGGCTTGTAGCAGTTGGCCACGATGTTGATTCCCGTTCCCTTGCCGGCTCCGTAGCCTTCGCCTCCGTAGGAGCTGTTGCTGCCCCAGTCGTAGATGACGTTGTTCCTGAAGTCCACCACGCCCCTCATTGACGGATTGGAATGGTCGGAATAGATGTGCGGATGGTCGAAGCGCGGATTCCTGCTGTCGTGGTGTGCGAGGAGGTTGTGGTGGAAGGAGGCGTTCTCTCCGCCCCAGATGCCGCCGTAGCCGTGGTCGCCCTTGGTGTGGAGGGAACAGCTCTTGAGGCTTTCGGCGATGATGCACCACTGCATCGTGAAGTTGGAGTTGGAGTAGAAGGAGGCGCACTCGTCGATGCTCCAGCTCATCGAGCAATGGTCGATGATGATGTTCTTCTGGTACCTTCCCCAGATTGCGTCGTCGCTGTCGCCCGCACCGCTGCCCCGGTCGCCGAGGCGGAAACGCACGAAGCGGATGATGACGTTGTCGGCTGCTATCTGGGTGTAGCGGTCGGCTATGCATATTCCGTCACCCGGGGCTGTCTGGCCCGCTACGGTGAGGTCTCCGTGTTCGATTTTCAAAGGGCTCTTCAGGTGTATGATTCCGGCCACGTCGAACACGACCGTGCGCGGATAATCCTGCTTCACGGCCCAGCGCAGGGTGCCCTCGGCTCCGCTGTCCTCAAGCGAAGTGACGTGCAGGACCTTGCCGCCGCGTCCTCCGGTCGTGAACATTCCGCCGCCTTCCGCACCCGGGAAAGCCCTTGTCAGGCCGTCCTCTTCCTCGGAGGCAGGAAGCTGCATTCCGGCATAGACATCACTGATAGGGTCCGGAAGTGCGCCGCCCTCGCCGGCATCCTTCTTCAGGGTAGTGGCTTCGGCGTAGTCTGAATAGCCCGACATCACTGTCCCCTTCACGGACTTCACGGCGAACTTGTAGGCCGTGGCAGGCTCCAGGCCGGAGAACCCGGCCGAAGTCCCCTGGACCGAGCCGTCCTTCACCAGGGTCATCCCCTTGAGGAGCTTGTAGGTGTAGGAGTCTGCGCCATTCACGGCCGACCAGCTGAATTCCAGCGAATTGTCGGTGACGGCTGTCAGGGTGACGCCGGAAGGAGCCACGAGTTTGTCGGGCTCCGGAAGCGCGGTCGCTCCGCCTGCGCTTTTGCAGGAAACGGCAAGCAGGATTGTAGGCAGCAGCAGGATAAGTTTCTTCATCGCTTGAGTTCGTTTTCGAGCGCGGCCCAGATGAAAGGCCCTATGCCCTTCGGGTCGTTGTCGCATCGCTTTTCGTTGATGTAATAGTCGTAGTCGCCTCTGCGCTGGTCCTTCCCGCCCAGGCCGGCGACGGCGCAGCAGTCTGTCAGGCTGAGCGTCCCGTCCGCATCCTTCCGGATGAAGGTCTCCACGAGCTTGTCATATAGCCCTCCGGCATATCCTCTGAAGGACTCGTCGAGGTAGCCCTTGCGCAGGCCTTTCAGGTATGAATATGTGAACATGGCGGAACAGGTGGCTTCGACGTAGTTCCCTTCGCGTCCCGGGCAGTCGAGCACCTGGTACCACATCCCCGTCTGCGGGTCTGCATATTCAGGCAGCTTTCCGCATATTCCCCTGAATATGCCGATCAGGCTTTCCCGCCCTTCGAAGCCTTCCGGCAGCCAGTCGAGGACATCGACCAGGGCCATGCAGTACCATCCGAGGGCCCTGCCCCAGGCGTGGGCCGAGCGGCCTGTCTCGCTGTCGCACCAGAACATCTCCCGGGACTCGTCCCAGGCGTGGCGGTAGAGTCCGGTAGCAGGGTCGTAGGTGTGGGCGGCGACCACCTCGAAGTTGTTCACTATGTCGGCGAATATGGAGTCCCTTTGCTCCGGCCCGGCAAAGCGGACGGCGTACTGGGCGTAGAAAGGCTGGGCCATATACAGGCCGTCAAGCCACATCTGCCACGGATAGACCTTCTTGTGCCAGAAACCGCCCTCTGAAGTGCGCGGATGCCGGCGGAGCTGGCTGTAGAGGGTGTCCATCGCCATCCTGTACTTTTCCTTCCCCGTCTTGTCGTAGAGGTAGAAGAGGCTGCGTCCCGGACAGACGTGGTCAGTGTTGAAATTCTTCAGCTTGTAGCTGTGGATTGTCCCGCAGGAGTCTATGATGCTGTCGTACCAGGCTTCGGCATATTCGAATATCTCCCCGCCTCCGTAGGCCTCGTACACGTCGAGGAAGGCCTTCAGTTCGAGCCCTGTGGTGTAGTTCCATTTGAGCCTGCCCTCGAGACCGTCGATGTGCGCCGCGTCCGGGTTACGCCGCATCTCCGAACGGACCATTTCAAGGGAATACCTGCAGCGGCCGCAGCCTGCGCAGACGAGGGTGGCGAGAGCCAAAATTATACTTGCTGCTCTTTTCATCGTCAGTTTCCGTAAATGTGTCATCTGTTGTCGTAAGGGTTCCAGACTATTCCGTCGTTGCTTTGGTACATCACCTTTTCGAAGCTGTATTCGGCGGCCTGCCTGTCGCTGAGCTGGTGCGACCACCTGACCCTCCGTTTCTTGTCCGCAGCTCCCGGCCCGTAGTTCCGGTACTCGGCGTAGTAGGAGTTCTTCTCCGTGTTCGGCTTGCCCTCCTTCTCCCAGTTGTGCCAGCCTTCCGGAAGGATGTGGGAGCCCAGTTCACATTCGATGAAGACTGTCCTGGCGTAAGCGCCCCAAGGCCTGCCGAGGTAGCATTTGGTGATTCCCTCGTCGGCGGTCAGCCGGCATCCCTTGAAGACATAACCGTATTTCTGGCCCTGCAGGGTCGAGGCCGCCGTCACATAGCTGTTCTTCTTGGAGTGTATGAGGCAGTTCTCGAAATAGGCTATGCTCGGCCCGAAGATGAAGTCGGTCGTGCCCTCGATGTAGCAGTCGAGGAAGTAGCACCTCTTGATGCCTCCGTCCTTGCCGTAGCGCCCGTAGGTGTAGATGGTGTCCTGGTTGCCGAGGAAGCGGCAGTTGCGGAAGAAGAGGAAGTCCCCGTCGGCGAAGAGAGCCACGGCCTGGGCGATTTCCGGCCCGTCCCCGGCGCTGTTCTCGATGGTGAGGTCCTCGAAGGTCACATAGCTCGAATGGACATAGACGGAAGCGCTGCCGGAAGTCCCGATGCTGCGCTCGCTGTCAGGCCAGAAGTCCTTTGCGTACTTGCCGTAGCTGATGACAGTCTTCTCCGCGCCCTGTCCTTGAATATGCAGACGGAACTTGTTGTGCGGGATTGTGACCATCTCTTCGTAGGTTCCTTCCTTTATAAGAATGGTGGTGATGTGGCTGTGCTCGTAGTCCGGGCAGGCGTTTATGGCCTCCTGCACGCTCATACAGTCGCCGGTCCCGTCTTTGGCGACCACGATTTCAGGAGGGTTCGGGGCGAGACGGGCCTTCAGCTCCTCGAGCCCGGAATTCCGGATGGCCTCGCAGACGAGGGAGGCGAGCTTGCGTGCGCCGCGCGCCGTGGTGTGGGTGTTGTCGTTCTTGTGGATGACCATATAATATGGCCGGCTTCCCTGGTCGCCGACGGCCGTGAGCCATTTCTGGGTCAGTTCCAGCATGTCCAGCAGGGGAGTGCCGGTTTCCTCAGCGACCTGTTTCATCGCTGCCGGATAGTCCCCGTGGCAGTTCAGGTCAAGGCCGCCTTCCTTGAACCAGCGGCGGCTCACAGGAGTCAGCAGCACCGGCTGCGCACCGGCCTCGCGAACGCCTGCGATGAACAGGCGCAGATTCTCCTGATAGGCTCCGAAAGGGGCCGCATAGCGTGCCGGATCGCTTTCTTTCGCGTCGTTGTGCCCGAACTCGATGAAGACATAGTCCCCCTTCCTGACATTGGCCTTGACTTCGTCCCATAGTCCCAGATCGATGAAACTCTTGGTACTCCTGCCGTTCTGGGCATAGTTGACGACCTCCACCGAGCCGTCCAGGAAGTTCGGGAACATCATACCCCATCCGCGCTCCGGATTCCCGCCGCTCAAGTCTTTGGGCGCCATCGTGGAATCCCCCATAAGGTGGATTGTGAAAGCCTTTTCTCCGCTTGCCGGATAGATGACGGGAGCGGCTGACGCTGCGGTGGCTGCCGAGGCGATGGCAGCCAGCAAGAGGGCAAACTTCTTCATCATTCTTCGATCTTGAGGTTCTTTACATTCGAGGTGATGATGCTTTCGCCCTCGGAAGGATGGACGCTGACATTCCTGAGCACCACATCCTCGGACCAGCAGATTTCGATGCCCTTGCGGGAAGTGATGACGCAGTCGCTGACGTTGATGTTCCTGACCGGCATCTCCGGCAGTCCGTTGAAATACATTGCGCGGCCCGCCCCGTTGCAGACGACGTATTCAATGAATATGTCGCGGAAGGAAGGAGTGGTCTCGTCGGCCTCGAAAACGGCCTCTTCCGTCTTGTTCTCCCCGTCCTCAAGGACTTCCACGGCCGATTTGCCGCCGTAGAACAGGTCGAAGAGCAGGGTTTCGGTGACGATGTCCGTCATCCGGATGCCGCTGATGTAGATGTTCTTCACCTCGCCGCCGCGGCCTCTCTTGCTTTTGAAGCGGAGACCTACGTCCGTTCCGAGGAAGCGGCAGTTGCTCACCTTCACGTTCTCGACTCCGCCGGACATCTCGCTTCCCACGACGAAGCCCCCGTGTCCGTGGTAAACCGTGCAGTCATCCACGATGAGCCCCTTGGTCGGGATGCCCCTTTCGCGGCCGTCTGCATCCTTTCCGGATTTGACGCAGATTCCGTCGTCGCCCACGTCGAACTTCGAGCCGACGATGACCACGTCCGTGCAGGAATCGATGTCTATCCCGTCACCGTTCTGGGCGTAAGAAGGGTTCCTGACCGTGATGTTCTTGACGATGACGTTGCTGCAGATGAGCGGATGGATGTTCCAGGCCGGGGAATTCTGGAAGGTGCAGTCTTCGAGGAGGACGTTGCTGCAGTTCCTCAGGGAGACCATCACCGGGCGCAGGAAATCCTTTATCTCTTCCAGGGCGGCTTCGTTCAGGTCCTTCGGAGGGACGTTCATGTCCGACATCGCCTCTCCCTTGAGATAGCCTTCGCTCGGGTACCAGCAGTCGCCTTTGGCGTTCAGCGCGCCTCCCGACGCGAGAAGGGACTTCCAATGGCTGGAGGTGACCTTCGATTTCTTGACCGCTCTCCACGACTGGCCGTTCCCGTCGATGACTCCGCCGCCCGTGATGGAGATGTTCACGGCATTCTCGGCGTATAAAGGGGACTCGCACCTCCAGGTGTCGAGACCTTCGAAGGAGGTTCCGATTATCGGATAAAGTTCACGGGAAGGGTCGAACAGAATCACCGCGTCCTTCTCGACGTGGAGGTCGATGTTGCTCTTCAGGCGGACCGGACCGGTGAACCAGATTCCGGCAGGGACTATGAGGTGGCCGCCTCCTTTCTCCGAAAGGAAGTCTATGGCCTTTTCGAATGCGGCGGTGTTGGACTGGATGCCGTTACCGTTCCCGCCGAACTCTTCAATGCTTACGCTGCGTGAAGGAATGGCCGGACGGCTCACCTGTCCCATCTCGAAGGGCAGATTCCGGTAAAGATAGTCGAATTCCCTGCCAGAGGCATTCCCGGTGCCTGTACAGGAAGACAGAGCGGCCGCAGCCAGGGACGCAGCTGCCAGCATAGTCGCCAAACGTTTGGTTTTCATTTTAGTGTGTTGTAATTACGAGAGCAAATATAATCACTTTTTTGAAATTTCGTGCCCGTGCACGGAAAATATCTCGGAAGGGACGAAAAAACTTGTGCCCGGCCGTCTGGATCTGCGGCCCGGACACAAGACTTTGAACTGAATGTCTTGCCCTTGCGAGGTTTACCCGGCTATGCTTTGCTGCTGGTGAGCAGGGCTATGAATTCTTCTTTCGAGGTGGAACGGAAATAGCGGGAGATGTCGATGCCGGAAAGCGCCTCGGCGATGGCCCCGGCCTCGAAACGGATGCCGACAAGCTTGCTTGCGAGTTCCTCGGAAGGAGCGTCGAAGAGATAGTCCCCGGTGAACGAAATGCCGGAAATCATACCCTTGTAGGTGCTGATGTTCGCTTCCACCGTGCCGCAGGGGAGTTTCTCCTTCTGCACGAAATCGGCTTCGTGGGACTTGCCGTAGATGAATTCCCAGGTGGCGAACTTCTCCTTCGCCATCCTCTCGACCTCGGCGGTCTGCTCCGGAGTGAACTCCATCCTGGAGTCTCCGTCGGCAAGGATTTCCTGGAGGGCGGCCTGAAGCTCGTCCAGGGAGGCGAACTGCGGCAGGTAGTCCTTGAGGTTGGTGACCCTGCTCCTGACGGAGGCTATTCCCTTTGACTGGAGCTTGGACCCCGTCACGTCGAGAACTTTTGTCAGAGTCTCGAGATCCACGTCGTACATCATCGTCCCGTGGATGATTTCCTGGTTCTTGGACACCCTGCGGGCGAATCCGGACACCTTCTTCCCATCGACGAATATGTCGTTGCGTCCTGTGGTCCGGGCATCCACGCCGAGTTTCCTCAGCGCCTCTGCAAAGATTTCCGGGCTCGGGTTCTTCCCGATTATCGTGTAGTTCATGTTCTGCAGGTCGTGGTACACGGCCCCTCCGCCGGTCACCCTTCTGGCGAGAGTGATTCCCCGGGAGTTCAGGTAGTCGAGGTTCACTTCGCCGTAGGCGTTCTGGTTCAGCCCGATGATGACGGCGGGACGGTTCCTCCAGAGGTAGAAATACGGCTCTTCGGAGATGATGTTTTCAAGGCAGTATTCGTCAAATGCCAGATTGAAATAAGGATCCGTGGATTCGTTGATGAGATATTTCATAAAATCATTGGATTGCTTTTTCCATTATCGGAAAAATGTGTTCTTTTATCTGGTTGAAGTTCGGGAAATGCCCTCCGGGATAGCCGAAGGCCCTGCCTGGATAGATGCTTTCAAACTCCTCCCGGCAGTTGACGAGCTCGTCCCCGTCGGCGAAGACTCCCGTGGTCAGGGCCTTCTCTTCCGGGCTGAGGCCGTCGAATTCCCTCTTCTCCAATTCTTCATATTCATTGCAGATACGCTCCGTGATTTGAAATGAGGTGGCTCCGTCGCGGCGCGGGGAAAGGTAGTCCATCGTGCCGATTCTCGGCCTGAGGAAACGGGAGACGTGCAGCTCGGGATTGACCAGGACTTTCCGGTAACCCCTGAGCTTCTGCCCCCAATAGCCTCCGAGCGAGTGCCCGACAATCAGGTCTGGGCTTTCGTCCCGGCATATTCCCTGAAGCAGCTCCAGGGCCCTGTCCGGCTCAATGGGAACGTCCGGAGCGATGACCTCGGCTTCCTTGAACAGAATCCGCAGCGTCGAGGCCATCCTGTAGGCGCCCGAAGAGGCGAGCCCGTGTATGAACAGAATCTTCATCCCTTACGGCTGCATTTCATTTTGCCGGACTTTCTTCCTGCGAAGGCTGTTCCTTGCGGCTATCGAGGATAAGTTCGCCGAGCTCCTCCAGGTCGCGCACGATGATGTCGGCAGGGAAGTGCTCCGGATTCGGATTGTTCCGCGCCTCTTCCCCGACCTTCAGGGCCGTCTCCAGGGTGGTCTCGCCCGAGAGGACGAGGACGCTGAGCGCTCCGGCATTGTGCCCCATCGCCACATCGGTGTAGATTCTGTCTCCCACCATCGCGATTTCGTCGCTCCGCAGTCCGCCCCTGTCCCTGATGCCGTCGAGCATCGTCGGGTCGGGCTTCCCCATAACCTTGTCGGGCTTTCTTCCCGATGCCGCCTCTATGCACTTCTGGAGCGATCCGCAGTCCACGAGGATGGTCCTTTCGTTGGTCGGGCAGACCCAGTCCGGGTTGGTGGCGATGTACGGAATGCCCTGCTTGGCCCACCAGGCCGCCCTGCAGAGGCGTGAATATGTCAGGGTGGTGTCGAAAGCGACAATCAGCATGTCCGGAACGTCGTCCGGATCGTCTGCGCAGGAGACGAAGCCGGCCTCCTCGAACTGGCGGACCATGCTCGGAGTCCCGAGCAGGAAGAGTTTCCTGACCTGGGGATAGGCCTTGCGGATGTAGTCGATGGTCGCGACCGGCGTCGAATACATATTCTCCTTTCCGGCCTTGATCCCCATCTTCGCGAGCTTGGCGAGATAGTCCTCCACCGACTTCGTCGGGTTGTTGGTGAGGAATGAATATCCGACCCCGCACTCCTTCATCTTCGCGAGGGTGGCGACGGTGAAAGGGAATATGCTGTTCCCCAGATAGATTGTACCATCCATATCAAGCGCAAGATGCTTTATCCTGCGCAGTTTCTCCCACTGCCCGGCGGTCAGGGAAGCCTTGTAGTTCTTTGATTCAGCCATAGGTTCAAACATTACGCAAAGTTAGCAAAATCATTCCGCTTTTCATCGCCTGTCTTCCCGCCGCCCCGAACTTCCCTCCATCCGTGCTGAAGGGCCTGCCCCCTGCCGCCCTTCCGGCGGCGCGGCTTCCATTTGGTACTCAAGCCGATTATTCGTATATTTGTTTGCACAGGACAAGCATACCCAAATCCCTCTATGGACCAGAACAGCAATCTCGACCGGAACAGCGGCCGGAACATCAGCCAGGACATCAGGAAGAAGTACAATTATTGGCAGTGGAAGACCCTCATCATACTGATGATAGGCTACGCCCTGTTCTACTTCGTCAGGAAGAATTTCAGCATCGTGATGCCGGCTCTGGAGTCGGAACTCGGGCTCAGCAAGGCCAAGCTCGGACTCTTTCTCACCCTCAACGGAGTGATCTACGGCGTCTCGCGCTTTGTCAACGGCTTTTTGGCCGACCGGATGAGCCGCAAGAAGATGATGGCGGCGGGACTCTTCCTCTCTGCGCTCGTGAACATCCTGATAGGACTCAGCCCGCAGATGAACGGAATCCTCAATCTGCTCGATGCCGAGGGCAAGGCCACGACCGGCCTGGTCGTGCTGATAGGCAGCCTGTGGCTCATCAACGGCTACACCCAGGGTATGGGCTACCCGCCTTGCGGCAGCCTGATGGCCCATTGGATCAAGCCTTCCGAACTCGCCACCAAGCAGTCCATCTGGAACAGCTCCCACTCCATCGGCGCCGGTCTGGTGTCCGTCCTTTGCGGCACGCTGATCCTGCAGAGGTTCTCATATTCAGCCTGGCAGTGGTGCTTCTTCATCCCCGCCCTCCTCGCCATCGCCGGTTCGGTGATGCTCCTGACCGCGCTCAAGGACACTCCGGCCTCCGTAGGCCTGCCTGATCCGGAATCCATGGACGAGAATGCTCCCGGGAAGGGCGAAGTGGCGGCGGAAGACCCCGCATTCACTGAAAAGGTTTACAAGAAACTGGTCAAGAAGATGGTGTTCGGGAATCCTGTCATCTGGATTCTCGCAATCACGAATTTCTGCGTCTATGTCATCCGCTTCACGATTCTTGACTGGGGCTCGACCTTCCTGACCCAGGACAGGGGGCTGTCCATCCAGGCGGCATCCTCGGTCGTGGCGGCCTCCGAGCTTGCCGGCGGCATCATCGGCACTCTGATAGCCGGCTGGGCGACAGACAAGTTCTTCAAGAGCCGTTCCCAGAGGACCTGCCTTCTCGGCCTGCTTGGAGCCACCATCTGCTTCCTGCTGTTCTGGCTGACCCCGAAGGGAATGAACGGCCTGGCCGTCACCTTCGTCATAATGGCAAGTTTCTTTGTCTATATGCCTCAGGCCCTTATCGGCATAGCCTGCTCTAACCAGGCGACCAAAAGGGTGGCCGCCTCCGCCAACGGTCTGGCCGGTATCTTCGGCTATGCCAGCACCACCGTCTCCGGCCTGATGTTCGGTTTCCTGGCAGAACGCTTCGGCTGGAATTCGGTCTTCGAGGTCGCAATCGTGTTCGGAGTCATCGGCGTCATCCTCTTCGCCTTCATCTGGAATGCCCCTGCCGACGGCTATGCCAAGGCCAATCCGATCATCGAAGAAGCCCGCGAAGAGATGCAGGCCGAGTGAAAGGCCGCACAGTCCCCGGATATTCCAAAAACAAGAACTATGATACGCCATTTCTTCAGGGCAGTCTTCTGCTCCGTGTTGCTCACGCTTTCCGCAATCCCTGCCCTCCGCGCGGGGACAGTCCGCATCGGCCCTCTTCCGTGGACGGCCTCCGAAGCCCCCGGCACGGCTCCTGCCTTCCTCTACCTCGAAGGGGGATTCCTCTCCACTGACAAAGGCTGTCCCGACTGGGGTACCTCCGACCCGCGCCAGATCCGTTTCATCGGCGACAGGTTCGGGGAACTCGTGGTCGAATATGCCGACGGCACTTCGGATCAGGTCCCTCTCGTCCTCGGCTACACCCTGTGGATGCACGGTATCTGGAACGAGAACCCTGCGCCCTTCAAGGGGCAGTTTGCCGATGAGAAATGTGCGCAGACCCTCCGCCGCTGTCTCCACGTCGCCGGAGCATTTGAAGGAAACGGCAGCGGCCTGCTGAAAATCAGGCTTTCAGGCAAGCCGGTCAGTTCGATCAAGGTAGTCCCCGACCCTGGCAAGGACGCTGTTCCTGTCTTCACGGGCGGCTGGCTCTCGGAGCAGGACGCATCCGCCGAAGGCCTCTCCGGCTATGAAGACTTCTTCGCCGGGCATCTCGTCAAGGCCGGCGCGAGGGTGCCGAAACAAGTCGCCAAAGACCTCGGGGCAATCGGCCTGGCGCTCCACACCTTCGACAGGGATTTCAGGAAGAAGCCTCTTGAATATGCCGGCACGATGCCGGACGCCCCTTCGATCCGCTTCTCCGGGAACAGGCTTGCCGACATCGCGACCTCCGTCGTTCTCTGCAACATCGCGAACCTTTGTGCCCGCACCGATGAAGACGGGATGATCCACACCTCCTACAAGGACGCCCCGTCCTGGCGCTACGACGGATTCGGCCCCTATGTGATGAACGCCAACTCCTACTACGATTCCTTCTATTCCCGGGATGCCTCCAGGGCGATAATGACCCTTGCCGGCTTCAACTACACCGGGAAGGCAGCAGCAGCCTGCCGTTTCGGCAACAAGTGGATGATGTACTATCCGGAGCAGGGCCTGACTCTGGGCGGGAAACTGATTCCGGGCCATTTCAGCGTGATTCCGAACAAGCCCCTGATTTATTCGACCGTCCTCACCAAGCTCGGCGTTCCTGCCCTTTCGGACGACCCTGACGGCGGGACGATGGGCGGCTGGCCCACCCGCTACACAAAGAAGCGTTTCGGAGACGAATGCGACAATCTGGGAAACCAGGAGACCGACGGACACGGCCTGATGATGATGGCCAACTGGGTGACCTGGAAGGCTCTCGGCGGCGGCCGGAAGTATGTGGCCGACAACTGGGAGTACATCGAAGAAGCCGCCAAATGGATAGTCTGGTGCTTCGACAACCCTGAACTATCCTTTGTCCGGGACAATCTTCTCTACGGGGAGACCGAAGCCGCGATGAACACATATTCAATGTACGCGAATGTCCCTTGCTGCCTCGGTCTGCTCTGCTACAGCGAGATGGCCTCCGCTGTCGGAAGGGATGACCTTGCCGCGCAGTGGACTGAATATTCAAACAGGCTGAGGGAGGGCATCGATGCCGGCTTCACAGTGGAGAACCGCTCCAAGTGGGATTCCGAACATTTCGGCTTCTTCCACGATCCCGTCCCGGCAATGGCCTCGGACATCTATGGCTACGACCTGGCGGACATCCCGCAGGATTGGCTGGAACGCTCCCGCAACACTTTCGATGAGGACCTCGAAAAGACCGTCGCCCACGGCTGGCTCGGTGTCAACGGCTTGGGCTACAACCATTCGATGATGACCCAGAATGCGCTCCTTCTGGACCGGATGGATGCTGCCGGGAAACTTCTCGAGTCGCTCAGCAGAATCTGTTATTCGCCCCGCCTGCCGGAGCCGTATCTGGTGCCGGAAGGCGCATCTGTCGATGTCGGCCGGGGAATATGGAGACGTCAGGGCGACCTGGGCAATCTCGTCCAGCTCGCGGAGGTTCTCAAATGCTATCTGATTGTGGCGGGAATATCCCCGGTCCACGACGGCGTCCTGAAAATCATGCCGAGACTCCCGAAAGGTTGGAAGGCCGGCGTGGAGTCTTTCCCGGTGCAGAACAGCGGGGCCAGCATCGACTTGAAGGTCGGCAGACCATCAGGCGCAAGGCAGTCGATTGAGTACCGCCTTTCCAATCCGGGGGGAATCAGCGAAGTGGCAGTCCGTTTCGGACCTTTCCGTACCGGCCGTGACGAGGCGAAGGTGAAACTGAACGGCAAGAAGTACAGGGTCAGCCTGACCGGCTCAGGCGATTCCAAATGGGGCTGGCTCAAAGTGTGTCAATAAGCACCCGGTAGGCTGCGGCTTTCTTTTCCAGCGGCATCGGGTAGGCCCGGGACGAGGACGGCATCCGCCACCAGTCGAGCTTCCGGCCTCCGATTGTCACTTCCAGATGTCCTCCCACGGGAGGGACCGATTCAGAACCTGTTGTGGAAGCCAGTTCCTCGCTGGCTTTGCCTCCGGTCGTGACCAGGGTCCTGCACCCCGGCATATCCGCAAGCAGCGCCGCGACGTCGGTCGGCTCCAGAATCCGGAGATGGTTGTCGCTGGCATTGTCCTTGAGACGGCAGACCTTGACCGCCGTGTCGAAGAAGCCGAAGCCTTTGGCTTTGCAGAAAGCGACGATGCGCTCCCTGTCGAACCTCTTTTCGCCCGGGACCTCGAAATGGTGCGGGTCCTGATGCTCCAGAAGCCCCATTATCCGCCAGAAGTCGTTGATCCAGTTGGGGTAGAAGAAGTCCATGCACCACCTGCTCCTGGGCGGCGGGAAACTGCCTAAAAACAGCACGCTCCCGTCTTCGGGAAGAAAGGGCGGGAGCGGATGTGATTCGATTGTCATCGGTCTATTCGTCTTTGCCCTGGACGAAGGCTACTATTTCACCCTTCACGACTTTGTCGCCCTGGCTGCCGGTGACTGCGACGACCCGTCCGTCGATGGCCGGAACGATTTCCTCCAGCCCGTAGAGTGTCTGGACGTAGCCCATAGGCTCGCCGGCCTTGACCGGGCTTCCTGCAACCGGGGCTGCGGACTCGTCGTCAACATCGACCTGCCAGAGCAGGCTGCCCTTCGACGGAACTTGCACTGGAACGGCGTGAGGGTATTTCCTTGTATATTCTTCCACGTCGAACTTCGGCATCTCCACGACCGGCCTGCTGACCACTACCGGCGCTCCGGCCTTCTTCTTGAGATCCTCCAGCTCGGCATTGAAGCGCTGCTTCGCGACACCGCTCTTGTAGTCGCGGTACTGGCGCTCGTGCATCGCGAACTCGAACAGTTCCTCCTCGTCCTGGCCTGTGTCCCAGCCTTCTTCCTCCATCATCCGGCGGAAGTTCGGAAGTTCGTCCGGGTACGGGTCCTGAGGGTCGCCCGTGTAGAACTCCAGGCCCTTCTCCCTGGCGAGGGCGACGATTTCCGGATCGAGCTCTCCCGGAAGCCGGCCCATCTTGCCCAGAATCATTCCCCAGGTGTCCTTGTCGATGGTCGTCCAGCGCGGCTTGCCGTTGAGGATGTTGAGCAGGTTCATCAGGGCGGTGTTCTTCACGTACTGGCTGAACGGGGTCACGAGCGGCGGGTAGCCGAGCCGCGGCCAGACATATTCAACTTCCTGGAAGAGTTTGACCATCAGGGTGTCGAGGCTGATTTCAGGACGCCCGTGAGCCCTTTCCGTGGCGTTTATCGCATTCTGGAAGCCCTTGAGGTCGGCCATCATCGAACCCATCATTCCGCCCGGAAGGCCGCAGCCGACCAGCAGGGAGCTCATCTTGGAGTTGGAAGGATTGATCCAGTAGCCGAGGAAGTCGTCGATGAACTTCTGGGTAAGGCGGCGCACCTCCATATAGGCATCCATATTCAGGTCCTTGACCAGGAAGCCGTCGGCTTTCATCATCTCGCGGATGGTGATGACGTCCGGATGGACCTTTCCCCAGGAGAGAGGTTCGACCGCGACGTCGAGGTAGTCGGCGCCGGCACGCGCCACCTCCAGCATCGAAGCCGGAGAAAAGCCCGGACCGGAGTGTCCGTGGTACTGCACCTTGATGTGCGGGTATTTCTTCTTGATGTCGTGGACGAGCCTGCCGAGGGTCGTAGGCCTTCCGATGCCCGCCATATCCTTGAGGCAGATTTCATCGGCTCCGTATTCGACGACCTTGTCAACTATGTCCATATAGTACTCCACGGTGTGTACCGGTGAGTTGGTGATGGAGAGGGCGACCTGGGAGATCATCCCTCCCTCCTTGGCGAACTCGACCGAACGCCTCAGGTTGCGGTGGTCGTTCAGGCCGCAGAAGGACCTCGCGATGTCGGTGCCCTGCTTCTTCTTGACCTTGAACATCAGCCTTCTGACATCGGCAGGGACCGGGTTCATCCTGAGTGCATTGAGTCCGCGCTCGAGCATATGGGTCTGGATGCCCGCCTTCCGGAAAGGGGCGGTCCATCTGCGCACCGCCGTGTTCGGGTTCTCTCCGAAAAGGAGATTGACTTGTTCAAAAGCGCCTCCGTTGGTCTCGACCCTGTCGAAACAGCCCATGTCGATTATCGCCGGAGCGACTTCTTCCAACTGATCGACACGTGGGACGTACTTGCCCGAAGACTGCCACATGTCGCGGTAAACGAGAGAGAATTTTATTTCTTTTGCCATTGCCGTTTTGTATTCATTTTTCCCGGTTCCGGCCTCCGCCGGTCCCGCATTGTCTTCACAAAGATACGCTTTTCCGCTTCATAATCATAAATTTTGTGCATGGCGAATAATTAGTTAACTTTGTAGGTTATGAGAAAGACATCCATAGTCAGCATTTTCAAACTTATTGTCGTGTTGCTGCCGCTTCTGACGGCGGTGACAGGCTGTGATTTTTTCAGGAAACTTGCAGGCAGGCCGACTTCCGTGGAGATTGCCGTGATGGAGGAGGAACTCCGTATCCGGCAGGAGGCAGCCGACAAGGCCGCCCGCGACTCGGCAGAGGCCGCGCAGGCCCTCGCACGCTACGTGGCCGATTCCACGGCCGCGGCTGAATACCTCAAGGGCGAGAAGTTCTTCGGCCCGGACCGCTTCGGAGGCATCCCTTCCGCCTCCGGACTCCCGAAGTACCAGATCATTCTCGGTGCCTTCTCCAAGCCGGCCAACGCGGAACGCTTCACGGCCCGCCTCCGGGAACTCGGCTACGGGGCTGTCGGCATCCCGTTCGGCAACGGTTTCACGGGTGTGGGAATATGCGGAACTGCGGACATTGTTTCTCTCGCGGATTCCCTGCGGGAAGTCAAGGGCAAGGATTTCTGTCCGGAGGGAGTATGGATTCTTGAAAACAGGCAATGATTCGACATTCTATGATGGACAATTCCATAACTAAAAGCAAGGTTCTGGTCATTCTCCTGGCCTTTTTCCCGATGGTGCTTTCGGCGCAGTTCCGCCCGGGCGCTTTCGACGAACTGACCGACAGCGAGACCGTGAGGGCCCTGAAAGGCCACGTGGGCACCATCGCCTCGACGATGATGGAAGGCCGCGCCGCCGGCTCCGAGGGGGAGAAACTGACCGCCGAATATATCACCGGAGTATTCAAGGAATATGGCGTGGACATCCTCAGCGGCAGCGAGGGCGACCTTTTCGGAATACGCCAGGACAGCGGGGACACCCTTCTTTCGAGAAATGTCTGCGCCTTCATCGAGGGCACTGACAAGTCCCTCTCGGACCGCTACATCGTAATCGGCGCCAGGATGGACAATCTCGGCGTGGGGACTCTGACGGTTGACGGAGATGTCGTCGGCAAGACATACTACGGAGCCAACGGCAACGCCTCCGGCCTTGCGATGCTTCTGGAACTGGGCCGCCTTTTGAAGACCAACAACCTGATGCTCAGGCGCTCGGTGCTTCTCGTCGGCTTCGGGGCATCCAGAAGGGGACAGGTCGGTTCCTGGTATTTTCTCAACAGGTCCTTCGGCGACGCGGACAGAATCGACGCGATGATCAACCTCGATATGCTGGGCAGCGGTCCGGACGATTTCCTGGCCTACACCTGTTCCAACGCCGACATGAACGCCATCGTGCAGTCCCTTTCGGGAGACCTGCATCCGATTCTGCCGAAGCTGACCGCGCAGGAGCCTTATCCTTCCGACCACCGCGCCTTCTACGACAAGGGCATACCTTCGGTCTTCTTCACTTCCGGGGAATATCCCGAGCACGACACGGACAGGGACACTCCTTCCATCCTCGACTACTCTTCGATGGAGAGAAAGCTGGAGTACATCTACTCCTATTCAGTGGCCCTCGCCAACGGCCCGAAACCTATCTTCAACCCTTCCGAGCACGCCCGTTCGCTCTCTTCGACCCGGGGCGTGATTCCGTTCTACGACTGCGACGTCAAGCCTTCCTTCTACGGGAGCAACGACCCGAAATATTTCCTCCAGAAATGGGTCTATACCTACATGAAATACCCGAAGGAGGCCGTCGAGCAGGGCATCCAGGGCCGCGTGCTGGTCAGCTTCGTCATCGACGAGAACGGCAAGGTCCGGGATGTGGCCGCCCTCAAGTCCTCCGACCCTCTGCTGGAGGCCGAGGCCGTGAGAATCATCAGCGCCTCGCCTGACTGGAAGCCGGGCAAGGTTGACGGACAGAAGGTCAAGTCGGAGATGTCGCTCTACGTCGATTTCCGTCTTGAGAAGAACGAACGCAGGAAAAGACAAAAATAACAACAGACAATATGGATTACGATTTCAAAAGAATTGAGAGCAAGTGGCAGGCCTATTGGGCAGAGAATGGAACTTTCAAGTCAAAGGAGGATTCCGACAAGCCGAAATACTATGTTCTCGACATGTTCCCGTACCCGTCAGGAGCAGGACTGCACGTCGGTCATCCTCTCGGTTACATCGCCAGCGACATCTATTCCCGCTATAAGAGGCTGAAGGGCTTCAATGTGCTCCACCCGATGGGTTACGACGCATTCGGACTCCCGGCCGAGCAGTATGCCATCCAGACCGGCCAGCACCCGGAGGTGACAACGGTCAACAACATCAACCGCTACCGTCAGCAGATGGACCGCATCGGTTTCTCCTATGACTGGAGCAGGGAGATCAGGACCTGCGATCCCGACTACTACAAGTGGACCCAGTGGGCCTTCCTCAAGATGTTCGGCTCCTGGTACGACAACGATGCCGACAAGGCCCGTCCGGTCGAGGAACTTGTCGCAGCCTTCGAGAAGGGCGGCAGCGCGGCTGTCAATGCCGCCTGTTCCGAGCACGAGCCATTCTCGGCTGCAGACTGGGCGGCGTTCTCCGACAAGGAGAAATCCGATGTCCTGATGAACTACAGAATCGCCTACCAGGGCGAGACGGCAGTCAACTGGTGCGCCGGCCTGGGCACCGTCCTCGCCAACGACGAGGTCAAGGACGGCCTTTCCGTCCGCGGCGGCTTCCCGGTGGAGCAGAAGAAGATGAAACAGTGGCAGCTCAGGGTCTCCGCCTATGCCGGACGGCTCCTCGAAGGCCTCGACAGGATTGACTGGACCGACTCCCTCAAGGAGATGCAGCGCAACTGGATAGGCAGGTCCTTCGGCTGCGAGGTCGTCTTCAAGTGCTGGAACGGCGACACCTGCCACGACGTCACCATATTCACAACCCGCGCCGACACAATGTTCGGAGTGACCTTCATGGTCCTCGCCCCGGAAAGCAGCCTCGTGGATCTGCTCACCACCCCGGAGCAGAAGGCCGCCGTCGATGAATATGTCGCCGCCGTCCGCAAGAAGACCGAGCGCGAGCGCATCGCCGAGACCAGGACCGTCACCGGCGTGTTCAGCGGTTCCTACGGAGTCAATCCTCTCACGGGCGAAAGAGTCCCTGTCTGGATTTCCGAATATGTCCTCGCGGGCTACGGCACGGGAGCCATTATGGCTGTGCCGGCCCACGACAGCCGCGACTACGCCTTCGCAAAGAAGTTCGACCTCCCTATCGTCCCGCTGATCGAAGGCTGCGACGTGAGCGAGGAAAGCTTCGATGCCAAGTCCGGCATAATGATGAATTCCGGCTTCCTCAACGGACTTGATGTCAAGGAGGCGATTCCTGCCGCCATCGAATATGTCGAAAAGCACGGCCTCGGCCACAGAAAGGTAAACTACAGGCTGCGTGACGCCATATTCAGCCGCCAGAGGTATTGGGGCGAGCCTTTCCCTATCTATTACAAGGACGGCATCCCGACCCCTGTCCCTTACGAGGCCCTGCCGCTCCGCCTGCCGGAAATCGATGAGTTCAAGCCTACCGAGAACGGCGAACCGCCTCTTGCCAGGGCAAAGGACTGGACCTACGAGGGCTGGCCTCTGGAGACCAGCACAATGCCGGGCTTCGCAGGCTCCAGCGCCTACTACCTCAGGTATATGGACCCGGCCAATTCCGAGGCTCTCGTGGACCGCAGGACCGATGAGTACTGGCGCGACGTCGATCTCTACATCGGAGGTACCGAGCACGCCACCGGCCACCTCATCTATTCCCGCTTCTGGGACAAGTTCCTCTATGACCTCGGCTATGTCTGCGAGGACGAACCGTTCCGCAAGCTGATCAACCAGGGAATGATCCAGGGCCGTTCAAGTTTCGTCTATAGGATCGTCGGCACCAACAAGTTCGTCTCCGTCGGCCTCAAGGACGGCTACGAGACCACCGAAATCCACGTGGACATCAGCCTCGTCCGCAACGACCGCCTCGACATCGGGGCCTTCCGTGCCTGGAGGCCTGAATTTGCCGACGCCGAGTTCATCCTCGAGAACGGTGAATATGTCTGCGGCTGGGCTGTCGAGAAGATGAGCAAGTCGATGTTCAATGTCGTCAATCCGGACAGGATCTGCGATGAATACGGCGCCGACACCCTCCGTCTCTACGAGATGTTCCTCGGCCCTCTCGAGCAGAGCAAGCCGTGGGACACCAAGGGAATCGACGGTGTCAACCGCTTCCTCAAGCGCTTCTGGAGGCTCTTCTTCGACGGCGACAACTTCTCGGTTTCCGAAGAGAAGGCAAGTCCGGCCGAACTCAAGACCCTCCACAAGCTCATCGGCAAGGAGCAGGAGGACATCGAGAACTTCTCCTTCAACACCACGGTCAGCGCCTTCATGATTGCGCTCAACGAACTCAACGACCTGAAGTGCCGCAAACGCGAGATTCTCGAGCCTATGACCATACTCCTCTCTCCGTTCGCCCCGCACATCGCGGAGGAACTCTGGTCCCTTCTCGGCCACGGAGAGAGCATCTCCTACGCCTCCTTCCCTGAATATGTAGCCGAATACACCGTCGAGAACAATGCGACCTACGCGGTTTCCTTCAACGGCAAGACCCGTTTCACGGTAGATCTGCCGAAGAGTATGGACAAGGCCGCAGTCGAGGCGGAGGTGCGCGGAATGGAGCAGACCGCAAAATACGTCGGGAGCCAGAACATAGTCAAGGTAATCGTGGTCCCCGGCAAGATAGTCAACATCGTACTCAAATGACACTATGACTGAACGTCGGAGTATTTCAAGGATAATCAGGGACTATCTCGTCCTGACATTCGCGGCATTCGTGTTCGCCTTCGCCTGGGAATGCTTCATGATTCCCAACGGGATGTCAGCCGGCGGAATGATGGGTCTCTGCACCGTCCTGCAGTACGCCACCGGCGGCTTCATCCCGGCGGCATATTCCTATGTTGCGATCAATGCCCTGCTCATCCTCATCGCCGTCATCCTGATGGGGATAGGCTTCGGATTCAAGACTATCTACGCCATAATCGTGTCCACCCTGGCGATGAAGCTGCTTTCCGGAATGGAAGCGCTGCACTGTGTCGAGGGACAGTTCTTCTATGTGCGCGAGACCCTGCTGATTCCGATAATCGCCGGCTTCCTCGAGGCCATCGGCATCGGCCTTACGATGCGCTACGGGGGCAGTACGGGAGGAACCGACATCATCGCCCTGATGATCAACAAGTACTGGCCGGTCAATCTCAGCCGTGTTTTCCTCTACTCCGATTTCCTCATCGTCACGCTCGTCCTCTTCCTGCCGGACAAGTCCTTCGCCGACATGATCTACGGTTTCGTGGAGATCACCTCCTTCATCCTGATGATAGATATGGTGGTCGGCGGACAGAAGTCCTACCAGCTGATGGTCTTCTCTGAAAAGAACGGGCTCATAGCGGACTACATCTGCAATGAGCTTGACAGGGGAGTGACCGTCATCCAGGGTATGGGATGGTACACCAAGCACAAGAGGGACATCCTGCTGATAATGCTCGACCAGAAGCAGTTCCTTCCGCTGTCGAGGACCATCAAGGAGATGGACCCGAGAGCATTCATTTCAGTAGCCCCGACGCACAGTGTCTATGGGGAGGGTTTCTCCGAAATCAAGGCGGGACCGAAGTTCAAACTCAGAAAGAAATCTTCAGATGAATTACCAAAAGAAACACAGCGCTCTGACAACGATTAAGGAATGGGTGCTGATTACCATCGGAATCGCCATCTACACTCTTGGATGGTCTCTGTTCCTTACGTCGAACAACCTCTTCGGAGGCGGAGTGTCCGGTATAAGCGCCATCATCCAGTTCGCCACCGGCATCAAGATGGGTTACACCTATCTTGTAATCAACGTGGTCCTGCTGATAGTGTCGCTCTTCATCATAGGCCCTTCCTTCGGAATCAAGACTGTCTATGCGGTCCTGATGACATCTTTCGGGCTCAACTTTTTCCAGAGCATACTCCCGCCTGACCTGATTCAGGATTTCGCGCTTTCCAACGGCAAGCTCCTCTGCGCGATAATGGGCGGCGCGATGTCCGGCCTGGGCATCGGACTCTCCATCTCCCAGGGAGGAAGCACCGGAGGCACGGACATCATAGCCCTGATCATCGGGAAGTACCGCAACGTCTCTCCGGGCAGGATAATAATGATTATAGACATCATCATCATCTCCTCCTCTCTGCTCATCCCTTCCTATGACCCGGAAGGCAATCCTCTCTCCTTTATCTCCAGAGTCTCCGCTGCGATGTTCGGCTTCATCATCGTGACCGTCGCCGGCAACATCGTGGACATCTATCTCGCCGGCTCCAAGCAGAGCGTCCAGGTCTTCATAATGTCCAAAAAGTTCGATGAAATCGCCGATATGGTCCATTCCGAGTTCAACAGGGGAGTGACCGTCCTTCACGGCGAAGGCTGGTACACCAAGCAGGAGTCCAGCATCCTGATGGTGCTTACAAGGAAGACCGATGTAAACCTGCTTCTCCGCTACATCAAGCAGATTGACCCGAATGCCTTCCTCTCCATCTCCTCCGTCTGGGGAGTCTTCGGACAGGGCTTCGACACCATCAAGGACAATCTGAAACCCAAAGGGATTCCGTCAGGATTTCAAAAGAAATAAAGAAATAGAAATATTATTAAGATTCGGAAATATCTCCGTTTCCACCCCGCTCCCGGATAGTCCGGGAGTGGGTTTTTTTCATACATTGGCGGCACAAATCCTATCATCTTATGGCTACTTTCATCTATTGTTCGGCGATAGTTCTCTTCCTCTTTCTCGGAACATACGACTCACTAGCGGCCGGGGACAGACGCCTCCCGGCTTACCAGTCAAGGATGCTGGCCTATTCTGCAGGTGCGCTCCTGTCGGTCTGCTTCCTGCTGTCCGGACCGGAGAAAACCGGCGGCCTGATGTCGGTCCTGACGGTCTCCGAGGCTCTTGTGCTCGCGGCTCCCTGTTCCTACGGGAATCAGGTGAGGACTTTTGCATATTCGATTGCATTCGCCGGAATCTGCCTTGTCCTGGTGGCCTGCGGGATGGTGCTGGGCTGGCTCGAAGGTGCCGCTTCCCGCCTTCTGCACTCAGGAATCATCCTTTTCGCCCTGGTCTTCACCCTGTGCATCCTGCTCACATTTTCAGTCGGCAGATTCGGGAACCTTGAACTGCTGACGGACGAGAATGTCCTGCAGCACGGGCTGGAACTATGCTCGAAGCTGGTTCACGGGGGTATATTCATCGCCATCCTCGCGTCCTCGTGCGCCCTCCGCGATTTGCCCGTTCCGGGTAGTCCCCAGTCCTTACTTTTCCCGCTGCTGCTCTTGCTGCATTTCCTCGTCCTTGTCAGCGCGTCGAGGTCGGGGCATTCCTTTCTCGTCCCGGTAAAGGTGGAGGAAGAAATCCGTCTCCTGAACAAGGGACAAGATGAGGGGGAGGAGGAGCCTTCGGCGCAGGATACCAGATTGAAAGTGCTGTATGCCAGAATAATAGCCTACATGGAGAAGGAACAGCCCTTTCTGGACCAGGAGTTCAGCATGCAGCGGATGTCAAGGGATCTCTACTCCAACAAACTCTACCTCTCGAAGGCCATCAACACCCTTTCCCACAAGAACTTCCGCCAGTTCGTCAACTTCTACAGGGTGGAATATGCCAAGAACCTTTTCCGCCAGGACCCGCGTTTGAGGATAAATGAAGCCGCCGACATGTCCGGTTTCCATTCCGTCGTTTCCTTCAATATGGCTTTCAAACTCAACACCGGCCAGACCCCGTCGGAATGGCTGCACGTAAACCTCTTCTCCTGATTTTCCTTGAACAGGGTCGAGGATGCGCACCCGCTTCCCTGATACGGATGCGGCTCATTACTATGCAAACGAAAGGCAAAGGCTCAATGCCCTTTGTCTCCTGTCATTTCGACCAAGCGCAGCGCCCTGCCTGTCATTTCGACCAAGCGCAGCGCGCGGAGAAATCCGCCTTACCGAACGAAGTGCCTTTATTGCTTGTCATTTCGACCAAGCGCAGCGCGTGGAGAAATCCGCCTGGCCGAACGAAGCGCCCTTATAGCTTGTCATTTCGACCAAGCGAAGCGCGTGGAGAAATCCGCCTTACCGAACGAAGTGCCTTTATTGCCTGTCATTTCGACCAAGCGCAGCGCGCGGAGAAATCCGCCTTGCCGAACGAAGCGCCCTTATAGCTTGTCATTTCGACCAAGCGAAGCGCGTGGAGAAATCTGCCTGGCCTATTGCTGGCCAATAGATATCTCGACTCCGCGCTTTGCGCTCCGCTCGATATGACAGGTTTTATTGCTTGTCATTTCGACCAAGCGAAGCGCGTGGAGAAATCCGCCTTGCCTATTGCTGGCCAATAGATATCTCGACTCCGCACTTCGTGCCTCGCTCGATATGACAGGTTTTATTGCTTGTCATTTCGACCAAGCGCAGCGCGTGGAGAAATCCGCCTTACCTATTGCTGGCCAATAGATATCTCGACTCCGCACTCCGTGCTCCGCTCGATAAGACAGTTTAAGGATTGGCGCGCTTCGCCTCCGCTCGATATGACAGGTTTGGAATCCGCCGCCAGGCTGGGCTCTTGAGGTTCTGACAGGCCTCAGCGAGCATTTCGTCATTTTCCGGGTAGTGCGATTCCGTTCTGCCCGTGAAAATCACCTGCGCGCGGGAAGTGCCCTGGAGGGGCGTAGAATGGTGGTTGGTGTTGCAGGTGGAACCCAAATGCCTCCACCTGCGCACACGAACCCCTCTGTAAGGGGCTGTAGTGTGGTTTGAGTGCGCAGGTGAATTTCACGAGAGGGGGGAAGAGGTTTCGGGAGTCGCCGTTTCGGCGGCAGGGCTGAGCCGGAGCCTTATTTGAGGCTGTCGAGACCTTTCCAGGATGCCGGCGGGGGAGCGATGATGTCCATCTCCTCCTTGCGGACAGGATGGACAAAGCGGATTTCGTGCGAGTGCAGGCATATTCCTCCGTCCGGATTTGAACGGCGAGCGCCGTATTTGAGGTCTCCCTTGATGACGCAGCCCATCCCCGAGAGCTGGCAGCGTATCTGGTGATGACGTCCGGTCAGGAGGTTGACCTCCACAAGGGAGTAGTTGTCAGTGTCCCCCAAATGCTTGTAAGTCAGTCTGGCAAGTTTCGCATCCTTAGTGCCTTCGCGGGTGATGTAGCTCTTGTTCTGCTTCTCGTTCCGCCAGAGCCAGTCGGAAAGCTCCCCGCTTCCGGCCTCGGGCCTCCTGCAGCAGAGAGCCCAGTATGTCTTGTGAATATCCCCGTTGCGGAACATCTCCGAGAGCCGTGAAAGGGCTTTTGAAGTCTTTGCGAAGAGCACTATCCCGCTGACAGGGCGGTCCAGCCGGTGGACCACTCCGAGGAAGACTTTCCCCGGCTTGGAGTCGCGCTGTGCGATGAAAGCCTTCAGGGTTTCTGCAAGGCATTCGTCCCCGGTCTTGTCCCCCTGGACAATCTCCCCGGGACGTTTGTTGAAAACAAGGACATGGTTGTCTTCGTACAGGATTCTCGACGCGAGATCCTCGAATTCACCATGTCCCAGTTTCCTGTATTCCATTATCCGAGATGTATGATTTGCTATTGTCCTTCTGCCGGAGCGGCTACGAGGGCGAAACTCAATTCTCCCTTGCAGCAGAGTTTCCCTCCGACCTCCAGCTTCGCGTTGAAGAAGAAGAGGGAACCGCGCTTGGCGATGAACTTCGTGGTCACTTCGCAGAGGTCTCCGGGTTTGACGGCATTCTTGAATCTGACCTTGTCTATCCCGGCATATAGGGTCATATGCCCTGGAATGAACTCCCTTACGGAGATTGCGCAGCTCTGTGCCATGATTTCGCAAAGAATTACTCCGGGAACGATAGGGTTGCCCGGGAAGTGGCCGCGGGTGAAGAATTCGTCTTCTTTGATGCGGTAGCTCGCATATGCCTCGCCGTCTTCTCTGATTTCAGCGTGTTCGATGAGAAGCATCGGCTCCCTGTGGGGCATGAATGATTTTATTTCTTCTAAATCCATTTTTTCCAGTTATTGTGTCAGATTTGAAAATATGCGTCAGGGGATTCTCCGCGCCTGTCAGGGCACGTTGGGCAGCATCAGTTCCCGCACTTCCTGAAGGCGATGCAGGCATCGTGGCCGCCGAATCCCAGTGAGTCTGAAATGCCGATTGTCAGTCCGGCCTCGACCGGAGTGTTCGGCGTGTAGTCAAGGTCGAGCTCCGGATCAGGAGTGTCGAGATTGATGGTAGGAGGACAGATTCCGTTCTTGACGGCGAGAACCGTGGCGATTGCCTCGGCTGCGCCGGCAGCTCCGAGAAGATGTCCGGTCATGGACTTTGTCGAACTGATGTGGGCCTTGTAGGCAAAGTCCCCGAGTGCAAGTTTGTATGCAAGGGTCTCGGCTGCATCGTTGAGATGGGTGCCGGTTCCGTGTGCATTGATGTAGAGGCAGTCCTTTTCCTTGTCGAAGCCGCCCTCGGCCAGCGCAAGTTCGATGCACTTCGCCTGGGTGGTTCCGTCCGGCCTCGGTGCGGTTGAATGGTAGGCGTCGCAGGTGTTGCCGTAGCCGACCATCTCCGCGATGATTTCGGCTCCGCGGGCCTTTGCGTGCTCATATTCCTCAAGCACGAGGATTCCGGCACCGTCTCCCATCACGAAACCGCCTCTGTTGGCGTTGAACGGGAGGGAGGCATATTTCGGATTCTCAGCCCTTGAAAGAGCCTTCGCATTTGCGAAACCGGCAATTCCGAGAGGAATGGTGGCGTGTTCGCAGCCACCGGCGATGATGGCGTCGGCATAGCCGTGCTTGATGGCCCTGTAGGCCTCACCGATTGCATTGGTCGAGGTTGCGCAAGCCGTCACTACATCGATGGTCGGACCCTGGGCGTGATGCTTGATCGCGATGTGTCCGGCTGCGATGTTTGAAATCATTGTAGGGATGAACAAAGGCGACACCCACTGTCCGGTAGGGTCTTCGAGAATCTTCTGGGTTTCCCTGACCTGTGTGCTGAAGCCTCCGATTCCGGAACCTACATAGACTCCGAGACGGAAAGGGTCGATGTTCTGGTTCTCGCCCTCCGTGTGGAGGCCCGCCTGCTCCATTGCCTGATGGGCTGCGGCCACTCCGTACAATGTGAAGAGGTCCTGCTTCCTTGCGAACGGTTTGTCGATGCCATATTCTTCAGGATGGAAATCCTTGACCGTGCCGGCTATCTTGACCGGGAGCGGCTCGGTGTCGAAGTCGGTGATGAATTCGATGCCGCATACTCCGGCGAGAAGGTTCTTCCAGTATGTTTCAACGTTGTTTCCAACAGGAGAAATGATTCCCATTCCTGTCACTGCTACTCTTTTGCTCATTATTCTTCTTTTTTGATACAAATTGTCGGCCTCCTGTCCGGAAGGCCCTGAAAATTACAGTCTGCAAAGATATCCATATCCTTCAGATGCTCAAAAGAAATGTGGCGGATGTGACAAAGCGTTGGTGAATGGGACTAACGTGTCAGCCTCTCAAGGGCAAGTTCCACCAGTGCGCGTACCTGCGGCTTGTAGTCCGGGTTGCTGCTCTTGAGATGCCTGTTGGCAATCGCGCAGCAGACCGTGCCTGCCTTGTGGCCGAGCTTTCTGGCAAGACCGGCGACAGCGGAGCCTTCCATCTCGAAGTTGGTGATCCTGTAGCCTCCGAAGGAGAAGGACTCGAAGGTGTCGAGCATATCCGGCATAGCCAGTCCGAGACGGACGACTCTGCCCTGCGGACCGTAGAATCCCGGAGCTGAAATGGTGACTCCCTTGACGGTGCAGTCCTCAAAACGGCTGATCAGGTCTTCGCTGGCTTTTACGAAATATGGCGAAGGAAGGTGCTTGTCCCAGCCGGTGTGCTTCTTGAAGGCTTCCTCCATCGGAGCGTCGGTAATCTCCTCCCTGCCTGCGTACCAGTTGAGAAGGCCGTCGCAGCCTACTGAATAGTGGGAGAAAATCGGGCTTCCGAGAGGAATGTCAGGCTGGATTGCGCCGGTCGTCCCGATTCGGAGGATGGTCAGCTCCCGATGCTCCTGCTTGGGCTCGCGGGTCTTGAAGTCCACGTTGGCCAGAGCGTCCAGCTCCGTCATCACGATGTCGATGTTGTCAGTTCCGATGCCGGTGGACAGTACGGTGATTCTCTTGCCGTTGTACTTGCCGGTGGTGGACACGAATTCCCTCGACTGCCTGGTGAATTCTATGTCGCTGAGGTATCCGGCAATCATCTCCACCCTTCCGGGATCGCCGACGAGGATGATGGTGTCCGCCAGTTCTTCAGGTCTGAGATGGATGTGGAACACAGAGCCGTCTCCGTTGATTATCAATTCTGATTCAGGTATTTTCATGTTCTGAATATTTATGGTTTCCCCCAAATATAATAAAAGTCGGGCTATCTTCAATGACATTTCGGTTGAGAATTGTTATCTTTGTTCCATGTGGCAAAGATTACAAACATTGTTTCTCGCGATTGCGACCGGCCTTGTAGTGGCGCTGTTCTTCTCCCTCAAAGCCTATGAACCCGGTCCGGAGGGCACCCGCCTGGCCGAATATACCTACGTCCGGTATTTCCCTTATCTGGTGTTCCTGATTGTCACCGCCATCCTCCAGGTCCTGGCCCTGTTCACCTTCAACCAGAGGGTCTTCCAGCTGAGGACGGCGACCCTGTCGGCCATTGTCCTGCTGGCCTTCCAGATCTGGCTTGCGGTCGATTTCGCGACCTGCTCCGACGGTCTTGTGTACCGTGTGTCCGCCGTGTTCCCGGTCTGCGCGGCCATTCTCGACTTCATTGCGGTGAGGTACATAATACGCGACCAGCTCCTGGTCGAGAGCATCACACGTCTGCGTGCCGGGAAGAAGAACCGCTCCGGGAAAAAGAAGAAGCAATAGAACAGACCCTATGGAACGGGGTCGTAGCCGCTGCCTCCCCAGGGATTGCAGCGGAGGATTCTCCACACGGTCAGGTACAGCCCTTTGAAGGGGCCCCATTTGCGGAAAGCCTCCAGGGCGTATGTCGAGCAGGAAGGCTCGAAACGGCAGGTCTTGGGAATATAAGGCCCTATGCAGGTGCGGTAGAACCAGATCAAGGCCAGGAAAGGTGCGATGGCCACCTTCCGCAGAGTCTGTCTCCACTTCGGTATGCTACTGCTTTCCTTCATCTGCAATCCGGTTCAGAATGGTTTGTACCTGTTCC
This sequence comes from Candidatus Cryptobacteroides sp., assembly GCA_051878295.1. Lineage (GTDB taxonomy): Bacteria > Bacteroidota > Bacteroidia > Bacteroidales > UBA932 > Cryptobacteroides. Next base: position 54,133 of record JBJEJV010000007.1, read on the forward strand.
CTGATGGAACTGCTTTCCAGAATCTCCGGGGAATTGTAGAGGAACATTATGGAAAGGCCTTTCGGCGGCAGAAGCTCCTTCTGCGTCCTGTAGGATTCCCTCAGCCTCCTTTTCAGGAGATTGCGTTTGACGGCCCTCTTGAAAAACTTTTTGGGCACGGAGACCATTATCCGGTTCTCCCCGGCGGACCCGGGGGAGGCGGAATCCTCAAGATAACAGTACTTGAGGGAGTCGGTCTTTCCCCAGCGGCCCTTTGACATAAGGGCCGAAATCCTTGTCTTGCCGCAAAGCCGCTCGTTTTTCGAAAGAGTGTACATCGTCAGTCCTCAGGCCCGGGCGTTCTTTTCAAGATAGACCTCTATCGCCTTGGCGACGGAAGGTGCCTCCGGGGTCGGAGCCTTCATCGCAATCTCAAGTCCGGCATTCTCCATCGCGTTCACGATGCTCTTGCCGTAGGCGAGGAACTTGATGTCCCCCTGTTGGAATTCCGGGAAATTTTCTTTCAGAGACTTGACGTCGTGAGGGTTGAAAAGCACTATCAGGTCGTAGCCGGAAAGATCCACCTCGCCGAGGTCCTCCGACACCGGCTTGACGAACACGGCCGTGGTATAGTCCAGCCCCTTCTCGTCCATCAGGTTGGTCAGCGGGCTGATGTCGGACGATTCCGACTGGGTCACCAGGAACTTTTCCCCCTTGTGTTTGGTTCCGATCTGGTCCACGACGGACTGTGGGGTGCCTGTCCCGAAGAAAATCTTCCTCTTGCGGAATACTATGTGCTTCTGGAGATACATTGCGACTGCCTCGCTCGTGCAGAAATACTTCATCGTCTCCGGAATCTTCACCCTGAGTTCGTCGCAAAGGCCGTAGAATGCATCTATGGCATGGCGGGAGGAGAAGATGATTGCCGTGTAGTCGAGGATGGCTATCCTTTGTGAACGGAATTCCCTCGAGGTCAGCGGCTCGATGTGGAAGAACGGTCTGAACGCAATGTCCACGCCGAACTTCTCCTTAAGAGCATTGTAAGGCGCTTCATTGTGTGGGGCGGTCTGTGAAATAAGTATTTTGTTCATAGTCGTTTCATACTTCCTCCCCCGGCGATGACCGCTATAGAAGCAGGCCCGGAATCACCAGAATCGCCGAAGGGAGCAATTCGAGGCCGCAAAGATACAAAAATGATACGAAAGGATTGCAAGCCGAAAGGAAAATCTGACCTTTTCTTATAACATATAGGCAATATGTAATGCCTGTAAGCCAGAGCAGTAGCCTTTTTGTAAAGAGCGGGTCGCGGGTCAGGGCCATCGATGCCGCACCGGCTGTGAAGAGCAGGAGGAACAGCAGTATCGTGTAGTTGTAGAACAGTCCTCTTGCGGTCAGGAAGGCCTTTGACCCCGAGCCTGTCACCTTGAACTGCCAGTTGAGGAAGGCGCGTATCGGGACCTGCATCAGCAGGATGCCGCAGGTGGCGAGCAGCTTCATGGAAGGGGAGAGGTCACTGAATATGTCGAGTTCGTACAGGGAGTATGAATATGCCAGCATGCAGCAGGGCACGGCGAGGATGAGGGCGATGTGGTTGCGGGAGCGGCTCAGCTGGAGACTGTCCTCGAGTTCGGTGGCGTATTTCCAGCGGAATACCGACCTGACGAGGTAGGGGCAGATGTTGTGGAAGCTCCTCATTCCGGTTATGAAGAGCAGGGTGAACACTACCGCGAGGGCGGCGAAGAGGGGATTGTCCTGAAGCGCGCCCATCAGTTCCCCCTTTTGGCCTTGTAGCCGAGTTCGTTGAGAATGCCGGTGACCCTGTCCCTGAAATCGCCCTGGATGGTGATTTCCCCGTCCTTGGCGGAGCCTCCGACACCGCATTTCACCTTGAGAAGTTTCCCGAGGGCGGCGAGGTCCTCCTGCTTCCCTACGAATCCCGAAACGAGAGTGACCTGCTTCCCGCCGCGGTTCCTGCGGTCAATGGTCACTGTCAGGCGCTGTCCGGAAGGCTCCGGAGTCTGTGCCTCTTCCTCCGGCGCGTCCTGGGTGTAGGCATATTCAGGATTCGTCGAATATACCACTCCGAGTCTCTGTTTCCAATCGTTGTCCGCTTTCATTGTGAATGGATTTCAGGTGTCTTTTTTGCAAAGATAGCGATTCCTTTTGTATCTTTGCAAATTATGGTCTCGTGTGTCGGGCCATGGTTTTTGAACATAAAAAGGCATGAACAATAAGAGATTCAGGTTGTGGAGCCTGCTGACAGGATGTGTCGTCTTTCTGATTGCGACCGTCACTTACCTTTCCACCATCGAACCGACCGCATCCTTCTGGGATTGCGGGGAATTCATCGCATCATCCTACAAACTGGAAGTGGGGCACCCTCCGGGAAACCCTGTATTCCAGCTGATTGCCAGGGCATTCACGATGTTCACCGGCCCGGACAAGGCTGCGGTGATGGTCAATGTCATGAGCGCCCTGTGCTCCTCCCTGACCATATTCTTCCTGTACCTGACCATCGTGTTTTTCGCGAAGCGTCTCTTGCCGGGGAAGAAGGATGAAGGGGATGGAACTGAATATCCGCTTTCCCGCGCAGTCGCCATCATCGGTTCGGGTGCAGTCGGAGCGCTGGCCTACGCCTTCACCGACACGTTCTGGTTCTCGGCAGTCGAAGGAGAGGTCTATGCGATGAGCTCCCTCTTCACGGCGATTGTCGTCTGGGCCATGACCAAGTGGTACGAGGTCCCGGACAGGAAGTACGCCAACCGCTGGATCATCCTGATTTCCTTCCTGATGGGCCTTTCTATCGGAGTCCACCTGCTGAACCTTCTCGCAATCCCGATGCTTGTCTTCATGTACTACTACAAGATGCGCGAGGACAAGCCGTTCTCTTTCTGGGAACTCGTCAAGATAACGCTGATTTCGGTGGTCATCCTCGGAGTGATAGTCTTCATCCTGGTTCCGTTCTTCCCGAAGATCGCCGCCTATGTGGATTTGTTCTTCGTGAATGTGCTGTCGCTCCCTTACAACACCGGAGCCGCCTTCTTCATGATAGCCGTCCTGGGACTCTGCTTCTGGGGTCTCTTCAAGACTCTGGACAAGGGCAAGGTCTTCCTGAACACCGCCCTGCTCTGCTTCACGACCATCGTGATCGGTTTCTCCCTGTTCACGGTCGTCATCATCAGGTCCTCCGCGAAGACCCCGACCAACGAGTACCAGCCGGACAATGCCTTCACCCTCGTGAGGTACCTCTCGCGTGAGCAGTACGGCAGCGTGCCCCTGCTTTACGGACAGTATTTCGGTGCTCCCTACGACCTCGTCCAGAAATCCTACTGGGCTCCGATTGACGGAAAGTACAAGAAGGTGGACGGACCTGTGGAAGTGAAGTACGACGCGGCCGGCAAGATGCTTTTCCCGAGGATGCACAGCACCGACGACAAGCACATCCAGTTCTACCAGTACTATATGGACGGAAGGGGTGTAAAGGTGCCGGGCTCGGATCAACTGAAGCCTACATTCGGCGCCAATCTCAAGTACTTCTTCGATTTCCAGCTCGGCTGGATGTACTGGAGGTACTTCATGTGGAATTTCGTCGGGCGCCAGAACGACATCCACGCACCTTCCCAGGATCCTTTCGTGGGCAACTGGGAGAGCGGAATCAAGCCTCTGGACGAAATCCGGCTCGGCAACCAGGACAATGCGCCTGACTGGCTCAGGAACAACAAGGGCAAGAACCACTATTTCTTCCTGCCCCTGCTGCTGGGACTTCTCGGCCTGCTTCTGCAGTTCGACAAGGACCGCAGGGGCTGCTGGCTCACCTTCCTCCTGTTCTTCATGACGGGCATCGCGATAGTCATCTACCTCAACCAGCCTCCTTTCCAGGTCCGCGAGAGGGACTACGCCTATGCCGGCTCCTTCTACTCCTTCTGCATCTGGGTCGGACTCGGAGTGGCGGCATTGTATTCCTGGATTTCGAAAGCCCTCAAATCGGAGAAGACAGCCGTGGCGACCGCTTCCGCAGTCACCGCCGCCTGCCTCTGCGTGCCTGCCCTGATGGCCGCCGAGAACTGGGACGACCACGACAGAAGCAACAGGTACACCTCGGTTGAAATCGCCAGGAACTACCTTAACTCGGTAGGGGAGAACGGCCTTCTCGTGACCCACGGCGACAACGACACCTTCCCGCTCTGGTATGTCCAGGAGGTGGAAGGCTTCAGGAACGACGTCAGGGTCTGCAACACCAGCCTGCTCGGCACCGACTGGTACATCGACCAGATGAAGTACGCCTGCAACAATTCCCCTGCCCTGAAACTCTCCGTAGGACAGAACCAGTACCTCTACGGTGTCAACGACTGGATTCCAATCAGCGACAGCCGCGACCAGGCCATCCTCCTGTCCGACTGCATCTCGGTGTTCAAGCATCCGGATGCAAAGGTTGTCCTCAAGGACGGCCGCAGGATTGACTACTGGGTTTCCAGGAAGATGATACTCCCGGTCAACAAGGAGAACTGCCTGAAGTACGGCATCGTGAGCGAAAAGTTCGCGGATGAGATTCCGGATTCGATAGTGCTCGAAATCCCGAAGAGCAAGAACTATCTCTCCAAGCCGGAGCTCTTCATCCTCGACTTCCTTTCAAATTATAATTGGGACAGGCCGCTGAACCTTCTCAACCAGGGCGGCGACCTCAACGTGGGCATCAAGGACTACCTGATGTATGACGGCTTCTCCTGCAGGTTTACCCCGATCCGCAACAAGGTCCAGGCTCTGGATGTAGGCAAGGTTGACACGGACGAACTCTACGACAAGCTGATGGACAAGTCTTCCTTCGACGCTCTCGCGCGCAAGGACTACTACGTCGATTACCAGAACCTCTACACCTTCCTCGGAGTGATGTCGATCAGGAATCTGTTCGTCTCTTCCGCTTCCGCCTTCCTGCAGGCCGGTGAATATGACAGGGTGGAGGCCGCGCTCGACAAATGCCGGGAGGTGATGGACCCGGCATCCTATCCTTTGGAGAACAGCATCTACGGATGGAGTTCCAACGCCCTTTTCCCGATTGAGATGGTCAAGGACTATTACGCCATCGACAGGACGGAGAAAGCCCGCAGTCTTGCTGATGAACTCTACGGCCAGATCGAACAGACCGTGCTCTTCTATCTCGATTTCTATCCGGAGATGAAGAACGAGTTCGAGTACTCCTGCAATCTTGTCTATTTCCTGACAAATGAAATCTCCAAGGCGGGAGACGGGAGTTTCGCGCAGGAACTGACACAGAGATTTTCAACTTTCCTGAATGATAACACCTCATTTCAAGCGGATTGAATCGGGGCGGATATTTGAATCGCCATCCCCGTCTTGACTTACAATTTGTAATATAAAAATGTTTTTGCGCCCGGCCTGAAAACCGGGCGTTTTAAAATTTTATTACCTTAATATTCTTTCGATTAAAAAATTTAATTGCTAAATTGGGCAACGAAACAACGTATTGTCCAATTTTTATGTAATAAACGTAAGCCAATGAAAAAAGTAAGGTTACTTTTGTTGATGGCAGCAATCCTCTTGCCTGTTTTGCCGGCATTTGCGCAACAGCTTGTCAAGGGTGTCGTCTTGTCAGAAGAAGACGGACTGCCAGTTCCGGGTGCTTCCGTTGTCGTTAAAGGCAGTACCAAAATCGGTACCGTGACCGACATCGACGGTAACTTCTCCCTTTCGGTTCCTTCATCTGCAAAGACTTTGGTCGTTTCCTTCCTCGGAATGCTCGACCAGGAAGTTGCAGTGGCTCCGAATCTGAAAATCATTCTCAAGAATGACTCCGAATTGCTCGAGCAGGTTGTCGTGACCGGTATGCAGAAGATGGACAGGAGGCTCTTCACGGGTTCCACCACCAAAGTGGATGCATCCGATGCAAAGATCAGCGGTCTCACCGACATCTCCCGTTCTCTCGAAGGCCGTGCAGCCGGAGTCAGTGTGCAGAACGTGTCCGGTACTTTCGGTACGGCCCCGAAGATCAGGGTGCGCGGTGCAACTTCCATCTACGGCAGCTCCAAGCCTCTGTGGGTAGTTGACGGTGTCATTATGGAAGACGTGGTGGATGTCAGCGCCGATGAACTTTCATCCGGTGATGTCAACACCCTTCTTTCTTCAGCGATTGCCGGACTCAACTCCGATGACATCGAGAGCTTCCAGATCCTCAGGGACGGTTCCGCAACCTCCATCTACGGTGCGAGGGCAATGGCGGGCGTCATCGTCATCACGACCAAGAAGGGTTCGGCCGGACAGAGCCGCATCAGCTACACGGGTGAATACACCTACAGGCTCAAGCCGTCCTACAACACCTTCAACATCATGAATTCGCAGGACCAGATGTCCATCTACCAGGAACTCCAGCAGAAGGGCTATCTGAACTATGCCGACGTGGCCAATGCCGCCGACAGCGGTATCTACGGCAAGATGTACCATCTGCTCAGTGAATATGACCCTGTCACAGGCCAGTTCGCCCTCGCCAACACTCCGGAGGCGAAGGCCGCCTACCTGCGTGAAGCCGAGTTCAGGAACACCGACTGGTTCGACCTGCTGTTCACCAACAACATCCAGCACAACCATTCGGTTTCGGTCTCATCCGGCAACGACAAGGCTCATTACTATGCTTCCCTGAGTGCGATGGACGACAGGGGCTGGTCTCTCCAGAGCGGCGTTTCCCGCTACACGGCCAACCTCAACACCACCTACAACATCAGCAAGAAACTCTCCCTGTCCATGGTCTCCAATGCCTCCTACCGTAAGCAGAAGGCTCCAGGAACCCTTTCTTCGGACATCGATGCAGTTTCAGGAGAGGTGAAGCGCGACTTCGACATCAATCCGTATTCCTATGCCCTCAACACCTCGAGGTGTCTCGACCCGTACGAGACCTACACCAGGAACTACGCGGACTTCAACATATTCAATGAGCTTGAGAACAACTACATCGACCTTTCAGTCACGGATTTCCGTCTGCATGGCGAGCTGACCTACAAGCCGTTCTCCAATCTCGAACTCAAGGCTCTCGGCGCCGTGAAGCACACCTCCACCTCCTCCGAGCACCATATTCTCGACCAGTCCAACCAGGCCATGGCCTACAGGGAGATGGGAACTTCCACCATCAGGAAGAACAACCCGTTCCTCTACACCGATCCTGACGACATCTATGCCCTCCCTATTTCCGTCCTTCCGGAAGGAGGTATCTACGAACGTCAGGACAACGCGATGACAGGCTGGGACTTCCGCGCAACGGCCAACTACAACAACACCTTCGCCGGCAGTCACATCATCAATCTGTACGGCGGTATGGAGGCCAACAGCGTCGACCGCCACGCCACCTGGTTCAGAGGCTGGGGTATGCAGTACGAAATGGGTGAGATTCCAAGCTATGCCTACCAGGTGTTCAAGAAGGGCGCCGAGGACAATGCCGACTACTACACCCTCAGCAACCGCCACGAGAGAAGCGCAGCCTTCTTCGTGAACGGAACATATTCCTACAAGGGCCGCTACACCATCAACGGAACAGCCCGCTACGAGGGTACCAACAAACTCGGAAAGAGCCGCTCCGCACGCTGGCTTCCTACCTGGAACATCTCCGGAGCCTGGAATGTCCACGAGGAGCGCTGGTTCGAAAACCCTGTCCTCTCTCATCTCTCGCTCAAGGCTTCGTATTCGCTGACCGCAGACCGCGGACCTTCCAGCGTGACCAATTCCTATGTGGTCATCAGGTCCGAGAATCCTTGGCGTCCGTTCACTTCCGTCAAGGAGAGCCAGCTGTACATTTCATCTCTGGCCAACTCCGAACTGACCTACGAGAAGAAGCACGAGCTGAACATCGGTCTCGACCTGGGACTCCTCGACAACAGGATCAACATCGAGGCTGACTGGTACACCCGCAACAACTTCGACCTCATCGGTATAGCCAACACCGCAGGTGTCGGCGGCGAAGTCAGGAAGTACGGAAACATCGCATCGATGAAGTCCGACGGTGTCGAGCTGACCCTCTCCACCGTGAACATCAAGACCAAGGATTTCACCTGGTCCACGAACTTCATCTACTCGCACACCCACAACATCGTGACCGACCTCAAGACCTCCAAGCGTGTCATCGACCTCGTTTCAGGCAACGGATTCGCACAGGAAGGCTATCCGGTCCGCGCAATCTTCTCCATTCCGTTCATGGGCCTCAACGAAGAGGGTCTTCCTACCTTCCTTGACCAGGACGGCAACATCTCGACCACCGGAATCTACTTCCAGACCTCCGATCCCGATAAACTCTCCTTCCTTGAATATTCCGGCAGCGCCGACCCTACGGATGTCGGTTCCCTCGGCAACATATTCAAGTTCAAAGGCTTCACTCTCAATGTGTTCATGACCTACTCCTTCGGAAATGTCGTCCGTCTGGATCCTGTCTTCAGGAAGTCCTACAGCGACCTGACATCAATGCCTAAGGAATTCAAGAACCGCTGGACTGTGTCCGGAGACGAGAACATCACCACGATTCCTGTCATTGCAAGCAAGAACCAGAACTACAATGACTCACATCTGAGTTACGCTTACAATGCCTACAACTACTCTACCGAGCGTATTGCAAAGGGTGACTTCATCCGTATGAAGGAAATCTCCATCTCTTACGCCCTTCCGAAGAGTTTTGTCGAAAAGATGAAGATGAAGGATGCTTCCATCAAACTGCAGGCTACCAACCTTTTCCTCATCTATGCAGACAAGAAGCTCAATGGCCAGGATCCTGAGTTCTTCAACACCGGCGGTGTTGCGGTACCAGTGCCTAAGCAGTTCACACTTACCCTCAAACTTGGTCTATAATCTGAGAGAAATATGAAAAAGATAAGTATATTTTTGATCGGCTTCCTTGTCACGCTCTTCGCTTCCTGCGACAAGTTCCTCGATGTGATGCCTGACAACAGGGCTGAGATAGACAGCGAGGAGAAGATCAAGAATCTCCTCACCTCCGCCTATCCGGACCACGACTACGTCATGGTTGCCGAGATGCTTTGTGACGACATTGACAAATTCAACAACACCTACGTCAGCGGCCAGTTCTTCGAGCAGCTTTGGCATTGGGAGGACATCACCGAGTCCAACAACGAATCTCCTGAAAACATCTGGGGTTCCTTCTACCAGGCCATTTCTTCTGCCAACCACGCTCTTGAGGCTATCGAGAAGCTCGTAGAGGAAAACGGCGGGGAATGGACCACTTCCCTCCGTCAGGAGAAGGCCGAGGCGCTGATGTGCCGTGCCTACTGCCACTTCATCCTCGTGAACGTGTTCTGTATGAACTACAATCCGGCCACAAGTTCCAAGGACTTGGGTATCACTTATATGGAGACGCCTGAGACCTCTCTGGCCCCTGAATATTCACGCGGAACCGTGGCTGAAGTCTATGAAAAGATCGAAAGGGACCTTCTTGAGGCCCTGCCCGACATCAGCGACTCCTATTACAAAGTTCCGAAGTACCACTTCAACCCGAAGGCGGCCTATGCTTTCGCCTCCCGCTTCTTTCTCTATTATGAGAAATGGGATGAGTGTGTGAAATATGCAGACCTCTGTCTGGGAGCATCCCCGAAGACAATGTTGAGGGACTACCGCGAACTCGCCGCCAACAGCACTTCCTTCGCCGCTGCCGGCAACCTCTACATCGCCGCCGAGGAGAATGCAAACCTTCTCCTTCTCACTGCCTATGCCACTTTGGGAACGACCTTCGGGCCTTACACCACCAACAAGAAGTTCGCTCACGGCAACTATGTGGCCGAGAACGAGACTGCCAAGGCACAGCAGGTCTGGGGCGATGCCTACAGCTACTACGTTCCTATGAGGTCATATTCGGGAACAAACCGCCAGTACGTGATTTTCTGGAGACTGCCTTATCTCTTCGAGTACACCGACCCGGTTGCCGGAATCGGTTACACCAGATCCGTCTATCCGGCCTTCACGGCTGACGAGTGCCTGCTCAACAGGGCCGAGGCCTACATCCTTATGAAGGAATATGACAAGGCCCTCGAAGACATGAATCTCTGGGTGGAGAACTGCATCAGCGAACCGACTCCTCTCACCATCGAGTCCATCCAGGAATTCTACAGCGGCATCGACTATTCATATTCGGATGCCGAGGGCCTGTGCTCCACCCAGAAGAAGCACCTCAATCCTGCTTTCGCAATCGATGAGGAAGGTTCTGTCCAGGAGAGCATGCTCCAGTGCGTCCTGACGATGCGCCGTATCGAGACTATGCCTCAGGGTATCCGCTGGTTCGATGTCAAGAGGTACGGAATCGAGATTGTCCGCCGCCGTATGGACGCCCAGGGCATTCCGGAAGAGCTCCTCGACGTGCTCAAGAAGGACGACCCTCGTCGCGCTGTCCAGCTTCCTTCCAAGGTCATTTCAGCCGGAATGACACCTAATCCGCGTAACAAATAACAGTTGGGAAAATGAAAAAGAACATCATCATACTTTTTACAGCGGTGGCTTCAATGCTGGTTCTGGCATCCTGCAACAAGGATGAGCTGAACCCTGAATCCATCATCACTGTGGACAAGGTTGAATACACCCCGTTCGACCTCTGGCTCAACAAGAACTTCGTGGACCCGTACAACATCCAGTTCAAGTACAGGTATGAGGCAATCGAGGCGGATTACAACTATTACACCGTCCCTGCCGACTACGACAATTCCATCAAGCTCGCCCATCTGGTGAAGTATCTCTGTCTGGAAGCCTATGATGCCGTGGGAGGCATTGAGTTCACCCGCGCCAACTTCCCCAAGATGATTTTCCTCATCGGGGACTATGAGTACAAGAACAACGGCTCGATTGTGCTGGGTACCGCCGAAGGAGGCCGCAAGATCCTCCTTACCGGAGTGAACTATCTCGACAACTTCATCAACGACATCGAAAAGCTGAACCACTACTACTTCAAGACTGTTCACCACGAGTTCACCCACATCCTCAACCAGACGAAGGATATGCCGACCTCCTACCAGTTCGTGACTCCTGCCGACTATGTCGCAGACGAATGGACCAGCGACCAGTTCAAGAACGCCGTCACTGAAGAGGGGACCGGTTATCTCCAGAAGGGATTCATCAGCGCATATTCACAGAACTCCTACACCGAGGATTTCGCCGAGATGCTTTCGATGTACATCTGCTATTCTCCCGAGGTCTGGGATGGCTGGTACGAGCAGGCTGATTCCCATGACTCCAACGGTTCCCAGCTGATCAAGGCCAAGCTCCAGATTGTCAAGGACTATATGTCCCTTTCCTGGGGCATTGACCTGGACAAGCTCCGCGCAACCGTTCAGGCCCGCGAGGCTAATGTCGCAGCAGGAAAGATCGACCTTACCAACATAGACGTAGATTAGTTATGAAGAAGTTATTTGCAATCACGATAATGGCGCTCGCGGTTTTCTCCGCGCAGTCCTGCCTGTATGAACAGGAAGATCTCTTCGAGGAATCATCTTCGGTACGTACTACCAAGCTGATGGAAAAGGCCAGGAAAGCCCTTGTCGCTTCCGAGCAGGGCTGGCTGATGGAGCTCTATCCTGAAGGCTCCCAGAAGTACGGAGGATTCGCTTTCATCCTCAAGTTCGACACCGACCAGAAGGTCACGGTCTATTCCGAACTGGACGAAGGTTCTTCCACCGGCTACTTCAACGTTTCCGCAGAGGACGGTCCGGTCCTCATCTTCGACACCTACAATGTCTTCATGCACTACTTCGCCACCCCGAACTCGTCCCGTTATCAGGCCTACGAGGGGGAGGTCGAATATGTCATCTGTGACGTGTCTGACAATCTCATCAAGCTGCGCGGCTGCAAGACCGGAAACATAATGTACCTCCGCAAGTTCGAGGGTGATCCGGCCGATTATCTCGCCCGCGTGTTGTCTGAAGAAGACAATATCATCATGTCGGGTTTCGAAGGCAGTCTCGGCGGTGTGGACATCAAGGCTTCCATCGACATTAACTACCGTCAGCTCGACCTTGCTGCAGGTGAAGAGACCTTCTCTTCCGCTTTCACTATCATCCCTGACGGAATCCGCCTCTACAAGCCGATAGTTGTCGGCGATGTCGAGATTTCCACCCTGGCAATCACTTCGGAGGGCAAGATTTCAATTCTGGAGGGCTCTGCTGCCGGGACCGAGTTCAAGACTGTCTATCCTGAAGGCTTCAGGCTCTATGACGCCTTCGCCGGCAAATATGAATTCACCTTCAGCTTAGGCACTTTCCCGGTTGAGCTGGTTCCTGCCGGAGACGGCAAAAGCTACATTATGAAGGGAATATGCGGAATCAACTCCGACGGCGAATACAATCCTGATGAAGCCCCTTACGACTTGCTTCTTACCTACAACAAGGCCCAGGGCAACCTGCATATGACTATCCAGCAGCTGAAGAAAGGTGACGAACTTGTCCAGTACAACGGCAAATATGTAGGAATCACTCCGTGTGCCTCCACCAAGGTCGGCGGTACCTCCGGCTATCTTACTTTCCTTGACGGCGCCGGTATGATGACCAAATGGAATTGCGACGAGGAGAATCCTGAATATGAGTTTGTCAGCAACGGTGTCTATTCCAGACCGATCGATACTTTCTGGCTCTGTCTCTATTCCGGACCGACTCAGACTTCCGACACCCGTACATCGGGAAGCTCCCTGCCTGTCGATTACAAGTTCTTCGGCAAGACTCACCTGATGTACAAGCCTGAATCCCTTAAAAAAGTAAATGAGTAATGAAAAAGATATTGGTAATTTTTGCAGCGGCTCTTTTGCTGTTCTCCTGCGCAAGTGAGGAACCGGACTCCGCTCCGGTGTCTGAGGAACTCGCTGTCCTGAAGTCTGATGTCATCTTCGACGCACTGGGAGGCAGCGGAACGATTACGGTCGCAGACCTCGGCGGCGACAGACTGTCCGCTTTCAGCGCTTCCGATTGGTGCAAGGTCACTGTCTTCGGCAACGTCGTCTCGGTCGTCGTGGACCAGAATGTCAGCCTTGACGGAAGATCTTCAAGAATCACCCTGTACAGCGGTGAGAACACAACTTACGTCATTGCCCAGCAGACCGGTATGGAATATTCATTCCTTGACGGTATGTTTCTCTCCGAGATGAGTGGCGGAGTCTTCGATGTCTCCGGTTTGTCCACCTTCCCTCTCGAGGCTTCAACTGACTGCGACTGGATTTCTTTCAAGAGGACCGACGGCGGCTACAGGCTTACCGTAGCCCCGAATGACTCGGGAAACTCCAGGGTGGGATATTTCTACGTCACCTGCGGCGACATAGTCACCACCTACACTGTCCGCCAGAAGTTCGACAGGGTATTCACCGGCACCTACAAGCTTGATTACTACACAAGTTCATCAAAGGCAGTCCATATGGACAAGGAAGTCGAGATCGAACGTGACGAAGAGAATCCGGACCTGTACTACATCTGCGGCGTTTCTCCGAGCGGTTACAAGATTCCGCTCAGGTATGATGCTTCCACAGATATGCTGATCATCGACAACTGCTGCTATCTCGGCCCGTACGGTGAAGGTCTCTGGGAATATGCCATCGTCAACTATGCTACCCTTGACTTCAAGTCCAACTATGTGAGCTACTCGCTGGATGATTTGTACGACATCTATTTCACCTTCAAGTACACAGCCGGCAAGTACACGATTGAACTCCATGATTCGGCCAAGGCCTTCAACGCTTCACGCGTCTCAACCGGAGTCTCCGTCTACACCTTCAAGGTGGGAGAGGGCGAGGCCCTCAGCACTGCCAACAGAGGCAGCAGTCTCGTAGCCCTGATTTTCCCTACGTTCACTCAGCTGTAGCAGGCCGGGCCAGCAGACCCTGCAGTAAGTAAAGGAGGATGACCAAGTCTGTCAATGACTTGCAGTCATCCTCCTTTTGTATTCCGGAACCGCTTCGCTCCCGGGCAGGATCGCCTGCCGCGCCTTCCGGCCGGGAGGGCGGAAAAGGGATGCGCTAACGCCTGAGTCTTACGAATATGCTGAGCGGAAGATTCTTTCCGAAGCGGTCCTTGAGCACCAGCTCTCCGGAGTCGAGCCTTGCGTCCGGGCCGAGCTTGAATGCCTCGCGTACGACCGTTTCTCCAAGAACTGATGAAAAGCCGTTGGAATAGAGGTTCAGGACAAGGAAACCGTTGACCGGGTCGAGTATCCTGCCGACAGTCTTCATCATATCGAAGAGGCACTCGTCAAGTTTCCATTTCTCACCGTCCGGCCCGTGCCCGTAGGCAGGAGGGTCGAGGATGATTCCCTGGTAGATGTTGCCTCTCTTCGCTTCCCTTTTCGCGAATTTCATCGCATCTTCAACGACCCAGCGTATTCCTTCCATATTGCTGTTGTCCTGGTTCTCATGCGCCCAGGTCACGACCTGGCGGACCGAGTCGAGATGGGTCACGTCAGCCCCCGCGGCCTTTGCTGCCAGGGATGCGGCTCCTGTGTAGGCAAAGAGGTTCAGGACTTTCGGGGCCTTCCCGGTCGAGGAGGCGATGGCGGAAGTTTCCCGGAAGATATATTCCCAATTGGCGGCCTGCTCCGGGAACACTCCGACGTGCTTGAATGAGGTGAGGCCGAGCCTGAGGCGGAAGGACGGACCTCCGTTGTAGCGGATCCACCACTGGTCCGGCATCTTCCTGAGCCTTTCCCAGGTGCCGCTGTCTTCCTTGCCGGCTTTCCCGAAACCTGCTCCCGGGGTGAATCTGGTGTGGCACAGGCTGTCCCACTGTTCGTCGCTCATACTCTTGTCCCAGAGAGCCTTGGGCTCCGGGCGTGCCATGATGAAATCCCCGAATCTTTCGAGTTTCGCTCCTCTTCCGGAGTCAATCAGTTCGTAGTCCTTCCAGGACTGTGATGGATATTCGATTGTCATAGGGCAAAGATACTTCAAATTCCGTCATTTGTCATCTTTTTTGTATATTTGCAAGTTGTCCATTTGTAAATTAGTTGATTTTTAATTCATAATAACATGCAACAGCACATTGATTCCTACGACTTCGCCGGCAAGAAGGCGATTGTCAGAGTTGATTTCAACGTTCCACTTGACGAAAACTTCAACATTACGGATGATACCCGCATCCGCGCAGCCCTCCCTACTCTCAAGAAGGTTCTTGCCAGCGGCGGTTCCCTCATCATCATGTCGCACCTCGGACGTCCGAAAGGAGTGAATCCGAAGTTCTCGCTCAAGCATATTCTCGGCCACGTGTCAGAGTGCCTCGGCGTTCCCGTACAGTTTGCGGATGACTGCCAGGCTGCTGACAGCCAGGCTTCCGCTTTGAAGCCGGGCGAGGTTCTCCTTCTGGAAAATCTCCGCTTCTATGCCGAGGAGGAAGGCAAGCCGAGGGGTCTCGCCGAAGATGCCACCGATGAGGAGAAGAAGGCTGCCAAGGCCGCTGTGAAGGCCAGCCAGAAGGATTTCGTCAAGAAGCTCGCCTCCTATGCGGACTGCTACATCAACGACGCCTTCGGTACCGCACACCGCGCCCACGCTTCAACGGCTCTCATCGCCGAGTTTTTCCCTCAGGACAAGATGTTCGGCTACCTGATGGAAAAGGAAGTCAAGGCAATCGACAATGTCCTCAAGAACGCTGAGCGTCCTTTCACTGCCATCATCGGCGGTTCAAAGGTTTCCAGCAAGCTCGGTGTCATCAAGAACCTCCTTTCAAAGGTTGACAACCTCATCATCGGCGGAGGTATGGGCTATACCTTCATCAAGGCCCAGGGCGGAAAAATCGGTATGTCCCTCCACGAGGACGAACTTATGCCGGATGCTCTCGAAATTATGGAGGCAGCCAAGGAGAAGGGCGTGAACCTTTCACTTTCCGTCGCCACCGTAGCCGGCCAGGAGTTCAACAATGACACTCCGCGCAAGGTATTCGACATATTCAACATCCCTGATGACTGGGAGGGAATGGATGCTGCTCCGGAGTCCCTCGAGAACTGGAAGAAGATCATCCTTTCCTCAAAGACCATCCTCTGGAACGGTCCTGTCGGCGTGTTCGAGCTTCCTAACTTCGCAAAGGGCACGGAGGCCATCGCCACCTATGTCGCAGAGGCAACCGAGGCCGGGGCATATTCGCTCGTCGGCGGCGGCGATTCAGTCGCAGCTGTCACCAAGATGGGCTTTGCCGACAAGGTCAGCTATGTCAGCACCGGCGGCGGAGCAATGCTTGAGGCAATCGAAGGGAAGACTCTTCCTGGTGTAGCCGCCATCGAGGCATAAGAATTTCTGTCATGAGCATTCTCGCCATACACTGGAACGTAGATCCTGAAATATTCAGAATCGGATCATTCGCCGTCAGGTGGTACGGCCTGCTTTTCGTGTCGGGCTTCATCCTGGGCTATTGGATGTTCACCAAGTTCTTCGAACGGGAGAATGTGGACAAGAAAATTCTGGATCCTCTTCTTTATACACTGCTTCTGGGCACGCTCGTAGGGGCGCGCCTGGGGCATTGCATATTTTATCAGCCCGACTATTATTTCGGGTCCTGGGAAGGATTCCTGGAAATCTTCCAGGTCTGGAAGGGCGGTCTTGCAAGCCACGGAGGCACGATTGTGCTGTTCTTCTGTATGATGTGGTTTGCGAAGAAATACGGGCCACGGAACAATTTCGATTTCGTGTGGATTCTCGACCATCTGTGCATTGCCGTGGCCTTTGCCGCGACTTTCATCAGGCTCGGGAATCTCTTCAATTCCGAAATCTACGGCGATGTCACGGGTTTGCCGTGGGGCTTCATATTCGAGCGCAGGGGGGAGGTCGAACCCAAGCATCCTACCCAGCTCTATGAAGCGCTGAGCTATCTGCTGCTCGGAATATTCCTCGTGTGGCTCTATGTCAAGAAACTTGACAAGGTCTATCGGGGCACGTTCATCGGAATTTTCTTCATTGTCTGCTTCGGAATGCGCTTCATCATCGAATTCATCAAGGAGCCTCAGGTCGAGTTCGAGGAAGGCATGCTGCTCGATATGGGCCAGATCCTGAGCATTCCTTTTGTCATTCTGGGCATAGGCTTCCTGATTTATGCCTACAGGAAAAAGCTCCCGGCACGCTCTGTCAAGCCGGAGCCGAAGACGCCCAAGCCGGAACCTACCCATTATGCGAAAAGTCTGGAAAGATGACAGTTCAAGCCCCCCTTCAAGGGGGCTTTCCTTTTTTTTGCGAATATGTGACTTACAGGACGCTCTGGCACGGATTTGGTAAAATATCAACTGCTATTTTTAGAGACAACGATAAACCGAATTACAAAGATGAACAAGTTTTTTAGACGTATGTTGCTGGCAGCAAGCGCGTTGCTCGTGGGAGTTCAGTTGTCTGCCCAGTATCGTACCGACGTGGTTGTGGAGGAAGAAAAAGACACATCCACGGTGATTCTTACTTTGGATGACGCTTTGAAAATCGCTTTGAGCGAAAATGTGGCAGTCAAGGTGGCAGACAAGGAAATCCAGCGTTATGAATATGCCAAGAAGGGTGCATATTCCTCTCTCTTTCCCCAGATCGACGGTTCAGGAGCCTATCAGAGGACTATCAAGAAGCAGATAATGTATATGGACACTGACAGCGGAAGCGATGGAGGCGGCGGAATGTTCAGTTCTTTCATGCCTTTCATCGAGAGAGTGAACGAGATGTCAGTAGCGGCGGGTCTCCCGCCGATTTCCATGGATTCCGGTTCTTCGGATTCCGCCAATTCGGGAGGCTTTGCGGTGGGCCGTTGGAACACCTATAATGTCGGTGTCAGCGCTTCCATGCCGCTTGTCAACTTCCAGCTCTGGCAGAACATCCGCATCTCCGGCCAGAGTGTCGATCTCGCCGTGGAGAAGGCCCGTTCCTCCCGCCTGGACATGATTACCCAGGTCAAGCAGGCATTTTACGACGTCCTGCTCGCGAAGGAAGCCTTCGAGGTTTACAAGAGTGTCTATGAGAACGCGGTCGAGAACTTCTCTATGACTGAAAAGAAATACAACGCCCAGAAGGCGTCGGAACTGGATTATCTCAGGGCCAAGGCCAACGTGGCCAATGCCATCCCGAATGTTTACAATGCCGAAAGTTCTGTCATCCTCGCACTGTGGCAGCTCAAGGCGGTGATGGGTGTCGATCTCGATATGAACATCGACGTGGCCGGCTCCCTTGAAGACTACACCGAGGAGATGCTCGCCCAGATTGTCGAGAACCAGGACCCTTCTCTGGAGAACAACACGACGATGCGTCAGCTGGCCATCCAGGCCGAACAGCTGGCTTCGACCGTGAGACTCAAGAAGGCGGCCTACCTGCCGACCCTTGCCGCGACGTTCAACTACAGCCTTATCGCAATGACCAACGACTTCAAGTTCAGCCAGTACCAGTGGTCGCCATATTCCTATGTAGGACTGAGTCTTTCAATTCCTATCTTCTCCGGCGGCAAGAGGCATAACGAGGTCCGTCAGGCAAAGGTCCAGGCCGACCAGATGGCCCTGCAGATGGTTGACACCGAGAGGCAGCTCCGCATAGCCATCCGTCAGTACCTCAATACGATGGAAACGAATATGAACAGCTACTATGCCGCCTCCGAGGCGGTCGAGGTGGCCCAGAAAGCCTACGACATCGCGGCCAAGTCATTCAATGTGGGCAAGAATACGCTTACCGACCTCAATGACGCGCAGCTTTCCCTCACCCAGGCCAAACTCAACCAGAGCCAGGCTGTTTACAATTACGTGGTCGCAAAATCCAATCTCGAGAAGACCATCGGATTCGATTTCGCCGAATGACGAAACACTTACAAGATGTCAGATTTGAACAACAACAGAACAATATACAATAGACAATGAACAAGATAATCAGAATGATCGCACTCGCTCCGGCAGCCGCCCTGATGGTCGCCTGCGGAGGAGGCAACAAGACCGGGAACACCGAAATGACCACTCCGGTCGAGACCCGTGCCATTTTGGTCGACACGGCAACTGCATTCATTGCACCGGTTCCCCACACCGAGACTTACACCTCGACAGTAGAAGCATTTGCAGTCAACAAGATAGCCCCTCAGGCCGGAAACAGGATCGAGACAATCCGCGTGGATGTCGGAAGTTTCGTCTCCAAAGGCCAGCTGCTGGCGACAATGGATTTTTCACAGCTTGACCAGGCACATCTCAAGCTGGTCAATGACTCTACCGAACTTGTACGCCTGAAGAGTCTCTACGAAGAAGGCGGAGTTTCCAAGTCGGATTATGACGCCGCCGAAATGGCCTACAAGGTCAGCCGGAGGTCATACAACAATCTTCGCGAGAACGCCTATCTCTGCTCGCCTATCTCCGGTGTCATCACCGAAAGGAACTACGACAAGGGCGATATGTATTCAGGAAACCCTATCTTCGTCGTCCAGCAGATTACTCCAGTGAAGCTTCTTGTCGGCGTGTCCGAGTCCGACTACACCAAAGTCAAGGTCGGCAACACCGTCACAATCACAGCCGACGCCCTTCCGGGGAGCGAGTTCACCGGAAAGATCAACAAGATCTATCCTACAGTCGATCCTGCTACCCGCACTTTCAAGACCGAGATTCTCGTGAACAATGCCGACAAGGTACTGCGCCCTGGAATGTTCGCCAGGGTCACCGTCCAGTTCGGCGTCAGCGACAGCGTGGTCGTCCCGGAAGAGTCCATCGCCAAGATTCAGGGCTCCGGCCAGAAATGCGTCTATGTCATCGGGGATGACAACACCGCCAAACTTACTTTGGTGAAGTTGGGACGTCTGCACGATGGTTACTATGAGATTCTGGAAGGTTTGAATGCCGGCGACGTGGTCGCAACCAAAGGAAGCGCCAGCCTCAAGGACGGTGCCCTTGTTTCGATTGCCGCTAACAGATAGGAGGCCAGCAGATGAGTATCTACAGAAAAGCAGTGAACAATCCGGTCACGACGTTCCTGGTCTTCCTGGTGTTCGTGATTTTCGGAGTGTTCTCACTTCTGAACACTTCGATAGCCCAGTTCCCGGATTTCGATGCCAACACGGTGCTGGTCATGTCCTCCTATCCGGGAGCCAGCGCCTCCGATGTTGAAAACAACCTGACCAAGACTCTGGAAAACTCTTTGAACGGAGTTGAAAACCTGAAGAACATCACCTCCAGATCAAAGGAGAATGTTTCCGTCGTCATGCTCGAGTTCGAGTACGGAACGGACATAGATGATGCCTGCAACAATGTCAGGGACAAACTGGATTTGGTCAACACCTCTCTTCCGGACGGTGCTTCGGTGCCTGTCCTGTTCAAGTTCGGCATGGATGACATGCCTGTGCTGATTCTTTCGGCTACTGCCGACGAGAGCATTTCCGGTCTGGACAAGATTCTGGACGACAAGCTCGTCACCCCTCTCGGCCGAGTCAACGGCGTGGGTACGATTTCCGTCTCCGGCGCACCTTCGAGGGAGATTCTTGTCTATTGCGACCCGAACAAGCTCGAGTCCTACGGCCTCACCATCTCCGGAATATCCCAGATTATCGCTGCGGAGAACAAGAACATCCCTTCCGGCAACATCGACATCGGAAGGGAGACCTTCACCCTGAGGGTCGAGAAGGAGTTCAAGGACCCGTCAGAACTGAATGACATCGTAGTCTCCACCAAGGACGGCCACGTTGTCTATCTCAAGGACGTGGCGAGAGTGGTGGACGGCCAGGAGGAGAAATCCCAGGAGTCATACACCAACGGCACACGTTCGGCTATGATAGCCGTCCAGAAGCAGTCCGGCGCCAACACCGTCAATGTCATCAGGAGTGTCAAGAAGAAAATCAAGGACATAGAACCGACGCTTCCTTCTGATGTCAAGGTTTCCGTCATCGTTGACAGTTCCGACAACATCATCAACACCATCAACTCCCTCAAGGAGACCATCCTTATCACCCTCCTCGTCGTGATGCTCGTGGTGTTCGTCTTCCTGGGCAGGTGGAGGGCGACCTTCATAATCGTACTTTCAATCCCTATAGCCCTCCTGGGTTCCCTGGTCTATCTGTTCGCTACCGGCAACACCCTGAACATCATCTCGATGTCCGCGCTCTCGATTGCAATCGGTATGGTCGTGGATGATGCGATTGTGGTCCTCGAGAACATCACGACGCATCTTGAGAGGGGAGAGAAGCCGAAGGAGGCTGCTGTCCACGGTACTTCCGAAGTGGCAATCTCCGTCATCGCCTCCACTCTGACGATGCTCTGCGTGTTCCTCCCGCTCACCATGGCTTCCGGTATGGCCGGCATTATGTTCAAGCAGCTCGGATGGATTGTCGCAATCATCATGATCATCTCCACGACCGCGGCCTTGACCCTCGTGCCGATGCTCTGCTCGATCTTCCTGACTACCAAGCCGAAGACCGGCAAGCTGCACACAATGTTGTTCACTCCTATCGACAAGGCCCTCGACTGGATTTCGGCATTGTATTCAAGAATCATCGCCTGGTGCGTCGTACATCGCAAGACTGTGGTATTCTCCGCATTCGGCATCCTCGTCCTTGTCCTTGCCCTGTACCTTCCGGGCATGAAGACGGAGTACTTCCCCAACTCCGACGCAGGACGCCTGTCAGTGTCAATCCAGCTGCCTGTGAGCACGGAACAGAGCGTGACCGCCGAGTTCGCGAAGAATTTCTGCGACCGTCTTGAGAGAGAGATTCCTGAAATCAAGGTTCTCCAGTACAGCTACGGCCAGGCAAGCTCGGACAACGTAATCGGTTCGATGTCAACCAACGGTGACTATGTGATTTCGATGAACATCAATCTCGGTTCGATGGAGGACCGCGAACGTTCGACCGCCGAAATCGCGGACATCATCAGGAAGGACCTGAAGGAATATCCCGAAGTCAAGAAGGGAACTGTCTCCGAAGGAGGCGGAATGGGCGGAGCCGCATCGGTTGAACTGGAAATCTACGGCTATGACTTCGACGAGACCGACCGCGTGGCTTCAGCCTTGAAGGATGCGATGCTCGCCGATGATAACTTCTCGCAGGTCGTACTCAGCCGCGATGACTACACTCCTGAGTACCAGGTGGATTTCGACAGGACCAAGCTCGCTCTCCACGGCCTCAATTCCACGACTGCGGCAGCAGCCTTCAGCGCTGCGATGAACGGTTCCGTAGGTTCCTACTATCGCGAGGAGGGAGAGGAGTACAACATCCGCGTCATCTATGACAAGCACTTCCGTTCGAGCATCTCCGACATCGAGAACATCGTGCTCTATACTCCTGCCGGCGCGGCAGTGAAGATCAAGGACATCGGTACAGTGGTCGAATCCAAAGTCCCTCCTACCATTGAAAGGAAGAACAGGGAAAGGTACATTACCGTCACCGGTATCGTCGCCAGGGGACATGCCCTCAGCGAGGCTGTGGAAGTCACCAACGGCATCATTGCCCGGACCGACATCCCTGCCAATATGTCTGTCGAACTCTCCGGAGACTTCGAGGACCAGCAGGATATGTTCAAGGACCTCATCACATTGATGATTCTCATCGTCCTGCTCGTTTACATCGTGATGGCATCCCAGTTCGAGTCCTTCATGAGTCCGTTCGTCATTATGTTCTCCATACCGTTCGCATTCGTGGGCGTGTTCATCGGACTCGGAGTCACCGGGACAGCCCTCAGCGTGATGGCGATGATCGGTATCATCATCCTCCTCGGTATCGTTGTGAAGAACGGTATTGTGCTCATTGACTACACCATCCTGATGAGGGAGAGGGGAATGAGCGTCATCGACGCGACCGTTGCCGCAGCCCGCAGCCGTCTCCGTCCTATCCTTATGACCACTCTCACGACAGTCCTCGGTATGCTTCCGATGGCTCTCGGCCGCGGAGAGGGTTCCGAGATGTGGCGCTCGCTCGGTATGACAGTCTGCTGGGGTCTTTCCATTTCGACACTCGTCACCCTGATCCTCATTCCTGCTGTCTATTGCATCTTCGCCACCAGGCAGGAAAAGAGGGCAGCCAGGCTGAAAGCGTCAACCAACACCAAATAATGAAGAGATGAAAGCAATATTCATAGCATACAATCAGGCTTACGGGTCTGAAATCGTGGAACTGCTCGACGAACTCGGGCAGAGGGGTTTCACCCAGTGGCAGGACATCCAGGGCCGTGGCGGCATCGACGGAGAACCCCACTACGGCGACCATGCCTGGCCGACCCAGAACTTCGCCATCCTCACGATTCTCCCTGACGACAGGGCCGCTGAACTGATGGCCGCCCTCAGGCAGAAGGATGAAGACAACCCGAAACTGGGACTCCGCGCATTCTTATGGAACATAGAACAGGCGTTCTGACCTGTTTGATTAAGTCATCAGAATTGTTATCTTTGTGTCTGGAATGGGGTTTGGACTCCGTTCCGGACTTTTTCTTGACTTTCAACATACTCTGCAATGGAATTAACAGCAACAAATCAGAATTTCGCCGGAATCATCTCCGGAAATAGTGTAGTCATGGTAGACTTCTGGGCAACCTGGTGCGGACCTTGCCGCGCCCTTGCCCCGACTGTAGAGGCAGTGGCTTCCGAATATGACGGAAGAGTCACGGTGGTTAAATGTAATGTCGATGAGTGCGAGGACATCTCCGTGGAGAATGGAATCAGGAATATTCCTACCCTCATATTCTTCAAGAACGGGGAGGCCGTCGGCAGGCTCGTCGGCAATGTGACAAAGGCTGAAATTACAGCCAAACTGGATTCCCTGCTTTAATTTGTTCTTTACTATGAAAAAATTCATCACGGCGGCCATCCTGGTTTCCGCCATTCTGTTGTCGGCCGTCCCTGCATCCGCTGGCGGCTATGGCTCTTCCCGCTTCGGAATCACGGGAGGACTGACCTCCTCTTCCGCTTCGCTGAAGAATTTCGACACCCGGGACGTCTCGCTGTATCACGTCGGAATCTCTGCCGAGCTTCCTTTGGGATTGGGCTTCGGCATCCAACCTTCCCTTCTCTATCAGGTCAAGGGTATGAGTCTTGACCGGATCGGGAGCAGTTCTGCCGGCGAGATTGTCAACTCGATAGAGGGCAAGTTCGGCTATGTCGAACTCCCGGTCCAGATCCAGTGGGGTCCGGACCTGCTTCTCTTCCGCCCTTATGTGTTCGCCGAGCCTTTCATCGGCTACCGCGTCCATTCCGACTATTCTTCCTCCGCCGGCCAGGACCTCTTCAAGGAGGAACTGAAGAAGGTGGAGTACGGACTTGGAGTCGGCGCCGGTATCGACATCTGGAAGCTCCAGGTCAGCGCCAAATGGTTCTGGAACTTCGGCAATGTCTATCAGGGCGGCTCCTCTTCCACGGCGGAGTCAGTCAAGTCCATGAACAATTTCCACGGACTTGCAGTCTCCGTCGCCATCTTCTTTTAGAAATTGAAACGCCTCCGCCCGGAAGGGCGGGCGGCGTGAATGACGCAAATGAATATTTCGGAAATTAAATCCTTTCTCGGTCAGGACTGGACGGACGCGCAGGACTTGCTGCGTGAGTCTCTTGATTCCGACATCGCTCTGCTCAACACGACGAATGAAGCGATACTCGCCAACGGCGGCAAGCAGCTTCGGCCTATTCTCGGCCTGCTGGTCGCCAGGGCCTGCGGGAACGGATGCACCACCAGGGACAGCATCCGTTTTGCCGTGGCTGCCGAGCTTCTGCACAATGCGACCCTGCTTCACGACGATGTCGCCGACAGCAGCAAGGAGAGAAGGGGACAGCCTACAGTGATGTCGCTGCTCGGCGCTCCGGCCTCGGTCCTGATAGGGGATTTCTGGCTGGTCCGGGCGGTTGACTGCATACTCTCCGCCGACGACAATGTCAACAGGGTGGTCAGGATATTCGCGAAGACCCTGTCCGATCTCGCCGGAGGCGAAATGCTCCAGTTGGAAAAGGCCGGCCGGGGGGACACCGACGAGGAGGACTACTGCCGGATAATATATTCGAAGACGGCCTCCCTCTTCGAAGCGGTTTCCGTGTCCTGCGCGGTTTCCGTGGGCGCCTGCCCGGAGTGGCTCGAGGCTGTCAGGAGGTATTCCGTAGCCCTCGGAATGGCTTTCCAGGTCCGAGACGACATGTTCGACTACTCGGAAGACGCCGGGCGCATCGGCAAGCCTGTCGGAATAGATCTGGATGAACAGAAAATCACGATGCCGCTTCTCGGCGCACTTTCCTCGGTCAGTCCCGGGGAGGCTGCAAGGATCCGTTCCAAGGTCGTCTCGATACATGAGAATCCCGACCTGAAGGAGGAAATCCGCGCCTTCGTGCTTGCGAACGGCGGACTCGAATATTCAAAGGCCAGGCTCAATGAATATGTCGCCGAGGCGCAGAGCGCCCTCGTGACCATTCCGCAGTCCCTGGAAAGGGAACTGCTCGCCCAGATAGCTTCGTTCACCGCCAGCAGGGACAAATGACACTGGATACATTCATAGGGAACGCCGATGCCGTCAAGGCATTGAAGGGGATGGCCGCAAGCGGCTGCATCCCTCACGCAATGATGTTCTACGAGAACGACGGCTGCGGGGCTGTCGCCCTGATACAGGCCTTCCTCGGCACTCTGTTCGCCGACGAACACAAGGTCTCCGGGCTCATCCATCCGGATGTCCATTATGTCTATCCGGTGGCCGTCGGCTCCAAGGTCAACGAGAAGACCGACAATCTGCGTTCGGAACTCTTCCTGCCTTACTGGCGGGACTTGATCAAGGCGAATCCCTATGCGCTCGAACAGGAAGTGGGCACGGCTTTCGGAATCGAAGGCAAGCAGACGGTAATCAACAACGCCCAGGCGAGGGAAATCCTCGATACCGTCTTCCTCTCTTCCGTGGAGGGAGGCTACAAGGCCGTGGTGGTCTATCTGCCGGAAAAGATGAATGCCGCAGCCGCCAACAAACTTCTCAAGGCGGTGGAGGAACCGCCGGAGAAGACACTCTTCCTTATGGTGACGCACGCTCCGGAGAAGGTGATCCAGACCATTTCCTCCAGATGCCAGATGATCAGGGTGTTGCCATATTCAAAGGAAGAGATAGCCGCCGTGCTGGAGAATTGCTTCGGCAAGACAGCCGGGGATGCCCTCAGGGCCGCTTCCGTCGCAGGCGGCAGTGTCGGGCAGGCTCTCCTTGCTTTGGAGGAATCCGAGGAGACCGGGGCGCAGCGGGCTCTCTTCCGCAGGCTGATGGATTCCATAGTCGCCCGCGACCTGCTTTCCGCCTTGGAATGCGGAGATGCGATGGCCGCGCTTTCTTCAAGGGAAAAACAGAAAGCTTTTTGTAAATTTGCAGGCGACAGCTTGAGAAAGATTTTCCTCATCCAGCAGGGACTCGGCCAGATGGCCGGGCTGACCGGGGATGAGACAACATATTATCCGTCTCTTGCATCAAAACTGAAGAAGTCCTTTCCGAGACTGGCCTCGGGCTGTCTGGACAGGGCTGTGATGCTGATTGACCGGAACGTCAACCAGAAGATTCTGTTCAGCGAGATGGTGGGACGCTTTTATTACAATTCATGATGAACAACAATATCGATTCCGAAACCATACGCTTCGATTGCTACCGGGGCTGCGCGATAAGCCAGGACAGCGAAAGCGGAGCCGCTGAATGCAACTACCGGGTAGGGTGCTGCAAGCTGGCCGACACCAACTGGCTCAACGGAGTCAGGCAGGAACAGTTCAAGAACCTGTTCGAGGTCCGCTTCAAGAACACCCGCAAGGGCTTTTATGTCAATGATTCCAGCCAGGCCATCCACACGGGGGACCTGGTGGTTGTGGAGGCCTCCAGCGGCCACGACCTGGGAATAGTGACACTTGAGGGCCCTGTCGTGGGAAGGCAGATGAAGGTGAAGGGAGTCAATCCGGAAGACGGTCCGTTCAAGAAAATCTACCGCCGTGCGAGGCCTTTCGACATCGAGAAATGGCAGGAGGCTATCGCAAGGGAGAATGAGACGATGATTCAGGCAAGGAGAATCGCGGCGGAGCTCGGTCTGGACATGAAAATCGGCGACGTGGAGTTCCAGGGGGACGGCACGAAGGCCATCTTCTACTACATTGCCGACGGCAGGGTGGATTTCCGCCAGCTCATCAAGGTCTATGCCGAGGAGTTCCGCATCAGAATCGAGATGAAGCAGATCGGCGCGAGACAGGAGGCCGGTCTCATAGGCGGTCTGGGTGTCTGCGGAAGGGAACTGTGCTGCGCCAGGTACATCACCAACTTCCAGTCGATTTCCACCTCGGCGGCCAGAATCCAGGACCTTTCCCTGAATCCCCAGAAACTTGCCGGCCAGTGCGGCAAGCTCAAATGCTGCCTGAACTACGAAGTGGCCAACTATACCGACGCCCTTTCGCGCATTCCTAAAGTTACCGAGCCGCTCGAGTTCGAGGACGGCCTGGCCTACCTGATGAAGACGGACATCCTGCAGGAGATAATGTACTTCTCCTACGAGAAGGGTTCTCTTGCCAATCTTTATCCGCTCACGGCGGAAGAGGTGCGCGAGGTGATAATGATGAACCGCAACGGCGAGAAGCCGGATTCCCTCAAGGTGGATGTGACTCCGGAAGGCCCTCAGTTCATCTCCGCAGTAGGCGACGACAGCATCACCCGTTTCGACAAGCCGAGGAAATCCGTCGGCAGGAACCGCAGCCGCAGACGCGCAGGCAAGGAGTCCGCTCCGGCTCAGGATGCGTCCGGACAGAGAACGGCCCGCGACGAAGCGAAGGACGGACAGGAGGAGCATCCGGTAAAGGACAGGAGGGACCGCCGCCGCAATCCGAGAAAGCCCAAGACCTCAAACGAACAGTAGAAAGCCGTGTTGAAGAAGGTGAAATTGCTGCTTCTGCCGGCTCTGGCGCTGCTCTCCTGCTGCACCAGGCCTTCTTCGGTCGAGCCTTTCGTGACGAGGGAGAAGTCTGAATACGGGGACACATATTCATTCGTCCTCGACCTTTCCGACTCCACCCGGAGCTGCTCTCTGGCCTTGTACACGAGAATCGAGAGGAAGCCTTTCGGAAAGTACCCGTCCGACAGCCTCGACCTGGGAATCAGGTGGATTTCGCCTTCCGATTCCTCCTTCTTCGAGCATCTGGTGCTTCCGCTCTCCGAGCCTGTCGATTCGGCCTATGCCTCCAAAGACTTTGTCTTCGGCTACAGGGACTCCGTGAGTGTCAGCGAATATGGCAGGTGGAGAATAAGAATCCAGGTGAGGGCCCACCCGGAAAGCGTGCGCGGCCTGGGGATGATAATAACAGATCTATGACGAATCCGAAATGGGACACGACAAACTGAGAAAATTCGCCGAGAACGAGACTTTCGCCTGTCTTCTGCAGCCTGATGCCGCTTCGGTCCTCGACAAAACTGCCGATCCCTCCAGAGGGCTGGTCCTCAAGGACCATCCGATAAAGGGACACTGGAACGGGACTATGTTCTCATCTCCGGCCCCGATAGTCCTCGAACTGGGCTGCGGCAAGGGAGAGTACACCATCGACCTTTCGCGCCGTTCCCCGGAGGCAAACTACATCGGAGTTGACATCAAGGGCGCCCGGCTTTGGAAGGGTGCCAAGACCGCGACGCAGGAGAAACTGCCGAATGTCGCCTTCCTCAGGACCAGAATTGAGTTCATCGATGCCTTCTTCGCTCCGGAAGAGGTTTCGGAGGTCTGGCTCACTTTCTCCGACCCCCAGCTCAAGAGCGAGAACTGCCGTCTCAGCAGCCCGCTCTTTCTGGAACGTTACCGCCGTTTCCTCAAACCCGGCGGCATAGTCCACCTCAAGACGGACAGCCGTTTTCTGCATGAATATACCAAGGCCGTGGTCCGGGAGAACGGTCTGACGATGCTCGCCTGCACCGAGGACCTCTACGGCGAGGGCCGCAGTTCCGTGATGGAAAGCCCGATGCGCTCCGTCTGCGGAGTTTCCGCAGTCGAGGCCCTTTTTGAGGTGCGGACTTTCTACGAGAGGATGTTTATGGAGCAGGGCTACAAAATCACCTACCTGAGTTTCGTAATCGACCACGAAGGGGACTTCCGCAGCCCGTCCGGCTTCGATTCCGACTATTGGCGCTCGACGGAGGGCCCGAGGCATTTCGCGCATTCTCCGGAGAAAAAGAAAACCAAAGATTGAACAAGATATGGAACGTCTGACACTGACAGTCCTGGACAACCGGCAGACGGCATCGGGAATCTTCGAGATGAGGCTCGGAGGATGCTCCGCAGCCTGCCGGGCCGGGCAGTTCGTCAATCTCGAAGTGGACGGCTTCTTCCTCCGCCGGCCGATTTCGGTCTGTGACTGGGAAGACGGGGTGCTGACTCTTGCCTACAGGGTCGTGGGAGAGGGGACTGCCGCGATGGCAGCGATGGCCCCGGGGACTCGGATAGATACATTGGCCGCTCTCGGCAACGGTTTCGACACCGGAGTCCCTTGCCGCGAGGCCCTGCTGGCAGGAGGCGGAATAGGCCTTGCCCCGCTCTACAAACTGACCAGGGAACTGGTCGGGAAGGGTGTCGGGGTCACGGTCGTCGCCGGCTTCAGGACAGCTTCCGAGATATTCAGGGAAGAGGCTTTCGTCAAGGCGGGCGCAAGGTTCATCGTCGCCACCGAGGACGGTTCCAGAGGGGTCAGGGGCTTTGTCACCGATGCTCTCAGGGAAGAGGGCCTCAGCTATGACTACATCTTTTCCTGCGGTCCCTTGCCGATGATGAAGGCTCTCTGCGCGGCCACGACAGCCCCGGCCCAGATGAGTCTCGAGGAAAGGATGGGCTGCGGTTTCGGAATATGTATGGGCTGCACCTGCCGGACTTCTTCCGGGGCGAAGAGAATCTGCAAGGAAGGCCCTGTCTTCAAGAGGGAGGAGATAATATGGTAGATACACGCACCTTTTTGGGAGGCCTCGAGCTTTCCAATCCTGTCATCCCGGCCAGCGGGACCTTCGGATTCGGCCTTGAGATGGCGCAGGTCTATGATCTCGACATCCTCGGCTCCATCTCGGTCAAGGGGACGACCCTCGAACCGCGTTTCGGCAACCCTACTCCGAGGATAGCCGAATGCCGCGGCGGCCTCATCAACTCAGTCGGCCTGCAGAATCCCGGCATCGAAGCGGTAATCTCCGGGGAACTTCCTGCCCTTTCGAAGGTTTTCCACAAGAAGGTCATTGCCAACATCAGCGGCTTCTCCGTGGACGAATATGCCCGTTGCTGTTCCCTCATCGACTCTGTGGAGCAGGTTGGAATCATAGAGGTCAACGTCTCCTGCCCCAATGTCCACAACGGGGGAATGGCCTTCGGGACAGATCCCGAGGCTGCCGCCGAGGTCACCCGTGCGGTCAAGGCCGTGACCTCCAAGCCGGTCTTCATCAAGCTCAGTCCGAACGTGACCGACATCGTCTCCATCGCCAAAGCCTGCGAGGAGGCCGGAGCGGACGGGCTTACCCTGATCAACACTCTGCTCGGAATGCGCATCGACATAAAGCGCCGCCGCCCTGTCATCGCCAACAAGATGGGAGGCTTCTCCGGCCGGGCGATATTCCCTGTCGCCCTCAGGATGGTCTATCAGGTCAGCCGTGCCTGTTCCATTCCGGTAATGGGCTGCGGCGGAGTCGCCTCTGCGGCTGATGTGCTCGAGATGATGATGGCTGGCGCTTCGGCTGTCCAGGTTGGAGCCGAGAATCTGCGGAATCCTTATGCCTGCAAGGAAATAATCGAGGCGCTTCCTGCCGAAATGGAAAAACTCGGGATAGAATCCCTCCGTGACATCATCGGCGTCGTGGAGTAGAATCCCCGGCCTCCTGTCCGGTCGGGCGCCAGATGTAGAGCCGGTCCCCGCGGCGGATTTTCCTGCCTCCGGGTCTCCGTTCCCCCTCCGGGAAAACTACCGGGATGGAGCAGACTTCACCTTTGACGGCCTCCGGGACAGTCTTCAGATCGACCCTCACTTCGCCCACCTGCATCTCCAGGACGCCGGTGGTCTCCCCGATGATCAGGACATCGTCGCCCTGGCGCAGAGTCTCGGACTCTACGAGTATCTCGGCCACTCCTATCCGGTCGAACCAGTTGGTCACCTTTCCGCAGTAGATTTTCTTCCTGCTCGCGTGGCTGCCGTACACCTCGCTCCACTCTCCCAGTTTCGCGCCCTGGTAGTAGCCGTCCCAGAAGCCCCGGTTGAAGACCTCGGCGAGTTCTTCCTGAAGGCTTGCCGCCAGTTCCGCCGTGTAGGTCCCGTCACAGACGG
The DNA here is from genome assembly GCA_051878295.1 of Candidatus Cryptobacteroides sp. Taxonomy (GTDB): domain Bacteria; phylum Bacteroidota; class Bacteroidia; order Bacteroidales; family UBA932; genus Cryptobacteroides. The sequence continues at coordinate 85,284 of JBJEJV010000007.1, forward strand.
CATCGGCCGCCTTCCGGTAGCAGGCGGTGGTTTTCCTGACATATTCGGCGCTCCTCGCCCTGCCCTCTATCTTGAAGACTTTCACGCCGGCATCCACTATCTTGTCCATGAAGCCGATGGTGCAGAGATCCTTCGGGGACATTATGTACTTGTTGTCGATGAGAAGTTTGTTGCCGGTCTCCAGGTCTGTGACCTCGTAACCCCTTCTGCAGAGCTGGTAGCACTCTCCCCGGTTGGCAGAAGCCCCGTAGGTCTGGAGGCTCAGGTAGCATTTGCCGGAAACGGCCATGCAGAGCGCCCCGTGGGCGAACATCTCGATTCGCACCGCTTCCCCCTTCGGGCCCCTGATGTCTTCGCGGACTATCGTTTCGTGGATTTCCTTGACCTGCCCGAGGTTCAGCTCCCTGGCAAGAACGATCACGTCGGCGAACTGCGCATAGAACCTCAATGCTTCGACATTGGAGACGTTGAGCTGGGTGGAGGCGTGGACCTCGAGACCTATGGCTCTTGAATATGTGACAGCGGCCATGTCGGAGGCGATGACGGCATCGACACCCGCCTCCAGGGCGGCGTCGAGAGCGGCCCTCATCGCCGGGAGGTCCTCCTGATAGAGGACGATGTTCAGGGTCATATAGGTCTTGACTCCGTTCTCCCTGCATATTCTTACTATTTCGGGAAGGTCTCCGGGCGCGAAATTGTTCGCGGAATGGGACCGCATATTCAGATTCCCCACTCCGAAGTACACCGAGTCGGCTCCTCCCTGGATGGCGGCGTGCAGACACTCGAAGTTCCCCGCCGGAGCCATTATCTCCAATTCTCTCTTGTCCATATTCAACAAATATAGCCATTTTGCCGCTAATACCGGCATCCGGCTGCCGAAGATCTCATTCTTTGAATATAATTGCGTATATTGTAGGAGATAAACCAAGCTACTACCCTTATGAGAATAATCCTGTCAAGGTCAGCCCGCGCAGCCGCCCTCACCCTTCTGTCGCTCCTCCTGTGCGTGCCGGCATATTCATCCCGCAGGAACAGGATCGGCAAACTTGCCGAAAGAGTGTTTGAAACGGCCTCCGTGCAGGCGAAACTGATGGCCTCGAACCTCGACAGCGCCTCGCTTCCCAAGTCCATTGCCCCCGACGGCTCCTTCCGCACTTCGGTCTGGCATGACTGGATTTCAGGTTTCTATCCGGGCACTCTCTGGTACATCTACAAGTACTCCGGAGACCCGGAAATCGCCGGCCTGGCAGTCGTGCAGACGGAGAAATGCTCCCGCGTGCAGTACGTCAAGACGAACCACGACGTCGGCTTCATGATCAACTCCAGCTACGGCAACGGCTTCCGCATCGGAGGCATCGATGAATATGCCGGAGTCCTCCGCAACGCCGCCCACAGCCTTGTGACGAGGTACAATCCCCTGGTGGGATGCATCAAGAGCTGGGAGGACAACCCTTCGAGAGGCTGGTACTATCCGGTCATCATCGACAATATGATGAATCTCGAGCTTCTGGTCCGGGTAGCTGGACTGTTCGACGAACCGAATCTTCTCGCCGTCGCACTTTCGCACGCCGACGTGACGATGAAGAACCATTTCCGGGAAGACGGCAGCACTTTCCACGTCGTGAATTATGACCCGGAGACCGGCAGGCCCTTGAGAGGGGAGACCGCCCAGGGCTATTCGGACGAATCCACCTGGGCGAGAGGACAGGCCTGGGCCTTATACGGCTACACGATGATGGCAGACCTGACCGGGGAGGAAAGGTATCTCCGCAAGGCCGAAGAACTGGCTCTCTGGACCATCCGCAACCTTCCGGAAGACTATGTCCAGTACTGGGACTACACCGCCGCAGCCAAACTCCTTGCCGACGAAGCGGGGCTGGACAGGAGATGGGCCGGGGAACTCCCGGACGGCAGGATTCTCAGGGACGCTTCTTCCGCGGCCATCACAGCCTCCGCCTTCGCCTGCCTCGCGCGTATCAGCCGGGACCGCAAGCTGGCCGGGCTCTGCCGCGAAACGGCACTCCGGCAGGTGGAAGCCCTGTCATCGCCTGAGTATATGGCTGAACCGGGGACCAACTGCGGTTTCATCCTCAAGCACAGTACGGGAGCCTATCACGGCAATTCCGAGGTTGATGTGCCGCTTACCTATGCCGACTACTATTTTCTGGAGGCCATCCTGCGCCTTCTCGGTGAAATTGAATGACTTTTTGAGATTCTTCTGTAGTTTTCCGCCGCTTCCTGCGTCTAAAGGTTGTAACAGATTCTGAAAGCAAAGATGAGCGAACAAGAATTGGAATTCACAAGATTCGTCCACGACTACAAGGCGACCATCTACACGGTCTGCTATATGTTCTCGAAGGACGCCGACGAGGTCAATGACCTGTTTCAGGATATTCTTATCAAACTCTGGAAAGGTTTTGACTCATTCAAGGGAGACAGCAGCGCGAAGACGTGGATCTACCGTGTTTCGCTGAATGCCTGCCTTGATGCCGACCGCAAGAAGAAGCGTGCCGGAGAGCGGGTGCCGCTGAGCATCGATATCAACCCGTACGAGGATACCGATGCTGATGCGCAGCAGATCCGCCAGCTCTACGACCGCATCGGCAAACTCGGGCTCGTTGACAGGAGCATCATCCTTCTGTGGCTTGAAGCGCTGAGTTATGACGAAATCGGGGCGATTGTCGGAATCAGTCCCAAGAACGTCTCTGTCAAGCTTGTAAGAATCAAGGAACAACTGAAGAAACTCTAAACCTCCGGAATCATGGAAAACAGTACATTTGATAACAGGGAACTGGAGCAGCTGCGCTCTGATTATGCAATCCTCAAGAGCAGGCTCGAACAGCAGGAAATCATCAACGACAGGCTTATGCTCAGCACCTTCAAGGCCAAAGTCAAGGACATACATTCGGTCAGGTGGGTCTCCTACCTTTGCGGCCTGTTCGTGATAGCGGTGGCTCCTTTCACCTTCCATTCCGCACCCTTGTACCTCTCCTGGTGGTTCGTGGGAGGAACCGACCTGATGATGCTGGTGTGCCTCTACGTCACCTGGAAGTATCACCACGACCTGAAGAATCCATCTCCCGGCTCGCAGAGCATAAGGGAGTTTATGGAAAGCGTCAAGGCCTTCAAGGCCCGCTACCAGTCCTGGCTGAAATATTCCATCCCGATGCTGACCGTATGGTTCGGATGGATGTTCGCCGAACTCTATTTCAAGAGCCCGGACATGAAGATGACACTGGTTCTTGTGGTGTCCCTGCTGATAGGCGGCGCCATCGGAGGAGTCATCGGATACTCGCTGCACCGCAAGGTCATCAGCAGATGCGATGAGATACTCTCCCAGCTGGATGAGTAGCTGACCGGGACCGAGGCGGGGCTACCTGCCGTTCGGGTCGATGTAGGAATCCTTCAATCCGAGGAAATACAGAATCCCGTCAAGGCCGATGGTGGAGATGGACTGCTTTGCGTTCTCCTTCACTTTCGGCTTTGCGTGATAGGCGATTCCGAGTCCGGCGAGACTGATCATCGGGAGGTCGTTGGCTCCGTCGCCGACTGCTACGGACTGCTCCAGGCTGATGCCCTCGAACTGGCACAGGAGGCGGAGAAGTTCAGCCTTCCTCCTTCCGTCCACCACTTCGCCGAGGTACCTTCCGGTGAGTTTGCCGTCTTCGATTTCAAGTTCGTTGGCATAGACGTAGTCGAAACCGAATTTCTGCTGGAGATATTTCCCGAAATAGGTGAATCCACCGGAGAGGATGGCCGTCTTGTAACCCACTCTCTTGAGAATCATCATCATCCTTTCGAGGCCTTCGTTGAAAGGGAGGTTGCGGGCGATTTCATCCATTACGGACACATCCAGCCCTTTGAGCAGGGAGACTCTCCGCCGGAAACTCTCCGTGAAGTCTATTTCCCCGCGCATGGCGCTCTCGGTGATCGCCCTGACCTGCTCGCCGACTCCGGCTTTCTCCGCAAGCTCGTCGATGCACTCGGTGTGGATCAGCGTGGAGTCCATATCGAAGCAGACCAGTCTGCGGCTGCGCCTGTAGATGTCGTCCTTCTGGAAAGACAGGTCGATTCCCGAAGAACAGGCTCCGAGGAGAGCCTGCTGGAACTCCCGCCTTTTCTCCTCGTCAAGAATGCCTCTGATGGACAGCTCGATGCAGGACCTGGCGTTGGAATCGTCATTGTCCAGCGGAATGCGGCCGGTCAGTCTCCTGATTGCGTCGATGTTGAGCCCGTACTGGGTGACCACCCCGGACACGTCGGCGATGTCCCTCGCGGACACATTCCTTCCGAGAAGGGTCAGGATGTAGCGGTTCTTGCCCTGCCTTGCGACCCAGGCGTTGTAGTCTTCGAGGCTGACGGGGCTGAACCTGATCATCTCTCCCATCTCCGATGCCTTGAAAAGGAGTTCCTTCATGATGAACCCGCTGTTCTTCTTCTCGGTGCGGAACAGGATGGCGAGAGTGATGGATTTGTGGATGTTGGCCTGTCCGATGTCCAGAATCATCGCGTCGTATCTGGCAAGTATGTCGGTCAGGGAAGTGGTCAGGCCCGGTTTGTCGTCTCCGGAGATGTTGACCTGGATAATTTCAATGTCATTTGTTTCCATCTGTCGTGTCTTGGACTCTGAATGCAAAGATAATTTTTTATATCTTTGTCGCAAACAACTTAGCACATACAAATGGATAAGATTTCAGAAAGAGTGATGGCCTTGTCGCCATCGGCGACTTTCGCCATGTCCCAGAAAGCGGCCGACCTCAAGGCAACAGGGCTCGATGTCATCAGCCTCAGTGTCGGAGAGCCTGACTTCAACACCCCCGACCACATCAAGGAAGCAGCCAGGAAGGCAATCGACAACAATTTCTCATTCTATACCCCGGTTCCCGGCTACCTCTCGCTCCGAGAGGCAGTCTGCCGCAAGCTCAAGAGGGAGAACGGCCTGGACTTCACTCCTGCCCAGATAGTGGTAGGCAACGGAGCCAAGCAGGAACTCTGCGACGTGCTTCTTTCCATTGTGAACAGGGGCGAGGAAGTCATCATCCCTGTTCCTGCCTGGGTCAGCTATATGGAGATGGTCAAAATCGCCGAGGGTGTTCCGGTCCTCGTCTATGCCGGGCCTGGACAGAAGTTCAAGGTGACCCCTCAGCAGCTTGAGGCCGCCATCACTCCTAAGACCAAGGCAGTCCTCATCTGCTCTCCGAGCAATCCGACCGGTTCCGTTTACAGCAGGGAGGAACTCCAGGGCCTTGCATCTGTGCTTGCGAAGTACCCTGACATCATCGTCATCTCCGACGAAATCTATGAACATATCACCTATGTCGGCCCTACCGTGTCCCTTGCAAGTTTCCCGGAACTGAAGGACAGGGTCGTGGTCATCAACGGAGTTTCAAAGGCCTATGCGATGACCGGCTGGAGAATCGGCTACTGCGCCGCCCCTCTTCCGATAGCGAAGGCCGTCTCCAAACTTCACGGACAGTACACCAGCAACTGCTCGTCCATCGCCCAGAAAGCAGCTGAAGCGGCTTACGACGGCCCTCAGGACTGCGTGGAGCAGATGCGCCTGGCCTTTGAGAGGAGGCGAAACCTGATTGTCGGGCTTGCGAAGGAAATCCCGGGCTTCAATGTGACCGAGCCGGACGGGGCTTTCTACATATTCCCGGAAGTTTCCGCCCTTTTCGGAAAGAAGGCCGGCGGCAAGGTGATTTCAAATGCGGACGACCTCGCGATGTATCTGCTGGAGGAGGCTCTTGTGGCCAGTGTCAGCGGCACGGCCTTCGGCGCCCCTGACTGCCTGAGGTTCTCGTATGCCACTTCGGACGAGAAACTTGTAGAGGCGATGGGCAGGGTCAAAGCCGCTGTCGAGAAACTCGGGTGACATCCGGAAAGCCCGGCTGCGTAGTCAGTCCCGGGCATTCGGCGCAGACAAGATAAAAGATACTGTTAAACGGCGGCCGTGAACTACGGTACGCCGTTTTCTGTGCAGGCGGCAAGTCCTCCGGAGCCGGGACGCTCAGGGGAGGAAGGGCGAGAACCTTAATGAATATGGAGGGATATGCTTCATTTTTTTATCCTGCGCCGAACAATTTCGCATTTTTTGTAAGATATTTGTGTTTTGGATGTAGCAAATGACGGATTTGTTCGTCTAAAGGAACAGAACAACAGAATCAAAACAACAATTATACGTAAGCCTCCGCTGAAGCACGTATTGCAATTAGTCCCGATTTGTTGAGATTAG
>JBJEJV010000008.1:0-6801 GCA_051878295.1 Candidatus Cryptobacteroides sp.
CTTACAGGATGTTAACTAATAAGTTCCTATATCTTTGCAGTTCCTATTTTAATGCTTATTTGTGTAACAACAATTTATCAGGGGAGCTGCCGTCAAACCTCTAAAACTCAGTGGTTTATCTGGTGTATGAAACCATCACCCATCCTTTGTCAGCCACTCCCAGATCGGCACGAATAATAAGGATAATCTGCAAATTTATTACTTGGCCAGTAAGGATAATATACAAAATTCCCGACCCTCCTTTCAGGTCTGCCTGCTCTGCGAAGTTCAAGCATCTTCGTCAGTCGGAAAGGGGCAGCACCTTCGTTCTATGAAACAGACACCTTTCAGGCATCGGTTTCCGTCGCCTGGCCGCGGCGTTTGTCTTGGCTGTGCCGTTTGCCTGGTTTGCCATTGTGGCCCTAATGTCGTGGCGTGCGGTGCGGTACAGTCTACGAGACAGTCGTAGCCCAGGAGTTGAAGGCTCACGGATATGATTTATACTATTACGACAACAAGAAAAACGGGGAGGTTGATTATTTGATTGATGATGCCGACAATCTGTCAAATATTCCAATCGAGGTAAAGTCCGGAAAAGATTATTCAGTGCATAGTGCATTGGATAAGTTCTTGTTAAATGATTTTTCCGGAACACATCCAATGTTGTGGAAGAATTTCCAGGATAACAGAAGAGGAAACCGAAGATGACGGCCTCCTCTCCTGTTTGCCATAAATCCGATCTTACTCGGCAGGCTGCCACTTGCCGCGGACTGGCGACACGATTGCGCCGTCCTTCTTGATCTGGGCGAATGCCTTGTCCACCTCCTTGCGGTCGAGCCCGGAAAGACAATACCGGTTGTGAAATACAATCCAGAACCCAAGATCAGTTGATTCCGGAATATCCTGTCACTCTATGCTGAAGAATCCTCGTCAGGAATCCGAACCGGGGCGGGACAAACTTGTTTGTCAGCAGGATAAATATTACTTTTGCCCTTCGAATCCACGTTTTTCGCGGTATGGAGATTTTCTATTCGAATGATACAGACGGGAAATCCGTCCTGCTGGGCCCCGAAGAGAGCGCCCATTGCATCAGGGTGCTCAGGCACCGGCCGGGAGATGAGGTGACTGTCGTGGACGGGAAAGGTACGATGTACCGTTGCCGTCTGGAAGACGATTCCGTCAAAGGTGCCCGGGCCGCTGTTCTGGAAACCGTGCCGGAATGGGGGACCCATCCATATTCATTGACGATGGCCGTCTGTCCGACCAAGAACAACGACAGGTTCGAGTGGTTCGCGGAAAAGGCCACGGAACTGGGCGTGGACAGGATTGTGCCGGTGATAGGGGAGAGAAGCGAGCGGCGGGTCTTCAAGAGTGAGCGTACCCGCAAGATTGTACTTTCCGCGATGAAACAGAGCCTCAAAGCCTCCCTTCCGCTCGTGGACGAGCCGATTTCAGTCAGGGATTTCATCCTGTCTTCCGGAGACGGACTGAAACTCATCTGCTATTGCTTCGAAGGAGAAACTGACAGGCATCAGGTGACAGAAGTTTTTCCTGAACCGCTTGCCGGAGACAAGCCTCAGGTGACCGTCCTGATCGGTCCGGAGGGCGATTTCTCACCTGCCGAGGCAGAACTTGCACTCCAGCACGGTTTCATCCCGGTCAGCCTTGGGCCCAGCCGTCTGCGGACGGAGACAGCGGCAGTGACGGCGGTTGCGGCCTGTTATCTCCATTTTCTTGAACAGTAAACAATTTCAATCATGATGAGTATGGAAACGGTCCTTGCCGAGACCTTGAAGGTCCTGAAAGAAGGCGGAGTGATACTTTACCCGACCGACACAGTCTGGGGAATAGGCTGCGACGCCACGAATCCTTCCGCTGTGGCAAAAGTCTATCAAATCAAACAGCGGCCTGACAGCAAGTCGCTGGTGCTGCTTGCCGCCAGCCTTGACCAGGTCTCCCTTTTCGTCGAAGAGATTCCTCCGATGGCCGTCGATCTCGTGGAAGTGAACGACCGCCCGATGACTCTGATTTATCCGGGAGCAAAAACTTATCCCGCCCCCGCCGAAGGGGAGGAAGCACGCTCCGACCGCTTCCATCTGGCCTACAATACTGTGGCCGGAGACGGCACGGTGGGCATCCGCATCCCGATGATGGAATTCTGCCGCCAGCTTGCGTTCAAGCTCGGCCGTCCGATTGTCTCCACATCGGCCAACATCTCCGGAATGCCGGCGCCGCACAAGTTCGCTGAAATCCCGGAAGAAATCAAGGCCGCCGTCGATTACATCGTCGAGCCAGGTCTGGAATCCCGCTCGACGGGCCAGCCTTCACAGATAATCAAGATAGGAATGGCGGGCGAGGTGGAAATCATCCGCCCGTAAGAGTCCCTCGGCCGCCGGCTTATTCGCCCCTGACATTGAACTCGGCCACCACTGGGTAGTGGTCGGAACACTTGCTCCTCGGTGTGTGGTGCGAGACGGCTCCGTAGTGGTCCGGAATGAGGATGTAGTCAATCCTTATCAGCGGCCAGAGCAATGAATATGTCGCCCCCAGTCCCTTTCCGGCTTCCACGAAGGTGTCCTGTTCTCCCTTCATCAGGCGGGAATAGGTGTAGGACATCGGGTTGTCATTGAAGTCACCGGTCACAATCACATCTGCGGGGCACTCCTCGATGTCCGCGGCAATCTGCTCGACCTGTGCCGGCCTGACCAGGATGGAGCGCTTCATCTTCCGCTCCGCATCCTTGACTGGAGCCAGGTCCTTCCCGCTCCTTTTCAGCAGCCCGGCCAGGGAAATGTTGTAGCTCTCCAGATGGCAGTTGTAAACCCTGATGCTCCTCTCTCCGGCTTTGATGTCGCAGAACACGGCCTGGTTGCTGCTCTGGTCGAAATCCATCCTGCCTTTCCCGGTGATGGGGAAGCGGCTCAGGGTGATGTTCCCCCAGGTCCCCTTGTCGGTGACGAACATATAGTAGCAGGAATTGTAGTCCGGAAATTTCTGTTTCAGGTAGGTGGCCACGTTGTATTCCCCGCTCAGGCTGACCTCCTGCAGGCAGATGATGTCCGCGTCGGTCTTGCGGAGAAAGGCGGTCACGGAATCGATGCAGACCTCCCTTCCTCCCTTGCCCTTGAATTCCGGCCTCCGTCCCTGAATATACCTGCCTACATTGTAGGAGACCAGTTTGACGGTCGTGCCTTCCGGCTCCACCGCCCCGGATTCGAACTGGACATAGTGGCCGATGAACACCAGCGACGGAAGGAGGGCGATCAGAGGAATCAGGAAGGACTTGGACATCCTTCTGATCCCGCTGAAGAGAAGCAGCAGGTTGACCAGCACAAGGGGGACGTACAGAAGCCCCAGGGCGGTCATGTACCAGGCCTTTGCCGGATTGATGGCAAGCGAGATGTAGCTCAAGAGGAGAAGCAGCGCGAAGACCAGCATCACTACTCTCATAGTGAGGCTTATGACACCGTTTTCGGTTCCTCCTCTTCTGCTCCGGCGTGACATCTTCTCAATATCTCCAGAGTTTGCCTTTCCGCCTCCAGTACCAGGTCATGAGCAGGCCGACGATTGCACCTCCCAGGTGCGCGAAGTGTGCGACTCCGCTCGCGGTCCCGGTGATTCCGGTAATCAGTTCAATAGCCATGAATATCATAATGAACCACTTGGCCTTCAAAGAGATAGGCGGGAACGCCAAAGTCCAGACGTTGTCCGGATAGAGCATGGCGTAGGCGGCCTGTATTCCGAATATGGCGCCGGATGCCCCGATCATCGGGGTCCGGATTATCCGGAGGTAGGACATCTGCGCCGAATATTCACCGGCGGCGATGCCCTGTGCCAGGGTGAGGCTTTCGATGAACTGGATTCCGGTGTGGAGGAAGAGAGCCCCGAAACCGGAAGCGAAATAGATGAGGAGGAACTTCTTCGAGCCTATGGCCTGCTCCAGGGCGCCTCCGAACATCACAAGACCCCACATATTCACGAATATGTGGGCGAAGCCTGCGTGCATGAACATATAGGTCAACGGCTGCCAGATTTTGAAGAAAGGCGAGGTCGGGTAGAACATTGCGAATGTCTCCACCATGAAGTTGTTGTTGACCATGCAGGCGATGAAGAAGATGACATTCACGATGAGCAGGTTCTTCGTCGCCGGGATGCGGCTGAAGAATCCTCCTTGATTGTTGTAGAATCCGTATTGGGTCATTGCTGTTTTCTAAAACTGTTTTTCGATTGTGGCTGTGGGGATGATCGACATAATCCTCCTGCCGTTGCTGGTGAGTTCCGGATTGGAGCTTGAGAGCAGAAGATCCACAAGGTGCCGTGCCTCTGCCGGGGAGGCGATGGTCTCGCAGTTGGAGGCTCCGAGCATCGCGATTTTCTCCGCAAGGGCGGTCTGCATCAGGCTTGGAAGGAGGGAGCTTTCGTCCGCGAGAATCAGTGTCAGGTCGCCGACCATCGTGTGGACCTTGCCGGGCTCCCCGCTGAAGCCTTCCGGTACTCCTCCCACCACTATCGTGTCCTCCCCGAGAGGAGAAAAGTCGAAACCCAGGGCGGAAAGCATCCCGGCATTCTCGTCGAACAGGGCCCTTGCCTCCACTCCCACTTCCACCTTGACGGGGAAGAGGGTGGTCTGGGTCACGTGCTCGTTCTTGGAAAGGGCGGAGATTGTCCTGTCGAAGATGACCCTCTCCCTTGCCCGGCGGATGTTCACGACCATCAGGCCCTCCTTCGCAGGAGTGACGATGTACTTTCCGTCGAGGATTATGGTCTGGGAGACAGGAAGGGCGTTCTCCTGGAACAGCCTTCCGTAGTCCTCCCGGCTGTTCACGAAATCCCTCGCTCCTCCTTGCCAGGCTCCGGAGCCTCTTCCGCCGCCCGCCGCCGGCTTCTGTCCGCCGTCCCCGAAATCGAAGGAAGGAATCCCCTCCGAAGAGGTCTCGAACGGGTTGTACTGCGGGTCGAAGGCTACGGACGGCGTGTTTTCATATTCAGTGAAATGCCTGCCCATCACAGGCATATCCTTCGCTTCCGGATTGCTGAAGTCGATGCTGGCGGCGAAGGAATTTTTCCCGAGAGTCTCCTTGACGGCAGCGTAAATGACCTGGAACACGAAGGAATCGTCCTCGAACTTCACCTCGCTCTTCGTAGGGCTGATGTTCACGTCCACGGAACGCGGGTCTGTCTCCAGGAATATGAAATATGACGGGGTCGTCCCCTGAGGGGCCAGGTCCTCGTAGGCTTTCATCACGGCCTTGTGCAAGTACGGGCTTCTGAAGAATCTTCCGTTGACGAAGAAGAACTGGTTCCCGAGGGTCTTCCTCGCGCTGTCCGGCTTGCCGACAAAGCCCATCAGGTTCACGAGCGAAGTCTCCGCGCTGACATCCACGATGTCGCCCGTGACATTGTGCCCGAGCAGGTCGAGGATCCTGAACTTGACCGATTTGGCCTTCTTCAGCACGAAAACTTCCTTGCCGTTGTGGATGAGGGTGAAGGCGATTCCCGGGCGGGTGATGGCCACCCTTGTGAACTCCTCGACGATGTGCTTGAATTCGACGGTGTCCGACTTCAGGAATTTCCTTCTCGCGGGGATGTTGTAGAAAAGGTTGCGGACGGCGATGTTCGTCCCCTTCGGGACGGCGGCCTCTTCTGTGGAAATATGCCGGGACGCGGCGAAGTGTACCTCGCAGCCGGTTTCCTCGCCCTCCTTCCTCGTCTTGAGAGTGACTTCCGCAACTGCGGCTATGGAGGCCAGCGCCTCGCCCCTGAATCCGAAAGTCATTATCCCCTCGAGGTCTTCGGCGGTGGCGATTTTGGATGTGGCGTGGCGCTCGAAGCAGAGCACCGCCTCGTCGGGATTCATTCCGCAGCCGTTGTCCGTCACCTGGATCAGGGTCCTCCCCGAATCGGCTATTACTACGCAGATCTGGTCGGCGCCTGCGTCCACGGCGTTTTCAACCAGCTCCTTGACCACGGAAGAAGGTCTCTGCACGACCTCTCCCGCAGCAATCATGTCGGCTATGTTTCCGGGAAGGATTCGAAGTTCCATTCGTCAGAAGTTCAGTATCTCGAAATATTTTGCGAAGTAGTACAGAATGCCTGCAAGGCACAGCAGGCCGATGATTCCGATCAGCCTCGTGGCTCCGTTGGCGGAGGATTTCCTTCTGGCATAGTTGCCGTTGCGCAGGGAGCCGCGGAGGTAGTCTCCCGGCTTGTACTCTCCCTTCTCCTTTTCCTTCTCCAGACGTCCGTCAACGTGGCCGAAGGCCTGACGGCGTTCTTCCTCGTCCTTGTCGTAATAGATTGGACGGTAGTTGAATCTTCTGTGCTCCTGCTCACCAGGAAATGTAAAAAAGCCCATAGCAGTTGTCGATCTGGATCCCGCAACCTGCGGGACTGAATATAAATCCTCGGGTTTTGAAAGTCGCAAGTGTTTAACATCCAGTGGTTTTCCCCTGCCTTGCGGGTGGGTGCCTCCGCCCCGGGCATTGTCCACTCTGCCCTGTTCCTGAATCCCTTTCCCGGGGGAAGGGACTTGCCGTCGGCCTGCCGGCCTCCGGACAAAGTTGTTCCGCACTTGTGAAATATAAATACAAATCTAATTAAAAAGTCCTTTGAAAGCGCTGTTTTGACACACTTTTCTGTGTTATTCCGAAAAAATACGAAAAAAAAGTGAAAAAAAATTTGGAGAGACGGAAAAAGTCCTTACCTTTGCAATCCCGTTCGCGAGACGGATGGGAAAACTACCACGTTCATTGACAATAATGAAAGAAAAGTACAAGCAAGTACCGAGAAAATTATACGAGAGCGTTAATTTCTTAGAGAGAT
>JBJEJV010000009.1:0-89560 GCA_051878295.1 Candidatus Cryptobacteroides sp.
ACTCAGTATCAAATTTATATAGCAAACGCCCCTGAGATACTCTCAGAGGCGTTTTTGGAGGTGCCTAGCGGAATCGAACCGCTCTGGCAGGTTTTGCAGACCTGTGCCTAACCTCTCGGCCAAAGCACCAAAGGATTGGATTGCAAAGATAGTCAAAAAAAACTAACCTGCAAACATTACTCGACATAAAGCAGGAGGCCTTTGAGATATTCCCCCTCGGGATGATAGATGTTGACGCTGTGGTCCGCAGGCTGGTTGAGACGGTCGAGGATGCGGACTGAACGGCCGGTCTGGGCGGCTGCCGAGAAGACTGCGAGGGCGAAAGCCTCTTTGTCAACTACCTGGGAGCAGCTGAAAGTAAACACAAGACCACCCGGGCTGACCTTTGAAATCGCGGCGGCATTCAGCCTCTGGTAAGCCCTCAGGGCATTGTTCAAGGCTCCCCTGTGCTTCGCGAATGCAGGAGGGTCAACTATCATCAGATCATACTTGTCTTCCGGGACCGAGTGCAGGAACTCTATCGCATCGGCGCAGTATTCGGAGTGCGAAGAAGCCTCGAAACCATTCAGTTCCATATTCCTGGAAACCATATCCATCGCCTTTCTGGAGCTGTCCACGGAATCCACGTGGGCGGCGCCGCGCGCAAGGGCATAGACGGAAAATCCGCCGGTGTAACAGAAAAGATTGAGGACATTCCTCCCCTTTGAATATCTTCCCACCAGATTGCGGTTCTCCCGCTGGTCGAGGAAAAAGCCCGTCTTCTGGCCCTCTGTCCAGTTTACCAGGAAGCGGTTGCCGTTCTCCAGAACCACCTGCTCATCATCGCTGAAGCCTTCGGCCTTGTAAAGATAGCCGTCAACCAGATCGAGTCCGGCCTTGAAAGGCGCCGTGCCCGAACTCTTGTCATAGACAGCCTTGAGGGAATCCCCATAGACGGTCTTCAAAGCCTCGCAAATGGCCGATTTGGAACGGAACATCCCGACAGAATGGGCCTGCATCACGCAGACGCCGTCATAATAGTCAATGATGAGGCCGGGCAGGCCGTCCCCTTCCCCGTGCACAAGACGATAACAGTTGGTGAGGGAGTCCCCGGCGGCAAGGCCGGCCGCGGCGCGGACATTCCTGGCGCGGGCTATCATATTCACCCAGAAATCCTGCGAGAAAACATCTTCCCCGGAGAAACTCAGAATCCGGACGGCAATGGAGCCGATCTGGTAATGGCCATAGGCCAGAAAAGAGCCGTCGTGGGCGAATACGCTCACGATGTCCCCTTCTGCTGGTTCTCCCACTATCTGGGCTATCGCTCCGGAAAACACCCAGGGATGGAAACGGCGGAGAGACTCCTCCCTACCTTTCTTCAGGTATATTTTTGTCATTTTAAACGTTTTTCGGCGGATTCGGGAGCATCTGTTCCGGCGTGAGCGGATGCTTTTCCGAATTCAACAGTTTGAGATACATTTCGCGGCAGATCCAGGCATCAGTGGCGGCATAGGACTTCTGGGCTTCGGAAAGTTCCTGGGCCTCCCAGTTGGAGAGCTGCTGGGCCTTGGAAATCCTGCCGCCGAGAATGATTGCGGACATCTTTTTCACGCTCTTGTCCTTGATGCCGTACTCCCAGACAATCTTCTGGAGATCGACAAAAGACTTCGGAGCGAAGCCGGTGTTCTTTTCCAGACCCCTCACGTCATCATTGACGGCCGCGCCCACCTTGATTATCCGCTCGTCGGAGAGGATGTGCCTCAACGCCTTGGGGATGCCTCCCATCAGCTTGATTCTGAACAGATAGGCCTTGTTCGAGCCGGAAAGCTGCAGGAGGGAAACCCCGTAGTGAGGCTGATGAGGCGAAAAGGAAGGCCGCGATTCGGTGTCGAACCCGATGATTTTCTGGGATTTCAGATAAGCAACGGCCCTGAGATATTCCAACCCTGTGCTCTCAATCACTTTAATCTTTCCCTGGAATGACATCGGAGCCAGACTTTCAATCTCCTCCGCGCTTATGCTCATCTGATACATTCTTCTCTATCGGTTTCTTGATTACTATCGCTTGAACAAAACAAGTGTGTCGCCCGCGGGCCGGCAGGCCATCAGGCTGATACTGTTGCCGGTCGGATCCTGCCTGACTGTCTTGTAAGTCTCGAGGACAGGATATGCAATCGCATGCGTGAACGCGTTCCTGCGTCGGAGCGTGCGGAAAGTTTCTTCTGTGTATGAATATGACGGATCGCCGGAAGCAATCACAGGCACGTCGGCTCCGACCGCCGCAAGGAAGCGGACCATCTCAGCGCTGCAGTATTCGGCAAGGAGCGGAGAGCAGACGATGACAATCTTGCAGGCCACATCGGCATCCATCACGGCAAGAAGATTCCTGACGGCGGTCTCCGAAAGGGAGAAATCCGTCCCGGGAGCGCCCTGCGGTGTCCTGTACGGGAAATTGGCCGAATCCAGGACCGCCACTATCCTCTCGCCGGCAAAATCCGGCAGACCGTCAGGCCTCAGGCTTCCGTCGATGTTGTCGAACCTGTCGCAAGTGGCCAGCTCGGAAGAGACTGCGGCACATTCGGCCGGGCTTCCGATGACGGCGATGCTTCCCGAAACAGTACCGGACAGCGAAGCGAGCCGGTGCAGTTCATCCGGTGACCCGGAGAGCAGCGAACTCACGAAAGGCGAGAAGCCGCTCCTGTCCTCGACCTTCCGGCAACAGGAAGCACTGCCCACGCCCATAAGGACGACGAGCAGGGAAAGCGTCAGATGGTCAAGGATGCGTCTCATCGGAGCACGGTATCGGAACACAGTTATGATTATTTTTCAAAAATAGCAATTTTCCGTCATACTACCATCAATGCGGGCGGCAAAACGCAGCACCTGCCAGATTGATGAGTATGTAGCCCGCAAAAGAAATCAGGGGAATCAGCTGCCATCCGGCGCCGCAGAGGACAGTCACCGGCACGGAGGCAAGGACGAGAACCAGGAATATGATTCTTTCCGTCCTGACCGCCCTGGAAGCCTTCTCACCCGTCGCCACCTTGAAAGCGAACATCGGCACCTCGCAGACAAGCAGCCAGCACAGAAGCGCGGAAAGTACAGGGACGGCGAAAGGAATACGGCAGAAAGCGGCGGCGGCACCGGCAGGGTCGGCGGCAGCGAGGCTGGCAAGAGAGCCGCAGAGCATCGCGCAGGCCGGGGTCGGAAGACCGATGAAACCGCTGTGCTGACGCTCGTCGATGTTGAATTTGGCAAGCCTCAGAGCGGAGAACACGGCAATCAGGAGAGGGAAATATTTCAGCACGACAGAGTCCGAAACGCAGGCGCAGGACAGCATCACGGCGGGAAGCACCCCGAAACTGACATCGTCGGCGAGCGAATCCAATTCCTTCCCTATTTCCGAATATGCCTTGAGAAGCCTCGCCGCAAGCCCGTCGAGGAAATCGGCGGCAGCGGAAGCGAGCATCAGCAGGAAGGCCGTCTGCAGGTTGCCGTTCAATGCCACAATCACCCCAATAACCCCGCAGAGGAGGTTAATTGAGGTGATGGCATTCGGAATATGTCTGGTCAAACTCATTATTTGATTCCGAGTTTCTTCTTCAGTTCCTTCGGAAGGGCGTCCTTGTGGACGGTAATTTCCATGGTCTTGGCACGTACGAAAGCATCGGAGCAGTACCAGATTCCCTTGTACTTGCCGGTTTCGCCCCAGGAGTTCTTCACCATAAAGTACTTGGTGCCGTTCTGGTCGCTTGCGATACCGTAAATCTGCATACCGTGGTCATCGGTGGTGGCCTTGTTGTCGTAGCCCAGCTGCCTTGACTCCTGGGTCACTTCGAGCTCCTTCGGGAGACCGGCCTTCTCCGCATCCTTCTTCTCGCCTTCCTTGCCTACCCAGCGCTCCTGGTCGGAACCTGCGGTGGCAGCCTTCTCGTCGAGGAGGACGCCGATTCCGTTGCGGGTGAAGCCCTTCTCGCTCACGTCGGTTCCCCAGGCTACGGTGAAGCCCTTCTCGACTGACTGGTAAAGGACATCCATCAGCTCGTCTATGGTCACGTTCCAGGCGGTGTCCCACCTCCAGTTGTCGGCGACCTCAAGCGGAGCCTCGGTGTAGAAAGGGACATTGGTAACAGACATCAGGGAAACATAGTCCGAAGGGACGATGCCCATCGCATCCCTGTAGCTTTCAGGAGTGTAGGTCTTGCCTTCATATTCAAAAGTCTCAGGGATTTCGCCCAGGTAGGAGTCTACGAGTGCGGAGAATGCGTTCTTCCAGTAAGGGGAAAGGGTCTTGTTGGGATTCTTGGCGATGGCCTCGACGAAAGCCTTGGCAGTGGCGTCAAGCTCTCCGTGTACCGGAAGAGGCTGGAGGCCCGGCATGGCAGACTGTGGCACAAGACCATAGTCGGCTGCTACGTGAAGCACGTCACCGCCCTCCGAACCGGCCGAGAAACCGAGAGCGCCGTCAACCCGGACATACTTTTCAGCCCTGTCCTTGTAGGAATGTGAGACGACGAACATCTCGGAGAAATCCGGATAGGCCTCAGGGTCCTTGATGCCCTTGATTCTGATGGCCTCGGACTCGAGGAAGCCAAGTGTTGAGAAACACCAGCAGGTACCGGAACGGTACTGGTTCTTGACAGGGGTGATCGGGTTCTCTTTCAATACTGTGAACTGGTAGTCAGGTTCAGCCGGCTGAGGTTCTCTTGCAGGCTGTCCGAAAGCGTTTGATGCCGCGAGGGCAAGGACAGCTGCGATAAGTGCTATTCTTTTCATCATTCTATAGTTTTGTTTGTCAAATTCGCATCGCTTGCGCGTTTCGCAAAAATAGTGAAAATATTCCGAAATCTTTTCAGTACTTTTGAGTGATTGAATATTTCAGACGCGATGCCGGAGAACAGGAATACCGTCGGCAGGAAAACCGAGGGCAGGAAGTCGGCGGTCAGGAGGCCCGTCAGAAAGAAAACTGCGGGCGGTAACAGCGCCAAAAAGAAACCTGCGAAGAGAAAGACGCCGGGATTGAGACGGAAGAAGGTCCGCCTCAGCCTATGGGCCGCTTTCGGCGCGGCTGCCGGCATATTCATTGCCATCATCCTCCTCTGCACGCGCAAGTCCTTTTCTGAATATGAGACCGGCGCAAAGGTCCCTCCCGGCGAATGGCGCTACGGAATCGACATATCCAACAACAATGAAGGCCGAATCGTCTGGGACTCCCTTTTCGTGATGACGGACTCCAGGATGAGGACGGTCAGGGATCCCTACAAGGCAAAGGAAATCAGGCCTGTCTCCTTCGTGTTCATCAAGGCGACGGAAGGGGCCTCGTTCAAGGACAAAAGTTTCGAGCGGAACTGGCTGGAGGCTGGCAGGAGCGGCATCAAACGCGGGGCCTACCATTTCTTCAGGAGTTCCAAGGACGGCAAGGCCCAGGCCCGGAACTTCATCGGAAGCGTCCCTAAACTCAGGCACTCCGACCTGCCGCCGGTGCTGGACATTGAGGCTCTCCACAAGGGCTGTTCAAAAAGCAAGCTCAATGAGGAAGCCCTGAAGTGGCTCCGGGAAGTCGAGAAACATTACGGAAGGAAGCCCATTGTGTACACGAATGTCTCTTTCGCGAAAGATTGCCTGAGCAAGGAAATCACGGAGTCCTACCCCGTCTGGATTGCCCATTACGGCAAGGACAGGCCGGACTTCGAAGGCTGGAGATGGTGGCAGTTCACGGACAGGGCCGTGGTCAAGGGCGTGGACGGGAAGGTCGATCTGAATGTGATGCCCGTCGGCGGGAAGGCTGCCGAATAGTCAGGACTTTCCCCCGAGTTCTTCAATCATCGCCCGGGCGATGGAGGCCGAGGCCCCGCTTCCGCCGAGCAGGCTGCGGATCTGCGAATATCCCTCGAGCATAGTCTCCCTGTAGGCCCCGTCTTCTATCATCCTGCGCACCTCTTCGACCAGATTCTCCGGAGTAAAGTAGAACTGGATAAGTTCGCGGAAGCAATGCCTGTCGAGGATGAGATTCCCGAGACTGATGTATTTCACCTTGATTATCGACTTGGCTATCAGGAAATTGACAGCAGCCCCGGCATAGCCCACGACCTGGGGCGTACCGATCAGGGCGCACTCGAGGGAGGCTGTGCCGGAATTGACCACGGCGGCCTGCGAGAAGCGCATCACGGAGTGGGACTCCCCGAAGACGACGCTGACATATTCCCTTTCACCGATGTAGCCCGCGTAGTCCCCAGGCGTGCGGGAAGGCGCGGCGGCAACTATGAAGCGGTAGTCTGAATATGCCGGCAGGGCGTGGAGAGAGTCGGCGAACTGCATGAACACGGGCATCATCGAACTGATCTCCGAAGTGCGTGAACCTGCCAGCAGGGCGATGGTCGGAGTGTCAGGAAGTCCGGTCCTTTCGAGGAAGGATTCCCTGCTGTCGGACATGGCCCTGGAATTGTCTATCGCGTCGATGAGAGGATTGCCCTTGTAGATGAAATCCACTCCCTTGCGGGTGAAATACGGTATTTCAAAGGGAAAGACGATGAAGAGTTTGTCAACATATTCACGGAGCTTCTTCACCCTGCTTTCGCGGGAAGCCCAGACCTTCGGGGCGATGTAGTAGAACACCTTGAAGCCGGCCTTGTGGGCGAACTCCGCCACCCTGAAGTTGAAACCGGGATAGTCTATCAGAATCACCACGTCGGGCTTCCAGGCAAGGATGTCGGAAGTGCAGTCGGAAAACCTCCTGAGAAAGGCGGAGGCGTGCAGGAATATCTGGGTGAAACCCATCACCGCACCGTCCTTGTAGTCCCTGACCAGACCCTTCCCGTCCTGATGCTCCTTGAAGACCTTGTCCATCTCCCCGCCGCCCCAGAAGCGGATGTCCGCCTCCGGATCTTCGGAATAGATGCCCCTCATCAGGTTGGAGCCGTGGAGGTCGCCGGAAGCTTCGCCGGCAATGATATAGTATTTCATCGTCCTGCCTTATTGGAAATCCTCATTGAAACCCAGGGAAAGAAGCCTTTGCGCTTCGAGCGGGTCTCCGTTGTCGAAATTGTGGGCGGTCACCGCCACATAGCCGTCTTCTATGATGTGATGGTCGGCAAGCCTGTCGGAGCAGGGCGTGTCGTCCACGAAGTCCCCTACCATCATCACCAGTTCCTCCCCTTCTTCGCAGGCCGGTTCGGAAGGGAATCCGAGGGCCTCGGCATCCTTGCCCCAGACCTTCACCGTCTCCGGAGTCCAGGGGCAGAATTCCTTTTCCCAATGTCCAGTGCCCATATGCCCGACACGCACTCCTTTCACCTCACGAAGCGAGGGCGAAGGAAAATTGACGTTGTAGAATATGCCGCCGCGCTCCGGGAGATTGGAGAGCAGTTTTCTGAATATGCCGGGGAAATACCGCACCACGCTCGAGAAGTCGGCATCCGGATCGGTCGTCTCAAGCGAAACCCCGATGCCGGGGATCCCGTTCATCGCAGCTTCCTCGGCAGCACCGAGGGTGCCGGAATAGTTCGCCGCAGTCGCAGCATTTGAACCGTGGTTGATTCCGCAGATGACCACGTCCGGTTTCTCCGGCCAGAACAGATTGTCAAGTCCGTACTTCACACAGCTGGCAGGCGAAGCGTCAAGGTAGAACCAGCGTTCCTTCTCATCGGAGCGCAGGCGCTTGAGCGCCAGAGGCCTTCCCCCCATCGTCACCGCCATCGACATCCCGGACTGGGCCTTTTTCGGTGCGATGACGGTAAGGCTGCCGAACTGTCTCATTATGTCCACAAGAGCGGCTATTCCTTTGGCCTCAAAGCCGTCGTCATTGGTAATCAGTATTTTAAGTTCACCTGGCATGTTCGCGACAAAATGTTGTAATAATTCAAGTTTTGCAAGTCGCAAGTGCTGTACCTTCAAGGACTTTACGCTGCGCCGACCCAAAACCCTGTCATATCGAGCGGAGCACGCAGTGCGCTGACCCAAAGCCTGTCATATCGAGCGGAGCACGAAGTGCGCTACCCAAAGCCTGTCATATCGAGCGGAGCACGAAGTGCGGAATCGAGATATCTATTGAACCTCAATCGGTCCGGAAGATTTCTCCATTCGCTTCGCTCAGTCGAAATGACAAGCAATAAACCCTGTCATATCGAGCGGAGCACGAAGTGCGCCGACCCCTAATCCTGTCATATCGAGCGGAGCACGCAGTGCGCTACCCAAAGCCTGTCATATCGAGCGGAGCACGCAGTGCGGAGTCGAGATATCTATTGAACCTCTATCGGTCCGGAAGATTTCTCCATTCGCTTCGCTCAGTCGAAATGACATGATTCGTCTGGTCCGGAAGATTTCTCCATTCGCTTCGCTCAGTCGAAATGACATACTTCGCTCAGTCGAAATGACATAAAGCATTATTCAGTCACTTCCCCTTGCCGTCGGCCTGACGGCCTCCAGGCAAGGTTGTTCCGCACTTGCGAAACTTAATCACAAATATATTAAAATTATTAAAAAAATTTGGTAAATTTGCACCGCTTTTGCAGTAGGATTAGTTCGGCTGCCTTGTGCAGAACATTAACAGACAGCAATTCAAACAATTTAATACTATTAAAGAATGATTAAACTTGGTATTAACGGATTCGGTCGTATCGGCCGTATGGTATTCCGCGCTGCCGTTGAGAATTTCTCAAACGACATTCAGGTTGTAGGTATCAACGACCTTCTCGATGCTGATTATCTTGCTTACATGCTTAAGTATGATTCAGTTCACGGACAGTTCAACCACGACATCAAGGTTGAGGGCAACTACCTCATCGTCGATGGCAACAAGATTCAGGTCTTCGCAGAGAAGGACCCTTCACAGATCACCTGGGGCGCTCTCGATGTTGACGTCGTAGTCGAGTCCACCGGATTCTTCCTCACCGAGGAGCTTGCTTCAGCTCACCTTGCAGCAGGCGCAAAGAAGGTCATCATGTCAGCTCCTTCTAAGGACGCTACCCCGATGTTCGTCTATGGTGTGAACCACAACACCTATGCAGGTCAGAAGATCATCTCCAACGCTTCCTGCACCACCAACTGTCTCGCACCTCTCTCAAAGGTCCTCAACGACAAGTTCGGTATCGTACGCGGACTCATGACCACCGTTCATGCTGCCACCGCTACCCAGAAGACCGTTGACGGTCCTTCAAAGAAGGATTGGAGAGGCGGCCGCGGTATCCTCGAGAACATCATCCCTTCATCTACCGGTGCTGCAAAGGCTGTAGGCAAGGTTCTTCCTGAGCTCAACGGCAAGCTTACCGGTATGTCACTCCGCGTCCCTACTTCAGACGTTTCATTCGTTGACCTCACCGCCGAGCTCAAGACTCCTTGCACCTACGATGAGATCTGCGCTGCAATGAAGGAGGCTTCAGAGGGCGAACTCAAGGGCATTCTCGGTTACACCGACGAGGCTGTCGTTTCCACCGACTTCCGCAACGATGCCCGTACCTCAATCTTCGACGTAAAGGCAGGTATCCAGCTCGATCCTACCTTCGTCAAGGTCTGCGCCTGGTACGACAACGAGTGGGGTTACTCAAACAAGGTGTGCGAAATGGCACGCGTAATCTCAAAGTAATTACCGACTACTCGAATAAAGCCGGGGCTCGGGTCCCCGGCTTTTTTTGCTTCAAAATCACCCGCGTATAACATAAAAACTCAAACTGCAATGAAAAAGGTCATTCTTTCATTCCTCTGCGCAGCAATGATCTTCACGGGCTGCGGTATCAGCAACACGGGCAAGGGCGCCCTGATCGGCACAGGTGCCGGTGCAGCAGTAGGCGCAGGCATAGGCGCAATCTTCGGCAACGGCAAGGGTGCCGCCATCGGTGCCGCCGTAGGTACGGCCGTAGGAGCCAGCGCCGGCGCAATCATCGGCAAGAAGATGGACAAGAAAGCCGAGGAACTTGCGGCTCTCCAGAATGCCCAGGTCGAGCAGGTCGAAGACAGCAACGGTCTTCAGGCCATCAAGGTAACCTTCAACAGCGGAATCCTCTTCCCTACCAACGGGTCGGCCCTTTCCGCAGATTCAAAGAAAGAACTTTCGGAGTTCGCAGAGAAGATGTCCGATATGGTCGATACCGACATCACCATCTACGGACACACCGACAACACCGGTTCGGATGCGGTAAACGAGAGGCTTTCAGCCCAGAGGGCCGAGTCTGTCGCCACTTATCTCAAGAGCTGCGGCATCGACGGCAAGCGTATGACCACCGAAGGCAAGTCATATTCAATGCCTGTAGCCGACAACGGTACAAAGGAAGGCCGTGCCCAGAACCGCCGCGTCGAGATCTACATCAGTGCCAACGAGGACATGATCAAGGCTGCGGAAAACGGCAACCTCGACTGATTTCCTCCGTTTCGGAGACAATCTGAAAGCAAGAGGGGGAACCTCAGGCCAGGCAGCCTCAAGGCAGAGCGGGCAAGGGAGAATCAGAGCGTGCGTGGACCGAATATGGCGGTACCGACACGGATTATCGTAGCCCCGTGACGCAAGGCCAGAGGCCAGTCTCCTGACATACCGATAGAAAGCTCCGTAAAATCGGAAAGCGCCGGGAACATCGCGTCCAGGCGCTTTTTGAATGCCTCGATGCGGGCGAAATCGGCATCAATGACCTTCTCATCATCGGTGTGCGAGGCCATCCCCATGATTCCGCGGATGCGGATGTTTGAATATGCAGGCTCCGTTGCGGCATATTCATAAAGTATATCGATGATTTCCTGCTCGGTGAAACCGCCTTTGGTTTCCTCCGCACCCAGGTGCAGTTCGAGCAGTACGGGAATCACCTTCCCGTTGGCCCTCCCCCAGGCTTCCACGCTGTCGAGCAGTCTCCTCGAGTCAATCGATTCGACGAGGGAGGCGTAAGGCAGCACAAGTTTCAGCTTGTTGGTCTGGAGATGGCCGATGAAATGCCATTCGATGTCCTCCGGGAGCTGCGGCACTTTCATCGCAAGTTCCTGAGGACGGTTCTCCCCGAAACATCTCTGGCCGGCTTCGTAAGCCTCCATCAGTTCCGGTACCGGATGAAATTTTGAAACTGCCACCAGTTTGACACCTGATGGCAGTTTTTCATTGATGCTGCGGATATTGTCTTTTATCACGGTCAGTGAATATATTAACGTCTGCGTCCGTTCTGCTGCTGTTGCTGTTTCATCATCTGCTCCTGCATGCGCTGGGCCTCTTCCAGACGCTGCTGCCACTTGCTCTTGGGCTGCTTCTTGCCTTCGGAAGCCTTGAGCTTGGCTCGGATGGCCTCCGGCTTGACGCAGAACTTCTTGATGACGAAAGTCTCGCCCATCGTGATGAGATTGGAGAGCAGGTAGTAGTAGCTCAAACCAGAAGAAAGGCTGTTACAGATGAAGAACATCATTATCGGCATCATCCAGACACTCATAAAGCGCATCGACGCCATGTTCGGGTCGTCGGCTCCCGGCTGGCTGGCCGTGGTGATCTTAGAATAGAAGAACATCGACAAGGCCATCAGGAGGGCGAAGAGTGAAAGATGGTCTCCGACAAGAGGAATCCTGAATCCGAAATCAAGGATTGAATCGTAGGCGCTCAGGTCGTCCGCCCAGAGGAAAGGCTGCTGGCGCAGCTCGATGGATGCCGGGAAGAAGCGGAACATCGCCCACAGTATCGGGAACTGGAAGAGCATCGGGAGACATCCGCCCATCGGACTGATGCCCGCACGCTTGTAGAGGTCCATCTGGGCCTGCTGCTTCTTCATCGCATCCTCAGGCTTCGGGTACTTCTTGTTCAGGTTGTCGATTTCCGGCTTGATGGCCTGCATCTTGGCGGAAGACGCATAGGACTTGTAAGAGAACGGAAGAACGACAATCTTGATGACGAGAGTCATCAGAAGGATGATGATTCCGAAGTTGGAGATGTACTTGTGGAGGAAGTCGAACAGCGGGATGATGAAATATTTGGTGAACCATCCGACGAGCCAGCCTCCCAGAGGGATAACCTTCTCGTACTTGTGGCCATAGGACTTGAGGGTACGGTAATGGTTCGGACCCATATAGAATTCAAACGGAACGACGGTCTCGTGCTGTCCCGGCTGGAAGTCCGACATTAGACTTGCGGTACAGGTCATGAGATTGTGCTCCGGATCATCTTCGGAAGCGAATTTGAGGTCGAAGTCGGCGGAAGTGAACTCGTTGGGGTTCCTCATTATGATTGAGAAGAACTGCTGCTGGAAGTCGAACCAGGACAGCTTGGTGGCAATCCGCTTGCTTCCGTTGCGTCCCCTTCCCAGAGTCTCCACATCCTTCTCGCCGCTGAAGTAGTAGTCGAGCTTTGAATACTGGACCTCGTTCTTGTAGCCCTTCTCCATCCTCGGCATCGTGACGGAATAGTCGATGCCGAAAGAGAATACATTCTTCGGGATGATGTTCTCCATCCCGACGAAGGACAGGGTGTTCTTCACTGAATATGAATCCTCCTCTATCGCATACCTCTGCTCGATGTAGCCGCCTCCGGAAAACGGAAGGCGCATAGCCACGGAGGTGTCGGTACGCTCGGACACGAGGAAGTTGAAGTTCGCGGTGTTTACGGTCTCACCGGCATAGAGTTCTATGGCGTAGGAGCTCATTCCCGGCTTGAAAAGATAAAGCTCGCCGCCGCCATAGGCGGTGTATTTCTTCATCTTGGCCGAATATGGCTGGGCGCCCATCGTGGTGAAAGCGACCTCGAAAACATCGTTGGAAAGGGTGACCACCTCCGGCTCGCCTGACAAAGCGGCGTTCAGGAGGGAGTCCTTGTATATTCCCGAATCCGAAGAATCCGGGGCGACGGTGCCGAGGCTGTCTGCGAGGCGGGCTTCCTCGAAGGCTATGGAATCCGCACGCGCCCTTTCAGCGAAAGCGATTGAATCGAGCTGGGCCTGATAGGCGCGACGTTTCTGGTCCTGTTTGTTCTGATAGAATGAAAAGCCGAACAGAAGAAGGCAAATCAGTACAATTCCGGTAATCGAATTCTTATCCATCTTCCGCTATTCCTCCTCTGCCTCTTCAATTGCCCTGATTCTGACTTCGAGATCCTTAAGTTCCTGCTTGGCGGCATCTATCCTTTCCTGCATCTGCTTGATGAACGGCTCGGAGTTCTTCGAAGCGGAGAAGAATCCGATGTTGTTCTCGTAGGTCACGATGTCCTGCTGGAGCTTGCCGTACTGCTGGACGAGACGGTCCTTCTCGGAAAGGGTCTTCTTCTGTCCTCCGGAATTGCGGTTTCCGCCGCCCCTCTGGCCACGGGAGTTGAAGTCCGGGAACTTCTCCTTGAGAGCCTCATTGTAGGCTGCCTGGATATTCTCCTTCTCCTTGAACGGAACGAAGCCGATACCCTGCCACTTGGCGGCGAAGTCCCTGGCGGCTGCAAGATTGGCTGCAGCGTCGTCGCTCAGTTCGTAGGCCTTGATTTCCTCGATGAGAGCCTTCTTTGCCTTCAGGTTGCCGTAGTAGTCGTTCTCCGGCTTGGCCTGGGCGTCACGCTCATTGAAGAAGGCGTCGCAGGCTGCGCGGAAACGCTTCCAGAGCTGCTCGGACTTCTTGCGCGGAACAGCACCGATTTCCTTCCACTGCTTCTGGAGGGAGATGAGGGCCTCGGTGGTCTTCTTCCACTCCTTGCTGTCCTTCAGGGCCTCGGCCTGCTCGATGAGTGAGAGCTTCTTCTCCATATTCTCATTCATCGTGTCCTTGAACTGGGCATAGTACTCGCGCTTGCGCTCGAAGAACTTGTCGCAAGCCGCACGGAACCTGTCGTAAATCTTCTGGTTGTCCTTCCTTGTGGCGAAACCGATGGTCCTCCATTTCTTCTGGATTTCCTCGATCTCGGCGGAGAGGCTGTTCCATTCGTTGGAAGACTTGACCTCCTTTGACGCGATGGCTTCAGTCATCTCGCAAAGTTTCGTCTTCTCGTCCAGATTCTCCTGCTGTTTTTCCTTCTGCTCTTCGAAGTAGGCCTGGTACTTCTTGTTGATTACGGAAGTCGCAGCCTTGAACCTCTCCCAGATGGAATCCCTGAATTCCTTTGCCACAGGTCCGAATTCCTTCCACTGCTCGTGAAGTTTCTGAAGTTCGCGGAAGGCCTCGACGACATTCTCGTTTTCGGAGAGTTTCTCGGCAGCCTCGCAGAACTGCTGCTTGGCCTCGAGATTCTTCTTGAAGTCAAGGTCGCGCAGATCCCGGTTTATCTTGACCATGTCGTAGAACTTCTCGACATTGTACTGGTAGTTGTCGTTCAGGTCGCGGAACTTGGATGCCGGAACGGGGCCGATGGACTTCCAACGGTTCTGGAGCTCCCTGAATGCAGGGAAGGTGGAATTCACGTCCTCCTGCTTCTCGACAAGAGCCTTCAGGTCGTCAATCACGGCCTGCTTCCTGACAAGATTCTCCTCCCTCAGGGCATCCTGCTGGCGGTTGTACTCCGCACGTTCCTTCTTGTAGTTGGCATAGACACCCTTGAATGCTGCCTCCATCGCCTCGAATGGGTTGTCGGCGACCAGGGTGCCGCTTGCGGGAGCCTCGACATCCTCGAGGACATCTTCCCGCGATGAAGGCTCATCGACCACAGCTCCCAGCCCGGCCTCAGCCTTCTCCTTTGAAAGTTTCTTGTAGAAGGCCGACTTGATCGCCTCGGCCTCCTTATATCTCTTCATCCTGTCTTCCGACTGGGACAATTTGTCGAACATGTCAGAAAGCTCGGAAAGGGACAGCGCATTGAGATCCACAGTTTCAGCTGCAGGAGCAGCGGTCTCTTCGTCAAGGGCCTTCGTAGTTTCTTCTACATCTGGGGCGGCGGTCACCTCAGGAACAAAATCTTCACTCATAAGAAAAGTAATTTGAGAGTTATTACACAAACGCCATAAATATAGCTATTTTACAAATATACCTAAAAATATCCTACAAAAAACCTATTTTTGCAAAAAAAGAGAATCAGATTGTATGAGAATTGATATTCTGACTGTCGTCCCGGAACTGCTGGACAGCCCCCTGAGCCATTCCATCGTAGGCAGGGCACGCAAGAACGGCCTTGTGGAAATCCACGTCCACAACATCAGGAAGTACGGGCTCGGACCCCGGCTTTCCGTGGATGACTATTCCTACGGAGGCGACGCGGGGATGGTCTTGATGATAGAACCTGTCGAAAAAATGATAGAGGAACTGAAGGCCGAAAGGGACTACGACGAAGTGATCTATATGTCACCCGACGGCGAGATTCTCGACCAGGGAATATCCAACGAACTCTCCCTCAAGGAGAACATCATCATCCTCTGCGGACATTACAAAGGCATCGACCACCGGATCAGGGAACATCTTGTGACCCGGGAGATTTCCGTCGGAGACTATGTGGTAAGCGGAGGCGAGATTCCCGCCGCCCTTCTCACCGATTCCATCGTCCGCCTCGTTCCCGGAGTCCTGACCGACGAGACTTCAGCCCTCAGCGACAGTTTCCAGGACGGCCTCCTTTCTCCGCCAATCTACACCAGGCCTGCGGACTACAAAGGCTGGAAGGTGCCGGAAGTCCTCCTGAGCGGAAATCCCAAGCTCATCCGGGAATGGCAGGATGAGCAGGCGCTGGAAAGAACCCGGAAACTGCGCCCGCATCTTCTTGACCACAACGGCGGTCAGGGGAAGTAAAACCATTCATCATTAGAAATAATTCGAAATCCCTCCCGAATTTCTCCGATTTAGTTGATAAAAACGATTTTTTACTATATATTTGCAAAGAAGATTTCAAAGTTTATCAGGCAAGAAGATGAACGAATCTTCTTTCTAATAAGGTAATACACTACTAACTAACCGAATAGAGTCCGCTGGGAAGCGGGCTCTATTGTTGTATTTCACCGGATATGCAACAGGAGCTTTCACCCTCCTGACGAAGCCGCGGCGCTCAAGATTTGAACCGGCCGTGGCAGTTCCTGTAGGAAAAACCGCTGCCGCAAGGGCACTCCTCGTCTCCCGGAACCGGGTAAATGAAGAGTCCGAGAAGCGGATTGTCCTTGATCATGGCATCGAAAGGGTCTTCTCCCGACTGGACAAGGACCTTCTTCCTGTCGGCCTGGGATGCGGAGTGGCCGCCGAGCACCCATTTAGGAAGGCTGTTGGCATAGTCGGCAACGACCTGCATGCTCCTGTCGTAGGACTCGAAAGACGGGAAGTCGTCCTGCCTGTCATTGACTGAAGAGAAAAGCTGCTCAGTGGAAATGTCCGGACATATCAGCTGTGAATTCATCCATATGTCGTGCTCCGCCCTGACCAGGTCGCTGCCGGAATACCCCAGGGCAGTGAGCGTCTCGACCAGTTCGACACCTTCCGGAGTGTCCAGACCGAAGACGAACATCGGCGCTCCGGTCCCGGCCTTGACGGCTTCTTCAGGGGTGAAATGCCTCCTCCCGATGTCCTGCCTTTGGTTCAAGACTTCCATCACGTCGTAAGGATAGCGGATGTTCGGAGAGACGCACAACTCTTTTCCCTCAACTTCCAGATACACTATCTTGAACATAGGACAGTCATTGAGAATCCAGGCGATGTCGTCGGAGGACAGGTCCGGCCTGTCAAGATATTCAGCCATACAGTCGCAGAGTTCATCCAGAGAGAGAATCCCGTAGAACTGCAGATAGCCCAGAAGCGCTCTTTCCAGCCTGAAAGATCCGTCGGCCTCCGCTTCGGCGATCACGTCGTCCAGGTACGGAGTGACCAGGTCGTACATCGCCTTTGGAAGCCAGAGGAAAGAATAATCCGAGTCACCTCCGGTCCTGACCAGGTTGGAAACCTCAAGGACGGAAGGATAGTCCTGAACGGTCAAAGGCAAATGCGCACCCGGACCGGCCTGCACAAGACTGCGGAGCAGGAGCAGGTCCCTCTCCGGCAACCTTCGCAGCCAGACGCGCGGGGAATCTATGATGAAGGAACCGAGACGCTTCACGACTTCCCTCTTGTGAAGATGCGGAGGGATGTCGAGACCGAAGAAACGGCGGAAGTCCTCCAGCTCGTACCTGTGGAATTTCTCCAGAGTAGAGAATATGTCAGGGCAATCCTTCATTGTTCAAGGAAGATTTTAAAGCGCTATTTGAATGTGGGAGTGGAGCATAGGAGAATCGAACTCCTGACCTTTTGAATGCCATTCAAACGCTCTACCAACTGAGCTAATACCCCATTGCGAATGCAAATATACAAATAAATAATCAATTTGCAAATAGAAGTGCGCCGAAGCGGGGACAAACATCCGCTCCAAGCGCCCTCTACCTGTCATTTCGACCAAGCGAAGCGCGTGGAGAAATCTTTTTGACCAGACAGACAATGTCATTTCGACTGAGCGCAGCACCCTTGCTGTCATTTCGACCAAGCGAAGCGAATGGAGAAATCTTTCTGACCAGACGAATCATGTCATTTCGACCAAGCGAAGCGCGTGGAGAAATCTTTCTGACCAGACAGATCATGTCATTTCGACCAAGCGCAGCGAATGGAGAAATCTACTGGACCGATTGATGTCCAATAGATATCTCGACTCCGCACTCCGTGCTCCGCTCGATATGACAGGTTAGGGCAGCTTCCAGGCCTGGCACTTAACGGCCTGAAAGGCCTCGTCGAGCCTCCTGTCTTTTCCGGGGAGTCCGACTTCGTCCTGCCCGTGAAAATCACCTGCGCGCGGGAAGTGCCCTGGAAGGGCGTAGAATGGGGGTAGGCGTTGCAGGTGGACCCCAAATACCTCCACCTGCGCACAGAAACCCCTTTGTAATGGCTTGTAGTGTGGTTTGAGCGCGCAGGTGAATTTCACGAGAGGGAGGAGTGGAGGATTTTGTCGCACTGACGGGCGTTACAAAGCCGAAAACACAAAAAGTAATAGATGACTATAAAGCCTTTGCTGTCATTTCGACCAAGCGAAGCGCGTGGAGAAATCTTTTTGACCAGACAGGCAATGTCATTTCGACCAAGCGCAGCGCGTGGAGAAATCTTTTTGACCAGACAGGCAATGTCATTTCGACCAAGCGCAGCGCATGGAGAAATCTTCCGGACCGATTGAGGTCTAATAGATATCTCGACTCCGCACTCCGTGCTCCACTCGATATGACAGTTTGGGGTCGGCGCACTGCGTGCTCCGCTCGATATGACAGGCTTGGGGTAGCGCACTACATGCTTCGCTCGATGTGACTGGCTTTATTACTTGTCATTTCGACTAAGCGAAGCGCGTGGAGAAATCTACTGGACCGATTGAGGTCCAATAGATATCTCGACTCCGCACTCCGTGCTCCGCTCGATATGACAGTTTTGGGTCGGCGCACTTCATGCTTCGCTCGATATGACAGGTTAGGGTTAGCGCGCTACATGCTCCGCTCAATGTGACGGGCTTTATTGCCTGTCATTTCGACCAAGCGAAGCGCGTGGAGAAATCTTCCGGACCTATTGAGGTCCAATAGATATCTCGACTCCGCACTCCGTGCTCCACTCGATATGACAGGTTAGGGGTAGCGCACTTCATGCTCCGCTCGATATGACAGTTTGGGGTAGCGCACTGCGTGCTTCGCTCGATATGACAGGCTTGGGGCAGCGCACTCCGTGCTCCGCTCGATATGACAGAATCCGGGGTCGGATCTTTATGATACACGGGCGGGGTAATCCCGCCCGTGCAGCATTACATTGCAAGTCTGAGTCCGAAAGTGCCCTTGATGTTCTGGGCAGGCATAAAGGAGCGGTTGGTGACACGGCAGGCATCCCAGCGGCTTGCGCAGCTGCCTCCGCGAAGGATACGGTAATTTCCCTCCTCCGGTCCGCAAGGATCGGTCTCAGGAGCGTTCTGATAGTTGGCGGCATGGTCGAAACACCATTCCCAGACATTGCCGCTCATGTCGTAGAGGCCGAGCTCGTTGGCCTTCTTCCCCTTGACATCCTTGGACTTCATATTGGCATTGTCAACGTACCACATCGAGGTATTCATGTCGCTGGTACCGCTGAACACGTAGTGGTGGGTCTTCGAACCTCCTCTGGCAGCATATTCCCATTCGGCCTCGGTCGGAAGACGGAATGTCCTGCCCGTCAGGGCATTGAGTTTTTGAATGAACTTCTGGCTGTCAAACCAGGAAATGTTGCCGACAGGTTTCTTAGGCTCCTTGATGTCGTTGAGATAAGGGACATAGCCCATCACGGCATTCCAGAGTTCCACGGTCACTTCCGTCTCACCCAATGCAAAGTCGCTGAGGGTGACAGGGTGGGCGTTCTTCTCATTCTCGGGAACGGTAAAACGTCCTATGGACACGTCGTCCGAAGAAAATCCCATTGTATAGTCCCCTCCCTTC
The DNA here is from genome assembly GCA_051878295.1 of Candidatus Cryptobacteroides sp. GTDB lineage: Bacteria > Bacteroidota > Bacteroidia > Bacteroidales > UBA932 > Cryptobacteroides. The sequence goes on from JBJEJV010000009.1 coordinate 19,275, forward strand.
ACTTTGACCATTTTGAATGTGACGCCTCCAACGGTGAAGGTTTCAGCACCGCCGGCAGAAGCATCCACGCTCTCCCTTTCGAAGCGGTTGCCGGCAAGGAGTCCGAGCAAGGACTCTGAAAGGACTTCCCCGGTCGGCTGGACAAGCCTGAAACCGACTCCGGCCTTTCTGGTGTGGCTTTCGAGTTCAAGACGGTCCTTCTGGGTGCGGACGACCTTGTTGTCGGAAGGTTTCGGGGCAGGAGGATTGACCACAAAGCTGTCAGGAAGCTCCGAGAAGGAATCTTCCATCCATTCGGCGACGGAGACGAAGCCCTTCCCCTGAAGTTCGGCGGCATATTCCCACTGCGCCTCCGAAGGAAGGCTGAACTTCTTGCCCGTGGCTTTGTTCAGCTTGGAGATGAACTTTTGGATGTCAGCCCAGGAGACCATATCCACTGGCAGGGCCGGATTCTGGACCGATGAAGGGTTCGAACCCATTACGGCGCTCCACAGGGCCTGAGAGACAGGTGCGGCGGTGATCACGAAGCCGTCGAGGGCTACGGGATGGATGGAACTGTTGGAGACTTTCTGCCTGTTGTCTGCGGAAAGTCCCATCGTGAAGTATCCTGAAGGGATATTGACCATTTCGAATGTGACATCCGACACGGTGTAGTTCATTTCGTAGTCAGGGGCCTGCGAAGAGGAGGATGCTCCTCCGCAAGAGACCATGAGCAGGGCAGCGGCGGCTGCGAGTAAAAGTTTGATGCTCTGTTTCATTTCAAGTAATCCAAATTATGACAAAGATAGCAAAAAACAGAAAGAAAAAAGGGCGGCCGGCAGCCCGGAGGCTTCCAGTCGTCCGAAATGCTTCATCCGTCCGGGGCAGGCAGGCATTCCGATGCCGGGTGCAGCCGCTGCCGCGGAGGCGGGCAACAACGGGTAACGATCAGAATGTCTTGACGAAATCGACATCCTTCTTGAGCATCACCTTCGGCTCCATCAGAAACACCTTCTGGAACAACTTGAACTGGTTGGCCTTCGAGAGGAAGACCTTCTCCTCGTTCTTGCCCTTCCTCCACCATTTGTAGAAGGTGACGGGGTCGTTCTCGAAGGGAATCTTGGCAAGAATGTCAGTGGAATATCCCGGGAAGTCAATCACCACATTGAGCCCCATGACCTTGCGGTAGTACAGGGGGTCGGCCCTGCGGAGCTTGCTCATAAGGGGATTGAATACCTCTATCTGGTCCACGTGAAGAGTTTTTTCCCTTACAATCAAGCGGTGGATGCGCACCGGGTCCGTGTTGAGCCACGTTCCCATCCTGAGAGTCCGGGGACCATCCTCCGTCTCCAAAGTAAGCAGATCCATCGAGAAATAGACTTTCTCGGGATCCAATGGAAATACTTCTTCTGATTCTGACATTACGAATTCGGTTTCTGCTTGGAATGCAACAAAGCAAAGATAGAAAAAATATTCCTAAAAATGGAATTTCTTGGGTTTCAACCACAATCCGTAGATTTCGCTGACGTTGGAGGCTGTGACGAAGGCGCTGATGTTCTCCCGGCGTATGAACTCCATCAGGTTGGCGAACTCGTCCTGGGTCAAAAGTGCCTGCACTTCAATTCCTTGTTCCCCGGTATAGCCGCCAATCAGGGGATAGAGGCTGCAGCCCCTGCCCAGCGATTCGACAATGAATTTACGGGTCTTCTCATAATCTTTGGAAACTATGCAGACCCGTTTGCGGCGGTTGAGGGTGGCGGTGAAGAAATCCACGACTATCCCGTTCAGCCAGGTGCCGAGGATTCCGATGATGACGAGCCGGAAAGGATTGACGGCGAAAGCGGTGATGCAGGTGGCGAAGCCGGCGACAGTGACGGAGGCGCCGATGTCCATATGGAAATATTTGTTGATGATTTTGGCCGCGATGTCCAGTCCTCCGGTGGAGGCGTTTATGTTGAACAGGAGTGCCTGGGAGATGCTCAGGAGTATCACGAAGCACATCAGGTCAAACCAGATGTCGCCCATCACGGAGTTGGTGCCCGGCGCTATGAGACTTTCGTAAGGCATCACCAGCTCGCACAGGTCCATCATCGGTCCGAGAATCAGGGAGGCGTAGATTGTCTTGATTCCGAATTCCCGGCCGAGAAGGAGAAGGGCAAGGACGATGAGGATGACATTCAGAATCGTGACCATCAACGAGACCTTGATCTGGATTCCCAAGGCGGCGAAGACCCCGGAGAGGACAATCGCAAGTCCGGAGACGGTGCCGATGATAAGGTTGCCCGGCAGGAGGAAATAGTACACAGCCATCGCCGAGAGCAGCATACCCAGCGTTATCAGCAGGAATTCCTTCCAGAATTTCGGGGTTTTGAGCGCTGCCAGGGCGGCGCGGACGGGGTCATTCATATTCATAAGAATTGTTGCAACAAAAAGAAGTGAACTGCAAAAATAAAGGAATATTCCCTAAGATTGCTATATTTGCGGAAACTGAAAGCCAAAGATTATGCAAACCAGACCTGACCTGGCAATCAGCATCGGGGAAATCGCAAAGGAGAAGTTCGGAAAGGAACTTCCCGGTTTCGTTGTAAGGTTTCTCGAGAAATTCCTCCGCGTCAACTTCATCAACACCTTCCTTGTCAGAGGTTTCGAGGGAGCGGAATTCTGCAGCAAGTGCGTTGAATATATCGACATCAGCCTGGAAGTGGAGGGGCTTGAGAACCTTGACGTGCCGGAAGGCACCAAACTCACCTTCGCTTCCAACCATCCCCTCGGAGGGGCGGACGGAGTCGCCCTTATCAGCATACTCGCCCAAAGACAGAAGCGGGAAGTCCGGCTCCTCGTGAACGACTTCCTGATGTACCTCAAGGGGCTTGCTCCAATATGTCTTCCAATCAACAAGGTCGGAGGGCAGTCCAGGAGCCTGCCGGAGCAGATGAGGCGGATGTTCGCTTCGGACTGCGACATCCTGATTTTCCCGTCCGGGAAGTGTTCAAGGAAATATGACGGCAGAATCCAGGACCCGAAATGGAACAAATCCTTCGTCACTATGAGCTTGGATTCAGGCCGCTGGATAGTGCCTGTCCATTTCATCGGCCAGAACTCCCCGAGATTCTACCGCATCGACAGCATCTGCCGGAAACTCGGCATAAAGTTCAACATAGCCATGATGTTTCTGCCCGACGAACTTTACCGGGCCCAACACAAGCATTTCAAGGTCGTGTTCGGAAAACCGATCCCTCCTTCCGCGCTGGACCGGTCCAAATCCCCGCTGCAGCTTGCACAGGAGATTCGTGAACAGGTTTACAGCCTATAAACGCAGTACAAGATGGAACTCAAGAAGATTATCGACCCTATCGACAGCGGTCTGCTCAAAGCGGAGCTCACGGCCGACAAGCGAATCGGCTACACCAACAAGGGCGGCAACGAGCTTTATGACATAACCTGGAAGGATGCGCCGAACACGCTCCTCGAAATCGGCCGTCTGCGCGAGCTGACCTACCGCGACGCGGGCGCCAGTTCGGGCAAGGAGGCGGACCTCGATGAATATGACTATATGGAGAATCCCTACCATCAGCTGATTGTCTGGGACCCCGAGGCGCAGGCCATCATAGGAGGTTACAGGTACATCATCGGACCGGACATCAAACTGGACGGAAAGGGGCAGCCGGTCATCACATCCGCACATCTGTACCACTATTCGGATGAGTTCATCGAGCACTTCCTGCCCCACGTGATGGAACTCGGAAGGTCCTTCGTCACTCCGGAGTACCAGAGCTCGAAGGCCGGCACCAAGTCCATATTCACGATGGACAATCTCTGGGACGGCATCGCCTCCGTCATCCTCGAGCATCCGGGAATCATCTACTTCCTGGGGAAAATGACCATCTACCCGAGCTACAACCGGAACGCGAGGGACCTCATAATACACTTCCTCAACAAGCACTTCCAGGACAAGGACGAGCTTGTCAGGCCGTACAAGCCAATCGAGACCTCCGACAGCCCGCGCCTGATGAACATCATCCTCAAGGAAGACGACCTGAAGAAGGACTACAGGCTGCTGAAGGATGCAGTCAGGAAACTCGGCACGAACATCCCGCCTCTGGTAAACTCCTACATCAACACCTCATCTTCGATGAAGATGCTCGGTTCCACCGTCAACGACGAGCTCGGGGACGCCATCGAGACCGGAATCATGATCCGCTTCGACGAAATCTACAACGAGAAGCTGGAGAGGCATATGGAAGCCTTCATCCGCAACCGCCTCGTCAAGTTGCGCAACCGCTTCCCGCAGCTGTCCAAGAATGCCGAACAGGTTCTCCGGGAACACATCCAGAAGAGCCGCGCGAAGGCATTCCGCAAGTTCCAGCACAAGCGTCTCTCCTCCAAGCAATCCCCTGAACTGGACTTCAGGTAGCCCCCGTATATTCAAAAACATCCCTATATGTCAAGCGCTTCAACCCGCAAAGCATTCTTTGCGATTGTTCTTGTAACGATTTGCATCACCTCCGCCGGCCAGGACACGAAGAAAGTCGCCGACAGCCACTTCCCTGTTTCAGTACAGATTTCACCAGTGCCTTCGGGTCCGGGCTGGCGCGACAAGTCCGTGCGGCCCGACGATTCGCTGCTCCGCGCCACCGTGGACAACTTCATCGCCCACGGTGTCACCCACATCTGCACAGGCAATCCAAGCTCGATGAAAGATGCCCTGGACTATGCCCAGAGCCTCGGAATGCACATCGACTTCCTCTCCGGAGGAGCCGAACTCTTCCACCGGGAGATCCCTCCTGCACACAGCGTGTTCACCGAGGAATACACCGAAGCGATGTCCGCCAACATTCCGGCCAGGTTCGGGGCCGTCAGGAACATAGCCAATCCTTGCTGCCTCTTCCCCTTTATGGACGAGCCTTTCCACGCCGACACGACGAGCTTCGACCTGAGGGAACCGGCCCGGAAGGCATTTGAAGCCAGCTACGGCTATCCGATGCCGGATTCTTTCTCCGAAGCCCGGAAAGATCCCCGGAAGTATCTGGATTTCATCAACTTCCAATCATCGACCTTCGCCGTGGCCTGGAGACAGATCTACGATGAAATCAAGAAGATGGACCCGCGTCCTCTGGTGACGATGACCCACGACAGCCACAATTCGCTCGGCGGAGGAACCGGTTCAAACTCAGTCTGGGCTGTGGATGACGTGTTCCACTGGGGAGCCGACTTCGCCGACCTGTTCGTCTATGACATCTACCCCTACACCGCCGAGGACTTCCGCGTGGGAGAGAGCGGCCTGGTGTTCAAACCCCGTATGAGCCAGTTCCACTGGACAATGGCCCAGATGAGGAACCTCACCGGCACCTACGGCAAGAAGCTCGGCTTCTGGGTCGGGACATTCAATCCGGCCTGGTTCTTCAGATACCAGGACGAAACCAGAAGGAGCCAGTACTGGATGGAGCGCGAGATGGCATATTCAGCCATCGCCGGAGGCGCCGACTACCTGATTACGGGATTCAACGTCCCTGTCGATTCTCTTCACTGGGAGGACTTCGGGGAAGGGATGAACGTCATCCAGAAAAGAGGCGGCGAAATCACGGGGATGCCAGTGCCGAAAGCCAAGGCCTGCTTCCTCTTCCCGAGGACGCAGCACATCCTGACCAACAGGGAATATATGAACGTCGCCCTGACCTACGAACTGTGCCTGCGTGCTTTCGGGGAAATTGACGTCATACACGAGGAGCAGATCACCGACAGCGAACTTCTCGGCTACGAGATTCTGATTCTCGCCGACGTGGAGATAATGAACTCGGCCGCAGCAGGCTGTGTCAGGGAATTCGTCCGCAAGGGAGGCATCGTGATTGCGGACTGCGTACCTCAACAGGATGAGAGCCTCGAGCCGATGGTGACACTGGGCGAGGTGTTCGGGGTCTCCTACGCGGAGACAGCCCGGGTCAGGCAGGTCGGACATTGGATTCCGTGCACCACTGCGGAAGCGTTCTGGATTTTTGCGGACGAATGGAAAAAACCTGAAAAGACCTTCGACTCCGCCGGGGATTTCAAGGTCGTCTCCCCTCGCTACTGCGTGCCGTACAAGGCCGGAGTGTCAAGCAAAATGGCCTCGGGGAAGCCGCTCCTTATGAAGAACAGCTTCGGCAAGGGCAAGGCCTACCTCTTCGGCTTCTGCCTGCAGGACACCTATCTCCAGACTTTCATTGACGATGATCCAGAGGGACGGGACGCTCTGCAGGGGCTCGTGGCTGAGGTGTTCGGACAGTGCGGTGTCAGGCCGTCGGCATATTCATCGAACCCCGATGTGGAGGTCGCCCTGCGGAAGGGAGAGTCCAAGGCTTTCGCCCTCGTGATCAACCACGAGGCTGAGGACCCGTCAGCCCTGCTGACCATCTCGGACTTGGGTTTCAGGGTGAGACAGGTACTCGACGTACAGACAGGAGAGCCGGTACCTTTCAAGAGGTGCGGGAAGGGAATCTCCCTGGAAGTATGTCCTTCCCTGGAGTCCGTTGGCGGAATCACCCGCCTGCTGGAAATCCTTCCATAAAGACCCGGAAGCTGTTTTGAAATGTTTGCCTCAGCTGTTTAGAGGTCGCCACGGGACAGTTCCGATTGCTGAATAATCGCGAGCACCGGGCCGAAGGTCCGGTGGACCTTTGCAGCGGGCAGCCGACGGCAGCCGGGCCGGAGAAGAGCCGTAGCCACATCACCGGGGAAGCAGAAGAAAATGGCCGGAAAGGCACTGAAACTCCAGGACGCGTCTCAAAGGGAGCAGAAGAAGGACACGAGAAAAGGCACGCTGAAATCAGTCAGCATACCGGAAATCAGGGCTGCGGGCAGAATTTCCTGTCCGCAGCTTTTGAGTATGCCCGGGAGGCAGACATCCATCGAAGTGGCCCCGGCGGCGGCCACAGGTGCGAAAGGTCCGAGCCGAGCTGCCATCACGGGGGTGAGGACAAGGGTGAAAAGTTCCCTGAATATGTTGGCGAGCAGGGCGACAGCCGCGAGCGAAGTCGCGAAGGTGGCTCCGCAGGAGGCTTCCTTCAGGCTGGCAATGAGGACGGAAGAGAGGGAATAATAGCCCATTCCGCTGCCTGCGGCCAGACAGTCCCACAGACCGTAGCCCCTGAGCGCAGGACTTGCCGCAGCGCAGAAAAGCAGGGTGAAGAGAATCGAGAGCAGAGGGAGAAGCAGGATTGATGGACGGAGGCCTTTCAGGATGCTCCGCAAGCCGGGCCTCATCCCGACTCCCAGTCCCACGCTGACCAGAAGGATGTAGAGCAGGACAAGGGCTGGATCGCCCGGAATCCTCTCCACAAAGCCGGAAAGTCCGGCCGCGCCTGCGGCAAGTCCGGCCAGAAGGGCGGCAAGCGTGAGGAGAGTTCCCTTGTCGAGGCCGGTCTTACGTCCGCCTTTCTCCGCCGGCCCGCTCCCGGACTGCCTGCCGTACAGCAGGCGGTATAAAAGCCAGCCGGCCAGGGCGCTTCCGGCTGTGCCGGCCACTGCGAGCAGCAGGGCGTTGAGCCCGATGGATGAGATGTCGGACAGAATCAGCGGATCCGAGCCGATCCGGGAGCCGAGCAGGAAAATCAGCAGATAGATGCTGATGCCGGCAACGGCTTCGGCCACCTTCCCCGCCTTTGCCGGAATCCCGGCAAGGACAAGAAGGTAGCCGACTGCTATTGAAGCGGCCAATGACAGGACAAGACTTATCATAGGCCACAAAGATACTCAAATTCTATTTCAGATAGGCGTCCGAAACGACTTTCCGGCTGCGCTCGATGAAGTCCGCGAGGGCCTTGCCCTTCAACATGCCGTTGGAAAGGAGGGCAAGGTCGATGACCTGCTTGAGCATCTCGTTGTTCTTCGAGAACTCCTCGACATCCTGGCGGTGTGCAGTCCTGACTGCCTCGCGCGCCTCTCTTGCGGCCTTCTTCTCCTCGTCGCTTGCGGAGTCCGGAGCCTCGGCAGGCAGTTCGTCCTGAGGCTTGATTGAAGCCTTGGCGGTCTCCAAGATCTTGGCGATGAGAGGATTCTCCATATTCACGGTGATGTTGTATGACTGCGGCAGCTCACCGTAGAAGTTCATCCCGCCGCCGAAGGCGCTCATCTCGCGGTACCTTCTCATGAACTCGCTCTGGGTGATGAGGACAGGGTCGGCGGTCTCGCCGAGGTTGTCCCCGTTGACAAAGTAGTCGTTGCCGGAAGGAAGAACTGCCTTGAACATGTTCTCGAGGTCGTACCTCTCGTCTTCCTTCATCTCCAGCTTGATCCTGTCATCCTTCGGGATGAGGTTCCCGGCAGAATCGGAATCCACGCGGGCGAACCTTGTGTCCGTGAGCTTCTGCTCGAGGAGGTTGACGAAGTGGGAATCCAGCTCGCAGTCCATCAGGAGGACATCGTAGCCCAATGCCTTGGCAGCCTCGATGTACTGATACTGAGCCTCCACGTCGGTGGCATAGAGGCAGACGAGCTTCTTGTCCTTGTCGGTCTGCTGGTCGGCGACCGCCTTGCGGTAATCCTCGAAGGAGAAGTATTTCCCGTCGGTGTTCTTCAGGAGAGCGAACTTCATCGCCCTTTCGCAGAACTTCTCGTCGGAGAGCATACCATATTCAATGAAAAGTTTCAGGTTGTCCCACTTCTTTTCCCAGGCTTCCCTTTCGTTCTTGAATATGTCTTCGAGCCTGTCGGCCACCTTCCTGGTGATGTAGGTGGAAATCTTCTTGACGTTCTCGTCGCTCTGGAGATAGCTCCTGGACACGTTCAGAGGGATGTCCGGAGAATCTATCACACCGTGCAGGAGGGTCAGGAACTCAGGGACGATGTTCTCCACGTGGTCCGTCACGAACATCTGGTTGCAGTAGAGCTGGATCTGGTTCTTCTCAATCGCCATCCTCTCCTTCAGTTTCGGGAAATAGAGGACGCCGGTGAGATTGAACGGATAGTCCACATTGAGGTGAATATGGAAGAGCGGCTCATCCTTCATCGGATAGAGATCCCTGTAGAAATTCTGATAGTCCTCGTCCTTGAGCTCGGAAGGCTTGCGGGTCCAGATCGGCTCGACATTGTTGATGACATTGTCTTCGTCGGTATCGACATATTTGCCGTCCTTCCACTCCTGCTTCTTGCCGAAGACCACCGGTACAGGCATAAATCTGCAGTACTTCGTGAGCAGGGAGGAAATCTTGTCCTTCGTGCCGTAGTCGCGGGCGGAGTCGTCGTCCAGGTAGAGGGTGATGACGGTACCCCTTTCAGCCTTGTCGCACTCGCCCATCTCGAATTCCGGATTGCCTTCGCAGCTCCAGATGACGGCCTTCGAGCCTTCCTTCCAGGAGAGAGTCTCGATGGTGACCTTGGTCGCAACCATGAAAGCCGAATAGAAGCCGAGGCCGAAATGGCCGATGATGTTCTGGTCCTTGTACTTCTCGAGGAATTCGCCGGCTGAGGAGAAGGCGATCTGGTTGATGTACTTGTCAACCTCTTCCTCCGTCATACCGATACCCTTGTCGATGATTTTGAGAGTCTTTGCCGACTCGTCGAGAACCACTCTGACATCCAGCTCGCCCAACTCGCCCTTGAATTCGCCGTTGGAAGCCAGGGTCTTCATCTTCTGGGAAGCGTCAACCGCATTTGCGACAAGTTCCCTGAGGAAAATTTCGTGGTCCGAATAGAGAAACTGTTTGATTACCGGGAAAATGTTCTCGGTAGTCACTCCGATCTGTCCTTTGTTTGCCATTTTATGAATCTGTTTGTAATTATCTTTAAGTTATATCCTCCGGTGCGGAGGCCGCGGAGAAAACGTCAAAAAATGTTCCTGCACGGCACGGCTGACAAATTGACAATGGAGGCAGCGGCACAATGGCGACAGATTGTCACAAAATGACTATCTTTGCAGCCAGTCCAACACATCGTCACAATGAAAAAGAAACCTATTGTAGCTTTGATCTATGATTTCGACGGAACCCTGTCGCCGGGAAACATGCAGGAGTTCGGTTTCATCCAGGCTGTCGGGAAGACACCCGAGGAGTTCTGGAAGATGAGCGACGGCCTGGCTGTCGGGCAGGATGCCAGCAATGTCCTTTCCTATATGAAGATGATGTTCGACGAGGCCAGGAAGAACGGCATCACGCTCCGCAGGAGCAGTTTCCGCGAGTTCGGCAAGGGCATCACCCTCTTCGACGGAGTCAGGGAATGGTTCGGCCTGATCAATGAATATGGTGAAGCGCACGGCGTGCGCATCGAGCACTACATCAACTCCTCCGGCCTGAAGGAAATCATCGAGGGCTCGCCCATCGCCAAGGAATTCAAATACATATTCGCCTGCTCCTTCATGTACAATTCCGAGGGTGAGGCTGAATGGCCTGGCATCGCAGTGGACTACACCAACAAGACTCAGTACATATTCAAGATAAACAAGGGCATATTCAGCGCCAACGACAGCAAGAAGGTCAATTCGAGCATCGCCGAGGACAAGAAGCGCATCCCTTACCAGCAGATGATTTATTTCGGGGACGGGGAAACGGACATCCCTTCGATGAAGATTGTGACGATGTTCGGCGGCCACGCCATCGCGACTTATAATCCTTCCTCCGCAAAGAAGAAGGCCTATGCCCAGAAGCTGGAGAAACAGGGAAGGGCAAGTTTCACCGCGCCGGCCGACTACACCAAGGACGGACGCGCCTACCGTCTGGTCTGCGCCATCATCGACAAGATCAAGGCGGACTATGACCTGAAACAGCTCAAATCAAACAAAGCGTAGAGATGAAGTTCCACCTGGAATCGCCATACCGGCCCTCGGGAGACCAGCCTTCCGCCATCGAAGGGCTCTGCAATGCGTTGAACCAGGGAGTGGGGGATGTCACCCTGCTGGGAGTCACCGGCTCCGGAAAGACTTTCACGATGGCCAATGTCATCGAGAGGCTCCAGCGTCCCGCCCTCATCCTCAGCCACAACAAGACCCTCGCCGCCCAGCTGTACGGAGAATTCAAAAGTTTCTTCCCGGCCAATGCGGTTGAATATTTCGTCTCCTACTACGACTATTACCAGCCGGAGGCCTATCTCCCGGTCACGGACACCTACATCGAGAAGGACCTGTCCATCAACGACCAGATTGACAAGCTCAGGCTCAGCGCCGCCTCCGCCCTGATGTCGGGCCGCCGGGACGTGATAGTGGTCTCCAGCGTCTCCTGCCTCTACGGAATCGGCAACCCGGAGGACTTCCACGCCCAGTCCGTCACTGTGAAGAAAGGTGAGCAGAGAAGCCTTACCCGGCTGCTCTACCAATTGGTGGACGCGAACTATTCCAGGACGGAGGTGGACTTCAAGAGAGGCACCTTCAGGGTCCGGGGAGACACGGTGGACGTCTTCCTCGGAGGGGCGGACGAAGCCCTGCGTATCGAATTTTTCGGCGACGAAATCGATTCCCTCTCCCTCATCGACCCGGTCACCGGGGCGCACATCGAATCGCTGGAAGAAGCCCCGATTTTCCCTGCCACGAACTTCGTCACCACAAGGGAAAGGTCCTTCAAGGCCGTGAGCATGATCCAGGACGACCTCAAGAAGCAGCTCGACTACTTCGAGGAAATCGGCAAGGGTCTGGAGGCCAAAAGACTGAAACAGAGGGTGGAGAATGACCTCGAGATGATAAAGGAGATGGGCTACTGCCCGGGAATCGAGAACTATTCCCGCTATCTGGACGGCAGGCAGCCCGGGCAGAGGCCTTTCTGCCTGATAGACTATTTCCCGGACGACTTCATCACCTTCATAGACGAAAGCCACGTGACCATCCCGCAGATCAGGGCGATGTACGGCGGCGACCATTCGAGGAAGTCGGTGCTCGTCGAATATGGCTTCAGGCTCCCGGCCGCTGCCGACAACCGGCCCCTGACTTTCGATGAATTCAATTCCATCACCGGCCAGAAAGTCTATGTCAGCGCCACCCCGGCCGACTACGAGCTGGAGCGTTCCGACGGACTCGTGGTCGAGCAGGTAGTACGTCCTACGGGCCTGCTGGACCCTCCGGTCGAGGTGAGGCCCATCGAGAACCAGGTTGACGACCTCGTGGAAGAAATCCGCAAGCGTGCCGAAATCGACGAAAGGGTGCTGGTCACCACTCTCACCAAGAGAATGGCCGAGGAACTGAACGACTATCTGGACAAGATAGGCATCAGGGTACGGTACATCCATTCGGACGTGGACACCTCCGAGAGGGTGGAAATCATCGAGGATTTCAAGAACGGTCTCTTCGACGTACTTGTCGGAGTCAATCTTCTCAGGGAGGGACTGGACATTCCTACAGTGTCCCTTGTCGCCATACTGGATGCCGACAAGGAAGGTTTCCTGCGTTCCGGAAGGGCTCTTACCCAGACGGCGGGACGAGCCGCGAGAAATGTCAACGGCCTTGTCATAATGTACGCCGACCACATCACCGAGTCGATGGAGGAGACCATCCGGGAGACCGACAGGCGCAGGTCGAAGCAGAAGGAATACAACAAGCTCCACGGAATCACGCCGCGCCAGGTGGAAGTCAAACAGAACATTCTCGCTACGGAACTCTACGGAGACTCTCAGAAATCCGTCAATCCGAGGCTACTCAACGGGCCGAGCGGGAGGGTCAGCGCCCCGGATTCCGTTTCAAGTCCCGTCTATATTCCCAACCCGAGCGAACTGGGCAGGGGCACTGTCACCGTCGGCCTCGGCCACGATTCCAGACGTCAGGACAAGTCCGCCTTCGTGGACGGCTATGTCAAGGCTGACCTCGCCGCCGTGCTCCAGGATCCGGTAATCCGTTCGATGAGCCGCGAGCAGATAGAGAAGATGATAGCCGAGGACAAGCGCAGGATGGAGAAATCCGCCGCCGAGCTGGACTTCAGCGAGGCCGCGAGATTCAGGGACGAGATGTGGGCCCTGCAGCAGTACCTCAAAGTCTGGAAGGATTAGACTCTGCTGACCTTGATGACGTGCTTGAGAGCCTTGATCTGGGAAATCACCTTGTCCAGCTCCATATTGGAAGGCACGTGGATTTTCATCGAGATTTCATAGGTCCCGTTCCTGTCGTTCTCATTGACATTGAAGGAGCGGAGGGAGGCCCTGAAGGAGCTGACGACTTCCGTGATCTGTCCTATGACGGAAGACTCCATCGCGGCGATTATCTTCAACGATGACTGGAATATGCCTCCGGCCGGAGTGTCGGCCCACTTCACCTTCTGGATCCTGTACGGATAGGTTTCGATGAGACGGGCTGCATTCGGGCAGGATATCCTGTGGATTTTTATGCCCTCCGTCCTGGTCACGAAACCGAACACGTCGTCTCCGAAGACCGGATGGCAGCATTGGGCCATCTTATATTCAAGTCCCTTCAAATCCCTGGCGTTGATGACCAGGATGTCGTCCGCGCCCTGCCTGTCGTCCCACTGCCTGACCTTGTCGGCATGTTTCTCGGCATCGCTGGCCCTGGCCGCCTCGATTGCCTGCGCCACGAGACTGTCGTGTTCGAGGATGAAGTTCTTGACATCGTTTACATCGATGACCTCGTCCGCGACGGCGGCGTAGAAGGAGTTGATGGTGGAATACTTCTTCCGCTTGAGATAATCGGCGAGGACATCGTCCGGAAGTTCGAGTTTCCAGTTCTTGAGGCGGCGTCCGAGCAGTTCCTTGCCCTGGGCGGCCTTCTTGTATTCCTCTTCGTTGAGTTCCTGCTTGATCCGGTTGCGGGCTTTGGAGGTAACCACGCAGTTGAGCCAGTCCGAAGTAGGCTTCTGGTTCTTCGAGGTCAGCACGTCGATGACATCTCCCGTGTGGAGTTTCTCCCTGAACGAGACCGCCTTCCCGTTCACACGGGCGCCGGTGCACCTGACACCCAAGCCTGAATGGATGTTGAAAGCGAAGTCCAGCACGGAGGCCCCGGCGGAAAGAATCCTCAGCTCGCCGGAGGGGGTGAACACGAATATCTCCCTCGAAGGAGGCTGCGGCAGGTCGTCGGGATTGGCAATCTGCGGATGTTCAAGGGCATAGCGGACCGATGTCAGCCACCTGTCCAGATGCTCCTCGTGCTTGATTCCCTTGTAGGACCAGTGCGAAGCGGAGCCGTTTTCCGCCTCGTCGTCCATCCTCCTCGTGCGGATCTGTACTTCTATGGAAGCTCCGGACTTGTTCTTTACGGTAATATGCAGGGACTCGTAGCCGTTGGGCTTCGGATTTGTCACCCAGTCCCTCAGCCTCGAAGTGTCCGGCTCGTACTCCTCGGTCACATAGGAATACACCTTCCAGCACAGGTCCTTCTCGACCTTGCTGTCAGGCTCGCAGTCGATGATGAAGCGGATAGCGAACACGTCAAAGACTCCTTCGAAAGGAACCTTCTGCTTCACCATCTTCTTCCAGATTGAATATGCCGCCTTGGTCCTGATTTTCAGTTTGTAGCGTATGCCTTCGTTGGAAAGTTTGACTTTGAGCGGTTCGATGAACTCATCCGTAAGGCGTTTCCTGTCACCCTCGGTGGCCTTGAGCCTGTTCGTAATCGCCCTGTACTGCTCCGGCTCGGCGAAACGGAAATAGATGTCCTCCATCTCGCTCTTGAGGTTGTAGAGTCCGAGCTGGTGTGCCAAAGGGATGTAGAGCATCAGGGTCTCGAGAATCTTGTTCTCCCTGGAACTCTTCGGGAAGGTGTCGAGATTCCTCATCACCTCGAGCCTGTCCGCAAGTTTGAGGACGGTCACGCGGGGATCGGTGGAGTACTGTACAATCAGCCTCTTGTAGTTCTCCGCCTCCAGACGGGTGTCCTTCGGTTTGATTGTGGCGATTTTGTTCAGGCCGTCAACCATCGTATAGACATCTTCCGGGAAGCCGGAGAGGGAGTGGCCGCATATTCCGCCCTTCCGCAGGTCCAGTCCCGGCTGCTTCCTGGTCGCTTCGTGAAGAAAGACGGCAGCGATGCAGTCGGCTGTCAGGCCGATTTCGTCGGAAGCGATGAGGGCGACGTTCAGAGGATGTTCAATGAACGCGCGTCCGTTGCTGCGAGTCTGGCCTTCAAGGGCTGCCGCCGCTATGAGATAGGCCTTGAGGACCAAAGCCCGACCGGCCTCGTCGAATTGTGGGAACTTTTCAGCTATAAACTCGGTGGACATATTCGGATAAGGATTCAATTACAGACGGATCATTGTGTATTCCCGGCCTTGCGGGCGGCCTGGCGCTTGTCCAGTTCCCGCCGGAAAGCCTGTGCATTGCGGTTGTGCTCCGCCAAAGTGGCGGCGAACCTGTGGGTGCCGTCCATTTCAGGGCTGGCGCAGAAGAAGAGATAGCCGTGCCTGTCCGGATTGAGCACTGCGAGCAGGCTCGCCTTGTCAGGTACGCAGATGGGTCCCGGCGGCAGACCTTCGTACAAATAGGTATTGTACGGGGAATCGACTTCCAGATGCTTGAGAAGCACCCTGTTCAGCTTGTAGTCAAAGCAGAATGCTACCGTCGGGTCGGCCTGGAGCTTGATTCCCTGATGCAGGCGGTTGAGATATACCCCCGCGATGGATGGGTACTCCGGCTCGTAGTTGGATTCTCCCTTGACGATGGAGGCGAGGATGGAGACCTCCTTGCAGGAAAGGCCCTGCAGACGGGCTTTCTCCCTGTTCTCCTCCGTCCAGAAAGCATCCCAGGCCGCCTTTTGCCTGTCCAGGACTGTCTTCATCGAATCCGTCCAATAGACTTCATAGGTATCCGGGACAAGCAGCGAAAAGACGTCGTCGGGAGTGAAGCCATATTCGGAAAGGAGAAGCGGGTCGTCCAGGGCCTTCATCACGTCGGCGGAATCGAGCATCATCTGGTTGGAAATCTTCCTCGCTATCACGTCTTTGCTCCGCAT
This sequence comes from Candidatus Cryptobacteroides sp., assembly GCA_051878295.1. Classification (GTDB taxonomy): domain Bacteria; phylum Bacteroidota; class Bacteroidia; order Bacteroidales; family UBA932; genus Cryptobacteroides. Next base: position 35,101 of record JBJEJV010000009.1, read on the forward strand.
CGTGCCGGAGAGGGTCAGATTGACAGGAGTCTGCCAGCCCGCCTTGAGCATCCGGGGCACATAGACAGCCGGTTTGTTCCGGCCTACGACATAGTGTCCGGGACGCATCGACTCTTCCGTCAGGCCGGACATCACCCTGGAGAGGCTCGCCCTGCTGATGACGATGCTGTCGGGAATCTGCGCGAGGACCTGCTCCACGCTCATCCCCGGACGCACGTAGATGTGTGCATCAGCCACAAAATTCGGTCTGCGGTTGTCGGAATAACGGCGGAAGCCGAAGTAGCCGGCAGCCGCAGCCAGGACAACAAGGACCAGGGTCAGGCCCAGGATTATTTTCTTCATCTTTCCCATCTTGTCGAAATCATTTTCCGGAAGCCTTCCTGCCGCGGAGAAGGATGGTGTCGCCTTCACCGAGAGTATGGCCGGCCTCGAAGCCGTTCAACTTGTTGATGCTTGACATCTTCACTCCGAATCTCTGGCATATTTCCCAGAGACTTTCGCAATCCTCCCCCACTATGTACTTGTCCAGGCCCTTGCGGCACTGGTTCTTTTTCGCCTGAATATAGACTATCGTCCCCGGGAGCAGTTTCTTCGGAGCCTGGAGGTCATTGAACCTGAGTATCTCCTTCGGGAAGAGGTTGTAGGAGCGGGCGATGCTCTCGTAGGTCTCGCCTTCCACAGAAAGCACGTAAGACACTCCGTTCCTCGAATATACCTCCCTGCTGAGCGAAAACTTGAAATTCTCGAGGGTGCTCTTGTCCACCCTGACCGGTTCCTCGATGGAGAGCGGAGATTCCGGAATCACAGGTTCCTCCTGCGCCTTGTGCTCTCCCGGGTCCTCCCGGAGGTTCTGGCTCTCAGGCTTCTCCTGACGGGCCTGACGGCGTTCCTTCCTGGAGGTCTTGGACTTCTTCCGCTCCTGGCCGGAATCCTTGTGCCCGGAGTCGGAAGTGCCTGAAACCTGTTCCCGGCCGTTCTGAGTCCGGACGTGCCCTTTCCCCTCCGCTCCGGCATATTCATCCTCCGGATCGAAATCCGACAGGGTCATGCTGTCGTAGCGGGAAAGGCCGTAGTCCTCGATGTACTTGATGAGCTTTGCAGGATAGTTCGGATCGGTGGCATAGCCCGCCTTCTTCAGACCGTAAGCCCAGGACTTGTAGTCCTTGGTGTCGAACTCGAAGAGGAACTTGTAGCGGTCACGGTAGCGCAGGAAGTCCGAATGGTCGCGGAAAGACTCCTCGGCGGAGTCATAGACCCGGAAGCACTCCCCTTTCGCGTCATCGTCATAGGCCATGGTCTTGCCCTTCCAGTCCTTGTGGCACTTGATTCCGAAATGGTTGTTGCCCTCGGAAGCAAGTTGTGACTGGCCGTATCTCGATTCGAGGATGCCCTGGGCCAGAGTGATGCTCGCAGGCACTCCGCTGCGGTACATCTCCTCGACCGCCACGGGAGCCCACTTCCTGATGTAGGTCTCAATCGGAGAGTTCCCGGAAGAAATCAGGAAAAAGGCCGCAAAAAGGGCTATGACCGATATTATTGTTCGCTTCATCTGTTCTGTCACGCAAAGTGTTTTCGTAAAGATAGTCAAAGTTTGGCTAAGTTCTCCATCAGCCGTGGAATTTGACAAGCGGCAGGTCGAAGACCGATCCGTCCTCGGCGGCATAGCTTTCCGGGAATATGCTGCGGCACTCAGCCTCGTACTCCTTCAGATTCCTGTTCCTCGAAGAGTAATGCCCTACGACAAGTTTGCCCACACCTGCCTCAAGTGCGCAGGAGGCTGCCTGCAGGGTGGTGGAATGGTAGCGCAGGGCGGCCAGGTCTGCCTGTCCGGCCAGATAGGTGGCCTCGTGATAGAGCAGGTCCACTCCCTTTACCCAGTCTTTCTCCTTCTCGAAAGGCGCGGTATCGCTGCAATAGGCATAGGACCTTCCCCGGTAAGGCTTGTAGCCGAGTTCGGAGACTGTGAGGACCTGTTCGCCGCCGTCGGGAAGAGCGCGTATCACATCCTCCCCTCGCTTGACCGTGCCGATTTCCGTCAGCGTAAGGCCATATTCCTGGATCTTCCACTTCTTGACATTGACTGGAGGCTCGTTTTCCCTGAATATGAAGCCGAAGGTCTCGATCTTGTGGTTGAGAGGGAAAGCGCTGACAGTCAGCGACTTGGTATGATAAATCACTTCGGGTTCCTTGACATTCAGGGCCTTGTGCACCACCTCGAAGGGAATCCCCTCGCCATAGTAGGAGAGGAAGAACTTCAGGATAGGGCCGAGGCTCACCGGTCCGTAGATGACCAGCGGCTTCGTCCTTGCCATCATCCCCATTGTGGAAAGCAGGCCGAAGAGTCCGAAGACATGGTCTCCGTGAATATGCGAGATGAAGACAGACTCTATCTTCATCAAGGAGATGCGCGCCTCCTGCAGGCGTATCTGCACTCCTTCACCGCAGTCTATCAAAAAAGAGCGCCCGTGTACGGTCAGTACCTGAGCGCTCTGATATCTTGCGGTGTTGGGCTTGGCCGAAGCCGTGCCCAGAACCGTCAAAGTGAAATCCATGAATTATTCACCTTTTGCAAGCTTGTCCTTGAGGGCAGCGAGTTCGCTGATGTCACCGAGGGTGGTCTTCTCAAGATTTGAGTTGATCTTCTTGACTGCCTTCTTGGTGTTGTCAGCCTCTGCTGCAGCCTTCTCGATCTTGGCCTCAGAATATGTTCTCACGTGAGAGAGAAGGATTCTGCGGGTGCTCCTCCTGAGTTCGACAACCTTGAACGGAAGAGTCTCGCCTGCGACGGCTGCCTTTCCGTCCTCCTTGATGAGGTCGCGGCTGAACGCAAAGCCTTCGTCCTCGCCCTGGAGCTTGATGTTGGCGCCCTTGTCGGTCATTGAAGCGACAGTACCGTCAACGGTTGAGCCGACCGGATACTTCTCCTCGATAGCGTCCCACGGATTAGGGGTGAGCTGCTTGTGACCGAGGCTGAGCTTGTGGTTTGCCTCGTCGAAGTCAAGGATGACGACATCGATGACATCACCAGGAGATACGAGCTCTGACGGATGCTTGATCTTGTCCCAGGAGAGGTCGCTGATGTGGATGAGACCCTCTACACCGTCCTCCGGCTCTGCGAAGACACCGAAGTTGGTGGTGTTGCGTACGACTGCCTTGTGGACTGAACCGACAGGATACTTGTCGCGGATGTTCTCCCAAGGGTTTGGAGTGAGCTGCTTCAGGCCGAGGGACATCTTCCTGTTCTCACGATCGATGGAGAGTACCTGAGCCTCTACCTCCTCGCCTACCTTGAGGAATTCCTGGGCGCTGTGAAGTCTTGGAGACCAGGACATCTCAGAAACGTGGATGAGACCCTCTACACCCGGCTCGATTTCCACGAATGCACCGTAGTCAGCGATGAGGACGACCTTGCCCTTGACAGTGTCGCCGACCTTGAGGTCAGGATTGAGGCTGTCCCACGGATGAGGAGTGAGCTGCTTGTAACCGAGGGCGATTCTCTTCTGCTGAGGATCGAACTCCTTGACGACGACCTTGATCTTCTGGTCGAGGGCGACAACCTCTTCAGGGCTGTCGATTCTGCCCCAAGAAAGGTCGGTGATGTGGATGAGACCGTCAACACCGCCCAGATCGACGAATACGCCGTAGTTGGTGATGTTCTTGACGGTACCTTCGAGGATCTGGCCCTTTTCGAGCTTGCCGATGAGCTCAGCCCTGCGTGCCTCCTGCTCGGCCTCGAGAAGTGCCTTGTGGGAGACGACTACATTGCGGTACTCCTGATTGATCTTGACGATCTTGAAGTCCATATTCTGGTTCACGAATGCATCGTAGTCACGGATTGGCTTGATGTCGATCTGGGAGCCAGGGAGGAAGGCCTCGATGCCGAAGACATCGACGATCATACCGCCCTTGGTGCGGGTCTTGACGAAGCCCTTGACAACCTCGTCTGCAGCGAAAGCCTCGTTGACCCTGTCCCAGGACTTGAGGGCGCGTGCCTTCTTGTGGGAGAGGATGAGCTGGCCCTTCTTGTCCTCTGCGGACTCGACATAGACCTCGACCTTGTCACCGACCTTGAGCTCCGGATTGTAACGGAACTCAGGAGCCTGGATGACGCCTTCGCTCTTGTAACCTATGTTGACGATGACCTCTCTCTTCGAGATGGCTGTTACGACACCTTCAACGACTTCGTTCTCGACGACCTTTGAAAGAGTCTGGTCATAAGCTGCCTCGATGGAGGACTTGTCGGCATCGCCGTAAATCTCGGCATTGCCTTCAAAAGCTTCCCAGTCGAACTCCTCCGGAGCGACTGATGCATTGAGGGAAGATTTCTTCACCTCTTCGATCTTTGTTTCTTCTGACATAATTGTAATGTAAAGATAACTAGTTGTTTAACATTATTTTTATACCCGACCGGAGGCAGCCCGGAAGCCACCTTCGACCGAAAGGCGTGCAAAAATAGTCAAAAATATCTGATTTCCAAAAGGTAAGACGCTCCGAAAGACCAAAAATCAAAGCATTTTTTTCTTGCGGAAGAGGAATACGACGATTCCTACCGTCAGCACCATGAACACGAGGAGGCCAATCCAGGCCCAGGAGCTGTTCATGAACGGGAGCGGCACGTTCATACCGTAGAAACTGGCCACGAGAGTCGGGGGCATAAGAAGCACCGACACGAGGGTGAATATCTTCATTATGTTGTTCTGGTCGAGATTGATAAGACCGACGACGGTCTCCTGAAGATATTCGAGCCTCTCAAAGCTGAAATTCGTGTGGTTGATCAGGGAGGTGATGTCCTGGAGGATGATGCTGAAACGGCCCTGGAGATTCTCCGGGTACTTGTCGCTCTTCATCAGGTTGCCTATCAGCCTCTGCTTGTCCACGATGTTCTCCCTGACGGTCATCGTCATATCCTGCAGCTGGTTGATGTCGATGAGGAAGTCCTCGTTGATGTCCTCCCGCTGGTTGACCCTCTTGCCGTACTGGGCGATTTCCTTGCTCAGGAGCTCTATCATGTCCGCGTCGAGGTCCACACGCTGGTCCATTATGCTTGCGAAGATGGAATAGCCGTTCGGGAACATCTGCGGCATCACGCAGACCTTCCTCTGGAGTTCGGAGAAACTGCGGAGCGGAACATCCCTCAAGGTGGTCAGGCAGTTGCCGACGAATATGAAGGAGACAGCCTCCATCGTGTAGCCGTCAGGACCCGGCATAAGGAAGTTGGTGTTGGCGAAAATCGCCTCCTCGGTTTCGGAGAAACGTGATGAACTCTCGATTTCCTCCGCCTGCGCACGGCTCTGGATCTCCTCTCCGAGGAAATCGTCAACCGTGTGCTTCTCTTCGCTTGAAGGTGACAGGAGGTCAATCCAAAGTACATCTTCCCTATTCAATCCGGAAAAATCCTTCTCAGACTGCGAGAGCTGAAGTTTTCCATCCCGTCTGAAAAAAATCGAGATCATATCCTTCCAGTTTTGCAGGAGCCTCCAGGTTCCCGAGTTCAACATCAAGCCCTGACCGTACCGACAAGTCAGTCTGGCAAAAATAGGCATTTTTTTGTAAAAACAAGTGACCCAGGGCACTAAATGAATCCGGAAAAGGATTCTAAATGAAGTCGAAGAGGATGTTCAGGCCTATGAATATCAGGACTGCGCCACCGAGCATCTCCGCCTGGCGGCCGAAACGCTGTCCGACCTTGTGGCCTCCGTACATTCCGGCAGCAACCGAAGCGACCGTGACCGCAAAGACTGCGGCGACGTCGGCTGCGACCTCGGCGCGCGGAGTCAGGCCCATCGCAAGGCTGATGCCGACCGCGAAAGCGTCGATGCTGGTCGCAAGGCCTCCGATGACCACGTTCTTGAGCCCGTTCAGGTCCCTGGCCTCTTCGCCTCCCTTGGCCGCCTCATAAATCATCCCGCCTCCCACGTACAGGAGCATCAGGAAACCTATCAGGCTGGCGAACTTTTCCACATATCCCACGAAAAGGTCGGAGAAAAACCAGCCGAGGAAGAGCAGCAGGGACTGGATCACGCCGAAGACGAAAGCTATTCCGAATACCTTTTTGCGTTCGAGCGATTCGAGTCTTACGCTCGAGCAGGCCGACACTGCGAAACAGTCGGCGCAAAGGGAGACTGCGAGAAGAAGGGCGTTGAAAATTATCATGGCTTGAATTCCTGTCTGTTAATGATTGAACGGCCCAGGGTGAGTTCGTCGGCATATTCAAGGTCGTCCCCGAAGCCAAGTCCTCTCGCCAGGGAGGAAACCCTGACGCCGAAAGGCTCTATCTGTCTGAATATGTAGAAAGAGGTGGTTTCCCCCTCCACGTCGCCGCTCAAGGCGAGCACCACCTCCACTCCCGAAGGCGGATTGGCCGAGGCGAGTTCCCCGACTCTCTTCACGAGGCTGCCGATTGCAAGTTCGGAAGGCCCGACCCCGTTGATCGGAGAGATGATTCCTCCGAGGACGTGGTAGAGCCCGTGATACTGGCCGGTCTTCTCGATGCTCATCACGTCCCTGACGTTCTCCACCACGCAGACGGTGTTCCTGTCGCGGCTGCGGTCCGAACACACAGGGCAGACTTCGTCGTCGCAAATCATGTTGCATTCCCGGCAATACCTGGATTCCTCGCGCATCCGCACAATGGAATCGGCGAAATGGCGGACATTCTCCTCGGGCTGCCGGAGCAGATGCAGGGCAAGCCTGAGGGCGCTCCGCCTTCCTATGCCGGGGAGCGACCCGATGGACTGCACGGCCTCTTCGAGCAGTTTTGAAGGATATTTGTCAGAGAATTGCATACTCGCTGATTGGAAAACCCCGCAAATATAGCATTATTTTGAAAGTAATCAACCGGAGCGGGGAATATGACACTCCCCGGACGCGGTCCCGGGGCACTGCACGATGAAGGCAAGCCCGCCTGAGGCCTTCAGCTACCTGACTGCAGGCCCGATTCAAAAAGCTGAAGATTCCGGATCCGCCGTTTTGCAGTTCCCCTGCCAGCATTCGGTCTCCCCGGCGATTTCCGGGATGGTGTCAGCGGTATATACCGGTTCCTTGCCGGCCTTGAGCTGGCTGCGGTAGTCCTTCAGCAGACGAACGGCATACTTGCCCAGGAGCAGTATGGCGATGAGGTTGCACACGGTCATTATCGCCATGCAGAAATCCACGAGGGCCCAGACCACTTCTATCGTCATAAGCGAGCCGAGCACCACCAGAGCGCCCAGCACCAGACGATAGACCCGGACAGCCGTCTTGGTGTGAGGGGAACCGTTGAAGAGGAAAGCCAGGTTGCACTCGCCGTAATAGTAGTTGCCGATGATGCTCGAGAAGGCGAAGAACAGGATGCAGACTGCGACTATGTATTTCCCGGCAGGGCCTATGTGCCAGGTGAGGGCCGCCTGGGTGAGTTCTATGCCGTTGGCCCCGCAGTCGTAAAGTCCTGAGCAGAGTATGATGAAAGCCGTGCAGGTGCAGATGAGGATGGTGTCGGTATATACCCCCAGGGTCTGGATGAGCCCCTGCTTGACCGGATGGCTCACGTCCGCGGTAGCGGCTGCGTTGGGGGCGCTGCCTTCACCGGCCTCGTTGCTGAATATGCCGCGCTTGAATCCCATCAGGATTGCCATTCCCACAGTGCCTCCGGCCACCTGTCCGAAGCCGAAGGCGTTGCGGACTATGAGGGCGATGACAGCGGGGAAGGACTTGATGTTGGCAAGCACGATGAATATGGCGATGCAGAGATAGGCCAGGGCCATGAACGGGACTATGTAGGAGGCCACCTTGGAGATTCTGCGTATTCCTCCGAAGACGACGAGCAGGGTGAGCACGCAGAGTATGGCGGACATCACTCCGGGAGGGATGGCGAAGGCCTCGGTGAAGGCGGAAGAAATCGTGTTGGCCTGCACCATATTGTTGGTGAGGCCGAACTGGGCTATAATCGCCACCGCGAAGATGCAGGCGAACCAGCGCTTGTGCAGGCCTTTGGTGATGTAGAAGGCCGGGCCGCCTATGAAGGAGTCCCTGCCCTTTTCCTTGAAGAGCTGGGCCAGGGTACATTCGATGAAGGTATTGACGCTACCCACCAGAGCCATGACCCACATCCAGAATATGGCTCCCGGACCGCCTATGACTATCGCCGTCGCCACTCCTGCGAGATTGCCCGTGCCCACCCGCGAAGCCAGGGACACCATAAAGGCCTCGAAGGAGTTCACCCTCCGGCCTCCCCTGCCGAGCCTGCCTTCGTCCTTGTGGAAAAGGAGACGGAACATTTCTCCGATCATCGTGAACTGCACGCCCCGGGTCCTGACGGTGAACCAGATGCCGCAGATGCAGAGCAGCACCACCATCACTGTGGCCATCGGTTCATTGAGGGTGTTCAGAAAGTCTGCGACGGTCTTTTGCATATCTTGTAGCTTCGAGTTTCGCAAGTTAATGAATATCCGTGAGTTCTGTGCGTCCTGCGAAACTGTTTCCAGCCGCACAATTCTCATCCGGGCCGCCTCCCCGGCAAAGTGTCCCGCATCCGCGGAACCGTATCACCCGGCAGTCAAAACAAGCCGGGAAGCATTGAAGCCCGATGCTCCTGGAGGGCGGAAGCGCTTCTGTCAAAGATACGGCAATAATTTGAAACTTCGATTGCCCTACGGAGAAATGCGGAAGGACAAGCAGGAAGATGCGCCTCTCCCGGGCCCGCCGCGCTCATTTTCCCGTTTCCCGGGCTGACGCTCCGAATAAATTGCTATATTTGTTCCGCACACAGCTTACAGGGCTCGTGCAGGCAACATATTCATTCCACATATTCATCGCACCATGAAAAAGATCCTCGCATCCGCAGCGCTGCTTCTCGCAGCCTTCACTCTCTCCGCACAACAGAAGGCGGACTGGCCGAACTATTCCAGATATTCAGAGCAGAACGGCAAGATCCTCGAAGCCCAGGCCGAAGGTGCGCCGAGGCCTCTGGCAGTCCTGATGGGAGACTCCATCACCGACGGCTGGTATCCTTCCGACAAAGAGTTCTTCGAGAAGTACAACCTCGTCGGAAGAGGAATCAGCGGCCAGTGCACGGCACATATGCTGGCCAGGTTCCAGAGGGATGTCGTGGAACTCAAGCCGAAGTACGTCGTGATTATGGCGGGGACCAACGACATCGCCCTCAACAACGGCTGCTCCAGCGTTGAGAACGCGTACAGGAACATCATTTCAATGTGCCAGATTGCCAAGGCGAACAAAATCAAGGTGATTCTCTGCTCGACGACTCCTGCGGCCGACATTCCGTGGCGGCCGGAAGTGACGGATGCCAACGCTCAGGAAAGGTGGCTGAACGAATCCCTGAAGGAATATGCCAGGGAGCACCGGCTGGGCTTCGCCGACTATGCCGCAGCCCTGGGCGACGAGAACGGCGCGACCGACCCGAAATATTCCAAAGACGGGGTGCACCCGAACATCGAAGGGTACAAAATAATGGAAGACATCCTCCTGGATGCCCTCCATATCAAGAAAAAGTGATTATTCCTTGGACTCAGAAGCTGTTTCGAAATGTCTGCCCCTGCAATATATCGGGATTATTCGAGGCCGTTTCTATTGCTGAAGGGCAAGCGTGGCCGCAGCCAAGCGAGCGATGGAGCAGAAGGAAATGGCCGGAAAGGCAGATAAAGAACAAGAACTGACAATTCAAAAAAGCCTCTTAAAGGACCTTGATGACCTCCACCCTGAATATGAGGGCTGAATATGGAGGGATGGAGCCGTGTGCTCCGGCCTCTCCGTAAGCGAGGTTGTACGGGATGTAAAGCTCCCACTCGGCGCCTTCGCCCATCAGCTGAAGAGCCTCGGTCCAACCCTTGATGACCTGATTGACACCGAATTCAGCAGGCACTCCCCTCTTGTAGGAGCTGTCGAAGATGCTGCCGTTGATGAAACGGCCCTCATAGTGGCATCTGACGGTGTCGGTCTTGCCGGCCATCTTGTCGCTGCCTTCCTTGATGACCTTGTACTGCAGGCCGCTCGGAAGCACGACGACGCCTTCCTTGCGGGCGTTCTCGGCGAGGAAGGCCTCTCCTTCCTTCTTCATGGCCTCCCCCAGTTCCGCAGCCTTCGCGGCCTGTTGTGCCTGGAGATCCTTGAAGTAATCGTCAAGAATCTTCCCAGCCTCCTCGAAATCGAGGGCCGGCATCTGTCCGGAGAGTCCCGCCTTGACGGCAGCTCCGAAATCTTCCACGTTGAGTTCTGTGACACCTGACTGAAGCAGGCTCTGCGCGATGCTCATGCCGAGAGCATATGAAATCTTGTCCATTTTCCAGTTATTGTTTGAATTTGCGGGACAAATTTAACAACTATTTCGTACATTTGCACCTGTTACGAAGTTCCGGATCCGGAGACAGCCCTCCGGTCAACAGGGAAACACGGTGAGAATCCGTGACAGTACCCGCTGCTGTAAGTCCTTCAAGTCAGGGACAAGCCAGAAAGCCTGCCGGAACGATGATAGTGGAACAACTGCGGGACGACAGGAGTCTTTTATCGTGAAGAAACACATCTTGACAATTCTGCTCATCCGGGCGGAAGCATTGGTGTCCGTGATCCTGGCCCAGCCGGGGAGCGTCGCGATGCCGGGGAACGGGTCAGCCGCTTCCCGCTCTGTTCCGTCCGCAGACACCATCAGCACATCCCACATAAGGGCATCCGCCCTCTCCCACGGCACTCCGCGCTCATCTTTCTCAGGCGAGATGCTCCGCAGGATCGCCCCGGCTTCGGCGGCGGACGCACTGGAGTTCTTCCCGGGCGTGCGCATCAAAGACTACGGTGGCATCGGAGGGATGAAGACGGTGGACGTCCGTTCGCTGGGCTCGGGCCACGTCGGCATATTCCTTGACGGGCAGCGCATTACAAACGCGCAGAACGGGCAGGTCGATCTCGGGAGATATTCCCCCGACGAACTGGAGTCCATCTCCGTGACCAACGCCCAGAGGACAAGCCTGCTGATGTCCGCCGAAGAATATGCCAGCGCTTCGGTGGTACATCTCCAGACCCGGGTCCCGGTCTTCGACGGAAAGGACTGGAACCTGAAGGCCAGGCTCAAGGCCGGGTCCTGGAAAACCTTCAGTCCCTCCCTGCGCGTGGAGAAGAAGTTCGGGAATGTCGCCCTGAGCGCCGATGCCGCGATGCTCCGCTCCGACGGCGACTACCGCTTCAGGCTTGTCAATGAATATGAAGACAGCACCGGCAGGCGCAAGGGCGGGGACATCAGTTCGTGCAGGTTCAGTATGGGGCTGTGGGCCTCCCCTTTCGGCGGCAGCCTGAGCCTGAGGGCCGCCGCCTACACCTCCGACAGAGGCCTTCCCGGCCCGGTAATCCGGAGGCTGTCGGACCTCTACGAGCCTTCCGAAAGGCAGAAGGACAGCGACCGCTCCCTCCAGGGCTCATTCCGGAAGTCTTTCGGCTCCTGCGCCCTCCTTGTCAACGCCAAAGCAGCTTCGGACCGGCTTGAATACGAATCTTCCACGGTCGGAGGAAACCCGACCCTCAACCATTTCAACCAGAGGACGGCTTCGCTGTCGGTGTCAGTGTCCTGGCAGCCATCAAGATTCATCTCCGGAGGCCTGTCTCTCGACAACAGGCTGTCGGACCTGGACTGCGACGTCAAGGATTTCAACTACGTCTGGAGGCTCGACACGAGGGCTGCCGCTGCCCTGAGGCTTTCCGCGGGAGGTTTCGCCCTGCAGCCATCCCTGCTCTTCACAAGGGTGGAGGATTTCACGGAAGGGGCCGCGAAACCTTTGACGAAGCTCTCCCCCGCCCTGATTGCGAGCTGGGAGAACGGAAGCGGCACTGCCGCCGTCAGGGCTTTCTACAAGGACATATTCAGAGTTCCCACCTTCAACGACCTGTACTACACCCTGACCGGGAATGCCGCAATCAGGCCCGAATACGCCCGCCAGGCCGACATAGGCTTCGACCTGGGTTCCCCGGAAGAATGGAAGTACCGCTTCCGCCTTTCCGCCGACGGCTACCTCAGCAGGGTCAGGGACAAGATTGTCGCCGTCCCGGTGAACAGCCAGTTCAGATGGTCGATGATGAATTTCGGGGAAGTCAGGGGCGGAGGCCTCTCCCTCAGCCTGACTTCGGAATGCGTCCTTGCGGGATTTGAACTCGACTCACAGGTAACATATTCATTTGAAAAGGCTGTGGACCGGAGCGACCCGGAGAACATAGGCTACGGAGGGCAGATCCCCTACACCCCTTTCCATTCGGGTTCCGCCGTGATCGCCGCGGCCAGGGGAAAGTGGGAGCTGTGCACCTCGCTGCTCTTTTCGGGGAAGAGGTTCAGCGCCTCCGACAACAATTCGGGCACACTTCTCAAGGGATGGTGCACGGTGGACCTGAGCCTTTCCAGGAATATACCGATTCACGGCGGGCCCGTCCTGAACGCCGCTTTGGACATCAGCAATCTCTTCTGCGCCAGGTACGAGATCGTGCGCAGATACCCGATGCCCGGGACGGGGGCCAGCCTGAGAATCACCCTTGAACTCTAAACATCATTGAACACCAAACAATCAAGACAGATATGAAAACAGAAATGAAAACAATTTTCAGGCTTCTCGCCGCCGCACTTCTCTTCGCGGCTGCCGCCTGTTCCAAAGAAGAAGCCGATGAGAAGGACGTGCAGCCTTCCGCAGAACGAATCTACATCCTCAACGACGGAGGCTACGGTGCCAACAACGCCTCCCTGTCAGTCCTCGATCTCGAGACCGGAGAAGTCACCGCTGACATCTTCTCCGCCGCCAACGGCTCCCCTCTCGGCGACACTGCCAACGACCTTCTCGTGCTTGAGGACAAAATCGTCATCGCAGTAAACGGTTCGAACATCATCCAGGTCTGCGGGACGGACGGCAAGTCCCTCGCCCGGACTGAAAGCGTCCCGAATGTCAGGAAACTTGTCGCCGACGAGAAAAACGGCTGCTTCTACGCCACCTCCTACGCCGACGACGGCTATGTGGCCAAATTGAGTCTCAATGACTGCAGCCTGCTCGCGAAGGCCGATGTCGGCTACGAGCCGGAAGGGATTGTCCTTTACGAGGGGAAACTTTTCGTCGCGAACACGGGAGGCTATGCCTACCTCGGAGGGCACGACTACGAGCAGACGGTCTCAGTCGTCGATGCCGCAACCATGACACAGACAGGGACCATCGACACCGGACTGAAAAACCTCTACGGCGCCTTCCTCCAGAACGAAAAGTATCCTGAATATGTCCTCGTCAATGCTGCAGGCGACTACTGGTCTTCCCCGGCCGGCTCTGTCGTGATCGACTGCAGGACCTGCAGCGTGATTGCAAGATTCGATTTCCCTGCGACCTACGCCGCCACACTCGGGGACAGTTTCTTCACCGTAGGTTCGGACTACGATGCCGCCACTCACGAATATACCTACCACACGAACCGCATCAGCGTCGGTCCGGACGGAGTCACTGTCTCTCCGGGACTGGCTCCTGAAGCTCCTTCAGCAGACGACGGGATCGTCAGGGCGGTCAAGTCGATGAGTTCCCCTTCCGGAATATTCATCGATGCCGACGGAAGCGTCTTCGTCACGGATGCGGGCGACTATGTCAACAGAGGATTTGTCCACCGCTTCAATGCAGATGGAACTTTCGTAGGGAAATATGCCGTCGGAGTCTGTCCGGGACAGATGGCACGGAACAAATAGGGTCGCGTCAGACCTTCACCACATGCCAGTGCGGGCCGAACCTCTCGAAGGCGGCTCTGTCAAGCATCTCGCGGTCGTCAGGATGGGCGATGCCGATGAGGAGTTTCGCCCTTTCCTGAAGCGACTTGCCCCAGAGGTCCACGGCACCGTATTCAGTGACAATCCAATGGGCGTCAGCCCTCGGTGTGACCACTCCCGCGCCCGGATTCAGCATCGGGACGATCTTAGGCTTGCCCTTGGCTGTCCTGGAAGCGAAGGCTGTCATCGAGACTCCGCCCTCGGACATTGTGGCTCCCTTGACGAAATCGAGCTGGCCGCCGGTGCCGGAGAAGATTCTGGTACCGATGGAGTCGGCGCAGATCTGGCCGGTCAGATCGACCTCGACCGCAGAGTTGATGGCAATCATATTCGGATTGCGGGAGATGACCCACGGATCGTTCACGTACTTGATGTCCTTCATCAGGACGTCCGGATTGTGGTCGATGAAGGAATATACATCCTGGGAGCCGAGGAGGAATGAAGCCACGACCTTTCCCGTGTCGATTTTCTTGCAGGCACCGTTTACGACGCCTTTCTTGATGAGGTTCAGGATGCCGTCCGCGAACATCTCGGTGTGCACGCCGAGGTTCTTGTGGTCACCGAGCTGGGCGGCAAGGGCGTTAGGAAGAGCTCCGATTCCCATCTGGATGCAGGCTCCGTCAGGAACCAGTTCAGCACAGTTCTTTCCGATGATTTCCTCGGTCGGGGTAGGGGCCACGAAATCTTTGGTTATCAGCGGCGAATCGTCCTTCACCAGATAGTCGAAAGCATCGAGCGGGACAAGGTCGCCGAAGGCGTAAGGCACATTCGGGTTGACTACCGCGATTTTCACCCTCGCAGTCTCGATTGCAGCGAGCGAGCAGTCCACCGAGGTTCCGAGCGAAACCATTCCGTCAGCGTCCGGAAGAGAGACCTGCACCATCGCCGCTCCGAGCTTGATGGCCCCGGCACGGTAGAGCTTCTGGGACTCGGCCAGATGGACCGGAACCCAGTCGGCATAGCCGGAATTTACATTGGCACGCAGGTTCGGACCCACGAAAAAGCCCTGCTCGAAGAATATTCCCGAATACTTCGGATCTGAATACGGGGCCGGTCCTTCCGTGTGGAAATGATGGAAATGAAGGTCTTCGACTTCGTGTGCTTCAGCCCTGCGCACGAGGGCGTCGATGAGAGCCATCGGAGTGCTTGCCACACTGCTGAGATGGATTCGGTCTCCGGAACGGATTGCGCCCACCGCTTCGTCGGCGGTGACATATCGGATCTCTTTCATAAATGTTATCAAAGGTTCAGTATGGCAAAGATAGGTGTTTTTTTACTATTTTTGCAGAGTATGAGAAACAAGGACAAGAAACTCAAATCATTTGAAAGGTCGCTGGAAGTAATGGACAGGCTCCGTGAGGAGTGCCCGTGGAACCGCGCCCAGACCACGGAATCTCTCCGTCCGATGACCCTGGAGGAGGTTTACGAACTGAGTGATGCAGTTCTCAAGAAGGAGGACGACAACCTCAAGAAGGAACTTGGGGATGTGTTCCTCCACATATTGTTCTACTCCAGGATTGCCGAAGAAGAGGGCAAGTTCGACATCGCCGACGTGATGGACAAGCTCTGCGAAAAGATGATCTACCGTCATCCGCACGTCTTTTCCGACACGAAGGCGGCCGATGCCGCGGAAGTCTCCACCAACTGGGAGATGCTCAAGGCCAAGGAGAAGGGAGGCAACAGGCGCATCCTGTCGGGGATTCCGGACTCGATGCCGACGGTGCTGAAAGCATATTCAATGCAGGACAAGGCCCGCGGCGTCGGTTTCGACTGGGAAAAGAAGCAGGACGTCTGGGAGAAAGTGAAGGAGGAGCTCGGGGAATATGAAGCCGAACTCGAGGCGCTCGACAAGGCGGGAGTAGAGGACAGGGAAGCCTTCGACCGGGCGGAGGAGGAACTCGGCGATTTCTTGTTCGCGACCATCAACGCCGCAAGGCTGTACGGGCTTGATCCTGACACCGCCCTCAACCGTGCCTGCGACAAATTCCGGCGCCGTTTCACCTATCTCGAGGAGAAGACAATCCGGCAGGGAAAGGACCTCCACGACATGACTCTGGCCCAAATGGACGAGATCTGGGACGAGGCCAAAGCGAAAGGATTGTAAAACCCGGGCACGCAAGTTTTTGCCAATCAACCAATAATCATTATCTTTGCAAACTTGCTGCTGATTCAGGCAGAGTGAAAGCACGAATTATGTCACACTACACAGTCGTAGAAGTTGAAAGCAAAAGGGATCTGATGAAGTTCATCAAGTTCCCTGACAAACTCTATAGGAATTGTCCCCAGTATGTACCTGCGCTTCACAGCGACCAGGTCAATTCGCTCACCAAAGTTTCCACCCTCTCGTACTGCAAGAGGAAGATGTGGATGGTGATGGACGGCAAGAAGGTCGTCGGCAGAATCTGCGGGATGATCAACCCGAGGTACAACGAAAGATACGGCACGAAGAGGGCCCGTTTCGGATGGTTCGACACCATCGAAGACTTCAAGGTGGCTGAACACCTCATCGGCACCGCGGAGGATTGGGCAAGGGAGAACGGGATGGACGAAATCCACGGTCCTCTCTATTACAACACTCTCGGCAAGCAGGGAATGCTTGTGGAGGGCTTCGAGAACACCCCTCCTTTCAACTGCATCTACAACTATCCGTACTACAACGACTTCATCACACGGCTGGGCTTCAAAAAGGAATGCGACTGGCTCCAGTTCAAGGTGCGCTCCAATCTCGGCCTCCCGGAGAAGGTGACCAGGATTGGAAAACTCCTCAAGGACAGGTACAATCTCCACGAGGGCAGCCTCAACGCCCTCAAGAAGGACAAGGCGATGGTAAGGCATTTCTTCGAGGTTTACAACAAGAGCTTCGCCGACACCGTGTACAACTTCATCCCGTTCACTGACGGGGAAATCGACGAGGAGGCTGCCGCCTTCCTGCCTTTCATCAACGACAGGACCAGCAGCATCATTCTCGACCAGAACGAAGACCTCGTGGCTTTCGGAATATCCATCCCTTCAATCTCGGAGGCTCTCAAGAAGGCCAAGGGGCATCTTTTCCCTTTCGGCTGGTTCCATCTGCTCAAGGCGATGTACCGTTACGACACGGTTGACCTGATGCTGAACGGAGCCGTGCCGGAATGGCAGAACAAGGGCGTTTCGGCTGTTTACCACGCCACGATGTCCGAAAAGTACATAGCTGCGGGCACCACCTGGGGAATCACGAATCCGCAGATCGAGTCCAACAGCGCGGCCAATGTCTGGAGCAAGTACGAGAACGAACCATTCATGCGCAGACGCTGCTACCTGAAATCAATCTGACGGACGGCCCGGCAGGCAAGCGGACAGACAACATTATCCATAATCAATGGCAGAGAACACATTAGTCGAGAAGATCCTGGCTCTCCAGGAGAAATACAATCAGCTTCAGAACCAGCTCTCGGATCCCGAGGTAATAGCTGACATGAAGAAATATGTCCAGCTCAACAAGGACTACAAGGAACTTCAGCCGATTATCAAGGCCGGTCTGGAGTACAAGAAACTTGTGGACGAGCTTTCGGAGGCCAAGGACATCCTCGTGAACGAGAAGGATGAGGATTTGCGCGATATGGCGAAGGCTGAAGTCGCCGAAATCGAGCCTCGTCTCCCACAGATGGAGGAAGAAATCAAGATTCTCCTCATTCCTGCCGACCCGGACGACAGCAAGAACGCCATCGTCGAAATCCGCGGCGGGGCGGGCGGCGACGAGGCCGCCATATTCGCAGGCGACCTTTTCAGGATGTATTCCAAATATGCCGAGAAGAGAGGCTGGAAAATCGAAATCAACGACCAGGCTCCGGGCACTTCCGGAGGCTACAAGCTCATCGTGTTCAAGCTCTCCTCCAACGACGAGGGAGTCTATGGCACAATGAAATATGAATCCGGAGTCCATCGCGTCCAGCGAGTCCCCCAGACAGAGACCCAGGGCCGCATCCAGACTTCCGCAGCTTCGGTGGCAGTCTTCCCGGAGGCCGGCGAATTCGACGTGGACCTCAAGTGGGACGACATCAGGCTCGACCTCTTCTGCGCTTCTGGTCCGGGCGGCCAGGGTGTCAACACCACCTATTCCGCCGTCAGGCTGACCCACATCCCTTCCGGTCTCGTGGTCCAGTGTCAGGAGGAAAGGTCCCAGCTGAAGAACAAGGACAGGGCTTTCGAAGAGCTCCGTACCAGGCTCTACAACCTCGAGCACCAGAAATATCTCGATGAAATCGGGGCGAAGCGCAAGACTATGGTTTCGACAGGAGACCGCTCCGCCAAAATCCGCACCTACAACTACCCTCAGGGCAGGGTTACGGACCACCGTATCAACTGGTCGATGTACAATCTTCCGGTCTTTATGGACGGTGACATCCAGGAGTGCATCAACCAGCTCCAGATTGCCGAGAACGCCGAGCGTCTGAAGGAAGCCGGGGATTAGCCGATCCGCAGCCCCTGGCCGAAGTACAGGCCCGGGGAAAACAAATCACGGGAAACCGGTCCGGCGTCCTTGCCGGCCGGTTTTCCGTTTTCTGTCATCTGCCGCAACTGACAGGCGGCAAGGGCGGAACCGCCGCTGCGGAAGTGCCATCCTTCTGACAATTTGTCATATTCAAGAAAATGGCACAACATTGGATAAGAGGAGCAATGGCTTCGGGGGATGTCCCGGAAGCAGCAACGGCAAAGTTCCCGCAAGGGACGGTAAAACAGTAATTTCAAAAAGCAAATAACAATATGGGAAAGATTATCGGAATCGACCTCGGAACCACGAATTCGTGTGTTGCAGTCATGGAAGGAAACCAGCCTACCGTCATCATCAATGACCAGGGCGAAAGGACCACTCCTTCAATCGTAGCTTTCACCGACGGCGGTGAAAGGAAAGTCGGCGCTCCTGCAAAGCGTCAGGCCATCACCAATCCTCAGAACACCATCTTCTCCATCAAGAGATTCATGGGCGAGACTTACGACCAGGTGACCAAGGAAATCGCAAGAGTTCCTTACAAGGTCGTCAAGGGGGACAACAACACCCCGAGAGTTGACATCAACGGCAAGTACTATTCACCTCAGGAGATTTCCGCAATGATTCTCCAGAAGATGAAGAAGACAGCCGAGGACTATCTCCGCCAGGATGTCACCGAGGCAGTCATCACGGTTCCGGCCTACTTCTCCGACTCACAGCGCCAGGCTACCAAGGAAGCCGGCAAGATCGCCGGCCTGGATGTGAAGAGAATCATCAACGAGCCTACCGCAGCAGCCCTCGCCTACGGTCTCGACAAGAAGAACAAGGATATGAAGGTCGCTGTCTATGACCTCGGAGGAGGTACCTTCGACATCTCCATCCTCGAGCTCGGCGGCGGTGTGTTCGAAGTCAAGTCAACCAACGGTGACACCCACCTCGGAGGTGACGATTTCGACCAGGAAATCATCAACTGGCTCGCAGCCGAATTTGCAGCCGAGAACAACGGCATCGACCTCAGGAAGGACCCTATGGCTCTCCAGAGACTCAAGGAGGCTGCAGAGAAGGCGAAGATCGAACTTTCCAACCAGACTTCCGCAGAAATCAACCTGCCTTACATAATGCCGGTTGACGGTATTCCAAAGCACCTTGTAAAGACTCTCACCAGGGCCAAGTTCGAGCAGATCTGCGACAACCTCTTCCAGAGGTCCATCGAGCCTTGCCGCCAGGCCCTCAAGGATGCCGGACTCCAGACTTCCGACATCGACGAGGTTCTTCTCGTCGGCGGTTCCACCCGAATCCCAAAGATCCAGCAGATTGTCAAGGATTTCTTCGGAAAGGAGCCTAACAAGAGCGTCAATCCTGACGAGGTCGTCGCAATCGGCGCCTCAATCCAGGGCGGTGTGCTTGCAGGCGACGTCAAGGATGTCCTCCTTCTGGATGTGACCCCTCTTTCACTCGGTATCGAGACCCTCGGCGGCGTGATGACCAAACTCATCGAGTCCAACACCACGATTCCGACCCACAAGTCACAGGTCTTCTCCACCGCGGCTGACAACCAGCCTTCAGTAGAGATTCACGTCCTCCAGGGAGAGCGCCCTATGGCAAAGGACAACAAGGAAATCGGTCTCTTCCACCTTGACGGCATCGCTCCGGCACCTCGTGGAATACCTCAGATCGAGGTCACCTTCGACATCGATGCCAACGGCATCCTCAATGTCTCCGCAAAGGACAAGGCGACCGGCAAGGAGCAGAACATCCGTATCGAGGCTTCTTCAGGTCTTTCCGACGAGGAAATCCAGAGGATGCGCGACGAGGCCAAGGCCAACGAGGCAGCCGACAAGGAGGCCAAGGACAGGATCGAGAAGATCAACAATGCGGACGGTCTTGCATTCCAGGTGGAGAAGTTCATCAAGGAGAACGGCGACAAGATTCCTGCCGACAAGAAGAGCGCAATCGAAGGCCCTCTGAACTCTCTCAAGGAAGCCGTCAAGAGCCAGAACCTCGCCGACATCGACAGGTACTCCGAGGAGATCAACAAGATTATGGGCGAGATGTACCAGAGCATGAACGGCGCCCAGGGCGGTCCTCAGGCAGGCCCGCAGGGACCTCAGCCAGGGCCTCAGGGACCTGATGAGCAGGGACCGGACGAGCAGTAGTCAATCTCCGTCAGGTACGGAATACATATATACAGCAAAGGTGTGGCTGAAGTCGCAAGACTGTCAGCCACTCTTTTTGTATGTCGCTCAGGGCCTGCAGGCCGCAGGGATTATCAGTCCCCGCCGTGAGGCTTGAGGAAACGCCAGGAGACAAGAGGTATCACGAAGGAAAGGACACAGGAAAGGGCCCAGAAGACACTGACAGGCGTGAAGTTGTAAACCGTCTCGCCGAGCGGATCCAGGGTAGCGCAGCCGCCTATCATGAAGCCGCTGACGATGTTCTGGATTCCGGCGCAGGCATAGCTTGCAAGTCCGACCATTCCGAGCGCCGAACCGCAGGCCCTGCGCGGAACTATGTCAAGGGCCATCAGGCCTGTCACGATGCAATAGACGACTCCGATGGAAAGGCTGAACAGCGAAACATAGGTGACTTGCATCAGATAGCCGCCCGGGAAAAACAGGAAGCCGGCGAAGGAAAGCAGGCAGAGCAGGCCGGCAATCAGCACGGGCTTGAAGCGGTCGCCTTTGAACAGACGGTCGGAAAGCCAGCCTGCGAGCACGGTACCCACGACTCCAAAGACCTCTGAGAAGGCGATGATCTGGGTGGCGGAAGCCAGCGAGAAGCCCTTCTGCTTCTGCAGGAAAAGAATCCCCCAGTCGCTCACCGCGTGCTGGGTGATATAGACGAAGGCGCTCGAGAGGGCAATTATCCATATTCCCGGATGCCGGACAACCATTTTCTGGAGTTCGCGGACAGGAAGGGAATCCGTCTTGAGCTCAGGTTCGCCGCTGAACTCCTGGACGCTCGGAAGTCCCCGGCTCTGAGGAGTGTCGCTTACGAATATGAGGATGAGGGCGGAGCCGACGATTCCGGCGATTGCGGAGAAGAGGAAGCCATATTCCCAGCCGAGGCCGCCCACAACCAGTCCGATGAAGAAGAGGGAAAGCGCCTTGCCGACGAAGGGAGTGGAACTGAATATGCTGTAGTACGTTCCCCTGCTTGCCAGAGGGAACCAGCGCGAAAGGCTGATCACCCCGGGTGGCGCGCCCATCGACTGGCAGTAGCCGTTGATGCCCCAGACCACGGAAAAGAGGATGAATAGGGCGGAGGAAGAGAAGCCGAGCCAGCCGTAGGCCAGGCCGGTGACTCCCATCAGGAGATTGACCAGGGTGGAAAGCACCAGGCCGGTCAGCATAAAGCGCCTGATGTTGCAGTAGTCGGCGATGAATCCGTTGCAGAACTTCCCGAAGGCATAGGTGAAATAGAATGTGGAGCCGATCACGCCGAGCCACTGGGCGGAAAAGACTCCCCCGTCGATGAGAGGCTGCTTGACGACAGCCAGGGTCATCCGGCACACATAGTACAAGGCGTAGGCACCGGTCACTCCCCAGAATGTACGGTTGCGGCAGCGCTTGAACTCCCCGGGCACCTGATCTTCCGGCACTTTGGTCTGGGACGGGCGCGAAGTTCTGTAAAATGAAAATAAACTCATGTCTTCAAATCCGCACAAAGATAGGAAAGAACAGCAATAATTTCTAAATTCGCGATATGAAAAAAATCGTCGCGACACTTTTGATGCTGTTCTCCCTGGCTGCAGCGGCAAGCGGGAACACCCCTGAATATTCCTACACTGAAGCATCCTCCCTGACCCTGGTCGGGAAGCTTATGCCGGACACCCCGAATCCCTACCACAGGGTGGACACGGTCAGATTCAAGGGATTCACCCCGGGTGAGAACGCCCAGGTCCGGATGTCCTCCGGAATCGCCGTCGCCTTCAGGACCGATTCCAAATCGATAACAATCCAGACCGACTTCGCGATGCGGGGCATCCGGACCAACACCACGGCCTTCGCCACCTGCGGCTACGACCTCTACATCCGCAAGGACGGGAAATGGCTCTGGGCGGCATCGGGGGCCCAGGACGCCCGTCCGGAATCCGTCCTCGTCCTGATTGATTCGATGGACGGAAGCCTGCACGACTGCCTGCTCTATCTCCCGATTTACAGCGAAGAGTCCTCCATCCGGATAGGCACCGAAAAAGGTTCCGTCATAGAGCCTCTGGAGAACCCTTTCCGCCACAGGATAGCGGTTCTCGGCTCGAGCTACACCCACGGAATCAGCATAAGCAGGGCCGGAATGACCTACCCGGCACAGCTTTCAAGAAGCACGGGGCTCCAGATGCTCAGTCTCGGCTGCAGCGGAAACTGCAAGCTCCAGAGCTATTTCGCGGACGTACTGGCGGCCGCAGACGTGGACGCCATCATTGTTGACGGTTTCTCGAACCCGACTCCGGAACAGATGCGCGAAAGACTGTTCCCCTTCATCAGGAAAATCAGGGAGGCGCATCCGGGGATTCCCATCATATTCCAGAAGACCATCTACCGCGAAACGAGGAACTTCCGCTCCGACAAGGATGAATCCGAGGCCGCGAAAATGGCCGTCGCGGACAGCCTGATGGCCATCGCCCTCAAGGAATATGACGACATCTACTACATCGCCCCGTGCGCGACAGACGCCGCCCACGAGACGTCCCAGGACGGAATACATCCGGGCGACTACGGCTACACCCTCTGGGCGGAATCAATCCGCAAGCCGCTCCTGAAGATTCTCAGGAAATACGGAATAAGATGACATCATCAGAACAATCATGGCAGATCTGAAAGCACTGGCCAAAGACACGGCCATCTACGGACTCAGCAGCATCGTCGGGAGGTTCCTGAACTACCTCCTGGTCCCCATTTATACCTATGTCATCAACGCGAACAGCGGCGGCTACGGAGTGGTCACGAATATGTACGCCTACACGGCCCTGCTGCTGGTCATCCTCACCTACGGGATGGAGACTACCTTCTTCCGCTTCGCCAACAAGAGCGGCGAGGACTCCGGCAAGGTATATTCTACGATACTGACTTCGGTATTCGTGACTTCGGCAGTCTTCGTCGGACTCGTCTTCGCCTTCCTGGGACCGGTCAGCTCCGCGATGGGCTATCCGGACCATCCCGAATACATCTGGACAATGGCAGCCACTGTGGCCCTGGACGCGTTCCAGTGCATCCCCTTCGCCTACCTGAGGTTCAAGAAGCGTCCTTTGAAGTTCGCCGCCTTCAAACTCCTGTTCATCGTCCTGAACATCACCCTGAACCTGCTCTACTTCGTGATTCTCCCTAAACTGGAACTCAATCCGCTGGGAATCTACGACAAGGGCATCCAGGTCGGCTATGTCTTCTTCATCAACCTCTTCTGCACTGGAGTAATAACCTTCCTGTTCTACGGTGAGTACAGGGAAGCCAGGTGGGGATTCGACTGGAAACTGATGAAGAAGATGCTCGGCTACAGCTGGCCGATTCTGGTCCTGGGCATCGCCGGAGTCCTCAACCAGTCCGCATCCCAGATCATCTACCCGCTCGTCAAGGGCGGCGAGGAAGGCGTGAGGGAACTCGGAATCTACGGAGCCTGCGTCAAGATAGCGATGATAATGGCGATGATAACCCAGGCTTTCAGGTATGCCTACGAGCCGATTGTCTTCGCCGGAGCCAAGGACAAGGACAGCAAGGAGATGTACGGTAAAGCGATGAAGTTCTTCATCATATTCACGCTCCTTGCCTTCCTCTGCGTCATCGGCTTCCTCGACGTGCTCAAATACCTCATTGGAGAAAGCTACAGGGAAGGTCTCAAGGTCGTGCCGATAGTGATGGTGGCCGAGATAATGATGGGCATCTACTTCAATCTGTCTTTCTGGTACAAGCTGATCGACCAGACGCTCTGGGGAGCCTTGTTTTCAGGGCTCGGATGCCTTGCGCTGTTCGCCGTCAACTTCATCTTCATCCCAAGAATCGGCTATATGGCCTGCGCCTGGGCTGGCGTGGCAGGCTATGGACTGGCGATGCTGCTTTCCTACTTCGTCGGACAGAAGAAATATCCTATAGATTACCCGCTGAAGGACATCGCCGTCTATGTCGTGGCCGCCGCCGTCCTCTACTGCGGGATGCTTCTCACGGCCCGGTATCTGGGGACAGTCCCCCAGATTGCGGTGAACTGCGTCCTCATCCTCGCTTTCTGCGTGCTGATTGTAAAAAGGGACCTGCCTCTCAGCCAGATTCCGTTCATCGGGAAATATTTCAGGAAATCCTGCTGAGTACCGCTTTCCGGTAGCAGACGGTCTGATAGACTGAACGGACGATGAGGTGGGAATAGTAAGCCGCGAACAGAATATGTACCGGCATATTCCCTTCCCTGCCAAGAAGAAGTTTCCCGGCGAACCAGACTCCGAAGAATGAAACTGCGCACCAGATGTTGGCATCCCTCATCTGGCGGGTCGCCGTCGCTCCGATGTAGATTCCGTCCCAGGTGAAGGCCGGGCAGCCGACGAGCGGAATCAGGACGAGCCAGGGCAGGAATGAGGCCGATGCGCCGAGAACAGCTTCATCCTCCGTCATCAGCCTGAACATAGGCATCCCCCACAATGAATATATCGCCACGAAAAGCAGACCTACCCCCATGCTCCAGGCGAAGGTAAGCCGGACCGTCCTTCTCAGGCCGGCGGAGTCCCCGCCGCCGACGAAACGCCCTGTGAGAGCCTCGCCCGCAAAGGCGAAACCGTCGGAGAAATAGGAGAAGATCATCAGGAGTTTCATCATTATGGAGCAGGTGGCCAGAAGGACATCTCCGAAACGGGCCGATATGGCGGAAAAGCCGAGATAGACGGCGATGAGGCAGAGCGACCTGATGAAGAGGTCCTTGTTGACGGAGAAGAAGTCGTGCATGCTCTTCCCCGAGAAGGTGCCCTTCAGGGAGACGCGGGAAAGCCTTCCGGAGAAAGTCCCTGAATATCTGGACAGCATTATCACGGCTGCGACCGCCAAGCCCAGATACTGTGCGACGACCGTCCCCGCCGCGACTCCGATGAAACCCATCCCTTCAAAGCCCAGCGAAGGTATTCCCATCGCGAGAACTATGCTTGCTGCCATGTTCGTCAGGTTCACCGCAGTGTCGGTTATCATCGAGCTGAAAGTGTCCTGCATCCCGATGAACCAGCCTCGGACCACCATCAGGGACAAAGTCGCCGGAGAGCACAGAATCCTGATCGTGAAATATTTCACGGCAAGAGTGCGCACTTCTTCGGAACAGTTGACGAAGGCAAAGAACAGATGGCAGAAAGGTTTCCGCAGCAGAATCAGGGCCAGGGAGATAAGCAATGCGGTCACAAGGCCCCTGACCATTGTCCGCACACAGGCATCGCCATCGTTCCTGCCGTAGGCCTGCGAGGTGAGTCCGCCCGTGCCGGCCCGCAGGAAACCGAAGTTCCAGTAGAGTACATCGAACATCAGGGAGCCGATGGAGACTCCCCCGATGAGGGCCGCGGCCGAAGAATCCAGATGGCCGGCTACGGCAATGTCCACCATTCCGACCAGCGGGACGGTCAGGTTGGCGAGTATGCTGGGGAGGGCAAGACGGAGTATTTCACGGTTGAGCGGGCTCACTGGATGCGTCAGGCGTTTCCGCCGGAATTAGTCGGATACTTCCGTCCGAGTTCCTCCAGATCGCTATCCTTGTCGATGTTCTTCTGCATCCTGGAGATCGTCCTCACAAAACTCTCGAGGTCTTCCTGCGGAATGCCCTTGATGATTTTCTGGGCGGCTTCGTACGAGAGATTGGTCACCGCTTCCTGAACCGTCCTGGAATAGTCTGTCACCTTGATGAGATTCTGGCGCTTGTCTTTCGGATTGTTCACCCTCTTGACGAGATTGCGGGCCTCCAGACCGTCAATCAGCTTGACGATCGAATTCTTGTCACGCATCGTGATGTCGGCAATCTGCTGCTGGGTCAGGATGCCTTCATCCCAGAGTGTGTCCATCACCAGGAACTGCTCGGGGGTCAGGTTGTAACCTTTTTCCTGGAATACGTCATTCAGGCACTGTCTTACGCTGCTGTGGAAGATGTTGATGAACAAAATCAACTGTTTTTCGAGTAACATGGCATTTCCGCGATAGAGGTTTGTTGAACGACGCAAAGATAGGCAAACAAAGGCAAAGAAAAAATCCGCTTAACGGAATTTTTTGTCCTCTTCCAACATTCCGAGATAGGAGTAGTAGCGTTCGGCGGTTACAAGGCCCTGTTCCAGCGCCTCCTTTACAGCACAACCCGGTTCGTGGGTATGTGTGCAGGGGGAGAAACGGCAGCCGGAGGAGACCCGAAGCATCTCCGGGAAGTACAGTGCGACTTCCTCTTTTTTCAGGGACACGAGCCCGAAACCGCGAAGGCCCGGAGTGTCTATCATGAAACTGCCGCAGGAAAGAGGATACATCTCATAAAGGCTCGTGGTGTGCTTGCCCTGCAGATGGGCGAGGGAGATGTCGCCGACTTTGGGATCGAGGTCCGGGTCGAGAGCCTTGATGAGGGAAGACTTGCCCACTCCCGATTCCCCTGAGAACAGGCAGACCTGCCCGCCGCCCGGACCGCTCACAGATTCGCGAAGGCGGTCTATGCCCTCCCCTGTCCTTGCGGAAGTCTCGATCACCTCGTAGCCCGCATTCCCGTAGATACGGCGGAAATCCTCCATCTCCTCGGGGAACTCTTCCTTGAATATGTCAACCTTGTTCAGGACTATCGTGGCGGGGATGCCGTACACTTCGCAGGTCACCAGGAGCCTGTCCAGAAAAGGCAGCTTGATCTCCGGGAAATGCAGCGTCACGACAAGGAAGGCCCTGTCGATGTTGGCCGCTATCACATGGGACTGTCTCGAAAGGTTCGTGGACTTGCGGATCAGATGGTTCTTCCTGTCTTCTATGCTCACGATTGAAGCCGGATGCGTGTCTGTGGGCTCCGAAGCGCATTCGTAGGTGACCACATCCCCTACGGCTACGGGATTCGTGGAGGAGCTGCCGCTCATCCGGACCTTGCCCTTCAGGACAGCCGGGAAGGGCTTCCACAGGGGAAGTTCGGAAAGGAGGAAATGGCTTCCCGCATTCTTGACTACTGTTGCTTTTCCTGTCATTTGACGCTTCCGGTTTTGCTTGCCTTCCCCGCGGCGGCGCGGAGCCTGGAATTGGTGAAGTGCCAGAGAATCACCCCGACCGAGACGGAGACATTGAGAGAATGCTTGGTACCGAACTGGGGAATCTCCAGAGTCAGGTCCGAGGCGTCCACGGCCTCCTGGCTGACACCGTCCACTTCATTCCCGAAGACAAGGGCGTACTTCTCCTCCCCGGCCGGTTCGAAGGACTCAAGGCTCTGCGAATTGACGGTCTGTTCGACGCTCACGATCCTGTAGCCGCGCTCCCGGAGGCTTGCGAGGGCCTCCAGAGTGCTTTCCGAATATACCCACGGCACGCTGTCCTCCGCTCCGAGTCCGGTCTTGTGGATTTCGACCGAAGGCGGAGTGGCACATATTCCGCAAAGCCAGATGGCATCCGCCTTGAAGGAATCGCAGGTGCGGAAAGCCGAACCCACGTTGTGCGCGCTGCGGACATTGTCCAGCACCACGACTATTCCCGTTTCCGGAAGTTCGGCGTAGCGGTCGGGACTGACACGGCCCAGTTCTATGTTCAGAAGTTTTCGGTCCTTCATATTCCCAATATCTGTCGCAAAGATAGCAAATGCCTTCGAAAATGCTTATCTTTACACAAACAAACCAGAATAATGAATTCAGAAGAGAAGATTTTGTCCGCTGTCAGGGAGCTGTTCAGCGGAATTGAGTTCACAGCCGAACCCGCAGGGCTTTACGACCCGCTCAGATATATGATTTCAATAGGCGGGAAACGGCTCCGTCCGTGGCTTTGCCTGACGACATATTCATTGTACAAGGATGAATTCACGCCGCAGATTCTCGGGCCTGCGTCCGCCCTTGAGGTTTTCCACAGTTTCACCCTCATCCACGACGACATAATGGACAAGTCGCCGATGCGCCGGGGAGTTGACACCGTCTGGAAGAAATGGGACGAGGACACCGCCATACTTTCGGGAGACGTGATGTGCATCGACAGCTATGCCAGGATGGCCTCCGCGCCGCCCGAGGCGCTGGCCGATGTGATGGCGCTCTTCTCACGGACCGCCTCGCAGGTCTGCGAGGGCCAGCAGTACGATATGGAGTTCGAATCGATGGAGAAGGTCCCGATGGAAGACTACATCAAGATGATCGGGCTCAAGACCGGCGTCCTGCTCGCCTGCTCGGCCGAGTTGGGTGCGAGGATTGGAGGGGCCGGCGGGGAAGACTGCCGGAATCTGTACGACTACGGCTACAACCTCGGACTCGCCTTCCAGATTGCTGACGACTGGCTGGATGCCTACGGCAACGAAAAAGTGTTCGGCAAACCGATAGGCGGGGACATCGTCAATTCCAAGAAGAGCTGGCTTACGGTCAGAGCCTTCGAGAAGGCCGGCCCGGAAACTGCGGCGGAACTCTCAGGGGCCTTGGCAAGGATTCCTTCGACCGAAGCCGAACGTTCGGCCAAGATTTCGGAGGTGATGGCAATCTACAACTCCCTGAATGTCGGCACAGATGCCCAGGAAGAGATTGAAAGGCTGACGGCCAAGGCGCTGTCTTTCGCAGCCCCGGCGGCTTCCGGAGAAGGTTTCCGGCTGCTCGAAAGTTTCGCCAGACGTCTTGTCGGCCGCACTAAATAGACAAAGCGGGACAGTCAAATTATCCCCTTGTCTGTTGGCAAATCAGGTCTATTTGTAGTATATTTGCACTCCGTGTTTCCAAAACACGGAAGCAAACGAAATCAATTCGCACAATGAAACAGGATCTTCAAATTTTCGATTTGATCAGAAACGAGAAGGACAGACAGTATTCAGGTCTGGAACTCATCGCATCCGAAAACTATGTAAGCGATTATGTGCTTGAGTCGATGGGGTCCATCCTGACCAACAAATATGCGGAAGGCTACCCCGGCAAGAGGTATTACGGAGGCTGCCACGTAGTTGACCAGATCGAGCAGGTCGCCATCGACCGCATCTGCAAAATCTACGATGCTGAATATGCCAACGTGCAGCCGCATTCCGGCGCCCAGGCGAACATGGCCGTCATTATGGCCTGTCTCAAACCCGGAGACACCTTTATGGGAATGGACCTGTCGCAGGGCGGCCACCTCACCCACGGATCTCCGGTCAACATCTCGGGAATCCTGTACAACGCCGTTCCCTACGGCCTGGACGAGCAGACCGGTCTGATCGACTACGACCGGATGGAGCAGATTGCCCGCGAGTGCAAGCCGAAACTCATCATCGGAGGAGCTTCAGCATATTCACGTGAATGGGACTATGAAAGGATGCGCAGGCTCGCTGACGAGGTAGGCGCACTGCTCTGGATTGATATGGCCCACACAGCCGGCATCATCGCCGCAGGCCTTCTCAAGAATCCTGTGAAATATGCCCACATCGTCACTTCCACCACCCACAAGACCCTCCGCGGACCTCGTGGCGGCATTATCCTTATGGGCAAGGACTTTGACAATCCGTGGGGGCTGGTCACTCCAAAGGGAGAAGTCAAGAAGATGAGCGCGATACTCAATTCGAGCGTATTCCCTGGCATCCAGGGCGGCCCTCTGGAGCATGTGATCGCCGCCAAGGCCGTGTCCTTCTACGAGGCCATGCAGCCGGAATTTGTGACCTACCAGAAGCAGGTTCTCGCAAATGCGAAAACGATGGCTTCGGCATTCATCGCCAAGGGTTACAAGGTCGTTTCCGGAGGCACTGACAACCACCTGATTCTGATTGACCTCAGGACCAAGTTCCCGGATGTAACCGGAAGGATGGCGGAAAAGGAACTCGAAAGGGCGGAAATCACCGTCAACAAGAATATGGTTCCTTTCGACTCCAGGTCCGCCTTCAAGACATCCGGACTCCGCATCGGCACTCCGGCAGTCACTTCACGCGGTTTCGTGGAGAAGGACATCAACGACATCGTGGAACTGATTGACACGGTTCTCAACGCAGTCGCCAAGTATGCAGATGTCGTCAACGGTGTCAGCGAGGAAGGTGCAGCCGAATACAAGGCCGTCATCGAGAACGTCAAGCGCAAGGTTCACAACCTGACCGCAGGCCGTCCGCTGAACAATTATTAGAATCATCCGCTCCGGCGGCTGCCGCAGGGGAAAGCGGCCGGCTGCCCGGCGCAGAAGAGTTCCGCATAAAGGAAGCAGCTCATACAATAACAGGCAGAGGATGGCCGGACGGCCATCCTCTGTTGTTGTCCTCCGGCTTGCCGGCTCAGCGGCAGAGCGGACGTATCACGAAGTTGAAATCGCGTTCCTGCGGACGGACAAGATAGTCCTCCAAAGGCCAGGTTCCCCAGGAATGCACTCCGCCGACTCCCGTCTGCATAAGGTCGAAGTTCACGTAAGTCACTCCGTTGGAACGGTCGTTCTCGTGGGCGGCCTCCTTCAGGTTCAAAGAATGGAGCTGCTTGCCGTAGATGTTGTCGTTGTCGGCCTTGTCCGGCTTGCCGCCATCCTTGACACAATCCAGCTGAGCGATGGAGAACGGCAGGGCGGAAGCGGAGAACTTCACATCGGAAGAAATCTCGAGACCGGTCCCCTTGCTGTCCAGCACACGGAAGAACTTCATTCCGGTCTTGGTTCCGGACTCCTGCGGACGTACATATCCGTAGTGGTACTGCTCATTGACAGTCTGCCTGTACCTTCCGACCAGAGCGGCGGAATTCCTGTCGGAATAGTTCTCCCAAGGGCCTTTGCCGTAGAAATCCAGCTCGGACCAGCGTCCCGGCATTGCGAACTTCATTCCGTACCTGAACATCACCGGAGCCTCCGACAGGGTACCTGCATCCCTCATCGACTCGCAGCCCCTGACGGAGCCGTCCGGATAGACGAGATAGGTCATCCTGAGGCTTGCAGCGCCGCCGGCTATCGGATTATACTCGACATCGATTCTGGCCGCTCCCGCTTCGAGGCCCGGCACGGTGTTGACAGTCATCGACTTGAGCTTCAGATCGACATATCTCCAGACAGAGAACGCTACATCCAGCCTGGCGCCGAGGTCATTCTCGACCGGAGCCCTGCCGAATTCCGGAAGAAGCGGTTCGCAAAGCATCTCCTCCCCGTTGACCTTGTAACTGCAAAGAGCGCCGGACTCCTTCGAGAAGGCGGCCTCCCAGGCGACGACCCGATGGCGGGCAGCCTCCGGAGCGGCAAAGATGCCTCTGAATATGTGGGCGTCCTCCGTCACTGAATATCCAAGGGCATTCCCCTCCACTGCGGCGGAGCCGGGAACGAAGGCCGGGGCGCCGGACTCCCTGACGGCAATCTGGTCATAAGCGACCTCGGTCCCGGCAGGAAGGACACCGTCACTCTCCTTCAGGACATAGCTGACGTTGATGTGCACGTCGCCGTCTGTCCGAGGAAGTTCCCCGATGCCCAGATCAACTATCGCAGTACTCTGCGGAGCGACATCGAGATTCTCGACGACACCTGTCCTGACAGCCTCGCCGTCAAGGAGGAGAGTCCACAGCAGCCTGTACTGCCCGAGATTCTTGAAGAAGAACTCGTTGGTCACCTCCACCCTGCCCCGGGCGGCATCAGCGGCGGAAGTGAGGATGTTCCTGTACTGATAGCGGACTTCGTAGGAGTGTGGATGATAAGTCCTGTCCGCGGCGATGACTCCGTTGCAGTTGAAAGAACCGTCAGAAGGGTCATAGTCGTTGAAGTCGCCTCCATAGGCGAAAATCTCGTCGGTTCCTCCCTCGTCGGATGCTTTGCGGATGGCCTGGTCCATGAAGTCCCAGATGAAACCTCCCTGATAGGAAGGATATTTCCTGACAAGATCCCAGTATTCCTTGAAGTTGCCCATCGAATTACCCATAGCATGGGCATATTCACACTGAATCAGAGGTTTCGGAGGATTGTTGAGGCAGTAGTTCTCGCACCACTGCGGAGAAGCATACATCGGAGTCATCAAATCCGAATTCCAGTCCTTGTCGGCCCTCTCGTACTGGACCGGTCTGGACGGGTCGGCGCTCTTGATCCATCTGTAGCACTCGTAGAAGTTTTCGCCGTTGCCGGCCTCGTTGCCCATACTCCAGATGATGATGGACGGATGGTTGATGTCCCTCCTGACCATCCTCGAATCCCTGGCCAGATGGGCGGCCCGATAGTCCTCCCGCGCGGCGAGAGTCGCAGCCCCGTAGCCCATTCCGTGAGATTCGATGTTGGCCTCGGCACAGACATACAGGCCGTAGATGTCGCAGAGTTCGAGCCAGACCGGGTCGTCAGGATAGTGGCAGGTGCGGACTGCATTCACATTGAGGCTTTTCATCACCTTGATGTCCTCGATCATCTCGGAGACGGTCACGGCATAGCCGTGGTCCTCGCTGAGTTCGTGACGGTCAACTCCCTTGATCAGAATCGGCTTGCCGTTGACAAGCAGCTGTGAGCCGACGACTTCCACCGTCCTGAATCCGAAGTTCAGCGAAAGGCTCTCGGAAAGGCCGTTCTTAGTGAAGGCCTTCGCCTTCAGGGTGTAGAGCACAGGAGTTTCCGCGCTCCAGAGCGAAGGCTCGGCAACTGTCCCGGACAGCGTGCATCTGCCGCGCTTCTGAAGTGTCGCAGACTGGCTTGCAACAGTGTTCCCGCAGGCATCGACAATCTCGAAACTCAGGGACTTTATGCCGGAAGTGACAGATGCGTCAATGACATAGCTGCCGTCCATTCCGGCAACGATGTTGACATCCTCCAGACGTTCCTTTTCCCTTGTGAACACTGTGATTCCCCTGGCGATTCCGCAGAATCTCCAGAAATCCTGGTCTTCGAGATAAGTGCCGTCGCACCAGCGGTGTATTTCCAAAGCAATCAGGTTCTCGCCCGCCTTGACGTAAGGAGTGATGTCGAAGCAGGCCTCCAGCTTGCTGTCCTCGCTGTAGCCGACTTTCCGTCCGTTGACCCAGACCTGCACGTTGGAAGTGGCGGAACCGATTTTCAGACGGACCTGCTTACCAATCCAGGACGGGTCCAGATTGAAGCTGCGGCGATACTGGCCGACGTGATTCTGCTCAACGGGAACGAAAGGAGGGTTGTTGGTGAAATGCCCTCTCCAGGCATAGCCGATGTTCAGATAGAGCGGGTCTCCGTAGCCGTTCAGCTCCCACATTCCCGGGACTGGCATTGTCCCCCAGGCGGAATCGTCGAAGGCGGGGGACTCGAAGCCTTCGGTCCTGCCGTCAAGGGATTCGCACCAGGAGAACTTCCATATTCCGTCAAGTGAGACCGTCTCCTGCTGGTCGGTGACGAATGTTGCGCTCATCGGGAGCCTGTTCTCTTCGAACACGGCAGGGTCCTGCCACGGTTTCAAGCTGTTCTTGTCTTTTGAATCCGCGGAAGGTGCAGCCATCAGCGATGCAATTACCGCCAGGGCAAGAAGGTAAGATCTGTTCATATTCATCATATTCATTGATTATTCACGTCATTTGCATTTCCTTTCCAAAAGTGCCACCGCCCCGTCCATCGTCGAGACGAGCATCCGGTAGCCGCCGGGGATTTCCCAGACTTCCATAGGATTGACCAGGGCATCAGCGACCTTGTGGGCCCAGAGAGGCCTGCCGTCCGCTGCGTTGAAAGCGACCAGATTGCCTTTGTCCGTCGGCATTATCACCTCGTCCGCGACGGCGGCGATGGATGTCGGGGATATGTCGTAGCCTGTTCCCGTCTCCGCCTTCCACAGGAGGTCAAGCGTCTGCGGGTCGAATGCGGAAAGGGTGTGCCACATAGACTTGCAGTACACTGCCGAAGCGTCGGGAGCAATTCCCACCGACTCCCTCGCGACAGCATCCCAGTGTTTCAGTTCCCCGCCGCTCGCGGCATCCAGGGCATACAGTCTCCTGTCAGGGACGGCAATGAATATCTTCCCGTCCGACTTCACCGGCCAGACTGCGGCAGGCGAATACATCCTCGAAGGGCGGGAGCACTTCCAGACCCACTGCAGGGAACCGTCGTCAGGGTCCAATGAATACAGCCGGCCTGCCCAGGTGCCGAAGACCACCTGGCTCCCGTCCACGAAAGGACGGCACTCCACGAAGCCCTCGACTCCGTCATATTTCCAGACCGCCCTGCCGGAAGCGAGGTCAAGAGCCCGGAAGCATCCGTCGGAAGCTCCCGCATAGACCCTCTTCCCCCTGATGACTGGGCTTCCCAGCACGGACTTCCCCGCCGTGCATTTCCAGATTACGGAGCCGTTCCCGGCATTGAGGGCATAGATGTTCCCGTCCGTGCAGCCGAAGACCAGATACTTGCCGGAAAGGGCCGGAGTCGAGAAAATCTTGCCCGGGAAAGAGGCCGACCATATTGTCGAGCCGTCCTTCACGGAAATGCAGCGCACCTGCCCGGAGGCTGTGGTGTACCAGGCCCTGTCCCCTTTTCTGGCGAAGCCTGCGACTATGTTGCTGTTGTCCCGGATTTTCCATACTTCCCGGACCTCTCCGCTGTCATTGACATCGTATTTCATCCAGGGATAGTCCGAAGGAAGACCGTGGCTGTCGTACTCCACCCTATCCTCGACCGGACGGAGAGTCATCCTGCACCAGGGCTCGTAAAGCACGCTGGTGGACCCCACAAGCCTGCATTCCGACACGCTCAGCCTGTCCCCCTCGAGTTCCACGAGATTGTAGCCCGGATTCGCGCCGGCCGAAAGGGTCGAACGTCCGAGAATGCCCGGAAGGCCCGAATAATCCAGGACGGTGTTGCGGTGCCAGTGGCCTCCGATTGCAAGGACGGTCCCGATGCGTTTGAGTTCGCGGGTCACGTCGAAATAATTCAGCACAGAGGTGTCCTGCGGATAGTGGTTAATGAATATGGTCTTTTCGTCCGGTTCCAGAGCCCGGAGCCACTCCATGCTTTCCTGCGGCACGAGAGCCGGGGCCATCCTCATATCAGGGCCGCAACTGCAGCCCACAAAGCGCCATCCCTTGCAGCGGAACTCGAAGGTCTCGTAGCCGAACACCTTCCTGAAAGTGTTGCAGCCGCTCTCAGACCACTTCGCGTCGTGGTTGCCGGGGACTACATAATAGGGATGCCCGAGGGAATCCAGCATATTCCTGACCGCCGCGATTTCCTCGTCCGTACCGAAGTCCGTAAGGTCGCCCGCGACCATTACGAAATCGAGATCCGGCCTGGTGTTTATGTCGGAGATGCAGCGTCTCAGATCCTCGACAGAACGGGATCCTTCGGAATAATGGAGATCCGCCATAAGGGCGAACCTGAGGGTTTCGTCCTGGGCCGTGAGGGCCAGGGAGCACAGCAGTACGGCCAGCAGGGAGAGAAGATGCTTTGAAGACATGTCCTGGTCAAATGTTCAGTGTTACAAGTATGTGAACAAATATAGTCAATTATCCCCGTATTCCACAAATTACAGGACTTCTCTTCCGCTGCGGGGGAATCGGTGGGGAATATGCGGGGGCTGAGCTTGCAGGACTCTCCGCCTGACGCACCCTGGAGGGATGGAAGAAGTAAAAATCCGGATGCCGGGAAGCGCCCTGAAATCATTAAAACATTTTCAGGATTAACCGGACTGCGTATTCCTGCAAAAAATTCCTATCTTGCAATCCGATAAGACAAACCAGACATAATTCAGATGAAAAGAAGGGATTTCATAAAGACTGCCGGAGCAGGAGCGATTCTCGCCGGCAGCGGCAGTCTGGCCGCCGCATGCTGTCAGGACAACAACGCCCCGCACCCGTACAACGTCAATCTTGCCGGAAAGGCAAGGATGAAACTGAGTTTCGAGCCCTATGAGCTGCAGCTCAGGCACACTTTCACCGTGGCATCATATTCAAGGAAGACGACCCCGGACGTCCAGGTGAAGATTGAATATGACGGATTCACCGGCTACGGCGAGGCCTCGATGCCTCCGTATCTGGGCCAGAGCGTGGAAAGCGTTTCCGCCTTTTTGCAGAAGGTGGACCTCTCCATATTCGAAGACCCTTTCCGCATCGACGAGATTCTGACCCACATCGACAGCCTCTCCGAAGGTGACACCGCCGCCAAAGCCGCAGTGGACATAGCCCTGCACGACCTTGTAGGCAAGCTGATGGGGATGCCTTGGTACAGGATCTGGGGTCTCGACGCGCGGAAGGCCCCTGACACGACCTTCACAATCGGCATCGACACCCCCGATGTCGTAAGGGAGAAGACCAGGGAATGCGCCGACAAGTTCAACATCCTCAAAGTCAAGGTCGGACTGGACAACGACAAGCAGATGATCGAGACCATAAGGGAAATCACGGACCTGCCTATCGCCGTAGATGCCAACCAGGGCTGGCAGGACAAGGAAAAGGCGCTTGACGAGATTTTCTGGCTGAAGGAACACGGT
Source organism: Candidatus Cryptobacteroides sp. (assembly GCA_051878295.1). Lineage (GTDB taxonomy): Bacteria > Bacteroidota > Bacteroidia > Bacteroidales > UBA932 > Cryptobacteroides. Next base: position 71,799 of record JBJEJV010000009.1, read on the forward strand.
GTAGTGATGGTGGAGCAGCCTATGCCGAAGGAAAGGATAGACGACAACGCCTGGATCACCGAAAGAAGCCCCCTGCCTACCTTCGCCGACGAAGCCATCCAGCGCCTGAAGGACATTCCGGCCATCAAGGGAGCCTACACGGGAATCAACATCAAGCTGATGAAGTGTACCGGAATGCGCGAGGCCTGGAAGATGCTGAACTACGCCAGGGCCGAGGGAATGAAGGTGATGACCGGCTGCATGACCGAGACCTCCTGCGCCGTTTCCGCCGCCGCCCAGCTCTCCCCTGCCGTGGATTTCGCCGACCTCGACGGAAACCTGCTCATCAGCAACGACCGGTTTGAAGGGATGACTGTCGAAAAGGGCAGGATCACCCTGCCGGACCGTCCGGGAACCGGATTGAAACTCCTTTAGAAGCAAGACACGATGAAAAAAAAAGAAATAGTCCTCTGGTCGCTGGTGGCAGTCGCCCTGGCAGCCAACATAGTGGTACCGAAACTCAGGAGAGGATATTCCTGGGAAAGGGATTTGAGCCAGCGGCTCGCCGTCGATTTCGACCGCAGCCGCGCGGAAGTCAAAGACTGGATTTCCCGCTACATTCCGGACGTCAGCGACAAGCAGATTGACACCTGGACGGACGAGGGCCTCCTGGAGAACATGAAGATAGGAGGCCGGACAATGTACTTCCACAACGCCGCTCCAAACCTTTTCAGGATAGTCCCGGAACTGAAGGCTCTCAAGGATTCGCTCGACATCGCAGCCGACCCTTCCCTCGCCGACGGCACTCTCAGGGGTTCGGATGCGGTCGATGCGGCCGTCATCCCCCTCATCCGCAGGGATGTGGCCGCCGCCATCGGATCAGGGGCGGAGAATCCCTGCATAGCCCAGCCGCGCCGGATGCGGGTCACTTTCTCGCTGACGGTCCCGGCCAACACCCTCCGCAGGGGCAGCAAGCTCAGATGCTGGCTCCCATACCCGAGGGCGGACGTTGCAAGACAGACGGACATCCGCCTCATCCGTGCCGGCATCGACTCGACAGACCTGCCGGAGAGCAAGCTCATATTCTCCGACCCGTCATGCTGCCACTCCAGCCTCTATTTCGAGACGAAAGTCAAAGAAGGCAGGCCGACAAGATTCTACGAAGTCTTTGAATATACCTCCGCGGGCGAATGGCATCCCATCGACCCTGGCAGCGTGCTGCCATACGACAGGGGAAGTGCTGTTTACAAGGAATATACAGCCGAGAAACCGACCCAGATAGTCTTCTCCGACCGGATCCGGCACCTGGCGGACTCCCTGACCGGGGGAATCAGCAACCCCTATCTCCAGGCAAAGGCAATCTACTCCTGGGTGGACCGCTTTCCGTGGGCATCCGCAAGGGAATATTCCACCATCAGCAACATTCCCGAATATGTCCTCGATTCAGGACACGGGGACTGCGGGCAGCAGACCCTCCTGTTCATGACGCTCTGCCGGGCCATAGGCATCCCGACCAGATGGCAGAGCGGCCTGATGACCCATCCGGGCAGCGCCAACCTCCACGACTGGTGCGAGGCCTATTTCGAAGGCTGCGGCTGGATTCCGGTGGACCAGAGTTTCGGCGAAACCTCTTACGGCGGACTCTTCTACTTCGGAGGAATCGACCCGTACAGGCTTGTATTCAACAGCGATTTCGGAGGCGAGTTCTCCCCTAAGAAGAAGTACCCGCGCAGCGAGACGGTGGATTTCCAGAGAGGCGAGGTCGAATGGGAAGGCGGAAACCTCTATTTCCACCTCTGGGACTACGACTTCACAATCGAATATCTCGACTGAAGGAGCATTACTGAATATGCGGGGAAGGCCTAATGGTTTATGGTAAACCTCAGGCCAAGTGACACCATAAAATCCAGAGGACGTTCCTTGTAGATGGTGGCGACCTCCGAATCATTCTTGAAATGATAGCTCAGGCAAGGCTCCACGAAGAAGCCGAGGTTGTCCGTGAAGTTGGCCTGCAGACCGGCTCCGGCAGAGACAGACCACTGGAACGGCTTGACGCTGATTTTGTCCACATAGGAGTTCAGGAGCCTGTCGGAGACATATTCATAGTGTTTCACCCTGCCGTCGATGCATTTCTCGACCAGGCCGCCCATCGTGGCATACAAGGAGAAGCGTCTGGTGTCGAAGAAGGAGAAGGAGACTGAGAGCGGGATTCCGATGTACTGGAGAGTCTGCTGGTCTTCGATCATTGAAGTCGCCGAAGTAGTCGAGAAATTGCTGCTGAGCATAGTCCAGGACAGTCCGCTCTCAATTCCGAGGGCCTCGGTGAGCTTCCACCTCGCCAAAACCGAAGCAGTCACAGGACGATAATGCTTGGAATCAGTTTTCAGGGCATAGGGCTGAACCAGGACAGTTTCTCCGGACGGCCTGTCGGTGGTGCGCACCGCCGGGGCCGGGTCTTCCTCCACGGGAGCCTTGCTGGTCATAGCGTTGAAAATGGAATTCGGGGCGAAGGTACTTTCCATCCGGCTCTGTGTCATGAAACCGGAGATTCCGGCTCTCACGCCCTGCGGCCTGAAAGCATTCCGCCGGCCGCGTTTATCAGGATTGTCATAAGCGAGCAGGTCGGCATCATCGAATTCGAGATAAACAATCCCGCTACTCTCCGGTTCCCTGCCCTGAGTGGCGGCTTCAGGCCCGGATTGAGGTTCGCTCTCCGCTGCCGGACTCTCCGTGCCTGCTTCCGGAGCCGTCACGGTCTCCTCCTCCGCTGCGGCTTCTTCAGCGCTTTCACGCCCAGAAGGCAGAAAGGCCAGGGCCAGCAGTTCCGGTTTCTTGTTGTCCCGCCCGAGTGAAGGCCCCTCAGCGGAAGCGGAGATTTCCGGTACCCTCACCTCCTCCCAGACAGTCGGCTCCGAAGCGGAGAGCCGGGAGTCAGCCCCGGCTGTCATTTCTGTCCTTGAAGTGGACTGAGGTCCTTCCGTCCCGCCTTCACGAGAAGGCAGCAGGAGGAATACCGCCAAAGCCGCAGCTGCAGCTGCAAGCGGCATCCAGATCCAGCCGAGAGGACGGACAGGCCTGCCGGCCTTCCCTCCGGCCGGAGGGAGAGCGGACTCTATCCCCTCCCAAAGCCCCCGGGGAGCTTCCTCCTCAAGGAATTCGAGTTTCTTTCTTATCCCGTCGAACATTCGGTCGTCCATCATTGACGTAACTTGTTGTTTCTATAATCCTTTATCTTCTTCACCAGAATCGCCCTCGCCCTGTGGAGCTGTGACGCGGATGTGCTTTCAGTTATCCCGAGAAGGGAAGCAATCTCCTTGTGGCTCTTCTGTTCAATCACATACAGATTGAATATTGTCCTGTAACCTTCAGGCAGGTCCTTGATCATTCTCTGAAGCTCTTCCGGAGGTATCCTGTCCACTTCCTCTTCTTCCGCCTCGGTGACATCAGGGACTTCGGGCATATATTCAAGAGACATCGTCTTCTTCCTGCCCCTGAGCTTCTTGAGCGCTTCATTGACCACTATCTGCCGGGTCCAGGCCCGCAAGGAGCCCTCTCCCCGGTACTCGAAGCTGCCTAAGCTCCCGAAGATTCTCAGGAAAGAGTCCTGAAGGACATCGTACAGCTCCGAACGGTCCTGGATGAACCTGGAGCAGACCGCAGTCAGATACTTCGAATACCAATCATAGATCTGCCTGCAGGCTGTTCTGTCTCCAGACCTGGCCAAATCCACGATTCTTTTCTCGGTTTCTGCTGACAAACCCTTCATCCTCTCCTTGTTCTGATCCGGCCGTCACCTCACCAGGCAGGTGAAAGGTATCCGGACGAACCCGTAATACGAATAGTTGTTCACAAAAATCTCAGCCTGGGGCGGCTCGAGGCCGGTAAGATGCCCTTCGAGACAGAATGCCACGATGAAGTCCCTCCAGATCTTGGTCCCGGACCCGTCCTTGTCCCTCATCAGGTAGAAACAGCCCGGATTGTCGGGATCGCCCAGAAGGCTGAACGACTCTTCACTTGTCGCGGAAGTGCACTGGGCCGAGAGATGCAGCGTCAGATAGCCGTCTTCGCAGCAGGTCAGCCAGTCGTCATAGACGATGACAGGGCTGTTGGCGGAGAAGAAAACTTCCCGCGGATTCACGACGGAGACGGTGTTGAAAGATGGTACTTCGGTGATTTCCCTTACCATCACCTTCCTGGTGCAGGTTTCGCTCGGCTCGTCCAGCAGCACCCCGTAAAGAATGGCCCTGGTCTCTTTCCCGAATATGTTGGTCCATCCGACCGGTTCGAGAGTGGTCTCGTCATCCAGGCAGAAATATGCCGACCCGTCATCGGAAGTCCTGACGGTCACCAGCATGTTGTACCTCGAGACGGCTGACTCCATCTGAATGTCGTCTGCCTTAGAGCAGGACGACAACATCAGCAGGACGGCAAGCAGCGGGGCCATCATCCGGGAAGTTCTTCGGAAAAGCAAGGGCATATCACTGAACAATAATTCGTAAAGCATAGTACAAAATCCCATAGTGTCCGGTTTCTTGCACAAAAAACGGAAAAAAAGACATAACTTGCAAGTCCAAACCAAAACGAACTTTCAGATGAATCCGAAACCCTCGGTAAAACTCATTGTCTCCGCCATACCGGTTCTTGTCCTGATAAGCTTGCTGTCGCTGAGTGTCAGCATATTCAAAAGCGACTCGATTCTGGGCTCGAGCCAGGTTGCGCTGATTCTGTCGGCCGGCGTGGCAGTCGCACTTTCGATGTGGTTCTTCAAGACCCCCTGGAAGGCTTTTGAAAACGGACTGAAGGAGAATATGTCGGATGTCGTGGTGGCCCTTGTGATTCTCCTTTTCATCGGGGCGGTCTCCGGGACCTGGACGACGAGCGGAGTCGTCCCCGCATTCATCTGCTACGGAATCAAGATCATCAACCCGAAAGTATTCCTCCTGACCGCCTGCATCATCTGTGCCATCGTCTCGCTGATGACAGGCAGTTCGTGGACCACCATCGCCACCATCGGTGTCGCCCTGATGGGCATCGGCAAGGCCGAGGGCTTCTCCGACGGAATGATCGCCGGCGCAATCATCTCCGGAGCATATTTCGGAGACAAGATTTCCCCGCTCTCGGACACCACCGTCATGGCCTCGTCGATGTGCAAGGTGCCTCTGTTCACGCACATACGCTATATGCTCTACACCACGGTCCCGTCCATAACGGTCACTTTGGTGATATTCCTCATCCTCGGCCTTTCGCACGGCGTGACGGAAGCGTCGATGGTTTCCGAATATTCTGACGTGCTCAGTTCCACCTTCAACCTGTCGCCCTGGCTGATGGTCGTGCCGCTGCTGACGGCCATAATGATAGCCAGGAAGATGCCTGCGCTGGCAGTGCTCGCCCTCTCGAGCCTCACGGCGGCAGTCTTCGGCCTGATTTTCCAGCCGGATATCATAGAGGGCATAGGCTCCGGGGTTGTCCCCGGGGCTTCCCGAGCCAGGATAATGCTTGCCGGTACGGTCAAGGCCATCTATGACTCGGTGTCAATCAGTACGGGAGATGCCACAGTGGATTCTCTGGTCGCCTCAAGGGGAATGCTCGGAATGATGAACACCATATTCCTGATTATGGCCGCAATGTGCTTCGGGGCGGCTATGAAGGCGAGCGGAATGCTGGAGACCCTCGGAAGCGCCATTGTGAAATTCGCGAGGAAGAGGGTTTCGATGGTCAGTTCGACAGTGGCGACGGGTGTATTCCTCAACGCGGTGGTGTCCGACCAGTACCTCGCCATCATCATCACTTCAAATCTTTTCAAGAATGTGTTCGAGAGCAAGGGCTTTGAAGACCGTCTGCTCAGCCGCTCGGTCGAGGACTCCGCCACAGTCACCTCCCCGCTCATTCCGTGGAGCAGCTGCGGAATGACCCAGGCGACAATCCTGAGCGTGCCGACCGTCACCTATCTCCCCTTCTGCTTCTTCAATCTCATCAGCCCCCTGATGAGCATTCTGGTCGCGATTACGGGCTTCAGGATATTCAAACGCAAGGATGCCGGAAGCGGCTGTCCTGCAGCTCCTTCAGAAACTCCTCCGCAGCATTGATGCTGTCGAGCTTCCCCACGTCAATCATCTTCAGGCCGTCGATGCAGACACCGTGCACCCTGTGGCGGGCGCATTCGCGGACATAGAAATCCACAATCGGGAACCTTTCCGGCCACCCGTCCCGCTCGAAGACCTCGAAAATGTCTCCGCTCACATAGTGGAAGCCTGCGAAAGCCAGTTTCCTGCACCGGGACAGGTCGAGCTCCGGATAAGGCGTCTTGACTTCCCCGGTGTCCACATTCGTCCATCCCACAAGATTCATATCCCCGTCGAAGAGGAAATATCTGGATGTCTTCCTCTCGCTGACCAGGATGTTCGCCAGGGCTCCGGGATCAGAAAGGGCGACGAATTGCGCGATGTCCAGATTGGAGAGTATGTCCACATTGTGGATGATGAAGGGCGAGCCTTCGAGGAAGGGCCTTGCATAGAGCACGCCTCCTCCGGTCTCGCGGAGCAGGTCCCGCTCGTCCGAGATGTTGATGTTCAGGCCGAAATTGTCGTTTTCACGGAGATAGCCGATGATTTTGTCCGCAAAATGATGGACATTCACAGTGATGTCGTTGATTCCTGCGGATTCCAGCTTCCGGATGACGTGACGCAGCAGAGGCTGACCGCCGACCTCGACAAGAGCCTTCGGAATGCTGTCCGTAATGGGTTTGAGCCTGGTGCCCAGGCCTGCTGCAAAAACCAGAGCCTTCATACCTACAGGATTCGCTCGATGCCCAGTTCGCGATGGCAGAGGGTGATTTTCAGGTCGAACTTGTCCGCAAGGTGTTTAGCGAGATGCTCAGCGCAATAGACTGAACGGTGCTGCCCGCCGGTGCAGCCGAAACTGACCTGAAGATGGGTGAACTTCCTTTCAATGAATGTCTTGACGTGGAAATCGACCAGGGAGCAGACATGCTCGAGGAAGTCGGTGATTTCCCCGTCGTCCTCAAGGAACTTGATTACTTCGTTGTCCAGCCCGGTGAACTGGCGGTAATGCTCGTACTTGCCCGGATTGTTGACCGCCCTGCAGTCGAAAACATAGCCTCCGCCGTTGCCTGAATTGTCGGCAGGGATGCCTTTCTTGTAGGCGAAACTGAAGACTTTGACCTCCAGCCTCTTGTCCTGCGGCATCTCATTGAGCTGCGGCAGCTGGGTCAACTTGTCGAGCACTTCATTCAGGTAAGGATATTCAGTGAAAGGTTCCCTGAGGAGCTTTCTCAGATTGCCTATTGCGTAAGGCACGCTTCCGAGGAAATGAGGCTTCTTCTCAAAGTAGCCCCTGAAACCGTAGGCTCCGAGAACCTGGAGGGTCCGGAACAGTACGAAGAGCCGGAGTTTGGAATTGAATTCCTCCTCGCTGATATCGACATAGGCTTTCAGCGATTGGAGGTAGGTGCGGACCATTTCCTTCCGCAGAGCTTCCGGATACCTCGACCTGGCCTGCCAGACAAAGGAAGCGACATCGTAGTAGATAGGTCCCTTGCGTCCGCCCTGGAAGTCGATGAAATACAGTTCGCCGTCCTTCACCATGATGTTCCTGGCCTGGAAATCCCTGTACATGAAGGTCTCCCCCATATTCTTCATTATGTCATCCCGCATCCGCTCGAAGTCGTCCTGCAGCCGGACCTCGTTGAATTCCAGCCCGGTCGCCTTCAGGAAGCAGTACTTGAAATAATTGAGGTCGAACATCACCATCCTCCCGTTGAAGGCAGGTTCGGGATAGCAGACATTCCAGTCGAAATCTTCGGCTCCCTTGAACTGAATATGCGGAAGCATCTCCATCGCACGGCAGAGCAGCCTGCACTCGTAGGTGCTGTACTCCCCGCTCTCGCGGCCCTGGGAGACCATCTTGTAGAGCTGGTCATCTCCAAGGTCTTCCTGGATATACCGAAGTTTGTCCCCGCTCACGGCGAGGACGTGCGGGACCTTGATCCCTTTTTCGAGGAAATGGTCTGCGAGCGAGAGGAAGGCATTGTTCTCCTCCTTGCAGGTGCCTATTACACCGATGATGGAGACATCCCCGCCCTTGATGCGGAAATATCTCCGGTTGCTTCCCGATGAGGTCAGTTCCTCCACAGAGTCGGCCGTCTGGCCGGAATACTCTTTGAAAAGTTGCTTGAGTTGGTCCATAAGGAAATACAGGAAGGGGCACGGAGCCCCTCCCATTGTTCAAAGTCATCAATAAAGGTCGTTGAAAACGACACCGTTGGCGTTGTAATCGTACTGTTTTGCAAGATCGCCGTACATCTGTCCGAGAACTTCAAGATACGGAGTCCCGTCCACAAGGGTCAGTCTGTAAACGGTGTCATCGACTTTGTAGTAGTCGTTTCCTCCGAGACTGATGATGTCATAGTCGTCGGGAAGTTCGGTGACAAGCGCTCCTGCAGGAGGGACAATCACCTCATACTTGCCCTTGGAGTTGATGATGTAGAATACTCCGTCCTGGTAGTAGTACTCCTTGTCGGCATAGGCGTAGCTCTGTGCGAGGCCGAGCCGGTTTGCCAGAGTGTAGGCATCGTTGGCCCTCGAGGAGTTCAATGCGATGGCCTGGTTCTGGGCGGCGATTGTCGCGTTGTTCTGTGCGATTATCCGGTTCTGCTCATCAATTATCCTGTTGTTGGAGTTGATGGCGCTGTAGATTCTGTAGGTGTTGTTGAAGTAGGCGAAGTGAACAGTATGGAATATGATGTCGTGTACCACTTCGTCGATGCAGATTCCGAAAGGAGGCCTGCAGACGACGTACCAGCTGCCGTAAGTGCGGTAGTAGATGCCGTTGTGGAAGCAATACTCGACTCCCCAATAGGAGACCTTCCTGAAACCCGGAGGGAGATGCTGTACCCTGTAGCCGTAGCAGTGAGGATCCTTCCCCCAAAAGTGGCAAGGACGGTCGTGCTCAAGGAAAGGCCTTTCACGAGGAGGAATCCTGTGGACGTTTCTGTCGTCGCCAATCCTCAGGAAATCGCTCTTCCTTTCCTGCATCACGCCGGCACCTCCTGAAAGGGCCTTTGACGAGAGGCCGTTTCTGGTTGCATTCCCGACATAGGCCTGCTCTCTTGAGACGTTGTTTGAGGATTTCGTGTTTCCACGCTGCGATTCGGTCAGAGGTCGTGCGACACGGGTTCCGGCGGAAGAAGTCCTGGAGGAAGTGCCCTGGCGCGTCTGGGAATTGGTCCCATATTCAGGAGCCGAATTCCTGGTTGCGGCGGAAGAGTTCCTGCTGCCGGAAGAGGAGGTGCTGCCCGTCCTGGTTGAAGATGTTGTGCTCCGGTTCTGGCTTGAAGTTGTGGTGCTTCTGTTCTGGGTGGAACTTGAAGCGTTCCGGTTCTGGGTGGAACTTGAAGTGCTTCTGTTCTGGGTCGAGCTTGAGGCGCTTCTGTTCTGGGTGGAATTTGAAGTGCTTCTGCTCTGGGTCGAGCTTGAGGTGCTTCTGTTCTGGGTGGAACTTGAAGTACTCCGGCTCTGGGTCGCGGACTTGGAATCGTTACCGGAACTCCTTTGGGCGGAAGTGCCGGAAGAACTGCTCTGCCGTGACGTGGTCGAAGTGCTGCGCGTGGCAGCTCCGGAAGTGTTCCTGGACTGCGCTCCGGAACTCTTCCCGGAAGAGGAAACCGTCCCGGAAGAGTTACGGGATGAGGTTGAAGAACTTCTTGTGGTCGTGCTTCTTGAGGATTCGGAAGAAGACCTTGTCTGGGCGCTTGCTCCCGTCCCGGCTGAAATCATTGCTATCGCGATGAAGGCAGCCAATGAGAATCTGATAATGTTCTTCATAACAATAGTTCGGTAATTTATAATAATTTAACAAGCGGCTCGAAGCCCATGAATTCGAAGCCCCACTTGACCGCAGAAGCACCACCCGTCCAGAAGTATCCTGCACCGGGAGTCTTCTCACAGTCCTTCCTGAAGTTCATAAGGAAGCTCTGTCCGGACGAGCATACGGACTTCCCCATCTGAAGGAAGTTGATGCGATTCGGTATGGTCAGAAAAAGTTTCATGGCTTCGATCAAGAAATAATGAAAAGAATTGCCTGACAATGTCTGGCAGGAGAGGGCTTTCGAAATCATCTCTCCGAGCCGGGTAAGGGGCGGTTTCATATCTTGCGACCTGAAGGGTGACAACTCCAAGTTACTGAAATCAAGCTCTTATCCAATTGTTTCAAACAATATTCCCTTCATTTTCAACATTGTTTCAGACTTGGTTTTGCTGTGCCGTCCGAGAGGTCCGGCAAAAAGTTTCCAAAGGTGGTATTGTCGTTGTAAGTATTTGAAAATTAAATAATATAATGAAGTATTGCGATAACAAATCCGTATTAATTGTACAACAGATAGCGCCTGGAAAGTTTCTTGAAATCTTCGACATCCTTGGACCAGTAATCCTTGATGTCTTCCACTTTCATCCGCGCCTTGAAAGTTTCCCTTACATAATCCGTACCACAGACTTTGTCGAACATCGCCATAGGCGCGTCGGAAGACAGGAAAGGATTGCGTGAAGGGTACAGCTCGTTGACGGCCTGAAGCACGTAGAACTGCGTCAGGGTGCAGGTGGCCGCCTCGTAGTCGGAATAATGGAACTGGACTCCATGGACGAGAACGTCCTTGTTCGGGCCGGAGAAAGGCTTGAAATGGATGGTGCGGAAAACGGTGCCCGGGATGTCATATTCATCAAGCCTGGCCTTGAGGGCGTCGGCATCGATCCACTCCGCCGCGAAGACGGCAAATGGGAGGGTGTAGCCTATTCCTATATTCAGAAATGAGCGGAATTCTCCTGCGATGCCGGATGATGGATAGTTCACTGCGGACTCCGGATAAGGGATGTTCGGGGAGGGCAGAACCCACGGAAGCCCCGTCTGCGGATAGAGCATGTCGCGCGTCCAGCCTTCCATAGGAATGACAGAAAGGCGGCATTTGAGAGGCTTCTGGTCGCCCTTCTCCCCGCAGTTCAGGCCTTCTTCGTTGATCAGGACGGCAAGTTCCCCGACGGTGAGACCATAGATGTACGGAATCGAGAACTCGCTGACGAAGGAATGGAAACCGGGCTCGACAAGGCAGCCCTCAACCTTGTTGCCCCCGAGCGGATTCGGGCGGTCGAGCACCATCACCTCGACATCGTTCAGGGCGCAGGCCCTCATCACAAGGCCGAGCGTGCTGATGAAGGTGTAGGAGCGGCTGCCGATGTCCTGGATGTCATAGACAAGCACATCGAGCCCCTTGAGCATCTCGTCGGTGGGCATCCTGGTCTTGCCGTACAGGGAATACACGCGTATTCCCGTCTTCGGATCCACATCGTCGGAGACTTTGCCTCCCGCATAGACATCCCCCCGGACTCCGTGTTCGGGAGCGAAGAGTCTTACGAGGTCCACCTCCGGGGCATCGTTGAGGATGTCGATGGTGGAACGCAGATTGTGATCAACCCCGCTGGGATTGGTCAGGAGTCCCACTTTCTTTCCGACAAGGCCTTCAAAGCCGCGGCCTTCGAGGACTTCTATCCCGGGACGGACAATGGCCTGGCAGAGTACGGTGGTCAGGACAAGCGCCTGCGCGCAAAATAAACGCCTGAAAAAGCTGGTATGCAACATATCATCACAAGTGTAAAGAATCCTACGTAACCGAGCGACTGCTGGAGATAGCCGGAAAAGAGTCCCGGAATCTTCATTGACAGCCACATGAATGCGGTGCAGATCGCATAATGGGAAGTTTTGAGAGGGCCGTCGGCGAACTGCATCATATAGAGCATATAGGCGGTGAAGCCGAAGCCGTAGCCGAACTGGTCGAAGACGATGCAGCTTCCCACAATCCAGAGGTTGGATGGCTGGGTAATGGCCATATACAGATAGACGGCGCAAGGCAGGGCGAGGCTGAGGGCCATAGGCCAGAGCGCCTTCTTCAACCCGACGCGGGAGGCATAGACGCCGCCGATGATGCCTCCGGCCAAAAGCGCGACGACACCGAAAGTGCCATAGACCATTCCGTAGGCGTCAGTGGTAAGTCCAAGGCCCCCTTCCGAGACGGGATCCTTGAAGAAAGGATAGAGCATATTGACGGAAAGCGCCTCCGGAAGGCGGTACAGGAGCATGAAGAGTATGGCGACCCAGACGCCTTTCTTGGTGAAGAAGGTCGCGAAGGACTCTCCGAATTCCTTGAATATGCGGGATGCCGACTTGCCTTCCCTGTTGTCGATGTCGGCGGAAGGGACGGGAACGATGAGGAAATGGTAAACGGCGAGACAGGCAAGAATCAGGGCACTGACGAGCAGCACGATGCTCCAGGCCTTCGGAATATCCCCGATTCGGCGTTGCAGGACACCGGCAAGCACGACCAGGACTCCCTGGCCGAAGACGGATGCGATTCTGTAGAAGGTGCTCCTGACACCGACAAAAGCGGACTGGTTCTTCTCGTCAAGCGCGAGCATATAGAAGCCGTCGGCGGCTATGTCGTGGGTGGCGCTGGCGAAAGCGACTATCAGGAAGAGAATCAGCATCATAGTGAACGAAGTCACTGGAAGCAGGAATGCGACCAGAAGGACGGAAGCGGCCATCAGGACCTGCATCGAAAGAATCCACCATCGCTTGCTTCTGAATATGTCGACGAATGGACTCCAGAACGGTTTGATGAGCCAGGGAAGGCTGATGATCGTGGTCACGACTCCAAGGGTGCCGTTGTCCAGCCCCAGGTCCTTGAATATCGCAAGAGCAATGGTGTTCACGATGAAGTAAGGGAGTCCCTCCACGAAGTACAGGGTTGGAATCCACAGCCACGGCCCCGCCTTTCTGACTTTGTTTCTTTCCATATTCATTCAGTTTCAGTAGTTGATGCCGCCTCTTCCGCCTGTGAGAGCCGGCTGCCCGGATAATAGTGTTCGAGGATCTGCGAGAACGTATAGCCCCGGTGTGCCATCACGGCGGCTCCTATCTGGCACAGGCCGACCCCGTGGCCCCATCCGCGGCCTTCGAGAATGAAGCCTCCCGCGGCGCTCTTCCTGACTTCGAAGGCAGAACTCTTGAGATGCGAATCGGAAAGCCACTTGCGGATCATAAGTTCCTTGCCCACCACTGCCGAGGTGCGTTCCCCGACAATTTTCAGGAGGCTGATCCTGCCGGATGCGCCCCTCTGCAGAGGCAGCAGTTCCCGGATTGTGCCGAAATCGATGCCGGAACGCTCCGCGACGAGGGCGGAAAGCTCCGCTTCTGAATATTCAGTCGTCCAGGAAAAGAAATCTCCGGTCTCGAGGTCGTAGTCGTTCAGCACCTGGGAAAGCACCTCGGGGTCCTTGGTGTCGCAGAATGCCGCTGCGGAAGGATCGTGTCCGGGGCTGTCCGGAAGGGCCTGGAGATATGGGTGGCGGACATCCTCCCAACAGGTCCCGAAGGTCTCGCTCACACCTCCGCAGCATTTCGAGAAGCGGGCATCGCAGATTTTTCCGTCGAAGGTAAGGACAAGCCCCCAGGTCTGGTCTATAGCCTTGCGGACCTTGTCGCCGCTGACCATAGTCCGGCCCTGGTAGCGCTGGCAATGGTCGTCCGCACAGACATCGAAAAGAGTATGGTCTTCGTGGTCGAACCATTTGACCACTTCAATCCCGGAGCCGGACTGCTCCGGCTGTTCCTCCTTGTGCAGGAGACCGTCCAGCTTGGTTACAAGGGACGGGAGAGTCTCCGGCTCGGGAGGCGCGCTGCAGGCTTTCTTCCTGCGGGAGCGGCGGGACTCGATCTGGGACAGTACCCAGGACCTGGAGATGACGGCGTGGGCCTTCAGGAACTCCAAAGAAGCAGAAGCCTTCATCTCGGAGGAAATCACGCTCAGCAGATAGTCCTCGAGGCCGACTATGTTGACGGCCGTGAGTTTCTTCCCGTCCACAATGATTTTCAGGGAGCCGGCGAACTTCTGGGTGAATTGTCTTTCCCAGTGGAACCCCACTCCGATAGTCACCCCGTAAAGGATGAAAGACGCCTCGGAGAACATCGTGGATTCCGTCCTGGCCTCGAACTTGAGTTCATCGTAGAGCGCCCCGCAGTACAATATCTTGCCTTCCCTGTACTCGGCGGTCTGGGGGCCTGCGCCGTCGGAGATTATCTCGAAAACAATCTTCTCCGAGGTCAGGATGCCCACTTCCAGAGTCTGCTGCTTTCTTGTCAGGCGATTCACAAGGAGGGCTTCATCCCCGGCATTCATCGACACCTCGGCGACCACCTCCGACAGGAGAGCGGAATCGATACGTTCAAAATCTTCGGCGGAAGGCACCACGAAGACTCCGGCCATGTCGGCGCAGCCGGGACTCAGGCCCAGATGCCCGCTTCCGGCGGCATCGAAATGATGAGGGCGGTGTTTTTCCCTGAATATGACGGCAGCCCTGTACTCTCCCCCTTCCCTGTACCAGGAGAGGAAATTGAGCCGCGGCTCGGACTCCCCTTCCCTGACCGGAGCGCAGTCCAGAAGGCGGTAGAAGAGTTTCGTGAGGGATTTTGAGGTCTCGGCTTTAAGAAGGAATATTCCAGAAGTGTATTTCCTGAGATGGAAGAGTTCCGCCTCCTTCACTCCGGCGAGAGCTTCGGCCTCCGATGAGGGAGAGTCCAGAACCCGGTCCGCCTCGACCTGAAGAGGCATCAGTCCTCCAGGACAGGCCTGGAAATGCATATGGTCGGGGGCGGAGGCACCGCTGCGGGGCCCGTTGTAGAAACAGACTGTCCCGGGGTTGGCCTTCGCGAAGTCCAGGGCATCCTGAAAACGGTGCCAGACGGACTGCGGCGTGTGGGTCACGCTCGAAATCACCAGATGTGTTGGGAATATCGGATAGGGATTCAGGGTCACCCTGTAGTCCCTCCCCTTCCTTCCGGAAAAAGGAGTCTCCATCTGCTCCTTCGGACGGTTTTCAGGGCAGAGGAAACAAGGGCGGCCGCTTATGTGCTCCGGATCCAGACAAGCCTCGGTTGACACGGCCCTGCAGGGATTGTGCTGCACGATGACCTCCAGGCCGCCCACCTGAACCTTTTTGGTACGCGCCGCCTTCAGGCTGCGGTAGTTTTC
Source organism: Candidatus Cryptobacteroides sp. (assembly GCA_051878295.1). Classification (GTDB taxonomy): domain Bacteria; phylum Bacteroidota; class Bacteroidia; order Bacteroidales; family UBA932; genus Cryptobacteroides. The sequence goes on from JBJEJV010000009.1 coordinate 86,869, forward strand.
CGCAGCATCCTGCCAGACGGAGAGCTGGTCGTTTATGAACTTGTCAATAGTCGGATTCATCGGAGAGTCTCATATTCGTCAGAGAAGAGCCAGCAGCGAGGGACCGAACTCCTTGAATTCATGTTCGAAATTTGGAGTGAACACACCCTTCCCGAGACTGGCTTCAATCTGGGGGAAAGACCAGTAGCGGCCTTCCGGGACCTCCTCGTTGCAAGGATGGATGTCGAAATTGCCGACGGCCGCAAAGACGTTCACAAGTTCGCGCTCACGCTGGGATTCCCAGACGTAAGACTTCAGATAGATCGGGTTAAATTCCCGCAGTCCGAGTTCCTCCGAAGCCTCTCTGAAAAGCGCCGTCTCAAGGGATTCGCCGTAATCGACATGGCCGCCGACGGCCGTGTCCCATCTGCCGGGAAGAAGGTCCTTGTTCATTGATCTTTTCTGTATGTAGAGTGCTTCGTTGCGGTTGATTATGTGGAGATGCACGACCGGATGGAGCAGCTGCGGACAGCTGTGGGCCTGGCTCCTTGTAGTCTGCCCTATCACCAGCCCGCTCTCTTCGACAACCGGAATCAGTTCGGCTCCGGAACACGGGACTCCTCCCGGATGGTCCACCGTAGGACGGGGAAGGATGGGGGCGGGGTCGTATGGATAAATCAGCTGGAACATATTCAGAATGCTATCCGGGCGCAGAAACAGGACTTCCCTTCGACCTTGCCTTCGACCGTGAAGGCAGTTCCCTGTTCATCTTTCTCACAGGCCCTGTACAGGCTGATGGTCTCCCCTGGTTTGGTCTCCCTGCTGAACACGATGCAGACATCCTTGACAGGCTTCTGCGAGACGGTCCCATAGTCGATGCAATCCATTGCGAGGACTATGTATCTGGCATTGTTCGTGTGGCCGATGATGTCCACGTCCGAATATGCCACCTTGTGGTCGCCGACATATTCAGGTTCGACTCCGCGGGGCATCACGACTTTCGGGCTCGGCTGCTCTATGGCATTGTCACAGCACTGTGTTTCGGAAGGAATCATATTCAGGACATCTTCCGAGCGGACCAGACGGCGGGTTTCGGTGTCCATCACAATCCAGGACGAGGTACAGGAGACGAGAACTTTGGACTTGTCCGCGAAATCGCTGTCGCCCGCACTCCTGAGTTCAAAGTCGCGGAGGAAATAGAGACCGTCCGTACCCTTGTGCCAGGTGTAGAGCGTGACCGCATCCCTCCACTTGGGAGGATTGTTGAACTTGAAGTGCATCCTGGAAAGCACCCAGGCGGTGTGATGGATCTGAAGGTCGTCATAGCCGAAACCGAGTCTCGTCGCGGCATGATAGGCCATCTCCTGGGCCAGGTCCATGAATGCGGCAGGTTTCAGAAGAAAGGCCGAGTCCGTCTGGAAGCAGGGAATCTCCAGCTCTCTTCTGTATCTGTTGCCAGTCTGATTATCTGTATTGCACATCTTATCTTCTTTGTTCGAATTGTTCTATGATGTTCAGTTCGTCCTGTGAATACAGGAGCTTGTCAAGCAGCCCCGGGGCTATCCTCGAAGCAAGGATAAATCCTCCGAAAGCAAGGAGGAGTATGAATATGACGACAGCCGCCAGTCTCGGAAACCGCTTCCCCCTGCGGGCAGGCGACGGCTCCGCATCGCCGTTGTCCCCCTCCACCGGCTCCGCTGTTGGGGCAGATGTCGGGGCGGTTGCAGGTTGCTCTGCGGGTTCTGTTGACGGTTCAGATGACGGTTCAGTTGTCGGTTCTGATATCGGGTCGATTGCCGGTTCTGATGTCGGTTCAGACACCGATACAGAGTCCAGTGCCGAGCCCGGTCCAGACCCCGTTTCCACGATCTTCTTCAAGTCAGCGACCGCCTTTGAAACTTCTTCAGGAGTCTCCTCGTGTGTTTTCAACGACACCGGCTGCAGGCCGAAACCGGAGCAGTAGATGTCGAGGTCCTCGTCCGGAATGAAGAATACCGTACCCTCCTTGGTCGCCCTGAGCCGGCCGAGTCCGGGAAGTTCGACGGTTTTTCTGGTCTGTAACTCCTCCTGTAGTTCCTCGAGGAAGCCTTTTATTATTGTCTCGGCATATTCGTAATCGGTGCCGTTGGCCTTTGCATAGAATTCCGCCAAGACCCTGTCATCCCCCAGGCGGTGCCTGAAAGACAGCTTGCGATAAGGCGGATTGATCGTATAGCCTTTGTCAGAGAAAGAAGAAGGGACAATCTCGGAGACGAAAGAACCGACTCCGGGCAAAGTGACTTCATCATTGTCAAGAATCAGGTTCTTGACCATCTCTGAGAAGAGGGAAATATCCATATTGGTTACTTTTGGAACGATTACAAATATACATAAAAAACCGGATATCAGCCCCAATAAAAAATCATATAAAAAAGCTAAAAAAATTTGCAGTTAATCATTTTTGTTGTACCTTTGCAATCCCGAAAGGGCTAAGGGCACAAGCCCGACAAAATTCCTGAATAGCTCAGTTGGTTAGAGCATCTGACTGTTAATCAGAGGGTCGCAGGTTCAAGTCCTGCTTCAGGAGCAAAAAGACAGAATGTCAAATTGGCATTCTGTCTTTTTTCATTTCTCCCATCATACCAGGTACCCCACCTACACCCCACTCTTCCCACAACCGGGTCACCTGGACATTTGGGGTGATGGATTTCTCTAAAAAAGTTCCATGTGGACA
>JBJEJV010000010.1:0-1518 GCA_051878295.1 Candidatus Cryptobacteroides sp.
AATCTCAACAAATCGGGACTAATTGCAATACGTGCTTCAGCGGAGGCTTACACTTTGGAACAGGTCATGCAGCCGATACATCTGTCGGCATCCAGTTTCAGGAGGTTCTCACTGTTCATCGAGAAATGAAATTCCCGCATTCCGGCAAGCATCTCCTCGTTGAAACGTCCCATCCGGGAAGGCTCGATGAAGGATTTGTGCTCCGAGATGTCCGAAATGATTCCGGCGAGGCTTTCGTCCGTGTGCTTGTCCATCATCTTCTGTTCGTTCACGTCGAAGACGGGGAGATAACTGTCAACCATCAGAATCAGTTTGACGTAGTTGAAGACCACGCCTTTGTCCTTGGCGAAATCGCTCCACCACTCGCTCACACAGACATCGTCATTGCCGTAGGTGATGACGGAGAACATATAGCCGGCTTTGAATTTCGCCTTGGTGAGAAACTCCCTGACAATCAGGGGAGCGGAGGCGACGTAGTCGGGGAATACGAAACCGATTTCGTCGGCTTCATATTCAAGGGCCTTTTTCTTCAATTCTTGCGGGATGCTCAAAGGCTTGTCCGACAACTGTCTGGCCACAAACAAGGAATTGCCCGTGGCGGTGAAATAGAACACAAGCCTGCTTTTGGCCGAAGACCTGTCTTTCACGATGGCGGCATAGGTGGCGGGGGCGAGGCCTGCCATCACCGACGCAGCGATGCCCGTTCCCATAAGCCTCAATGCTTCTCTTCTGTCCATATCTTTATTTCTGTTGTTTTCATTATGAATATGCTTCATTCCCGACCGGAACGCTCAAGGATCAGCCGCAGCCGCTAATCCTTCAGAGGCCAGTTGACATATTCCTTGGCCTGCTCGTAGGTCGCATTGAAGAAGCGCTGCTCCTTGTTGAGCCTTCGCATCTGCTTCATCTCTTTGTCGCTGAGAACAAAAGTCCTGCCGTTGACAACGCCCTGCGCGGCCGCGATGTTTTCGTGGATATAGTCGGGATCGGTCGCCCCCGGAATCGTCAGCAGGCCTTCCTGAATCTCCCAGCGGAGAATTACCTGGGCGGGGCTGACATCGTGGGCCCGGGCGATTTCTACGATGACCGGGTCCCTCAGCAGGGCACCTTCGCTCATCGCTCCGCCGAGAGGGAACCAGCACTCCACCTTCATTCCATATTGTTCGGCCAGGGTCCTCTCCTTCAGGCGCTGTGCGTAAGGATGACATTCCATCTGCATTATCACCGGCTTGATTCCGGTCGAATCCACACACCACTGGAACCATTCCTCCGCTCCCGGCACTTCAAAGTTGCTCAGGCCCAGAGCGCGGACCTTGCCCTGCTTGACGGCAATCTCGAGATTGTGCCACGCCGCCTTGATGTCTCCCACAGGCTGGTGCGGATAGACCAGGTCCACATATTCAAGGTTCAGACGGCCGAGCATGCGGTCAACCGCCGTGGAGTCGGCATATTCGGAAGGCCAGATCTTGCTTGTCACCCAGATGTCCTCCCTTTTGCAGCCGCTTTCGGCGATGAAGG
>JBJEJV010000011.1:0-81313 GCA_051878295.1 Candidatus Cryptobacteroides sp.
CAAGGCTGTCGGCCTGATTGTCATACAAACCGCACTTTGCGTCTTTGTAAACTATGCTGTAACGCTCAAGCGGTGTAGTCTCGACGCGGTCAAACTTCACTCTGCCGGTGCAGGAAGCTGCCAAAACTGCAAGCAGCAGCAACGCGATATTATTCTTCATCTTAGTAACTGATTATAAGCAATAAAAGTTATTGTAATTGAACATCGTCAGCTGCGGACGGTGTTGTTCTTGTAAGCGCGCACAACTATATCTTTGGACAGTGTGCAATCACGCCATTCATAACGGCCGAAATGACTCTCACAGAAGGCAATTGCAAGAAGGATAGTGAATACGGCGACTCCTGCACCGATAAGTCCCAGGCCCACCTTCCAGGTGGCGTTGAGAAGGGATTTGAGGGTTGTTTTCACGATAGTTTCCTTTGTCATTACCTATATAGAGCCGCTCTTGTCAGGAATCTATCATAACGGTCCCAAATCTATTCAATCAATGTCATCAAAAAAAGAGAATATGGATATGCGGCATCCATACCAGTCCTGTTTGAGACCAGACTCCTGGCATCCATCACGACATCATACTGATTCCATAGCGATTCGCCAATTCTCGCATCTTCGCCTTCCGCGAGTGGATCCGGGGTGAGCCAGCGGGCGAGGAAGGGGGGGGTAAAGATATGCATTCCGGCAGTCACTTCCAACAAGAAAGCGGAGAGAAAAGGAGAATCCCACAAATATTCTTGATAACTTTGCAGAGAATTCACGAATACTATTTCAATGGAAAAACGCTACGCTTCGCTCGATGTGCTCAGGGGGCTGACAGTCGCCTTTATGTGCATCGTCAACAATCCCGGGACGTGGTCCCACATATTCAGTCCACTGCGGCATGCTCCCTGGAACGGGTGCTCGCCGACCGACCTTGTGTTCCCCACCTTCGTGTTCTGCATGGGCTGCGCGATGGCATTTTCTTTCGGGAAGAGGAACTCGGGCACGGCAAAGGACTACCTGAGGGTCTTCAAAAGGGGCGCCCTGATCTTCCTCGTCGGCTTCGCCCTCAACCTCTATCCATTCTTCCCTACCGAACTCCACGACCCGTCGGCATCATTCGGCAGCAACTGGCTGTGGTGGCTGGGGCACAAGAGAATCTTCGGCGTGCTCCAGAGAATAGGCCTGTCCTACATCCTGGCGGGCTTCCTGGCGTTGTGGCTGAAGAAGCCGGGACGTATAATGGCAGCCATCGGGGCGCTTTGCGTCACCTACACGGTGATTCTGCTCGCCTTCGGCCGGGAGCCCGGAGCATTCACCCTTGAGGGCAACGTCTCTGTCAGGATAGACAGATGGCTGGTCGGCAGCGAACACTGCTATCACGGCTACCAGGGCACGGATTTCGACCCGGAAGGGCTGCTGGGCACGATGACGACCGCCTGCACCTGCCTGCTGGGCTATCTTATCGGGTCGATGACAATCCGGTCCAGAAAAAGGTATGCCTGCGCAGGGAATGACACGGCCGCGCTTCAGTCGGATTCCCCGGACAGGGTCGCCTGCAGGACCTTCGTCTATGGTTGCGCTTCCCTTGCCGGGGCAATGGTCCTGAGCATAGCCATCCCGATTTCCAAACCGCTGTGGTCGGCTTCCTACGTGTTCTACGCCGGCGGCTGGGCGATGATTGCCCTGGCTTTCCTGATGTACGTCATAGACATCAAAGGCATCGAGAAGCCTTTCGTGCCTTTCAAGGCGATGGGCACCAACGCACTGATGGCCTTCGTGGTCTCGGGAGTCCTCGCCAAGAGCTGGAGGTTCATCTCTTTCTCGCCTTCCGAATATTTCGGAGCAAACGAGTTCACCTCCCTGGCGTGGGCCATCATATTCACACTGATAGTCTTCTGCATCCTCTGGGTGCTCTACAAGAAGAAAATCGTAATCAAACTGTAGCATGTTCATAGGACTGATTTCCGACACTCACGGGGTTTTCGCCGAGGACGTGAAGGCCTTTCTGGAGCCGGTGGACGTCATCTGGCACGCCGGAGATTTCGGCACTCTCAAATGCGCGGCGGAGATTGCGGCCTTCAAGCCTCTTGTCGGGGTTTACGGAAATTGCGACGGGGTTCCGGTGAGGCTGGAACATCCGCTCTACCGTTCTTTCGAATGTGAGGGGATGAGGATCCTGATGACCCACATCGGTCTGCGAAGGGGGAGCTACTGGGCCTACGACCCGAAGCGTCCGCAGTATGATCAGAATGCGGAGACACTGCTCGGGCTGTACCACCCCGACATATTCATTTGCGGACACAGTCATATTCCGCAGGTCTTCCGGGACCGGGAGAACGGCTTCCTGTTCATGAATCCGGGGGCCTGCGGCTACGAGGGGTCGAGGGACGTGCCGAGGATGGCGCTGAGGTTCCGGATAGAAAACGGGGAAATCGGCAGTCTGGAAAAGTGTGAAATGGCGTGGAAATGAGGCGGAGGTCCGGACAATTTGCTATCTTTGTCCGACCAGCACACGACATTCAAGAACGCGAAATGAAAATCAGGACAATTCTTGCGGCGCTGTCGGCAATCGCGGCGCTCAGTGTTTCAGCTCCGTCGCTCAGGGCGGAGGTCAGAACCGAAGAGAAAAAAGAAGAGCAAAAGGACAGTTCCGCCGTCAGGAAGCCGGCGAAGAAAAGCCCATACGAAAAACTCAGCGCAGAAATCAAGCAGAGTGCTGAAGGCAAGTTCATCAGCCTCCACAAGAGTTCCAAGAACAAGATTTACATCGAGTTCAGGAAGGAGTACCTCGGCAGGAGAATCCTTGCCGGCGGTACGGTCAGCACCGTCAGCGACCCTTCTTCAATCAATGTGGGCTACAAGTATTCCAAGCCGGTCTGCTTCACGATGGAGCTGGAGGACACAGTGGTAGTGCTCAAGACCCCTCAGACCGGGGCTTCGTCAATGGATCCCGGAATGGAGAAGGCGATGGAGAGGAACTACACCCCGAATGTGTTCAAGAGGCTGTCAGTCACAGCGTTCAGCCCCGACAGCCTGTCGTTCTTCTTCGATGCCACCTCCCTGATAAACGACCTCCAGCCGAAGGACAAGGGCTTCACCTACAAGAATGAAGGCCTGACGACCTGGTTCAGCGAGATGAAAGCCTTCGACGACAATGCTTCGGTCGTGATAAACAACAATATGGAGACTTCCCGCTCCTTCCTCGGCATCAAGATTGTCACCGGAAGCGGCTCGATGTCCTCGACTGTGTCCTTCCTGCTTCTCCCGGACGACCTGATGAGGCCGAGGGTCCAGGATTCCAGAATCGGAGTGTTCTCCACCGGCAACAGCAACGGAGGGGCCAGGATGGAACTTTCCACCGAGGCCGACGGTTTCAAGTCCTACCGCATCGCCAACAGATGGAGAATCGAGCCTGTGGACGTGGAAGCCTGGAAACGCGGAGAACCCACGGCTGTCCGGAAGCCTGTCCTCTGGTACGTGGACGATGCTTTCCCGGAAGAGTGGAAGGAGCCGATACGCAAGGCGGTCCTCAACTGGAACATTGCCTTTGAAAAGCTCGGGCTGAAGGACGTGATGCAGGTCCGGGATTTCCCGACCGCCGAGGAGGACCCGCAGTTCGACCCGGACAACCTGAAGTACTCCTGCATCAGGTACATCCCGAATGCGACGATGAACGCGATGGGGCCTTCCTGGGTCGATCCGGTCACGGGAGAGATTCTCAACGCGTCGGTCCTGGTCTATAACGATGTCGTCAGGCTCATCAACAACTGGCGTTTCGTCCAGACCGCCCAGGTCGATGAGAGGGTGCGCTGCAAGAAACTGCCCAAGGAAGTGTTCGACGAGTCTCTTGAATATGTCGTCACGCACGAAATCGGTCACACTCTCGGCCTGATGCACAATATGAGCGCGTCCTCTTCTTTCCCGGTGGATTCGCTCAGGAGCGCGACCTTCACGGCAAAGTACGGCACGACTCCTTCAATAATGGACTATGCGCGTTTCAACTACGTCGCCCAGCCTTCGGACAAGGGAGTCAGACTGACTCCTCCGACTTTGGGAGTCTATGATGAATATGCCATCGACTGGCTGTACCGCCCTGTGCCGGAAGCCTCCGACTTGTGGGAAGAGGCGGCCATCAGGGAGAAGTTCATCGACAGCAAGGCCGGGGATCCGATGTTCGCCTACGGGGCGCAGCAGCTCGGCGGCGGAGAGTACGACCCGAGCGCACGCTCGGAGGACCTCGGCGACGACCCTGTCAAGGCCGGTGAATATGGCATCGGCAACCTGAAGTTCATCCTTTCCAACCTCAACGGCTGGATTGAAGACGATCCTGACTATTCCCACAGGGCCGGCCTGCATTCGCAGATTGTGACCCAGTACAACAGATACATCGCAAATGTCCTCGCACAAATCGGAGGCATACGCCTCAGGCAGGTCAAGGAGGGTACTCAGGGGCAGAGCGTGAGCGTGCTCCCGGCAGCAGTCCAGAAAGAGTCCCTGCTATGGGCCGTGGAGAAAATCAAGGATTCGGAGTGGCTGGACGACAGGACCGTCACCCGGGCATACCCGCTGCAGGCTCCGGCCGCCAACAGGATTGCCCAGTCCGCGGCCTCCGAGCTGGTCACCTCGGCCCCGGAGAGGATTGTCCTCGCCGCAGCCGTGGCCGGGGAGGGGGAAGCATATTCATTGAGCGAGTACTACGACGACCTGTTCGAGGCCCTTTTCAGCGAGAAGCGGCCGTCGTCGGTGACAATGACCCTCCAGAGGGGCGTGGTCAGCCTCTGCGCGAAGAGCGCGGGAGTGGCAGCCAAGGCTTCTTTCGCTGAGGAAAGCGCAGGAGAGGAAGAGCCGGAGGAATGGAACGGGATTCTCCCGGAGGGATTCGGAGAAGACAGGGCCCCTTACCTGAAGGCGGTTGACATCAAGGCGATAGACAACAAAGCCGGATGCTCGACCCTGTTCCTCAGGAAGCTCGCGAAGCTGTCCGACAGGCGCAGACGTCACGGCCCGTCCGAGTACAAGGCCCATTACGAGCAGCTGTACAAGATTGCAAAAGGGGTCAATTAGTTGTTGTAGAGAGCTGTGATGTAGCTGTCGAACCAGGCGGCGCGCTTGTCGAACCAGTCAGCGGCATATTCAAGTTCCCTTTCCCAGGAACCGAAGACAATCTGCTCGACAGAGACCTTCTTGCTCAGGATGTCCCACTTTTGGAAGTTGTCCTCCTGGGCGAGCCGGATTGTTTCCGTCTCCTCGATGACGGCCTGCCGCACCTCGTCCAGCTTTCCCTTGAGTTCCTGCCAGGCGAGATAGACCTGCTCGACGAAATACGGGTCGGCGAAGATTTCCTGGAAGTAGCGTTTCCCCCTCCAGTTCTCCATCTTCTCAAAATCGGCGGGAAGGGAGGTCCATCCGCCTGGACCGGCATAGGCATTGCCGAGAATCCACTCCGCATCCCAGGCCGGGTACATCTTCAGCTTGGCGCCTCTCGAAGGCAGCACATAGAAGAAATTCGGGTCCTGGCAGGAGAGCAGTTCCATCACGAGATACCATTTGACGAAACTCGGGACATCGATGTACTTGCGGTAGCCCGTGTCCGGGTCCTTGAAACCGGGACTCCGCAAGGCGGCTTCCATCTCGTCCATAAAGCCCTTGATGTAGTTGTAGTTGTCGTCATTCCTGGCTATTTCCCCGTCCGAGACATCCGGATACTTGAAGGTGTAGTGCCTGCCGTAGAGGTCCGTCTTGAAATAAAGAGGCTCCCAGGAATAGTAGTTGTCGTCCTCGATGATGAAGCCGTCGTCCTCGATGTTGATTTTGTGCTTGGCCTTCTCTACCTGTTCAATCAGGAGATAAACCCCGTTGTAGGAGCCGTTGAGATACAGCTCGACGTGGGCGGATTCGGGAGTCCATTCGCAGCCGGCGGCTTTGGAGAGGGCGTTCATGTAGGTTGTCCTCATCAGGGACTTGTCGCAGTACTCGGCCAGCAGGACCCAGTCGCGGTTCTTGCGGAAACCGCAGACCTCCTGCCCCTCGTCGAGCTTGAACTTGTAGGACTTCTTGGGATAGCTCAGGAAGGTTGCGTTCCCCCTGCCCTTGGCCTTGCCCGAAGCCGAGATGTTGTCGGCGTACGGATAGTTGGAAATCAGAATCGTGGCCTGCTGGTACTCTGTCCTGCTGGTAATTTCGGAAGCAGTCCTGATGGAGACCCTCGGAATGAGGTTGAGGATGCGGATGCACAGTGAATATGTGCGCGTCTTGCTGTCGGTATAGCCCTGGAGGACTACTTCCCGGACATTGGAGAAGTTCACCTGGGTCTTCCCGGAAGTGACCGGAGCGCCGTTCACGAGGACCTTGACATATTCCCCGGAGAAGGTGGGAACCATCTGGTTGAGGGAGGTGACTCCCGGACAGTCTATGAATATGGTGTCGCCTTCAATCGTGCCCCGGGCGTCATTCCCGCCGAGGATGGGATTGTTCTCGGCAAGGAAAGCGAAGGAATCCAGTTCAAGGTCGATGGACGGGATCACATAGTCACCCGGCCCTTCCTCTTTCTCCTGACAGGCAGCGGCGGCTGCAAGGACAGCCGCGGCCAAGGCGTACTTGAGGGTTCTGCGAAGTCTCATAAGAAGTCTCATAAGAACAAAAATAAAAATAAATACTTATCTTTGAAAGTTGACGCCGCTCATCCGGGTGGATTTCCGGACGGAAACTGAAGACTGAGATGACATCGCTTTGGAAAATATTTCTGGTGTTCGCCAAAATCGGAGCCTTCACCATCGGAGGGGGCTATGCGATGATTCCGCTGATCCGTGACGAACTGGTCAGGAGGGGATGGATGACCGACGAGGAACTTCCGGACATCATCGCCCTGGCGCAATCCGCACCCGGAGTGCTCGCAGTCAATATGTCGGTCTTCGCGGGCTACAGGCTCAGGGGCGTGAAAGGCAGCATCGCCGCCACCTTGGGGGCCACTCTCCCCTCCTTTCTGATCATACTCGCGATAGCGATGGTCTTCACGGGCTATCAGGACAATCCGGTGGTGGTCAGGATATTCAAAGGCATCCGGCCGGTGGTGGTGTCCCTGATTGTGGTTCCTATGGTCAGGATGGCAAGGAAGAACAACGGGACCTGGTGGTCCTGGCTGATCACTTTCGGAGCGATGGCGGGGGTGGTATTCCTGAACTTCTCCCCTATCTACATCCTGCTGGTGCTGCTGGTAGCCGGGACGGCCGTCAGCATATTCAAAGAAAGGAGGGCCGGCAATGACTGATCCGGGGCTGTACCTTCAACTGTTCGGGGTGTTCTTCGTCATCGGCCTTTTCACTTTCGGCGGAGGCTATGCGATGCTCTCCCTTATCCAGACCCAGATTGTGACCGCCCACGGCTGGCTGACCGAGAGCGCCTTCACCGACATCGTGGCGATTTCCCAGATGACCCCGGGGCCGGTGGGAATAAACTGCGCGACCTATGTGGGCTACGAGGTGGTCAGGGATGCCGGAGCAGGCCATCTGGCCGGAATACTGGGGTCGGTGACCGCCACTTTCGCCATCACCCTCCCTTCCTTCCTCATCATCCTCGCCATAGTGCGCTTCTACACCAGGTTCAAGGGCAACAGGATTTTCGACGGGGTGATGGGATGGATCCGTCCGGCAGTGGTCGGACTGATAGGCGCAGCCGCCCTGATACTGATGTTCAAGGTGGGCTGGAGCGGAACTCCGCTGTTTTCCGGGATGGAAATCAGCATTGTGGAGGAGAATTTCCCCGACCTGAAAAGCTGGCTGCTCTTCGCCGCCGCCGTGGTGGCCTCGCTGGGCTTCAAGGTCGGTCCCATCCCGATAATCCTCGCAGGAGGCATTTTGGGATTGCTGTTATACTGACACGACGCAACAAAAACGACAAGATTATGAAATTAGTCAAGACACTCATTCTGGCCATATTCTGCGCCTTACCATCAGTCGCGGCCGCAAAGGACGGTCCGGGCAGACTTGACGTGATTCCCCATCCGAATTCGGTCGAATTCGGGAAAGGCCAGTTCAAGGCCGCCGGGGCGATTTTCAACTGCGAGAACGGAATCGATGCCCGCAGCATCGCCGCAATCAGGGACTTCGCCGAGAAGATGACCTATGTCAGCGGACACACAAGCACGGTGGCAGTACCGGGAGGTTCCCTGAGGTCGGCCGTGGAGGACGGCAGGGTCAAAGGTTTCGTCTTCCTTCTCGAGAAGGAGATGGATCCCGAGGAGTATTCAATCGAAGTCACGGGGAAGAACTGCATCGTCCGGGCTTCCGGCTTCAACGGTTTCCTCTACGCTTCCCAGACACTCAAGCAGCTGGTCGATGCGTCGGTATTCGGGGATGCCGTTGACCCTTCACAGAAGTTTATGATTCCTTGCCTGAAGATTACCGACAAGCCGAGATTCGCCTACAGGGGACTGCATCTGGACTGCTCCAGACACTTCTTCCCGGTCGAGGAAGTCATCCGCGTGCTGGACATTATGGCGGTGTACAAGCTCAACCGCTTCCACTGGCATCTCACCGACGACCAGGGCTGGAGAATCGAAATCAAGAAATATCCCCGCCTGACCAGCGTCGGAGCTTTCCGTGCCGGGACGATGATCGAGGGCGACAAGAGCAGGATCGACGGAATACGCCACGGCGGCTATTACACGCAGGAGCAGATCCGCGAGGTAGTCAGCCACGCCGCATCTCTCGGAATCGAGGTGATTCCTGAAATCGACCTTCCGGGACATATGAGCGCAGCCATAGCCGCCTACCCTCAGCTGAGCTGCCACGACGACCCGATGGAGGTCCCGATGACCTGGGGAGTGTTCGAGAGGACGCTGTGCCCGGGCAAGGAGGCCACCTTCACTTTCCTCGAGGACGTGTTCACGGAGATAATGGAGCTTTTCCCTTATGAATATTACCACATCGGCGGGGACGAGTGCCCGAAAACGGAGTGGGAGTGCTGCCCTGACTGCCAGGCGAGGATAAAGGAGCTGGGGCTCAAGTCCGACGAGCACGCTTCCGCCGAGGCGTATCTCCAGAACTATGTGACCGCGAGGATTCAGGCTTTCCTCGGGGAGCACGGGCACAAAATCATAGGCTGGGATGAAATCCTCGAAGGAGACCTCCAGCCGGGAGCCACCGTAATGTCCTGGAGAGGGACAAGCGGAGGAGAGCTTGCGGCCAGCAGGGGTTTCGATGTCATAATGACCCCGGTACAGTACTGCTACTTCGACCAGATCCAGGCTGCGGAAGGCGAGCCTTACGGTTACGGCCCCCTGACAATCGACACGGTCTATGGCTACGACCCGCTCCAGGGGATGGACGACAAGCAGAAGCAGCACATCCTCGGAGTGCAGGCCAACCTGTGGGGTGAGTATATTCTTAGCCCGGAGCACCTCGAATATATGCTTCTTCCTCGCCTGTGCGCGATGAGCGAGGTGCAGTGGTGCCAGCCGGAGACGAAGGACTGGGAGAGGTTCAATACCGCCCTGCACGGAAAGTCCTTCAAGGTGTTGAAGAATCTGGGCTATAATTTCAGGAACAAGAAGGACTGAATATGTAAGCGGACGTGAAAATCTTTGATGGTTTTTCGCCCAGGGCGATATCAAATGATTTTCATCGAGAGAGGGAGCGATAGCGAAGGGCTATCATACACTCACAGGATTTTTATAACAGTAAAAAATATTTGGCAGTATGAAAAGAATGATTTTCAGACTGGGCTTGATGCTCATGGCGGCCGCGATGGCCGCAGGCTGCAATTCGGCAGCCAAGAAGGCCGAGGCGGAAGCCGCGGCCGAACAGGCGAGACTCGACTCCATCGCAGCGGTGGAGAAAGCGATTAAAGAACAGATTGCAATGGAAAAAATGACGACTTTGCCGGAGGAACCGGTATTCAACATCGAAACCAATCTGGGGACAATCAAAATCAAGCTTTACAGCAAGACCCCGAAGCACCGCGACAATTTTGAGAAGCTCGCGCTGACCGGCTTCTACGACAGCCTCCTCTTCCACAGGGTTATCAACGGCTTCATGATCCAGGGCGGAGACCCTTACACCCGCGACACATCCAAGGCTGCCGTCGCCAAGTACGGCCAGGGCGGACCGGGCTACACGATTCCTGCCGAATTTGTTCCGGAGTACACCCACAAGAAGGGAGCGATAGCCGCCGCAAGAAGAGGCGACATCGCCAACCCGAAGAAGGAGTCTTCAGGTTCACAGTTCTACATCGTACAGGATGAAAAGACCTGCGCCCAGCTGAACGGGGAATACACCGTCTTCGGCGAGACGGTAGCCGGTCTGGAAGTAATCGACCGAATCGCAAGCGTGGCTACCGACGTCAGGGACTGCCCTATCAAGGAAGTCAGAATCAAGAAAGTCACCCCGGATCTTCCGGAAGAGCCTCAGCCGGACAAGGTGCAGTAGGCTCAGAGACCGGCAATCCACCTGATGCCGAGAGTGGCCGCGCAGGTGTCCGGAAGGACCTTACCGCTGTCAAGATAGGCACCGTAAGTCAGACAAAGACCTTTCGCAAGAGGAATCTCGCCCGTCAGGGCGGCGCTGAACTGCGGAAGGCCTTCTTCTTTGACGGACTTCCAGGGACGCTGCCACTGGTCCGGCCCGGTGTAGGGTTGAGGGTAGGTCCCGTGGTTCATTGAATATGTGAGCATCAGCTTGTAGGGGGCCTTGCGGAAAAACTTTCCGGCCAGGCCGAGGTGGTGGGCCTTGAGCCTGTTGTTCCCGACTCCGAGCACCAGGCCTTGGCCGTTCGGTTCGGAGGCGAAGAAGAGAGGGTAGCCGATGGTCCTGCCGAGGTGGACCCAGCCGTCGGCATATTCACCATTGTTGAAATAGTTGTCGCCGCCCTGGGTGTTGGCTTCCGGGGGCACCGGGCCGTAGATGTCGGGGTTGTACGATTCGGTGTTCAGCGAGCCGGACTGCCACATCGTCCAGGTATATTCATACAGCACGTCCGAAACCCACCTGTCCTTGGAGTCGAAGCTGAAGCAGAGGGTGTTGACTCCGTCCGGGAAGTTGCGGAAGAGCATTCCCGAACCGTCATTGTAGGGGATTTCGTGCTGGAAGGAGAGGGTGAATCCCTTTCCCCGGTAGGCCAGTTTGAACAGCTCCGCGCCGCCCTGGTCGCCGATGCAGTTGGCCTTGTCGCTGCCCGAGCCGTCGGATCCGGCATTCTTGCCGATGATGACCCGGTAGTAATTGGACAAGGAAAAGCCGGCGACGGCGTGTTCGCCCTTTCCGGCCCAGACCGCATAGTGGTCCAGTCCGAGTTCGAATGTCAGCCTCGGAGTGATGTCGAAAGTGCAGAAGGCTTTGGCGGAATGGACGAGGGCCGACTCCACATACCTGTCGCCCAGGGTCACATAGTCCCCGTAGGCGCCGTGAATCCTGACGTGCCCCCCGGTGAAAGGCAGGGCGAGCGGCGAGAGGGTCAGGGTATAGCCGGGCATCGTCCGCGCGTTGCCGGACCAGACCAGATGTCCCCCGGTGGAGGAAATCGAGCCGAGAGTGTTGTCGCCGCCGAGACTGCTGCCGCTTGCGAGGTAGTCCCTCCCGTGATGCTTCATTCCGACTTCCAGGCCGAGCTTCTTCCAGCCCACGCCCGCATAGAGTTCATCGACCATCAGGCAGCCTTCCCCTCCGGAAATGTTGCCTGCGAAGGAGGCTCCCCAGTTGTAAGTGAAGGGGCCTGCCGACGGGGAGGGTTGTGAATATGCCTGGACAAGCGCCAGGGCTCCGCTGCCCGAAGGCATCAGCCCGAAATTGTTGGAGACGGCCCAGAAGGGAAGCGAGCCTCCTGAACTCATTGCTCCCAAAAGCAGTATGGATGCTACAATATCGTTCATGTCTTATGTTTCTAATAGGCCTGTTTGTCGCCTTTGACTATCTGGACAAGTGTCATCACGATAATCCGCAGGTCGAGGGAGAAGGACCAGTGCTCCACATACCAGATGTCGAGGTTCACCCTGTCGGACATCTGCTTGACGGTCCTGGTCTCGCCGCGGCAACCGTTCACCTGCGCCCATCCGGTCAGGCCGGGTTTCACCATGTGGCGGACCAGATATTCATCGATCTGGGCCGAGTACTGCCTCGTGTGGGCTTCCATATGCGGACGCGGGCCGACGAGGGACATATCCCCTTTGAATACGTTGATCAGCTGCGGAATCTCATCTATGGAAGTCCGGCGGAGGAAGTTGCCGAATCTGGTCTTCCGAACGTCATCCTTTGTCGCCTGGAGGGTGTTGGCCTGGTCATTGACCCTCATCGAGCGGAACTTGTACATTGTGAAAGGGCGGCCCTTGTAGCCGGTCCTCTTCTGGCGGAAGAGTATCGGCCCGGGAGAACTTAGAGAAGTGCCGACGGCGACGAAAAGCCAGATGAAGGGATAGAGTGTCAGCAGCACGATACCGCTGACAAGGATGTCGAACAGACGCTTGATCGCGATGTTGACCGGATTCTCAAGGGGCTCGTCCCTGAGTTTGAAGACATTGACTCCACCCTGTTCGAAACAGCTCAAGGTCCTTCGCGGATAGCCTTCCATTGCCGGGACGAAGTAGAAGTCGATGAAATTGTTCTCGCAGCAGCGGATGAGGCTGACTATCAGCGAAGAGTCGTCACGGGGGTCAAGGGCGCAATAGACTTCGTGGATTTTGTTGGCGGAGAGGTAGTCCCGGGCCCGGTCTATGCTGCAGAGCCTGACGGCGTCCTCCGGCAGGGCGGAAGACTCGTCGGCGATGAAGCCCAAAAACTTGTAGCTGTAGTAGGACTGGTCGTGGCAGAAGGAGGAACTGAGCTTGAGGGCGTTGTCGTTTGTCCCGATGATGACGGTGTGAATCTTGTTGCGCCCGTATTTCCTCGCCACGGAGACAATCTGCATATAGCCCAGATGCAGAAGTCCCAGGGAGATGGTGGAGGCGATTCCCCAAAGCAGGTAGAAGCGTCCGGCGAAGGCGTGGAAGAGCTGGTCAATCGAGGCGGCGAAGACTCCGAGGCTGAGCAGGCAATGGAAGAAGGAATTCTGGAAAACGGCACGCAGGGAGAGTTTCCTCTGGTAGAATTTCACAGGCACGAAGATGCAGGCCACCAGATGGCCCACGACAAGGAAATAGACCGACCTCTTGGATGCAATCACCTTGTCGGCCTCGACCAGGCCCGGGAAGGCCAGGAGCATCAGCTTGTAAACCGCAATCATCAGCACCAGGTCGATGAGGGCGGCGGGCAGTCGGTAGATCATTGTCTCCTTGTTTCTGAAAGTGGCGTTGTTCATAAGAATTTCTCCTTCAGGATGTTCACTATGAAAATGAAGTTGCCGGCAAGATAGCGTTTCCACATCCGGCGCGGCTCGCTCAACAGGCGGTACAGCCATTCGAGGGAATGTTCCTGCCACCAGAGAGGGGCCCGGCGCACAGTCCCGGCATAGAAGTCGAAGACAGCGCCGACGGTGCCGCAGTGGCAGCGGATGTCCAGTTCGTCCCAGTGTGAATATGCCCATTTCTCCTGCTTGGGCGCAGTCATCCCGATCCAGAGCAGGTCGGGAGCGGCGGAATTGACAGCGGCAATCATCGCTTCGTTGTCCCCGGCGGAAAACTCGTCCTTGTAGGGCGGTGAATATGTCACCACGGTGGCGGCGGGATAGTCACTTGCAGCCCTTTCCCTGATGAGCGAAAGGACTTTCGGGGATGAGCCCAAGAACATCACCTTGCCGCCGCTGGCGGCCACCCTCTCCATCTCGTGGACGAAGAAGTCCCAGCCCGAAATGCGTTCCTCAGGGCGGCTTTCAGCCTTCAGGAAACGGCAGGCGCCCACTATCGAGGCTCCGTCCGGAATCAGGTAGTCTCCTCCGAGCAGGGCCTCGGCGAACAGCGCATCTTTCTGCGCCACATTGTAGGAATGGGCGTTTATCGTGTTGACAAGGAGCTTCCCTTCCGGGATGGAGGAGAGGGCCGCCTTGCTTTCGACTATGTCCGCTGTCTTGAGGCTGAGCATAATGACAAAGATAATCAATCATTCAGGATTGTTCCAACACGGAAGAGAGGACTGCGACCAGATTGCGCTCGAAGATTTCCAGAGTGAAGCGCTCCAGGTACTTTTTCCGGCCTTCGCGGCCCATCGAGGCGCAGAGAGACCGGTCGGAGGCAAGTTTCATCAAGGCTCCGGCAAGGGCCCGGGGGTCCCTCTTGGGGACCACGAAACCGGTCCGGCCCTCGTCTATGATGTCCGGGATGCCACCTTCATCGGTCGCGACGCAGGCACAGGAGTACTGCATGGCTTCGAGAAGCACCAGGCCGAAGGCTTCGGATTCCGAAGGGAAAGCGAGCACATCGGCAGCCTTCAGGAAGGCCGCCTTTTCCTCGCCGTACTTCCCTCCGTGACAGTTTACCTGAGACGTGAGGGCATATTCCCCAACCCTGGCCAGGAAGGTCTCCCTGTCCACGTCCTTCCATCCTCCGACAAAGTCGCAGCGGAAATCGGCCCCGCTCCGGGAGAGGATGCGGAGAGCTTCAAGAAGGACCCAGACGCCTTTGGAGGCCATCATATTCGAAAGGAAAAGAATCCTCAAAGGGCCTTCCGCCGATTTGGTGCAGGCGGAGTCGGGAGAGAGCGGGATTCCGTTCGGCACGATGTACACGTCCGGGCGCTCCACGTACTTGCCCACATCCGGGAACAGTCTCCCGGAGAGAAGGATGTTCTTCTGTTTCCTGAAAGCCAGACGGTAAAGCTTGTCGTCCAGCCATCTGTCCTGCCTCGTGGAGACTCCCTTGTTGTGGAAATGCGCCACCACCCGGCAGCCTTTCGACTTGAGGAACTGCGAGATGAGCAGGTCCTTGTAAAAAGGCCCTCCCACCGTGTTGGGGGTTATGTAAACAAGATCCGGAGAGAAGTTGCGGACTTCCCTGCGGATGCGGGACAGAAGGCGTAGAAAGGCGGCAGCCTTGCCGGGGCTGAAACGGCCCACGTCCTTGAGTTCCTTAGAGGTGGAGAGGTTGATCCAGCGGCAGTCGAAACTGCTGTTGACAAGGGCGGAGTCGTGTATGTACTGCCCCACCACCGCGGCACCGTGGACAGGCGGGGGCATATGCATTATGAACAGTATCCGGGGTTTCGTCCGCATATTCATCTATTTCCTGTTTTGATATTCACTCTCACAACTGCCCGGCAGGACCCCAAGGCAGAATCGCAGGCCTGCCGGGACAAGGACAATTCCCGTCCAAGAGCTTCCGGGAACCCCCGGGCCCCACGGGCGGCTCCAATGACAGGGTAGCCAGAGCCCGGAGAAGGAGTCTTGGCGAGGTTGAGCGCCACGCGCTCCCCTTCTCCAAGCTCCCGACGGGTGATTATATGGTACACTGTCACAGGCATCAGGCAAGGATTGTTTCAAGTCCGGAAAAACAGCCGCTGAAAGTACAGGACATCAGGGAACTGCGGGCCGGATTCTCAATCCGGGCTGCCAGCAGAATCTTTTCCCGGATGTCCTCCGGGGAATCAGGGTCGCAGATGAATCCGTTGACACCTTCCTCGATCAGGCAGGCGGAGCCGGCCTTGCCGGAGATGACGCAGCGGCAGCCCTGGAGCAGGGCTTCATTGGTCACGGTGCCGAAGGCTTCGATGAAGCTCGGGAGCACCAGCACGTCGGAGGCCCGGTAGAGGGAATCCAGTTCGAGCCCGTTCTTCCGGCCGAGGAAGGAGCAGGAGACTCCGAGGGCTGCGGCTTCCTCCTCCCATTCTTTCCTCATCGGGCCGTCGCCCACGACAAGCAGACGGTACGGAAGATCGAGACCGCTGCAGGCTTTCAGCAGGGAAGGGAGGTTCTTCAGGGGAATGAGCCTCGCGACGAAGATGATGTTCAGGACTCCTTCGAGCCCGAGCTCATTCCTGACACTTCGGGACAGGCCTTCGAGCTGCTCCCGGGAGGCCCCGACAGCGGATTCGTCCCGGATGATGGGCATCCATATTCCCTTGCCGTACTTCTTCCTGTACCAGGCGGCGGCACGGGAGTCGGCCAGGATGATGTCCTTGAGGAAAGGCATACATATTCTTCGGGAGATGATATGTGCCCGGGAGAAGTTCGCACCGCCTTCGAGCATGTCCAGGCTGTCGTCACACTGGCTGATGATGTTGAACTTCAACCGGTAGAGGAACTTCAGGAGAATCACCTGGAGGGCCAGGACGGAGAACTCCGGTACAATCACATTGCGGATTTCCCGGCGGCGGAGAATCTTTCCCAGTCCTCGGGCGAGGCGCCTGCCTTTCCCGACCCTCAGCGTCTTCAGGTAATGCGGAGCGTAGGTGCTACGGGCCTCGACCTGCTCATTGGAATAGAGCTGCCCGTCGAAGCCGCGCTGCAGGAAGTGAATCTCGCAATCGCAGCTGTCGTGAAGACGGTTGTAGTAATCGACCCGGTAAGGGGCCAGGGTTATACCTATCGACACATTCATGGCCGGATTACTTTTATTGGGTTATCTCTCTTCACCCTCATTTCCCAAAGGAAAGGGAACAAGGTTTTCATCCACAATTTGATTCGCAAGCCGAAGGCATCTTTCGGGAAGAACTTCTCCACATAGTGCATATACTCCTTGTAGGCCAGGCCCTTGGGGCTGTAGAGATAGTCTATCCTCTTGCGGAGCGTGGTGTTCTGGCTCTTCCAGGGCCTGCCGTGGTCGTCGCTGCACTCCCCGCAATAGTCGGCGGCAAGGAGGACCGGGATGCCGGCCGCGACGGCCGACAGGGTGTAGTCATAGTCGGCGATTCCGTGGGTGTAGTCCGGGCAGAGGATGCCGAGCCGTTCAAAGGCTTCGCGGCTCACCAGCATTATGTTGGCGTTGCCCAGTTCCGCCTTCTGGAGGGTGCCGTCAGGAATCAGCATACGGCTCTTCTCGTGCCCGGGGCGAAGAAGGGCGCGTCCTCCGTAGGAGCATTTCCCTGTCCGGGGATCGGCGGTGGCGCCCAGGTATATTCCTCCCGGGCAGGCATCTTCAGCCTTGGCGAGGACGGAGAGGGCCTGCGGGAATATGCGGGTGTCGTCGTTGACGAGCAGGAAGTGTGAATATGCGAGGCCGGATTCAAGTGACATATTCCAGGCCCTGCGCATGCCTCCGGCCCAGTAGAGTCCTTCGCAGACCTCGACCCTCACTTCCGGGAAAGCCTCCCGCACCGCTTCCGGCGTACCGTCGGACGAGCCTCCGTCCACGAGGAAGATGTCCATCTCCGAAGCGGCAGGCCTCATCACGGCGTACAGGTCTCCCAGGCAGGCCAAAGTCTTGGCCTTCCTGTTGAAGACTGTCAGAAGTGCTGCAATCCTGTGTTTCATTTCTCCTCCTTGCCGGCCGGGAAGGCGAGCTCCCCGTAGATTGACATAAGCTGCTCGCTGTTACGTACCGGATCGTGCCTCAGGGCAGCCGCCTCGCGCAAGTCGGTCTGACGTTCCCCGTCAGCGAACACCCGGCAGATTTTTTCCGCCAGCACGGGGACTTCCTCGAAACGGTAAAGGTTCTCCTCGTCGCCCTTCATCATATCCATCACTCCCCCGACATAGCTTGCAAGGCAAGGCACGCCAAGAATCTGCGCCTCTCCGAGAGAATTGGGGCTGTTCTCGATGGAAGAAGGGCAGACGAACAGATTGGCCCTGAGATATTCCTGTTTGATTTCCTCCGCATTGAGATAACCGGTAAAGGTGAGTGCATCGGAAACTCCGTTGGAGGCGGCCAGCCCTTTGATGAACTTCCCGTAGCCGTGGATTCGATACCAGGGGGCGGCGCAGATGTCCCATCCTGCCACCCTTACCGTAGCATCGGGATATTCCCGAAGGACAAGCGGCATCGCCCTGAGAACTTGATGCAGGCCTTTGATGGCATATCCGGACTGGGAAAGGAAAATCGAATGGGGGCGGCAGCCTTCGTAGGTCCATCTGCTGCCGTCGTAAAACTCGGGACGGAGGACTTCATTGCAGAAATGGTAGTGCAGTCCAGGATTTATCGCCTTGACTCTCGCCCTGTCCCAGGATGTCCTTCCGATGACGTGGCGGCACTCCCTGAGCAGTTCCTCCTCAAGTTCGCCCGACTTCCGGAAGGCCTTCTGCTCGTGGAGCATATTCCCTTTCAGAAGGTCGCGGAAAGTCCAGGCCTTCCTCAATTCAGCCGGGGAAAGCCCCTGATTGTAGTACTCCCAGGAAGCGGATTTCAGCCCCTGGATGGAGACAAGGGTCTTTTCCGGGCCGAAGACGCGCAGGCTTGCAAGCGAATGGGCGTACTCTGTCCCGTGGATGTGCACCACATCAGGCGCGGCCATCTCCCCGATTCTTCTCCAGTATTTCTCCTGTTTCTTGTCATAGGCGGTTTTGCTCTTGGTGCAGGGTACCAGATAGTAGGTGATTCTTTCACCTTTGAGAACCGTCAGTTCCTTGACCGAGGCATCGACGCTGGCGATGGAAAGGCTGAGTTCCTGATGGTCCAGCAAGGCCCTGGCGTAGCCATAGACCCAGCCTCCTGTGGTCTTGATTTCAGTCCTTTCGCCCGAAAGCAGGTATCGTGCTTCGGGCAGAGTGTCATTTACAACCCAGAGTACTACCATATCATTGTCTGAACTTGATTTTCTGTTTAACGAAAGCGAAGACCCTGGCCCTCTCTTCCCTGCCGAGCAGGAGATACGGCGCCATCAGGAGGGTGGCGGCGACGGAAAGCAGGCAGGTGAGGACAAGCCGCAGGAAGGAAGGCTCCATCAGCCGGGACGGCACAGCGGAGATTCCGAGCAGGAGCGCGGCGTGGAGGAAGCAAGGGATAATGACGCGGCCCAGATAGGCCCCGAACGACAGCGATCCGACATTCCTCGATGTGATGTAGAGGCACAGGAGAAGATTCAGGAAGGTAATCACGACCATCCCGACGAAGAGTGACTCGGCCTCCAGGCCGGCTTTAAGCAGGAAATAGCCCAGAGGCAGGGTCAATGAGACCAGCAGGGAGGCCCAGAGCATATAGGACCTGATTCTCCCGGTCGCCTGGGTCAGCCTCGTCAGAGGATTCTGGAGACAGTCCATCATCTTCACCACGATGATCAAGGTCGCGAAGCGGATGGTGTGGTCCGGCACGGAGCCTTTCAGCCAGAGATTGAGTACATAGTCCATCTCGACAGCCAGGGGGATGGCGAGCATCGTCAAAAGGACGAAAGTAATCTTGGACAACGAGAAGGTCAGTCCGAGTGCCCGCTGCTCGTCCCCTGAGGCGTAAGACTGCTGGAGCTGGGGAGTGAAGGCGGTGGAAATGTTCCCCGTAAACTGGTCCAGCGCGTTTGAAATCTGGATGGACAATGAATATGCCGCATTGGCCACCGGGCCGAAGAAGGCATTCAGCACCATATTGCAGCCCTGTCCCCTCATCGTGTAGGCGACCGGGTCGAGAAGGGACCAGCCGGAAAAGGAGAGCATTCTGCCGAACAGGGCCTTGTCCGGGCTTCGGAAGAGCTTCAGTTCCTTGAACCGGATTCTGCAGAAGAGGAAATACAGCAGGAAGACCAGGACGGAGACCGCAAAGCAGAGCAGTCCGTAGAGGAAGAGCTTGTCGCAGGACAGTCTCTTGAGTATGAATACATTCAGGAGATTGAAAAGGGAATTGGCCACACTCACGAAAGCATAGTAGTCCAGATGCTCCTTTGCCATTATGAGGGCCGAGAAGGGCGCCTGGAGGAATGTCACCGCCATTGCCGCGACGGAGAACTGGAAAATCTTCATCGCGGTCCGGAGCCGGTCCGGAGGAATCACCATCTTCGAGGAGACATACCACAGGCCGACCGCCTCGACAACCGCGACAACCAGAACGGCAAGAAGGCATTGGATGAAAAAGGAGGTCGAATAGACTTTCGACAGTGCCTCGAGGTCCCCCTTTCCGATGGCTTCGTTGTAGAATCGTGTGATGCTGAAGGAGAAGGCCACATTGAAAATCGTGAACATCGACACGAAGCCGCAGACGACATTGTAGATACCGTAGTTCTCAATTCCCAGGACCTGCAGGACCGCACGTGTGGTGTACAGGGAAATCAGGAGGACGACCGCCATCCTGATGTACAGGAAGAGCGTGTTCCTCGCTATTCTCTTGTCTGACTCCAACATATTCATTTCCCTCCCTCCTTTGTCAGAAGCTCAATGCTTTTCTTGCCCAATGGACGAACTGGGAGTCGGTCATCCTGTTGAAGAACGGCGAATAGCACATCGACACCGCAATCCACTGGCAGATTGTGTTGAGATTGAAGTAGTTGTAGTCCTCGACGAAGGAATAGCACCACCGGAAGCCGAGATAGACTGCCACAAAGAGCAGAATCTTGCTCCTGGAATGTTTGAAGGCGTGGACTATGGCTCCTGCAATCACCGCGAAAAAGACGGCGACTCCGATCAGCCCGAAATAGTTGAAGAAATTCAGGATGGAAACCTCGGAGGAGCCTCTTTCCCCTCTTCCGGCCATTTCATCGTCGGCCATCATAAAGAAATCGGAATCGTAGCCCCGGGCAAGAGAACGTCCCTGGATGAAATAGTTGTGCTTCACGGCACTCGCGGCCTCCTCTATGTAGATGAAGGTCCTGGTGTCCGCACCGAAATCGTCCACGCCGTCGTTGGAGTCCACGACCTCGACTTTGCTGGCGCCGATTGCCTCTCCTATCTGGAAGACATTGAACACTCCGGTGACTCCGAGGGCGAGCAGCACGAAGGGCAGAATGAGTTCAAGGACCACGACGGAAAGCAGAAGTTCCCGGGGAAGGTAGCGTCTTGTCATCACTCCCAGACCGATCAGGAAGCAGGCGATGAAACGCAGCAGGGTGCTGCGGTCCCCTATGGAGCCGAAGAACACGACGACAAGGCTCAGGACCAGGACCGCAAGCATTGTCTTCTTCTCCAGCAGGGAGATGAAAACCAGCAGGAAGGAAAGCGGCAGCAGGTACTTTCCGCATTCCCCGTCCATAAAGGGAAGGAGAAACCAGACGGTCACGGCGGCGACAAGGAGCCAGACTTTGAGGCTGGCTGCGACCTTCGTAGGCTGTGCGAAATAGGGATAGCCGACAGCCAATGAATATGCCAGGAAATTCGTAACGAGCGCCTTGTAGTCCCAATAGCCTTCGGACATGAAGATGCCATAGACGGCCGAAAGCAGGACCATCACAAGGTAGAGGGCAATCTGCCAGGGCAGGGCGTACTGGGGCATCTTCCTGCTCCGGAAAGCCATCCAGACAAAGATTCCGAGAATCGCGAACTGGCAGAGCCAGTCCAGATACTGGTTGGTGACGGGAATCTCTATCCATTGCTGACATGAGAAGATGCCCACGACAGCTATCAGGAAAGGAATTGCTTTGTACAGTTTGTCCAAGACCGGTCCGTTTTACTTCTTCAACTGGGCTACGGCTACACCGGCGACAAGACCGAGAAACAGGAAGGCTGCGAGAATCTTCTTCTTGGAAGGGGCGCAAGGGCGGAGAGGGACGCTGGCAGGCACGATTTCAGTGAACACCGGAGTCTCCTGCTGGACTTTGAGATTGGCCTCCTGCAGCTGCTGGGCAACGGACTTGTAGAGGGTGTACTTCATGTTCATGTCGTTCTGGAGCCTCTCGGCCTCCACCTTGACGCTCTGCAGGACAAGATTCCTGTGGCTGTCAACATAGGAGGCGTAGATCTTCTGCGCATCGTAGTAGTCGTCGCGGGTCTGCACGAGGACTCCTTCAAGGTATTCCACGGTTTCCCTGACCTTGTCCGTGCGGTAGTCCGTCACGTATTTCTTGAGTTTCTCATTGGCATAGCGGGCCAGGTCGGCGGCCACGACCGGATCCTGCATCGTGGTCTCGATGGTAATCAGCATAGTCTTCTTCTCGACGGTCGCCCGGATGTTGGAGACGAGGGTCTTGGCGACCGCGGCCTGCTCGAAGGTGAGCCTGTAAGGATCGACCGGCGCATCGGGATCGGCGTCCTCTTCCTTCTTCAGAAGAGCAAACAGCTTGCCCGGGAGCTGGAACAGGGCCGACCACCAGGGACGGCGGGAGTGGTCCCGGACATATTCATAGAGAGTCATCGGCTCTTCCCCCGCCAGGGTGACAGGCATATCGAAAAGGTCCACCATGAAATTGGCCGAGTAGATGATTTCGGGATAAATCATCGGATAGACGGCATCCGAGCTTCCGAGCACGTTGGCGTTCATCCCCGCAAGATTCGCAAGGGAGGAGAGGCGGTTTACGGCCGAATTGGAGAGTTCCGGGGCAAGTTTGGTCACCACCTTGTACTTTTTCGGGATGCTGAAACCGACAATCAGGCCGAGGACTGCGCTGACGCCTACGCAGCACAGAATCAGTTTCCAGGAGGCCTTTGTCTTCACCCAGAACTTCGCGAGGTCAATGCCGTTCACGGATTCATCTCCGGAATATTCATAATCTGTGTCGAACTGCTTCATCTCTGGACGGGATTATTTCAAGAGGTTGACAAGGGAGACAATCATTGCAGCAAAAGAGGCCGTGGAGGTGCCCAGGGAAATCATTTCCCCGGCGGAGAGCCCCTTGCGGGCAGGACGGGACGGGACCACGATTTCGCAGCCCGGTTCGACTTTAGAGTTCCTTCCGGCGGAGACATTTCCGTTCATATAAACCACATAAACCTTTCTCTTGCGGGCCTGTTCGCCGAAGCCTCCGGCC
Organism: Candidatus Cryptobacteroides sp.; assembly: GCA_051878295.1. Lineage (GTDB taxonomy): Bacteria > Bacteroidota > Bacteroidia > Bacteroidales > UBA932 > Cryptobacteroides. The sequence continues at coordinate 22,650 of JBJEJV010000011.1, forward strand.
TCGTTGATGTAGTAGCTGATTCTCTTGCCCGGGATGTAGCTGACGGTGTTCGGGAAAAGGACATCTCCCTGGATGCCCACGGTGGAGAGGATTTCCGGGATGAGGATTTCGTCGCCCTCCCGCAGGACTATGTCATACTCGGAACCGGGGTTGCTGACTGCCTTGTCGATTTCGACTCCGACAGGGAAATCTTTGGAAATCTTCACTTCCACGCTGTCCTTTATCGAATCAGAGAAGGACTTCATCGACTCGAGGATGTTCTGCTCGTACTCGGAGGACCTCCTCTTGAGGATTCCGCCCTTGAGATAGGCCTTCGCGGTCGGGCCTCCGGCACGGGCAATCAGTTCTGAGACAGTCTCCCCGCTACGCACGAGGGTATATTCACCCGGGAAGGCGACCTCGCCCGTGATGGTGACCTTGCGCTGTTCCACATAGCCGGGACTGCGTCTTACGGCGACCACGTCGTAAGGTTCGAGAATGAAGGAAGGCCTGCCTTCCACGACGAGGCCGTCCGCTATCGAGAACGAGAACACCTCGGCAAGAGTGTCCGAAGGCATCGTGCTCTCGGAATTGTGAATACGGCGGGAGACATCCACCCTGACGGTGGAGGCCCCGTCCTCCAGACCGCCGGCAAGAAGAATCAGATCCTCCACGGTGGTGTTGTCGGCATAGGGATATTCGCCCGGATTGAGCACATAGCCGTTGATGCTGAAAGGTCCTTTGGACTCGATGTCCTTCCTGCTGGCCACGAAGAGGATGTCGTTGTTCTTCAGGGGCAGATCCGGCACGCTGCCGTCAATGATTCCGCCCAGCGCGATGGCAATCACCTCGAGCGAGAGGTCATCCTTTTCGCGGATGATCTGGGCTCTTCCGAGGAAGGCGTCCTCGTTCAGGCCGCCCGCCTTTTCGACAAGCTGGCAGACGGTTTCAACCCCGTCCCCAAGCCTGTATGTTCCCGGTCTTCCGACCGCGCCCTTGACCTCCAGGCGGTTGGTGAACCGGACCCGGACAGAGTCGATTTCGACCACATCCCCGTCGCGGAGAGCGAAGGCGGCAGCGGACGTCTGCATATTCACTGAATATACTTCCGGCCCGTCCGGTCCCTTTCTGGTGACACGCACGTCGGAGGTGTGCGCCTCCGGGGCGAAGCCTCCCGAATAGGCAATCAGCCGGTCGAGGGTCTCCCCTTCCGCCATCTCATAGCGCATCGGGCGCTTCACCCGTCCTTCGACGGTCACGAGATTGCTGTACGGAGGGACGTTGACCACATCGCCGTCGTGGAGGGTTATGTCGCAGGAAGTGTCACCTTCGATGAGATACTTGTAGATGTCAACCGTAGTCAGTAGCTTGCCGCCCCTCGAAACCCGGACCTCGCGGATGCTGCCTATGTCAGTGATTCCTCCGGCCCGGTAGAGAGCCGTAAAGACGGTGGCGAATGAAGAAAGACGGTAGGTTCCCGGAACCTTCACGTCGCCCATCACGTGGACCTTTATGCTTCTGACCTGGCCCAGAGTCAGGCTGACGTTGTCGGTCGAATAGACGCGGCCGAACTCTCTGGCCACCTTCTTTCCGGCATCCTTGATGGTCATTCCGCCGAGCGCTATCGGGCCGACCTGGGGAACGTTGATTCTGCCGTCCGGGCTGATCATCTGCTTCACGGAGACTTCGCTTGCGCCCCAGACATCGATGATAACCTCGTCGCCCGGACCGAGGACATAGGTCTCCGGAGTAGCGGCATTCTCGTTGGGCTCGAATGAAAGGTTCTTGCTGCCGAAGATGTCGTGGCCGTAGATGGGCACCGTCTTCTTCTGCTTCAGGCTGTCCTTAACTTCTTCTTCCTTGTCCTTCCCGGCGAGGATGGCCTTGGACTTCTCGGCAAAATCGCTGCGCTGGCGGAAAGACTGGCCGGACTGATCCTTCTGCTGTGTGACGGCCGTTCCGGTCGGGAGTTCCCCTTCCTTTGAGACCTGCCCGAGAAGGCGCTTGATCTGGGCCGTCGAGACTCCCCGGGAGAGAAGTTCCTGCCCGATCTGCGTATTGCTCTTGCCGGCGGCCAGGGCCTCCGTCACATACTGCAGAATCGACTCGTCGCTCATATTTTGTGAATATGAGTTCACGGAGAATGCGAGCAGGGCCGTCAGGGATAGGAGAATGAGCCTTTTGATATGCTTGGTATTCATTGTCGTAGCGGTTTTCAGTCAAACTGCAAAAATGTAAAAAAAAGGCTTGTAAAGCAAATAATTGTCGTGGGGAATCCTTATCTTTGGAAGCGATGATGACCAACGAAGAATTGCTGCCGCTGCTCCTCCGTGCAGGTCTCTGGGGCAGGGCCGAGGAGATTCCGGATCAGGAGTACGACTTGGAGGCCGTCAGGGAGCTCTCCCGCACCCTGGCCGTCTCGGGCATCGTCGCCGACGGCATCGCTGCCGAAAAGAAAGCCTTCCCGGAGCTGCCTTTTGCCGGGGAGCACATCAGGGCCTTCATCAAGGAGACCATCAGTGTCGAGAGGACCAACGCCAGACTGGACAGCCTTCTGGTCAAGGTGACGGAGCTGCTGGAGAGCCGCGGGCTCAGGCCGGTCATCCTGAAGGGGCAGGCCATGGCCCGGCTCTATCCCTGTCCTTCGCACAGGACTGCGGGCGACATCGACATCCTTCTGGACGGGGACGACTATTTCAAGGCGGCAGGGCTCCTGGTCCCGAAGGCCACAGGGAGCGCCCCTGAATATCCGCGAATCCGCCACTACGGCCTGTTCTTCGGCAAACTGGAGGTGGAACTGCACGGGACTTTGCACACCCGGATGGGCAGAGGATTCAACTCGCTGATGGACAGCCTGCAAAGGGAGATGTTCGACAAGGAGGAGTTCTGCACTTTCAGCATCGGGGACCGGGCGATCCGGGGCAGCGGGCTTTCTTTCGACGCCACCTTCATATTCCTGCACATAGTCCAGCATCTCTACGATTTCGGGCTGTCGCTCAAGCAGTTGTGCGACTGGGCGATGCTCCTGCACCGGAACGCCGGCAAAATCGACCTGGAGCAACTCCGCAGCAGGCTTGAGAATGTCGGCGTGATGAAGGAATGGAAGGTGCTCGGCTGCATCCTCACCGACTTCCTCGGTTTGCCTCCGGAGGAAGTGCCTTTCCACGAAGCGGGATATTCAAAGGAAGGCCGGATGCTCTGGAAGGCAATCGTCAGCTCGAACATATACCGGGGGAATGGCGGACGCAAACAATCCTACCTGGGGAAAAAGGTCGTGAACACCGCCAGACGGCTTTCCTGGATTGCGGGCAACCTGCGGATATTCCCGCGCAACACCATCAGAACTTTCTTCAGCCTGATTGCCAGCGGAACGGATTCGCTCCTGCACGGCAAGTAGTCTTATGAATATCCTGACACAAAACAGAAAGGGTGGCCTGAGGTCTTCGGACCTGGCCACCCTATTCCAATTGCGGGACCTGCTATCAGTCGCTGAGGGAGAATCTCTTGAAGGAGATAACCTTTGCCTCGGAATCAGCTTTCTTGATGTACTGGGCGACAGAGATCTTCTCGTCTGACTGTACGAAATCCTGCTCCTCGAGAGTGGACTCCTTGAAGAACTTCTGTACACGGCCGTTGGCGATGTTCTGGATCATCTGCTCGTTGAGTGAAGCAGCCTTCTCTTCAGAGACGGTCTTGATGATCTCACGGGCCTGGGCGGCCTGCTCAGGAGTGATCCAACCCTTGGCAGTGTTGGACTCGATGTGATCCTCGCTGTCAACGTGTGCAGGATTGATGCCGACCTTCTTGAGAGCTGCATCGACTGCCTTCTGAACCATCTCGTCCTTGGTCTTCTGGATTGCGAGTTCGCGCTCCTTCTCAACTACCTCTGCAGGGCAGTCGGCCGGAGAGATGGAAACAGGGTTCATAGCAGTGACCTGCTGGGCTACGGCCTTGCCGAGTTCTGCAGGGATTTCCTTGTTGAAAGCGACAAGGGCACCGAGTTTGCCGTTGAAGTGTACGTAGTCAGCGATGAACGGAGCTTCGATGGCGGCATAGTAGGCGAGAACGTGCTTCTCACCGGTCTTGCCGGTCTGGGCGGAAATTTCCTCCTCGACGGTGTGGCCGTTGGAGCATACGCTTGCCATAAGGCCATTGGCGTCAGCAGGGAATGATTTGATGGCTGCATCTGCGATTTCAGCGGCGAGAGCCTTGAAGTCAGGAGTTGCAGAAACGAAGTCGGTTTCGCAGCCCAGGCAGACGATGATACCCTTGTTGCCCTGGATGCGGACGAGAACTGCACCTTCGGAGGTCTCACGGTCAGCACGCTTTGCAGCGACGAGCTTACCCTTTTCACGGATGATGTTGACAGCCTTCTCGAAGTCGCCGTCAGCCTCTGTGAGAGCCTTCTTGCAGTCCATCATTCCGGCTGAAGTCATCTTGCGCAACTTCATTACGTCTTGTGCGGTGATTGCCATAATTCGTTCAGTCTAAAAAATTATTCTTCTGTCTGGGCAGGGGCCTCGGCTTCCACGTCAACAGGCTTTGCGCCTTTGCGTGCACGGAGCTTCTTGCCGGTTGCCTTTGAGAGAGCCTCGCCTTCGGCGGCTTCCTCTACGGTTTCCTTCTCCTTCTCAAGCTTGCGCTCGTTGAGACCTTCTTCGATGGCCTTGCAAAGGATGTCCATGATGATTTCGATGGACTTTGTGGCATCGTCATTAGCCGGTATTACATAATCAATAGAGGTAGGATCGCAACAAGTGTCAACCATTGCGAATACCGGGATGTTGAGACGGTTTGCCTCCTTTACAGCATTGGCTTCCTTCTGGATGTCAATGACGAAGAGGGCGGAAGGGAGACGGCTCATATCCTTGATTGAGCCGAGGTTCTTCTCGAGTTTCTCTCTCTGACGGGTTACCTGGAGACGCTCTCTCTTGGCGAGCTTGTCGAAGGTACCGTCCTCCTTCATCTTGTCGATGGTGTTCATCTTCTTGATAGCCTTGCGGATGGTTGGGAAGTTGGTAAGCATACCGCCAGCCCAGCGCTCGGTTATCGATGGCATATTGACTGCTGTTGCCTTCTCTGCAACGATCTCTTTAGCCTGCTTCTTGGTGGCTACGAAGAGAATCTTGCGACCTGAACGTGCAAGCTCTTTCATTGCGTCAGCAGCCTCGTCTATCTTGACGATGGTCTTGTGCAGGTCAATGATGTGGATTCCGTTCTTCTGGTCGAAGATGTACGGAGCCATCTTAGGATTCCACTTTCTGGCGAGGTGGCCGAAGTGTACGCCTGCATCAAGAAGTTCTTGGAAATTTGTGCGTGGCATTGTTGTTTGTAACTGTTTTTGTTTTGATTACTTCCCCGGGACCCTTACCGATGGTCTCCGGGCTCTTTTCTTTAATCTCGGGGTAGTGGCCCTGGGCCAGTCCGCCGGGATTTTCCGCAGTCTCGGCAATTCCAGGTAAATCCTCGGGATTCACATCCCTGCAGGAGTCCGTGGGATTTCTGAACCGGACTGTGCTTTTTCATAAAGCAGTGCGAGCTGCAGCCGGCAAAGACTATCGCTTGCTGAACTGGAAGCGTGCGCGTGCGCCAGGCTGACCAGGCTTCTTTCTCTCGACTTCACGAGCATCGCGGGTAAGGAAGCCTTCTGCCTTCAGGGCCGGACGGTATGCCTCTCTGTCGAGATCGCTGAGAGCGCGAGCAATACCGAGTCTGATAGCCTCTGCCTGGCCTTTGGTACCACCACCTGCAACGGTGACCTTCACGTCAAACTGACCTTCTGTCTTTGTCACTGCAAACGGCTGATTGACGATGTAACGGAGTGACTCCTCTTTGAAGAATACTTCGAGGGAGCGGTCGTTGATCTCAATCTTGCCGGTTCCAGCTGAAAGATAAACACGAGCTACGGCTGCTTTACGTCTTCCAAGGGCGTTTTTCTGTTCCATTTGCTCTTTTAGATTTCGTTCAACTTAATTTCTCTTGGGTTCTGTGCCTGGTGCGGATGCTCAGGACCTGCGTAAACGTACAGGTTGCCGAGAATCTTGTCACCAAGACGGGTCTTAGGGAGCATTCCTTTGACGGACCTCCTCACGAGTTCGGCCGGTCTCTTTGCAAGGATCTCCTTCGGAGTCGTGAAACGCTGTCCACCAGGATAACCGGTGTAACGGACATAAACACGATTGTCCATCTTGTCTCCCTTGAGCATCACCTTCTCGGCGTTGATGACGATGACGTTGTCACCGCAATCCACGTGAGGGGTGAAACCAGGCTTGTTCTTGCCGCGGAGGACAAGAGCAACCCTTGAAGCAAGACGTCCGAGTGCCAGATCTGTAGCATCGATGACGAACCACTCTTTCTTTACAGTTGCCGCATTGAGGGAAACTGTCTTGTAGCTTAGTGTGTCCACTGTCTTGATCTTTAATGGTTTAACTTAAAATATTGCGATCCCTACACAACATAGGGGTCGCAAAGATAAGAATAATTTCCGGATTTGGCAAACTAATTACATCTGCCAGAATAAGATTGAGCCACAAAAGCCCTGCAGGAGTCTCGCGGAAAAGACTTATCTTTGCAATCCGGACAATCATCAATGAATATGAAAATAGGAAACCTGGACCTTGGAGAGAAACCCGTTCTGCTGGCGCCGATGGAGGATGTGACCGACGCATCCTTCAGAGGAATATGCCGGGAGCAGGGTGCCGACATGGTCTTCACCGAATTCATCCCGGCCGAGGGCCTGGTGAGGGATGCCAGGAAAGCCTTCGACAAGCTGAAGACCAGCGGACAGGAGGCGCCTGTCGGAATCCAGATCTACGGCAGCGACCCGGACGCTATGGTGCGCGCCGCGCAGATGGCCGAATCCGCCCGGGAGCTCGTGGGCGGCCACGGCTGCGACACCATAGACATCAATTTCGGATGCCCGGTCAGCAAGATTGCCGGGAGAGGGGCCGGTTCGGGGATGATGAAATATCCGGACAAGATGGTGATGATTGCCGAAAGGATAGTAAAGGCCGTGTCAAAGCCGGTCACCGTGAAGACCCGCCTGGGCTGGGACGAGGACAGCAAAATCATTGTCGAGCTGGCCGAAAGGCTCCAGGACGCAGGCATCAGCGCCCTCACCGTCCACGGCAGGACAAGGTGCCAGATGTACAAGGGGGAAGCCGACTGGACCCTGATAGGCAGAATCAAGGAGAATCCGAGGATGCGCATTCCGGTCATCGGCAACGGGGACATCAACTCGGCAGTCAAGGCCGCGGAGGCTTTCGGGCGCTACGGGGTGGACGGGATAATGGTCGGAAGGGCATCCTTCGGACGCCCCTGGATATTCAAAGAAATCAAGCATTACCTCGCGACGGGAGAGGAACTCCCGCCTCCGGATGTCAACCAGAGGGTCGAACTCGCCAAAAGGCAGCTTCAGATGTCGCTCGACCTGAAAGGCCCTCGCACGGGTGTCCTCGAAATGAGGAGGCATCTTTCCTGCTACTTCAAAGGCCTTCCGGATTTCAAGGAAACCAGGATGAGGCTCGTCACGGAGGACAATCCGGAAGAAGTTTTCAACATTCTGGAGTTGATTTCGTCAAAATGGGGCGGGACTGCCCTTTTGAGCGGTGAATCGGTGTACGGTTTGTGACTTTTTTGGCTATCTTTGTGCACCTATGTTTGACAAGATCATCCTTGCACCATATTATCTCACCTTGAAGGCGAGGCATTTCTGCTACGACCACGGAATCAGGAAGGTCAGCACCGCACAGGTGCCGACTGTCTGCCTGGGCAACATCACCGCCGGCGGGACAGGAAAGACTCCGCACACCGAAATGATTCTCCGCAGCCTGCTCAAGAGCAAAGACTGGGGAAAAAAGAACATTGCAGTACTCTCCAGAGGCCACAAGCGCAACAGCGGAGGCTTCCAGATTGTCGAGGCGGAAGGCTCCGTCAAGGAATATGGCGACGAACCGCTGCAGATAAAAAAGAAGTTTCCCGGAGTCACTGTGGCCGTGGACAGGCACAGGGTCAAGGGCTGTGACCTCCTTGTCCATCCCGAAAAAATAGCGACGGACAAAAGGGCGCGCAGGTGCGCAGACAGGCAGATTCCTCCGACGGCCCTCATCGTGCTGGACGACGCCTTCCAGTACAGGGCCCTGAGGCCGTATTTCAACATCCTCCTTGTGGACTATTCCCGTCCTATCAACAAGGACATGCTCCTGCCTTTCGGACGGCTCAGAGACCTGCCGGAAAGACTTCTGAAGGGGGACATCCTGATTGTCTCAAAATGCCCGCACTACCTTTCGGACGAAGAGAGGATCAAATGGTCGGACACTCTCGGGCTCAGGGATTACAACACCGAGACCTGCACGGGCATAGACAGGAAGGGCAAGTCCAAACTTCTGCTCTTCACCACAATCAACTACAAGCACCTCGCACCGGTCTATGAAGAGGCCGACCCGAGGTACGCATATTCACAGAAACTTATTCTCTTCACGGGGATCGCCAAGGACACGCCTTTGCGGATGTATCTGAGCGACGAGCACAGAATAATCTCCAGCTTCAAGTTCGCCGACCACCATACCTACAGGAAATCCGACATCAGACGGATTATGAGGGTGGTCGAAAGCAACCCCACTTCCGTCGTAGCCACGACGGAAAAGGACTGCCAGAGGATTCTGGATCTTGGGGAGATGCCGGACCAGCTCAAGCTGAGGCTGTTCCAGGTCCCTATTGAAGTAGATTTCCTCACCGACCACGAAAGGGAAATCTTCGAGCGCACCCTGACGGATGTGCTTGCGAGATTCACCCCTGATTATTGAGAACCAAATACCAACGTAACCGAAGAAACGAGGCTGCCCGGATGTGAATCCGGCCAGCCTCTTTGCTTATCTGCCGTGCAGTGCGGCTGCCCTAAAACGAATAGCCGATGCCTATGGTCAGTGTGTTTCCGAGAACCTCGTTTCCGGTCAGATAGGCGAAGTTGATGTCGATTCCGACAAACCTTGCGCCGAGGCCGACAGTAACGAATGAAGGGAGTACGGCCGTGGAGCTGCCATAATGATAACCCGCACGGGCGAAGACCATATCCGCAAATGAATATTCTGCGCCAAGCGCCGCGGTGATTCCGCCGTTGAAGAAGCAGTCTGCGTCAAGGGCGAAGTTCAGGCCGTGCTTTTCGGAGAATGCCAGGTCGTAGGCGGCCCCGACGGATGCGGAAGACGGGAGGGAGAAGCTGTCACCGGAAGCGGCGGAGACCGAAGTCCCGACCGAAGACACTCCGGCGGTAACGTTCAGGCCCTTCCACTTGTAGGCCAGGAATACATCTGCCGCGAAGGCGGAAAGGGAGACATCCCCGGCAAGGGTCTCTCCTGCGTACTTCAAATTGACTCCGGCTGAAAGGTTGCCGGCAATCCGGCAGCCGAATCCGAGACCGACGAGCAGGTCCTTCGTCCTGTCGGTTCCGCGCATAGAGCCTGTCTGGTCGAAGATTTCATATTCCTCACCGTTCTGGAGCGCGGCACCGATTGAAATGCCGAACCTGTCGCCGAACCTGAAGGCGGAGCCGAAAGCGAGGTTGGTGTTCTTCTCCCCGTCCGGAGCCCAGCCCTGGAAGGACAGGCCTGCGCTCAGCTTACGCTCTGCAAAAGGAAGCATCGCGGAATTGGTGAATGCGGAATATGCCACGGAGGAAGTCGAGGCCGAGCCGGTGAAGCCCATCCCCGCAGTCGCCGCGTCCCGGCATATTCTTATGAAAGGAAGTGCGACGCTCCCTGAAAAATCATTGGCTGTCTGTGCATTTGCGCCGGTGCCCAGGGCCAGCAGGCAGAGGGCGAGAAGCAGCGGTCTTGTTATGTTCTTTCTCATTTCTTCACGATTGTTTTTCTGTACTCTTCAGAGCCTATTGTCAAGAACAGTGAATATCTGCCCGGAGCGCAGGAACTCATGTCAATAGAGGCCGGCTCGAAGGCGCTGGCGGTCACCGAACCGTCAAAGACAGTGGTTCCGCTGGCGGACACGATTGTGACGTGGCTTTCCTCGAGGTCCTCGCCGGTTGCGAGATTCAGGACATCGACCACCGGATTCGGATAGGCCAGGTACTTGACCTCAGGGTCGCGCACGAGCACCTTGAATGAGGATGAGACATTGGCGCCCAATGCGTCCGTGGCCCTTACCGTGATCGTGGTGACTCCGTAGCTCAGGGTCGTGAGATAGAATGTGCCGTCGGAGGTGTTGAGATGCGCGATGCTCCCGTCGGAATTTTCGACGATGTAGGTCAGGGGTTCTCCGTCAGCGTCGCTGAAGTACTCGGCGGCGTCGAAGGTGTACAGGGCTCCGATGCTTGTGGAAAGGAGGTTGTCGAACTCCTTGGACAGGACCGGAGCGACATTCTCAAGGATGGTGTATTCCTTGGTGAAACTGGTGCTGCTGCCGTAGTTGTCAGTGGCGGTGAATTTCAGCGAATATGTCCCGGCAGGGGCCTTCCGGCCGGAGATGACGATGTTGTACACGCCCTCCTCAATGGTTTCCCCCTTGTAAACGGCATCTGATCCGCCTTCAAGGACAAGGGTGAGCTGGTGACCGTCCGGATCGTAGTACCTGACAGGGACTGTCAGATTCTCATAGGCGTGGAGAGTCACCTTGGCGGCGTCTCCTTCAAGGACCGGAGGGTTGTTGACCAGAGTGTGCACTTCCTTGATCTCGGAAATCGGGGAATAATTGGTGAAATAGTCGCATCCGGCGACGGCTACATAGTAGTCAGTTTCAAAATCAAGACCGGAGAGACGTACTGTCATCTCCTTGCCGATGCCGATTTCAGCAGGGACAGTCACGAAGGCCGTTGCGACATCAGAGGAAGGATTTCTCGGATCGACGGACTCGAGGGCCGCCTTGTCCTTGCTGGCCATAAGGATATAGCCGAAAGCCTTGACGTTCTTCTTGGTGCCTGTGACCTTGAAGGTAAAATCGATGCTGTTGGAAACAGGGTTCACCGAATATGCGGCAACCTTCTCAGGGATGTTCTCACCTCCGAAAGATATTGCGCCCATCGCATCCACCAGAGGGCCTATCTTGGAATTGGAAGGCATTATGCTCTGGTTCGCTCCCCCAAGGAGCTTCTCCTTGAGGGCCTCGGCAGTGAAGCCCGGGCCTCCGTAGAAAGAGGCGATGAGGGCTGCCACTCCGGAAACATGAGGGCAGGCCATCGACGTGCCGGTGCTCGAGGCGTAGGAAGCATTTGGGGTGGTGCTGTAAACCCCGGAACCCGGAGCGCAGATGTCAACCCAGCTTCCGTAGTTTGAATATGATGCCCTGTAGCCCTTGGAGTCGATTGCGCCCACGGAGATGACCGGGTCATAGGCTCCGATAGGGTCGTAGTCCACCCCGCTGTTGCCGGCAGCGAAAATCACGACTCCGCCCTTCATCATAGAATCGGAGAGCTGGTTGCCGTCCTCGTCACAGCCTGCATAGGCGATGAAGTAGTCGATGGATTGCTTGAGGGCTGAAGGGATTGACATATTCCTCCACGCCATCAGCTCCTGGGTCGAAACCGTGCCGTCATTGTTGGTGTCGGGATCGTAGCCCCAGCTGTTCTGGGCGATGATGGCTCCGTGCTGCGCAGCCCAGACGAGAGCGGCTTCGGAATTGCCGCTTCCCTTGGTGTCTTCGGAAAAGATCTGGCAGGACATCAGCCTGACGCCAGCCACGTTGTTCTTGTAGTCTCCTCCGGCCACTCCGCAGACTCCGATGCCGTTGTTGTTGATGGCACCTATGGTACCGGCGACGTGGGTTCCGTGGGATTCGGCAGTGATGACATAGGAGTTGTTGATGAAATTCTTGCTGCCGTTCTTGCCGCCCGGAATCACCGAAGCCGCAAGGTCCGGATGCTCGGTGTCAATGCCTCCGTCAACCACTCCTACGATGACCTTGGAACTGCCGGTGGTAATCTGCTCCCAGACCGGCACGACATTGATGTCCGCACCGGCCTTGTTACCGTTGGAACCGTCGTTGTAGTAGTGCCACTGGTTGGAGAAATACGGGTCGTCGAAGGTCTTGCGGACAATCCTGTGACGCTTTTCTGCCCCGAGGACTCCCGGAATGCTTTCCAAAGTCACTGATGCCTTGGTCACAGGCTGGTTCTCATCGAATTTGACGAGATAGAACCTGTGCAGGCCGAATTCGCGCTGGCTGCGTTCGTATTTGCCGGCATCAGGGATGAGCCTTTCCATCGAGACGATGCCCAGCTCGTCAAGAGCCGAGTTGAGAGGCATCGATTTGGTGACCACCTTGCCCTGGGCGAGGTCGCCTTCAATCAGGGCGAGCATGTCGTCATCGAATTCGACGACCACCATACCGGGTTCGCAGGACTGGTCAGGCGATTCGGCCACAGGCTCCTGATTGCCTCCGTCCACCTCCCCGGACAGGCCGTCCTTTGCGCAGCCGGCTGCCAAGAAGGCAAGAGCTGCGATGAATGAGATATATCTGCTTGTTTTCATATTCACAAATTAGAATCAGAATTGAGAGTAGAGGAAGTCGCCCACGGCAAGAACCGAATGCGGCTCTTTCCACTTGACAGGATTTTCCTTGAGGAACTGCTTCATGCTGTCCTTGTCCGGAGCGATTTCCAGGACATCCTTCTTGGTGCAGAAGATTTTGCGTCCCTTTACGAATATGTAGTTCTTCACGATCAGGGGAAGTTCCTTGCCCTGGTCGCGGTTGTGCTTCAGCTCCATGTGGTTGAGGCTCGCGCTGGTGTTGGTTCCGCCGATTCCTTCTGCGGAAGAGAGGCTCATATTGCCCAAAGTGGTGGAGGAGGAACCGTAGGCAGCTTCCGTCGAATTGAGGGAAGCGAAATCGATTTCGTTCTCCTGGACGATGAGGCACTTGTCGGACATATCGAGGACTTTGAGAAGCCTGCCGTACACGTTCTGGAAAATGTCTTTCCCTATCCGGACCGAGAGTACCTCGGCGGAAGAATGGGATTTGACCATGTCCTTGTCGATGAAATGAAGCACGCAGCCGTCAAGGCAGATGTTGAATTTGCCCTCTATCTCGCCTTTCTTCGAGAGGCAGACGACACCGTCGGTGAATTCACCGTACAGATACGGCCAAGTCGTGGTAGGGGTCTGGGCGGGAAGTGACATCACCGCAAGTACAAACGCCGCGGCGGCAGCGATAAATTTCCTGGTAGTCATAGTTTCTTGTTTGATGTTCTTTGTCAGTTGCGGCAGTTCCTGCCGCTTGGTTAACGCTGAAACTGAAAACTTGTAAATATAACGATTATTTCGAAGAAGCCCAAAGGATTCCGCCACAGCCTCTTTCCATCGCAGCATTCCGGCGTACCTCCACGGGTCCTGCGGGGATGCAGAAAGGGCCGGCTGAACAATGTCAGCCGACCCTTCATATTCTAAACCGGAGCAGGGCTTACTCTGCTGATGGCTGATAGACGAACTCGAAGGTCTTCTCGTTGTTGTACCTTCCCCACTGATCTACGTAAGCATATTCAGGGATGGTGATGGTGACGGTGTCACCGGCCAGAGGCTCCTCAAGGAGATAGACAACTCCGTAGTCACCTGAATCTGCAGGGATCAGGTCGTAAACAGCATCGGAATCTTCAGAAGAAGAACCGAGAACCAGCTCCTTGTAGCTGACTCTGCCGTCCTCTGAAACCTGGCTGTAAACAACTGTACCATAGACATAATAGTAGTCGTTCCAGTCAACGGTATAGTACAGGTAGCCTGAATTGAATGAGAAGTAGTAACCGATTCCTGATTCAATCGGGAAGTAGAGAACCGGTACAGATTCACCTTCTTCATCGACGATTGTAGTCACGTCACCGATCTCGAGAGCATCGCCCAGGTCGAAAGTGCCAGGCTCGGTCTCGATTACGACACCGTAGGTCTCAGGATACCAACCTTGACCATTTACATAGTAATTTCCGAATACGTAGGACTGTATGCCCTCCACTTTGTTGCCGACTACATCGATGAAAGTGCCGTCCTCGAAGGAAACTGCCAGGAGGGCGCCGTCGATGTAGGAATCCTCAGGAATAGGGAAGACGACAACGTTGCCTTCAGAAGTGCCTTCGGCAAGAGTGAATTCTCCCAACTTGTCAGCAGCCAGGTAAGGATGCTGGTAATACAATGAGGAAGAAGCATAAAGATCAACCTGAACGGTTTTCCTGTCATTGTAAGTGACATCCTCGTCGAATACCAGGATGAGGGAACCGTCCTCGATTCCGGCATCAGTGATTGAAGGAAGCTCGGTGTCAGGAGTGTGGAATCTCAAAAGAGAAGCGATACCTACTGCTCCTTCAGGGCTGCCGGCTACAGCAAAAATGGTGTAGTCGGAGTTGTTGGCCAGACCGGTCAGCTCGATGGTGGCTGACTGCTTGTCTGCATACTTGAAAGTGCCCTTGCTGATACCACCGGCGGTGACAGAATAGAGTTTTGAAGCATCCGGTGTCTCGGTAGCCAGACCCTTGACCACAGAATAACTGTAGTAGGATGCTTGTCCTGAAGGGGCGATAGTGAATGTGCAGGCATTGTCGGTCACATCACCGATGGTGATGGTCATAGCCGGTGCCTCGTCGGCCGGATTGGAGATCTCGTCCTCTCCGTAGCGGCAGGAAACCAAAGCGCTTGCGGCAATTGCAGCAAAAGCAATGTATTTGAATATCTTCTTCATAATCTTAGCATACTATTTTTTAGTCCAGACTGTGCCAGGGTAGAGCAAACCGCCACGGTAAATGTAGTAGTCATCAACGAATGCAATCGAGTTCTCGCTGGTGAATGTACCATCCTCCTGCTTGGTGAAGACGATGGAGCCCTCAACATAGACCTCGAAGCCGGCTGAAGTCAGTTCCCATGTACAGAGAACCATATCGCCGTATCCCCAGTTTGCGCCAGGCTTCTGGCCGCAGGTGAATGTGATTGTTTTGTGGTCGGCAGAAACGGTTCCCCAAACCATGAGCTCGGAATCATTCACAGCCAGAGGGACAATACCTTCACACCAAACGAGGTTGACATCCTCAGGATCCTTGGTAAGAGACATTTCATAAGAAAGGGCCCCGTTTGCATAGTCCTGACAGGTTACGGTGTAAGTTCCAAGAATGTCTGCGAGAGGATGGTCAAGGTCAAGAATCTTGATTGTACAGGAATTCTCTGCGCCGACGTTGACACCGACTGCGCTCTTGATATTGATTACGAGGACCTTGTCGCCAGTATAGACTCCAGAATGATCAAGCACCTTGACGGTGATTGCATTGGTCCTTTCCGAACCGCTGAAAGAGATTACGCCGGTCTTGTCGACAAGAGTGTAGTCAACACCCTCTACGGCAGTGCTCTTTTCTGCATCCACCTCATAAGTCACAGATGCGGACATTGGACTGACAGAGGCGATGGTGACAGGAACGGACATAGTGCCGATTGTCTCATCAACAGAGTACGAAGTCTTCTCGAACGCTGCGAACGCATCCTTGTCATCGAACTCAGGGAGAGTGTTCGGATTGCAGGCTGCGACAAATGACACAGCTGCTGCGATTGCAAATATTCTATAAAGTGATTTCATTTCTTTCCCTTATTATTTGTTATAGCCGTCATTCTGAACGAGGTTCGGGTTGACAGTGAACTCTCTGTCAGGAATAGGCATTGCCCAACGGTAGTCCTTAGGCTGGATGTCGGTCGGAACCATTGTACCGGAAACATCCTTCCTGGTCATTGCCCTGCCGGTTCTGGCAAGGTCGAACCAGAGATGACCCTCCCAGGCAAGTTCCTTTGCCCTTTCAGTGTAAACGCCGTTCTTTGTTGCAGGCTGGATAGATGCGATCCTGCTCTTTGCTATGATCTCAAGGTCTCCCTGAGCGGTGACACCAGGGATGGAAGCTCCGTTGATGATAGCCTCGGCACGGTTCAGATACATCTCGGAAAGACGGAGGACGATGGTGTTGTTGGCATCGATGGAGCTCAAACCCTTTCCGAAATATTTCATGGTAAAGAGAGCGTTGCCGTCATTGTCAGGCATAACGAGAAGGCTTCTGGCATCGCTTTCTTCATAAAGTTCAAGAAGATCGCGGGATGCGCCGCAGTCGCCGTAGCCGTTGAAGCTGGACATACCGCACACATTCTCGTTGCCGCCGCCGTAGGACTGGGTAAGGTTCTCATAGACTTCGAAGATTACCTCGCCGCCCTTAGGAACATCCTGGTTGAATACGCTTGAGAACTCGCCGTCCTTGACGCTTGCAATCTGTGAAGCAGTCCACATTGTGTACTTGCCGCTGTTGATGACCAGAGTTGCGTAATCTGCAGCCTTCTGCCACTGCTCACAGTAGAGATAGACACGTGAGAGAAGGGCGCGGATGGAATTGATGTTGGCAGCTGCGGTTGCATCGGTGACTCCCTTCCTGGAGTAGGTAGGGCTGATGATGCTTTCTGCCTCGAGAAGGTCGTCGATGATCTGCTGGAAGACGACCTTCACGGTCTCTCTTGCAGGCTTGGCCTCTGAATCGACGGTGAGAATGACCGGAACACCGAGATGTGAAGCATCTGAGGTGTAGTTGTAAGGCTGTGCGAAAGTCCTGACAAGGTCGAAGTGAGCCAGTGCCCTGAGGAAGAGAGCCTCAGCCTTTACATTGTTCTTGTCCTGCTCCGGAGCCTCAACATTGTCGAGAGCCATGATTGCAGAATTGGCGGAAAGAATCACATAGTAACCGTATGACCAGATGGCGCTGGTGTTGGTCGGAGTGAAGTTGACTGAATAGTCGTTGATGTAACGGCCTGAGTTGTACCTTGTGTACTGGATCCATCTCTTGCCGTTCATGGTCCTCATCTCGTTGGAGAGAATGAAGCTGCCGCAGTACCAGGAAGTGGATGCGAGAGGAGCATAGGCACCTGCAACCGCCTTGTCGATACCTTCGAAAGTGGAGAGTGTGAGCACGTCAGACTGGGCAAGGGCTGGCTCCTTCGTGAGGAAATCCTTGCTACAGCTTGACAGGAGAGCCACAGCGGCCAAAGCGAAATAAAATATCTTTTTCATGTTGACGTCGATTTAGAAAGTGAACTCAAGACCGCCTACGATAGACTTTGTCGTAGGGTACTGGCCAGCGGTGTTACCGGTAACACCCTGCTCAGGATCCCAGAAGTTGACATCATTCCAGCAGTAGAGGT
This sequence comes from Candidatus Cryptobacteroides sp., assembly GCA_051878295.1. Taxonomy (GTDB): domain Bacteria; phylum Bacteroidota; class Bacteroidia; order Bacteroidales; family UBA932; genus Cryptobacteroides. Next base: position 39,773 of record JBJEJV010000011.1, read on the forward strand.
TGAGACCGCTGACATAAACCCTGATGCCCTTCATCGAAATCTTCTTGCAAAGGTTCTCAGGAAGGCTGTAGCCTACTGTGAAATCCTTGAATCTGAGATAACTTGCATCTTCAATCCAACGGTCTGAATTGTAAACATTGGAGTTGGTGGTCTGACCTGCTACCGGCTTAGGGTTACATCCGGTGTCGCCAGGGTTCTTCCAATAGTTGAGTGAAGAAGCCATATTGTTCATGGACAGGTCGGCTCCGTCATCCTCGAGATAGTAGTGCTCGTTCCAGATGCAGACCTTGTTGCCTGCCTTGAACTCGAAGGCTGCGCCGATTGAGAGGCCCTTCCACTGGAAGTCGAGGTTGAAACCGCCGACTGCCTTAGGCTCAGGAGAACCTGCATAGTAGCGTCTTGCCTTTGACTGCTGGTTGGTGAGTGAACCGTCCTCGGTGACCCAGAGAGCCTCACCGGTTGAAGGGTTGACTCCGTAGTAGTCATAGAGGTACCAGTTGTACATTGACATGCCGACAACCTGACGGAGGTTGGTTCCGAGATACTCGTCACCGCCGAGGTCAAGAATCTTGGTCCTGTTGAATGCGATGTTGCCGCCTACGGACAGGAGCATGTCGGTCGTGTGGATGATGTTGGCTTCGAGCTGAATTTCGACACCGGAGTTCCTCATTGAACCTACGTTGGAGAAGATTGTGGAGAAACCGGTGGTCTGAGGGATCTGCTTGGTAAGGAGAAGATCCACGGTCTTGCGGTTGTACCAGTCGATGCTTCCGGTGATGGTGTTGTCGAGGATACCGAAGTCGAGACCGAAGTCGAGAGTCTTGTTGCGCTCCCATGAGAGGACGCGGTTCTCAAGCTGTGAAGGAAGGTAACCGGTGATACCGTTGTAGATGGCTGCACTGTAAAGACCGTAGGCCCTGTAAGGTGAAATACCGTTGTTACCGTTGACACCGTAGCTGCCCCTTATCTTGAGGAGGTTGACTGAACCTACATTGTTCTTGAACCACTTTTCGTTGGCGATGTTCCAAGAAGCTGAAGCAGACCAGAAGAGACCCCATTTGTTGTCTGCGCCGAAGAGGGATGAACCGTCCTCACGGATGGTGCCCTGGACGAAGATGCGGTTGTCATAGTTGTAGTCTGCAATACCGAAGAATGAAAGCATCGTCTCCTCTGAGAAGGACTGTGCGATCTCAGTGGTGGTCTGGTCTGCGGTATTGTGATAAGGCATATTGGCATCAACCTGAGGAGAGTAGGTCTCAGTGCTCTGTGAAGAGTACCTCATAGCCTCCTGGCCGATCACAGCGTGGAAGTTGTGGTAGCCGCCGAAGGTGTTTGAATATGAAGCGGTGTTGGACGTGGTGATCTGGTTGATCACACGGTTGTAAGTGTCGAGCTGGTCGGCATAAGTGTTGTCGTGGCCGAGCGGAGAGTAGTAAGCCCTTGAATCCATGAAGATGGACTCGATGGACTCCTTGGTTTCGAGCTCGAGGTTCTTGATAGGGGTCCACTTGAGGTTGACGGTGGCGTTGATGCGATAGTTGGAATCGCGCTGGTCATCGTATTTTGCGGTAGCCCTCGGGCTGTCACCTCCGTTGTAGCCGCTCCACGCAGACCAGTCGCCGTTGTGGTTGATGTCCTCCCAAGGGAGAGTGGTCTCACCGGTCCAGAGAGGGTTGGCATAGTAGAGGGACTGCATAGGGACGTCAACCTGCTCGGTGTAGGCGTAGTTGAGCCTGATACCGGTCTCGAGGTTGTGGCGAAGCTTGTAGGAAGCGTTCACGCGGCCCTGGAGCTTCTCGTAATAAACGCCGTAGAATGTACCGTCGTTCTTGTGGTATGAGAATGAAGAATAGTACTTGCTCTTGGAGTTACCGCCCCTTGCGGCGATTTCATATTCCTGGAGCTTGCCGAGCTTGGTGTACTCCCTGATAGGGTTGTAGAGCTTGCCCTGGAGGAGGCTCAACGGACGATAATATGATGAAGAAGGATCGTCCGGGTCCATACCGGCGTTGATGATGGCGTCGCGCTGGAAGGTGAGAGCCTCGCGTGCGTTCATCATCCTGAAACCGGAGTCGCTCTGGAGCCAGTTGACACCGAACTTGGCGCTTGCAGTGAAGACTGCGTCACCTTCCTTTCCGCTCTTGGTGGTAACGAGGATGACACCGTTTGCAGCACGTGAACCGTAAGCTGAAGCCGCAGCAGCGTCCTTGAGGACGGTGATGGACTCGATGTCGCTCGGGTTCAGGTTGGTCAAAAGGCTGGAGGTGTTGGTCATGAAGCTGATATCTCCTGAAAGCACAGGAATACCGTCGACAACCCAAAGAGGTGCGTTGGATGCATTGATGGAGCCGTTACCTCTGATTCGGATCTGGGATGCGGCACCAGGCTGTCCGGAAACTGATGAGATGGTCACACCTGCAAGTTTACCGGAGAGCATCTTATCCACAGAGGTTACAGGGGCTTCAGCAAGACCCTGGCCGCTGACGGTTGCCACCGAACCTGTGATTGCTTCCTTCCTGGAAGTACCGTAGGCAACGACGAGGGCATCCTCGAGGGTGCGTGTGTCAGGCTTGAGTGTGATATTGACTACTGTTTTGCCCTCAACTGGAACATCGACACTCAAATATCCGAAGAGGCTGACGGTAAGAGTTGCGTCAGTTGGCACGGAAATTGAGTAGTTTCCGAGAGCATCTGTCATCGAGTAGCGGGTTGTGGAGCCTTTGAGCTGAACGGCCGCACCCACCACCGGATCGCCGGTCGTGGCATCCGTGACAGTACCAGAAACCTGACGGTTCTGGGCGATGGCTGCACCTATGCTGATGAACAGGCACAGCGCCATAGAGAAAAACTTTTTACTCATAAGCTTAATACTAAACTTAATTATTATTTGAATGATAGCTTATTCTCAAACATGCGTATCAAGTGGCAAAGATAATTAATATTTACGGGATTATCAAATCATAATTATCATCAAACTATTGATACATTATTGGTTAGTAATCGTTTCAGTAATAATTATTCATCGGGTTTCGGCAGTAATTACTACTTTTTGTAATTTAAAAAGGGATAAAATATATAAAACTGTAAGTAATATTTTTTTCAAAACAATTAAAATTCCGTCCGTTTTATTGATAAACGGGCGGAATTGTCCTTTATAAAAATCAACGGAAATCCGTTCCGGCCGGGAATATGCCGGCCTCCGGGCAGGCTGCCGAAAGTCAACCTTCGAGAATCCTGTTCTGCTCGGCTACCGAAGAATCGTGAATGGCATTGAATATGATGGAGACGAACTCCTCCGAAAGACCGTTCTCCCGGCCCTTCTCTATCATCGAGTTCAGGATGCTCTCCCAGCGGGAGGTCTGGACAATCGCGATGTTGTGGGCCTTCTTGAACTCGCCTATCCTGCGGGAGATTTCAAGCCTGGAGGCCAGGGCGCGGATGAGGTTCTCGTCTATCACGTCGATCTGGGTGCGGAGCTGTTCGATGTTCTCGTTGTACTCGACGTCGTTGGTGACCTTCTGGCGGACCGTGAGGCTCTCGAGCAAGGTCTTGAGGGCATCAGGGGTAAGCTGCTGCCTGGCGTCGGACAAGGCGCAGGAAGGGTCGCAGTGGGATTCGACCATCAGGCCGTCCAGACCGAGGTCCATGGCCCTCTGGCTGAGTTCCTGGAGATAGTCCCTGGAACCTCCCATATGGCTCGGGTCGGCGAAGAATGGGATTTCAGGGCATCTGGTGCGCAGTTCGACCGCGAGCTTCCAGCCCGGGTCGTTCCTGTACGGAATCTTCTCGACCGTGGAGAATCCGCGGTGGATGACTCCGAGCTTGCGGACTCCGGCCTGGTTGAGCCTCTCGAGCGCCCCAATCCAGAGGTCGATGTCCGGATTGACCGGATTCTTCACCAGCACAGGGATGTCGGTGTCCCGAAGAGCGTCGGCAATCTCCTGCACAAGGAAAGGATTCGCGGTGGTGCGCGCTCCGATCCAGACTATGTCGATGCCGTACTTGATGCACTCATAGACGTGCTTCTCGGAAGCCACCTCGGTGCCCACCTTCATACCATATTCCTTCTTCACCTTCTGCAGCCACTTCAGGCCCTGGGTGCCCACTCCTTCGAAAGAGCCGGGATGGGTGCGGGGCTTCCATATTCCTGCACGGAAAACGTGGATGCCGAAGGAATTCAACTCCTTCGCAGTGAGCATGACCTGCAGTTCCGACTCGGCGCTGCAAGGGCCCGCGATGACGAGAGGCGGGATGCTCTCGTCGAAGAAACCCCATTCCGAAACGGGGATAGTGTCTAATCTTATGTCCATTATCTGATGATTTTCTTGATCCTGTTGGCTTCCTTGATGAGGGATTCTATCTTTTCCTCGTCATAATCGGCGATGGCGTCGCGGAAAGACTTCATCTTGTCGAGGTAGGTGTCGATGACGTGGAGCACGTTGTCCCTGTTCTGGGTGAGAATCGGGACCCACATATCCGCAGAACTCTTCGCCAGACGCACGGTGGAGGAGAAGCCTCCGGAGGCAAGGTCGAAGATGTGCTTCTCGTCCTGCTCCTTGTCGAGGACGGTCAGGGCAAGGGCGAAAGAAGTCACGTGGGAAATGTGCGAGACGTAGGCGGTGTGCACGTCGTGGTTGTCGGCGTTCATATAAATAGGGCGCATATTCAGCACCCCGTAGAGTTTCTCCACGGTCGCCACGGCCTTCGGGTCCGATTCCTCGGTGTTCGCGAATATGCAGGCGCGCCCGTCGAAGAGGTTCGGCATCGCGGCCCACGGCCCGGAATATTCAGTACCGGCCATCGGGTGGGTCGCCACGAAACGTCTGCGCTGCGGATGGTAGTGGACCGAGCGGACAATCTGGCTCTTGGTCGAGCAGGTGTCGATGACGATTTTGTCCCCGCCGCATTCAGCGAAGATGTCGAGCACCTCCGGGAGCATCTTCACCGCCGACCCGACCGGGATGGCGATGACCACGACATCGCTTCTGCGCACGCAATCCTCGAAAGGGACGACCTCGTCCACCAGCCCGATGTTCTGTGCGGCGGAAGCGTTCACAAGATCGTTCTCGACACCGAGGACGGTGCCGGCGAAACCTCTTCGCTTGAGGTCAAGGGCCATCGAACCGCCGATGAGGCCCAAACCGATTACTCCCAATGTCATAGCAGTATTCTGTCTTTGGCGTTTTCAATCTTGCGGCAGGCACGCTCCAGAAGTTCCGGTTTGGCGCACAGGGAGATGCGGATGTAGTCCTGTCCATTCTTTCCGAATATGAAGCCGGGGGTGATGAATACTCCCGCTTCGTGGAGGATGCGCTCGGAGAGGGCTTCCCCGGCGGTCATCGTGCCGTCGGCATATTTCCCGTCGATACGTCCCCAGAGGAAGAGGCCTGCGGTGTCGGGATTGTACCTCGCGCCCAGCAGGTCAAAAACCTTGCAGGCGGCGCGGCGCCTGAGCGAATATTCCGCATTCAGGGCCTCGAACCATTCAGGTCCCCGGTTCAGGGCTTCGACGGCTGCAAGCTGAAGGGCTTTGAACATTCCGGAATCCATCTGGCTCTTGACTTTCAGGACCTCGGAAATCAGCTCCGGAGAGCCGCAGACCATTCCGATTCGCCATCCGCTCATGTTGTGGGCCTTGCTCAGGGAGTTGAGCTCAAGGCAGCATTCCTTCGCGCCCGGAGCGGCGAGCATCGAAAGCGGCTTGTCGGTGAGGATGAATGAATATGGATTGTCATTGACGAGGAGAATCCGGTGACGGAGTGCGAAATCCACGAGCTTCCGGTAAAGCTCCGGAGTGGCCTTCGCGCCCGTCGGCATATTCGGATAGTTCACCCACATTATCTTCACGCCCTCAAGGTCCATCGCTTCGAGTTCATCGAAATCGGGCAGCCAGCCGTTCTCCTCCCTGAGGTCGTAGGTCAGCACTTCCGCGCCTACGAGCCGGGATGCTGACGTGTAGGTAGGATAGCCCGGATCCGGCACGAGCACCTTGTCGCCCGGATTGACGTAGGCCAGGGAAATCAGCAGGATACCCTCCTTCGAGCCGACCAGAGGCTGTATGCCTCCGTTGGCTTCGAGCTCCACACCGTAGAAACGGGAGTACCAGTCCGCAACCGCCTCCCTGAATGCAGGAAGTCCCTTGTAGTTCTGGTAGGCGTGGTTGCCGGGAGCGGTCGCGGAGGCCACGAGGGCATCTATCGCCTCCTGCGGAGGCATCCCGTCGGGGGCGCCTATTCCGAGATTGATGAGGCTGTCGCCTTCGGCACGGAGTTTCGCGCCGACCGCGTCAAGGTCCTTCTGTTTCCTTGAAAAATAATATTCCTGGACCCCGCTGGTCCTTTTTGCCGGTTCGATTATCATCACTGAGCTGATTTATATTCGCCTAACACATTCAGGTCCGCCATCAGAGGCCTTGCGGCCTTGAGTGCCTGGCGATAGCGTCCGTAGGTGGCGAACTTGATGTCCACATAGAAGAAGTACTGCCATTCGCGTCCCGGGATAGGCAATGACTGGATTCTGGTGAGATTCATGTCGTAGAAGGACAGGATGGTCAGAATCTGGGCAAGGGAACCCGGCTTGTGTGGAAGCGTGAAGCAGAGGGTCGCCTTGTCGATCCTGTTCTTCGGGACTGAAAGAGAGTCGTCCAGAATCAGGAACCTGGTGAAGTTCTGCTTGTAGGTCTCGATGCTCGGGGCGAGGATTTCAAGGCCGTTCTGCTGTGCCGCGAGGGCCGAAGCGACGGCTCCGACTCCCTTGAGCCCTTCCGAAGCGATTTCGATGGCGGCCTTGGCGGTGTCTTCGTGCTCGGTCATCGTGATCCAGGGGCAGTTCTCCTCGAAGAACTTGCGCGTCTGGTTGATGGCCATATAGTGGGTGCGCACCTGCCTGATGTCCTCGATCTTCTGGCCGGGGAGAGCCATCAGGTTCTGGACGATGCGGATATAGACCTCACCCTTAATCCTGTAAGGATAGGACCTGAGGAGTTCGAAATTCGGGATGAGTCCTCCCGAAATCGTGTTCTCGATAGCCATCACGGCAGCGTCCGCCTTCCCCTCCTCCAGCGCGCCGAAAAGGGACTCGAAGGTGGGGCACTCGACAATCCGGACTTCCTCGCCCAGCGCCGAATAGAAATCCCTCGAGGCCTGTTCGTGGAAGCAACCGCGATAACCCTGAATCGCAACCTTCTTCATTCTGTCAAGTTCGTCAATTAAAAAAAGCTGTCCGAAAAAGTCCGGACAGCCATCAGTATCACATCATTCGGATGAAAGCACACAAAAGGCGGTCCGCTACTGTTGACGGTAGAGGAAATAATAACCGAATCCGTAAAATCGCGTGCTCATCATAACGGGTGCAAATATAGGAAAAAATCGGAAAAACAATGACTATACGGTCATAATTTCCTTTTCCTTGGCACTGACGAGGGCGTCGATTGACTTGATTTTCGAGTCGGTGGTCTTCTGGATTTCATCCTCACCCTCCTTGCGCACGTCCTCGGAGAAATCGCCGGCCTTCTCTCCCTTCTTGAGGGCATCCACACCGTCACGACGGCTGTTGCGGACGGCTACTTTGGCATTCTCGCCGGCAGCCTTGGCCTTCTTGATGAGTTCCTTGCGCCTTTCCTCGGTGAGAGGCGGGATAGGGCACCTGATGACCTCGCCGTTGTTCTGCGGGGTGAAGCCCAGATTGGCGTTGATGATGGCCTTCTCGATTGCAGCGATAAGGCTTCTCTCCCAAGGCTGGATAGCGATGGTCCTTGCATCAGGAACAGTCACGGATGCCACCTGTGGGATAGGAGTTTCAGTGCCATAGTAGTTGACCATGACACCATTGAGAATGGCAGGATTGGCCTTGCCGACCCTGTAAGTCTTGAGGTCCTCTTCGAGGAATGCTACCGTCGAATCCATCTTGGCAGATACACCGCTGATGATTTCTTTAGCCTTGTCTGTAAGCATGATATTGAATGTTATTGTGTTGTCTTTGAATATGGACGGACTTCTTGAATACGGGAATACTCCCCTACCTGTGCACGAGGGTGCCGACCTTCTCCCCTGCGACGAGTTTCATCAGGTTGCCTTCGCCGTCGATGTCGAAGACGATAATCGGCATATTCCCGTCACTGCAGAGGGCGTAGGCCGTCTGGTCGAGGACGCGCAGGTGCTTCGCCATTGCCTCGTCGAAAGTGATTTCGTCGTACTTGACGGCAGTCGGATCCTTTTCAGGGTCGGCAGTATAGACTCCGTCCACGCGGGTTCCCTTCAGGACCACGTCGGCATTGATTTCCAAAGCCCTGAGGGCTGCGCCCGAGTCCGTGGTGAAGAAAGGGTTGCCAGTCCCGCCGCAGATGAGGGCCACTCCCCCGCGCTCGAGCAGGGCGACGGCATTGTCGCGGTTGTAGTACCTGGCCACAGGCTCCATCGGAGTTGCGGAAAAGACCTCGGCCTCCACTCCTTCATCCTTGATGAACTGTTTCAGTGCCAAAGAGTTGATTACGGTGGCGAGCATCCCCATCCGGTCTCCGTCCACCCTGTCAAAACCTTTGTCAAGGCCCTGGAGGCCCCTGAATATGTTGCCGCCTCCGTTGACGACGGCAATCTGAAGCCCCGCCTTGGCGGCGGCCGCAATCTCCTTTGAATATTTCCTCAGGCACTCCGGGTCAAGTCCCTTGCCGGTCTGTCCGCCGAGACTCTCGCCGCTGAGTTTGAGAAGCACTCTCCTGTACATATTCTTTATAATATTATAATGAATCCGGCACTACCGGTCCGCTTTCCCGCAAAAGTAATAAAATTCCCGTAATACTCATCATATTCGGGGCATATTCAATATTCCGGGCATACCCAGGGCTCATTCACGGCCTCAGTCAAGGAAGAGTGCCGAGACTGGCGCATTGACTCCACGGACCTGGCAGATGCGGACCCGGACTGGCCTGTCCACCTCGAATGTGACGTATCTGCCTCCAGAATAATCCCTGACGATGTGGACCGGAGAGAGTAGGCGTCTGGTGGAAAGGTCGAATAGTTCGACGGCGCTGCGTCTTCCAGAATTGTCCCAGTCCACGAAATAGAGAGTGAGGCGATACGGAGAACGGCTGCGGTAATCCACATCGATGGTCATTGTCTGCATGCAAGGGGCCGGGTCCCCGGTGCAAATCGCTCCGAGGCTCCTGCTGTTGTCAGAGTCCCTGTTGGAAACAAGGGCCCTCGGGTCCGAAGTATCTGAGGCCCAGTGGCAAGGAGTCTGTTTGTTGCAGGTAATCCCTGCACATCCGGCAGGAAGCAGGACACGGTCTGAGCCGGGACCGTCATAGCCGAAGAGGCAGTAGCCCTTGCTGCCATAGACTCCCTTCCAGTTGCCTCCGGTGCTGGAGTCTTCTGAAACGGCGGACGACGGGATGGCATATTCAAAGGCCTCGGTGGCGGAAGGACTGGTGATCGCGTCGGCATATTCAAGGACAAGGCTGTGGCTGCCGGGGCCGATTTGCGGGAGTTGCGCGTGGGTCGGGGTGCAGGCCTCGGGCTCCAGCGGCTTGCCGTCAAGTGTCACCTTCACGTCCGCGCACCCCATCAGCGGGATGCTGACGCTGGCGCAGGTGCCCTCCGGGACGACAAGGGACGAGGTCCCTTCCAGCACATCAATCGCGAAGCTGATGCTTCCGTGCGGGGTCGGCACATCCCCGCTTACCCTGGTAAGGCCTGACGTTAGATGCGGAGTGACGGAGAAGGTCCCGAAGCCCGGGGTCTGCGGCTTGACTCCGAGGACTTCCTCCGTGAGCCATTTGGCCACTCCGGCGCTCCAAGGATGGGTGAGGCTTGTGTAGCCGCACTGGTTGTTGACAGGAGCGTCGTTCTCCCCCAGGGAACAGAGGTTCCAGGACGGACGGAAGACCTCGAAGAAGGTGGTCGCGCCGTAGCGTAGCTGTCCTCCCCAGCAGTCGTCGATGGTGTTCATCGCCTCGGCGTGCCTGCCCATCCGGGCCACGGCATTAAGCACGAAATATTCATTGAAAGGGGAATATGACAACCTGTGCAGGCGGTCTGAATATGTCCTCTGCCATACTTCATCCCAGCTTTGCGGAGGGATGGCGCCGGCGTTGACGGCATCGGAAACCGCGAAGATGTCATATTCATTGAATATGCCGGGGCAGTCATTGTACGGCTTCGCCTTGCTGTCCGCCATCGTGGAATATTTCCGGGCGAGGTCTTCCCTGCCGGAAGCTGACATCGCCCCGGCGAAGCGCCGCATTGTCTGGATGGCGAGCATCTTGAGGGCCATTCTTGACTCAGGACAGCCGGGGTTTTCGAAGCCGGCTCCGAGCCTTTCGTCCCAGCCGTAGAAGGCCGGTGAACGGGCGTCGTCGAAATGTTCGAAGGCATCGTCGAGCTTGGCGCAGGCATTGTCGCAGAGCTGGCCGAGAAGTTCGCCGTCGCCCGTGTACTCGTAGTAATCCACAAGGCTCTGGACCCAGTAGAGAGGGTAGCTGAGGATGCCGTTGGACTGGTCGGCAGTGTGCAGGAGGTTCTTCCGGACAAATTCGTAGTTGCCGAAGGCCACAAGGGCGGCCGCCTGGGAAGTGTGGGCGTCACCCGTCCAGGAGAAACGGTCGCTGCGTTCCATCAGGATGGCTCCGAAATAGTCCTTCAGGAAGTTCAGGCGGACCGTGTAGGCTGCCGTGTACCAGATCCTGTTCAGGGTCGGGTCATTGCTGTCGAAACTGCCGTCGTAGTTGGCCGGCCTGGCCTGGCAGACAAGGCGGACGTTCTTGATCCGCAGCGGTTTGTCGATGCTGCGGACATGAATCCACGCATAGCGGACACCTTCGTAGAGTTCCTTGTTGAGTTCCAGCCGGAAGACTTTTCCGTACCGGGTCGGGGCAAGGGTCTTGCGGGGGTGCTGCGAACCGGCGTTGAAGACTGCAGGTTCGTTGAATTCACTGATGCTGCACTCAAGTCCGACGGCCGGGGACGGGGCGGCTGGGGATGGGTTGGCTGCGGGGTCGGCTGTACCATCGGCGGGGGCCGGGTACGGGGTGGTGGAGGCCGGGGTGCCGGCGGCCAGGCCGTCCATCCCGCCGGCGAGGTCACCGAGGTCGTCGCACTCGAATTCGAGCCAGCCTGCGCTGACTCTACCGAAATCGAACATCAAGTCACAGGGCGAGGAGACCGTGACATCCACATCCGGGACCTGACGTCGCACGGAGAAGGCCTCAGGCCTGTCCGAGCTCATCGTACAGGGTTTCAGGATATAAATCTGCAGGTCATCGTCCGCACTTGTCTCCTTCCACCTGTAGGCGACGAGAGGGTCGGGAGAAGCCGGCACATCCTTGCCGGACTTGACGGCGGTCAGCGGGCGGTAGGGCTCATTTTTGAGTTTGGCCGCGGAGAAAATGCGTTGTGCCTGAGCCGCAGCCGCTTCGGGCGGGGTGATGCCGTCCGAAGTCCGGGCGATACCGGATTCACTCGATGAGGCCCCGGTCGGGGTCATCCTGACCGGATTTATAATGGATGATACTGCGATTGCCTCGACCGGGAGGGCGGAGATGCTGCAGACTGCCGCTGAAATGACTGCGGCACGCACAAGGGTCCAGATGGGTTTCATGACTTGGTTATCAGTTCGGTTAAGAAAACGCATTGAAATGAGCATTCACACAAATTTACGAATTGTTTGACATATTCGGAAATTGAATCTCACCGCCAAAAGACAAAGAATCCACATCTGAACAACCGGCCGCCAGGGCTCGGCAAATTGACCTATGGACTGCAACCCCATTCTACAGGCACCTGCAGGGCAGGGTGGCTCTTTAGGTCTTTTTGCGCAACTTCCCCCAAACCGGCCCACAGGCGGTTCTGAGGCCGGTCAAAAAGAAAGGAGCCGGCTGATGATTACAAATCAGTCGGCTCCTTTTGTGCCCGAGGCCGGACTCGAACCGGCACGCCTTTAAGGGGCAAAGGATTTTGAGTCCTTCGTGTCTACCATTTCACCACTCGGGCGGCAACTCGCTTGCAAAGGTATTGATTTTCCACGAAAAACCAAACTTCAACTGAAAATTCACGAAAACCGATTATCTTTGTAAGAATATAGGTATTCAAGTCAAAACCGAATCGGAAGGATTGAGCCCGCGGGGCGGGCGACGAAACATATCATACGCAAAACGAAAAAAACAATCTGAACAGAATGAAGCATTTCTCATTGCCAAAAGACGGCGGACTCCGCGAGGAGGAGATTCCCAAAGGGATTCTCCACTCGTACGAAAAGATTTCGACCGAAATCTACGACGAGGCGGAAGCGGCCAGCGAGAAAATCGCTGACATCATCGCCAAAGCCATTTCCGACCACAGGAAGGCCGGACTTCCGAGGCTTTTCAAGCTCGGTTTCTCATCCGGCAACACGCCGAAGACTCTCTTCCCGATTCTGGTCAGGAAGTACGAGGCCGGGGAGATTTCCTTCGATGATGTCGAGGTGTTCGGCATCGATGAGTATTATCCTTGCGAGCGGGATTCAGCGAAGAGCAGGAACAACGTGCTGAGGGAACTTCTCATCAAGAAGGTGAATTTCCGGAAGGAGAACGTGCATATTCTCGACGGGACTCTGCCGAAAGACAAGATTTCCGACTACTGCACCGAATTCGAGAAGTCAGCAAGGGGAATGGACCTTCTGGTTATGGGAATAGGCGAACTGGGGCAGGTCGGATTCAACGAGACCGGAGCCCTCGAAACCAGCCGCACGCACACAGTAGCCCTTTCCTACAGGAGCAGGAAAATCCAGTCGAGATTCTTCAACGGAGAAATTTCCGTAACTCCGAAGGCGGCCATCACCCTCGGCATATCGACGATGATGAGCGCAAGGAGAATCATCATGATGGCCTGGGGAGAGAGCAAGGCAGATGTCGTCAAGGAGATTGTGGAGGGGGAGATTTCCCCGTCCTGTCCGGCATCATATTTCCAGAAACACGACAACATCACCCTCTACACGGAAGAGAACTCGGCCTCCAAGCTGGTCAGGACGGTGGCTCCGTGGCTGGTGGGACCGTGCGAATGGAGCCCGAAGTTCATCAGAAAGGCGGTGGTGTGGCTCTGCCAGAGTCTCCACAAGCCTATCCTGAAGCTGACCCAGCAGGATTATCTCGAAAACTCGCTCGGAGAGCTGCTTGAGCTTTACGGGCCTTACCATAAAATCAACATCGATGTCTTCAACGACCTGCAGCACACCATCACAGGATGGCCGGGCGGGAAGCCGGACGCCGATGACAGCACCAGGCCGGTCAAGTCCGTACCGTTCCCGAAAAAGGTCCTCATCTTCTCGCCTCATCCGGACGACGATGTGATCTCGATGGGAGGTACCTTCATCCGCCTGGTCCATCAGGGGCACGACGTACACGTGGCCTACGAGACCTCCGGAGACCTCGCCGTCCACGACGACGTGGTGCTCCAGCACATGGATTCCGCGGCCCAGCTCGGTTTCGGAGACAGGTTCGACGAGGTGAAGAAGTTGATAGATTCAAAGAAACCGGGAGAGCCGGAGCCGAAGGAACTTCTCGCGCTGAAAGCCGCGATCAGAAGGAGCGAGGCGAGGAGCGCCGACAGGAGTTTCGGACTGAACGACAAGACCAACGTCCACTTCCTCAACCTGCCTTTCTATGAGTCAGGTGGCATCACCAAACTTCCGCGCACCCAGACGGACATAGACATCATCAAGGAGCTTCTCCTGAAAATCAGGCCGGACCAGATTTATATGGCGGGAGACCTTGCCGACCCTCACGGAACGCACAGGGTCTGCACGGAAGCCGCTCTCGAGGCTATCGACCAGCTGAAGGACGAGGGCAACAGCTGGCTTGACAACACGACCGTCTGGCTCTACAGGGGAGCCTGGATGGAGTGGGAACTCGGAAGGGTGGATATGGCTGTCCCGCTCAGCCCGGAGGAGATGATCGAGAAACGCCACGCCATTTACCGCCATATCTCCCAGAAGGACATCGTTCCGTTCCCGGGCGACGACCCGAGGGAGTTCTGGCAGAGGGCGGAGGAACGCACGCAGAACACTGCGAAACTATACGACGAGCTCGGAATGGCCGAATACCAGGCGATAGAGGTATTCCTCAGGCTACGTTAGCGGGCTCCGGAGCGACTGACGCAAAGGACCGGCGCAGACGGTAACATATTCATTGAAAACAAAAAACTGAAATATCATGAGAGTAGTCATCAAAGACAACAACAACGAAGCTTCCCTCTGGGCAGCGCACTACATCGCTGACGCCATCAAGGCAAAGGCAGCAGTCACAGACGAGCCTTTCGTACTCGGACTTCCTACGGGTTCCACCCCTCTGGGCACCTATGCGGAACTGTCCAGGATGTGCGCGGCAGGCGAAATCTCCTTCAAGAACGTCATCACCTTCAACATGGATGAATATGTCGGACTCCCGGAGGAGCATCCCGAGAGCTACCACAGCTTCATGTTCAAGAATCTCTTCAACAACATCGACATCCCTCGGGAGAACATCCACATCCTCAACGGCAATGCCCCCGATCTGGACAAGGAGTGCGAGGAATATGAGGAGGCCATCTTCGACGCAGGCGGAATCGACCTCTTCCTCGGAGGAGTCGGAGAGGACGGCCATCTGGCATTCAACGAGCCTTTCTCCTCGCTCAATTCAAGGACAAGAGTCGTGACCCTGACCGAGGACACCATCATCGTCAATTCCCGTTTCTTCGGAGGCGACGTCAACCTCGTCCCGAAGAAGGCTATGTCAGTGGGAGTGGGCACGGTCTGCGGCGCGAGGGAGGTGCTCATCCTCGCCCTCGGAAGCAGGAAGGCCAGGGTTGTAAGGGAGGCAATCGAAGGCGGTGTCAGCCACTATGTCACCCTTTCCGCCCTCCAGCTCCACGAGAAGGGCACGGTAGTGCTCGACGAGGCTGCGGCCGGCGAGCTGAAGGTCAACTCCTACCGCTATTTCAAGGCTGTCGAAGCCGCATCGGAGAAATAAGCAGGGACAAGGAGCTGCAAAAAGGTAAAACGGGAGAACTCGGAGAAACAGGCATATTCAAGAATATGAGAACACACATCATCGCAAGCATCGTCCTTCTCCTCTCCGGCGCGTCCCTGCTGGCGCAGAGCGGGGCCCGCGACCTCCGTCTGACGATGAAGAACCAGGGCTACGAGCGGGAGTACCGTCTGTATATTCCCGAAGGAGCGGGTGAAGGCTCGCCGCTGGTCATAGCCCTGCACGGCTACGGCAGGGGAATCGACGACATGCCTGACGCACTGACCGCCACCGCCGACGCCCACGGCTATGCAGTCTGCATCCCGCAGGGCCTCGACGACCCTACCGGGCATCCGGGCTGGAATGTCGGCTATCCGTCCCAGGAAGGGATGAGGGTCGATGACGTCGCCTTCGTCTGCGCCCTCGCGAAGAAACTCCGCAGGGAATACGGATTCAGCAAGTCCGCCACCTTCCTGACCGGGATGTCAAACGGCGGCGAGATGTGTTATCTGACCGCGATGAGGAAGCCGAAGGCTTTCACGGCCTACTCTTCCATCGCTGGTCTTTCGCTGCTCTGGATGTTCGGGAAATATCCTGTGACCGGTCCGGCTCCTTTCATGGAGGTCCACGGCACCGAAGACAGGATTTCCGAGTGGCTGGGCGATCCGGACAATGCCGGTGGATGGGGAGCCTACGCTCCCGTACCCGTCGCCGTGGGCCGCGTGGTCACTGCCGACGGATGCCTCTCACAGACTGTTGAGGAACTTCCGGTCAGGGAAGGCCGCAACAAGGTCACTCTCTACAAGTTCGGACGCGGAATCCCGGCAGCCAACGGCAGACCGATGGAGGTCTGGCTCTACGAGGTCAAGGGAGGAAACCATTCCTGGTCCGACGCTGACCTGGACACCTACGAACAGACCTGGGAGTTCTTCAGCAGATGGATTCAATAGACAAATAAGAATGAACTAAACGATAGACAACAATGGACAAAAACAAAGTCTTCTTTTTCGACACCACCCTCAGAGACGGCGAACAGGTACCTGGCTGCCAGCTCAACACCGTGGAGAAAATCCAGCTCGCGAAAGCGCTCGAATCCCTCGGCGTGGATGCCATCGAGGCAGGCTTCCCCATCTCCAGTCCCGGGGACTTCAACTCCGTGATAGAGATTTCAAAGGCCGTGACCTGGCCGACAGTCTGTGCTCTGTCCAGAGCGGTGGAGAAAGACATCGACACTGCGGCTGACGCCCTCCAGTACGCGAAACACAAGAGAATCCACACCGGAATCGGGACTTCGGACTCCCACATCCGCTACAAATTCAAATCCAACAGGGAGGACATTCTCGAAAGGGCCGTCCGGGCCGTCAAATACGCCAAGAAGCGTGTGGAGGATGTAGAGTTCTACGCTGAGGATGCGGGCAGGACCGACAACGAGTACCTTGCAAGAGTGGTCGAGGCCGTCATCAAGGCCGGAGCCACCGTGGTCAACATCCCGGACACCACCGGCTATTGCCTGCCGGAGGAGTACGGAGCCAAAATCAAATACCTGATGGAGCACGTTGACGGCATCGACAAGGCCATCATCTCCACCCACTGCCACAACGACCTGGGAATGGCCACGGCGAACACCATGGCCGGAATCCTCAACGGAGCGAGACAGGTGGAGGTCACCATCAACGGTGTGGGCGAGAGGGCCGGAAACACCGCCCTCGAGGAGATTGCGATGATTCTCAAAGCCCACAAGGGGCTCGAGGTGCACTCCGACATCGACACCCGGAAAATCTACGGCATCAGCCGGATGGTCTCCAGCCTTATGAATATGCCGGTGCAGCCCAACAAGGCCATCGTCGGCAAAAACGCCTTCGCCCACTCTTCCGGAATCCATCAGGACGGAGTGCTGAAGAACGCCCAAACCTACGAAATCATCGACCCTGTGGACGTGGGGGTTGACACCAACTCCATCGTGCTCACCGCAAGAAGCGGTCACGCAGCCCTCAAATTCAGGCTCGAGACTCTCGGTGTCAAGCTCGGCGAAGAGGCCCTGAACAATGTCTATCAGGAGTTCCTCAAACTCGCTGACAAGAAGAAGGAAATCCACGACGACGACATCCTGATGCTCGCCGGCGC
Source organism: Candidatus Cryptobacteroides sp. (assembly GCA_051878295.1). Taxonomy (GTDB): domain Bacteria; phylum Bacteroidota; class Bacteroidia; order Bacteroidales; family UBA932; genus Cryptobacteroides. The sequence goes on from JBJEJV010000011.1 coordinate 56,868, forward strand.
CGACCGTGCCGAAGCCCACCACATCAAGGTGGACTGGCTGCAGGCCAGCAGCGGAATCGGGATGAAGCCGGTGGCATCCATCGGGGTGGACATCTCCGGCGAGAAGTTCACGGCAGCGGCTACCGGAAACGGTCCGGTGGACGCAGCCATCAACGCAATCCGGCAGATCATCAAGCGTCCTGTAACCATCAACGAATTTACCATCCAGGGCGTGACCAAGGGCTCGGACGACATGTGCAAGGTCCATATGCAGGTCGGCAGCGGAGACCAGGTCTGCTACGGCTTCGGAGCGAACACCGACATCGTCACCGCCTCCATCGAGGCCTATGTGGACTGTTTGAACAAGATAAAGAACTGACAAGACAATGAATACACTTTTCGACAAAATCTGGGACAGCCACGTGGTCAATTCCATAGAGGACGGACCGCAGCAGCTGTACATCGACAGGCTCTACTGCCACGAAGTCACCAGTCCCCAGGCTTTCGAGGGTTTGAGGGAGAGGGGCATCAAGTGCTTCCGTCCCGCACAGGTGTTCTGCATGCCTGACCACAACACCCCGACTCACGACCAGGACAAGGAAATCGAGAACGAAGTCTCCCGCACACAGGTCGAGACTCTCAGGAAGAACGCCGAGGAATTCGGCCTCACCCACTACGGGATGATGGATCCGAACAACGGTATCATCCACGTGGTAGGGCCGGAGAAAGGCCTCTCCCTCCCCGGAATGACCATCGTCTGCGGCGACTCCCACACTTCCACCCACGGTGCGATGGGCGCAGTAGCCTTCGGAATCGGTACATCCGAAGTCGAAATGGCCCTCGCCAGCCAGTGCATTCTCCAGCAGAAACCGAAATCGATGCGCATCAGCATCGAAGGCAGGCTCGGCAAGGGTGTGACCCCGAAGGATGTGGCGCTCTACCTGATGCAGCAGATCACCACCTCCGGAGCCACCGGCTATTTCATTGAATATTCAGGGAACGTGGTCCGTGAGATGACTATGGAAGGCAGGCTCACCCTCTGCAACCTCTCTATCGAGATGGGTGCGAGAGGCGGCTTCATCGCTCCGGACGAAACCACCTTCGAGTACCTCAAGGGCCGTGAATATGCCCCGAAGGGAGAGGAGTGGGACAAGGCCGTCGAATATTGGAGGACCCTTCGCAGCGGCGACGACGCGGTTTTCGACAGGGAAATCCTCTTCGACGCCGCGGACATCGCCCCGATGATCACCTACGGCACGAATCCGGGTATGGGCACGGCAATCGACGGGAGCATCCCGGAAGAGAGCGAAATCCCGGCGGAAGGGCTCGAATCTTTCCGCAAGTCTCTTGAATATATGGGATTCACTTCCGGCGACAGGATGCTCGGCAAGAAGGTCGATTATGTCTTCCTCGGGGCCTGCACGAACGGGCGCATCGAGGATTTCCGGGCTTTCGCCCAGATAGTGAAGGGCAGGAAGAAGCATCCGGACATCGTCGCCTGGCTCGTTCCGGGTTCCTGGGCAGTCGCAAAGCAGATCCGGGAAGAGGGTCTGGACAAGATTCTGGAGGAGGCCGGCTTTGAAATCCGCCAGCCGGGCTGTTCGGCCTGCCTTGCCATGAACGACGACAAGATTCCGGCGGGCAAATACAGCGTGTCCACCAGCAACCGCAATTTCCAGGGCCGCCAGGGTCCGGGCTCGAGAACCCTTCTCGCCTCCCCTCTCACCGCGGCAGCCGCAGCAGTCACCGGCGTGGTGACCGATCCAAGAACCTTGCTCCAATAACAGACCGACATGAAACAGAAATTCGACATAATAGAAAGCCGCTGCATTCCGCTTCCTCTCGAGAATGTGGACACGGACCAGATCATCCCGGCCAGATTCCTCAAGGCCACATCCAGGGACGAGAAATTCTTCGGCGACAACCTCTTCCGCGACTGGCGCTACAATCCGGACGGCAGCCTCAACAAGGATTTCGTCCTCAACAATCCGGCATATTCAGGAGAGATCCTGGTGGCCGGGAAGAACTTCGGCAGCGGCTCCAGCCGCGAGCATGCCGCCTGGGCCATCGCCGGCTACGGTTTCAGGGTCGTCATCTCGAGCTTCTTCGCCGACATCCACAAAAACAACGAGCTGAACAACTTCGTCCTGCCGGTCACGGTGTCTGAAGAGTTCCTCGCCGAACTTTTCGACTCCGTTGCCAAGGACCCTGCGACGACGGTCAGAGTGGACGTGCCGGCCCAGACGGTGACCAACAATGCCACCGGACGCAGCGAAAGCTTCGAGCTCAACGCCTACAAGAAATACTGCCTGATGAACGCCCTCGACGACATCGACTACCTCCTCGAACACAAGGAGGACATCGAGAACTTCGAAAGGAAGCGCAGGTAGGACAATTCAGAAACAGAAGATCACAAACTCCAAACAGAATTGACAATGAACATCAGGATAGCATTGGTTCCGGGAGACGGAATAGGCCCGGAAGTCGTGGCACAGGCCGTGAAGGCCGTTGACGCAGTGTCCGAGGTTTTCGGCCACACCATCGAATACAAAAAGGCCCTCGTGGGTGCCTGCGCAATCGACGCCTGCGCCGACCCGTACCCGGAGGAATCCCACAGAATCTGCATGGACAGCGACGCGGTGCTCTTCGGCGCCGTGGGCGATCCGAAATATGACAACGACCCTACCGCCAAGGTCCGCCCGGAGCAGGGTCTCCTTGCAATCCGCAAGAAGCTCGGCCTCTTCGCCAACATCCGTCCGGTCGAGACTTTCAAGTCCCTCGCCGACAAGTCGCCGCTGAAGACCGAACTGGTGGACGGAGCCGATTTCGTCTGCATCAGGGAACTCACCGGCGGAATGTACTTCGGAGAGAAGGGACGCAAGGACGGCGGGAACACCGCCTATGACACGAACATCTACAGCCGCTCCGAAATCGAGAGAATCCTCAAGCTGGCTTTCGACTTCGCCGGCCGCAGGCGCAAGCACCTGACCGTGGTGGACAAAGCCAACGTCCTCGAGTCCTCAAGGCTCTGGAGGGAGGTGGCACAGGGGATGGAAGCCTCCTACCCTGACATCAAGGTGGACTATATGTTCGTGGACAATGCCGCGATGAAGCTCGTCAGCGGGCCGAAGTTCTTCGACGTGATGGTCACCGAGAACACCTTCGGCGACATCCTCACCGACGAGGCCAGCTGCATCTCCGGCTCAATGGGCCTTCTCGCTTCCGCCTCGGTGGGCGAGCACACCAGCCTCTTCGAGCCTATTCACGGGTCCTATCCGCAGGCCGCAGGCAAGAACATAGCCAATCCGGTAGCGGCAATCCTCTCCGCTGCGATGATGTTTGAATATGGTTTCGGCCTGATGGAAGAAGGCAAAGCCATCCGCAAGGCAGTGGGCAAGTCGATTGACGAAGGAATCGTCACCGAAGACCTCGCCGACGGAGGAAAGGCATATTCGACAAGCGAAGTCGGCGACTGGATCGCTTCGCGCATCAAGTCGGACGCCGGACAGGCCTCCTGAAAGCACAGGGGAGATTCCGGCAAGGAGGAATATGTTTTTTGAAATACCGAAATCTGCAAAACACCAACAACAAATCCAACCGATGGCCGATTATCGCATCTTCGTCGAAAAGAAACCAGAGTTCAGAGTGGAGGCCGAGAGCCTCAGGGGGGAACTCAACGAGAACCTGCAGCTGAAACTCAAGACCCTCAGGCTGCTCAACGTCTATGACTTGTTCGGATTCACTCCGGAACTTCTTGAAAAGAGCCGTTACAGCGTGTTCGGTGAGATTGTCACCGACTCCGTCACCGACAGCATCGACCTCTCCGGGAAAAAGTACATCGCAGTAGAGTATCTCCCGGGACAGTTCGACCAGAGAGCCGCCTCGGCGGTGGACTGCGTCCATCTTATCGATCCGGGCGCTGAAATCAGCATCAAGAGTTCCAAGCTGCTCATCGTGGACCCGGAAGCATCGGAGGAGACTCTGGAGAAAATCCGCCGCTACTACATCAATCCGGTGGAATCGAGGCCGAAGGATCTCGGCAGACTGGCGGACACGGAGCACGCCGCGGTGAAGCCGGTTCCGGTACTCGAAGGATTCACGGCGATGAAAGCCACGGATCTGAAGGAGTACCGCAGGAAAATGGGGCTCGCGATGAGCGAGGCCGACCTGCAGGAGGTCATCAGCTACTTCACCGGGGAAGGCCGCGACCCCAACGAGACCGAACTCCGGATTCTGGACACCTACTGGAGCGACCATTGCCGCCACACCACTTTCACCACCGAACTGGAGAATCTCGAAGTGGAAGAGTCCTTCATCAAGGAGGAAATCGACGGTACCCTCAGGCTCTATCTCAAGATGAGGGAGGAGCTGGGGCGCGGGCAGAAGGGCCTGAACCTGATGGACATGGCCACAATAGGAGCCCGCTGGCTCAAGAAGGAAGGGAAACTGGACGACCTGGAGGTCAGCGAGGAGAACAACGCCTGCAGCATATTCATAGATGTGGATGTGGACGGGAAGACCGAGAAATGGCTTCTGATGTTCAAGAACGAGACCCACAACCATCCGACTGAAATAGAGCCTTTCGGAGGGGCTGCCACCTGTCTGGGAGGCGCAATCCGGGACCCTCTTTCAGGACGTTCCTACGTCTATCAGGCGATGAGGGTGACAGGTGCCGGAGACATCTACAGGCCGGTTTCAGAAACCCTTCCGGGAAAACTTCCTCAGAAGGTAATCACCAGGAAGGCGGCGCACGGCTATTCCAGCTACGGCAACCAGATAGGTCTTGCGACCACCCACGTCAGGGAAATCTACCACGACGGCTACACTGCCAAGAGGCTTGAAGTGGGCGCGGTCGTGGGCGCGGTTAAAGCCGACCACGTCAGGAGGGAGACTCCCGCTCCGGGAGACATAGTCCTGATGTTCGGCGGACGTACCGGCAGAGACGGCATCGGAGGTGCAACAGGCTCGTCGAAGGAGCACACGGAGGAGTCCCTGGAGTCCTGCGGAAGCGAGGTCCAGAAGGGCAACGCTCCGGAGGAGAGGAAACTTGAGAGGCTTTTCAGAAGGCCGGAGGTCACTTCGCTCATCAAGAAATCCAACGATTTCGGAGCGGGAGGCGTCAGCGTCGCCATCGGCGAGCTTGCCGACGGCCTCGACATCTATCTGGACAGGATTCCGGTCAAGTACAGCGGAATGAACTCCACCGAACTTGCCATCAGCGAATCGCAGGAAAGAATGTCGGTGGTAGTCCGGGCCGGGGACAAGGAGGCCTTCGTCAGATACTGCCACGAGGAGAACATCGAGGTCACCCACGTGGCCGACGTCACCGACACGGGCAAGATGAGGATGTTCAACAACGGGCAGGTCGTCGCCGACCTCAAGCGCAGTTTCATCGACAGCGCGGGAGCGAAACACTATGCCAAGGCCACCATCGGCGCGGTGGACGGAACCGACCCGTTCTACCGGGACGTACCTGGAAAGAGCCTGAAGGAAAAGATGTTTTCGAATATGCAGGACCCTAACGTGACCAGCCAGAAGGGCCTCATCGAGATGTTCGACTCCTCCATCGGCCGTTCGACAGTGCTGATGCCTTTCGGCGGCGAACTCCAGACCACCGAGACCCAGGTCTCCGTCCAGAAGCTTCCGACTGACGGCTACACCGACACCGCCAGCATGATGGCCTTCGGATTCAACCCGGACCTCTGCGAGTGGAGCCCGTACCACGGGGCTGCATATTCATTTGTGGAGGCCTGCAGCAAGATTGTCGCCGCCGGCGGACACTGGGAGACTATGAGATTCTCCTGCCAGGAATATTTCGAGAGGATGACTTCCGACCCGAAGACCTGGGGCAAGCCTGCCGCAGCCCTGCTCGGTGCCCTGAAGATGCAGAACGAGCTCGGCCTCGCTTCAATCGGAGGCAAGGATTCGATGAGCGGTTCGTTCGAGACCGAGAACGGTCCCATCCACGTCCCGCCTACTCTCATCGCATTCGGAATCACACCGGTCAGGGCCGACAAGGTCATCTCCCCGGAGTTCAAATGGGAGAATGACAGGCTCTATCTGGTGAAACACACGCCTCTTATGAACAGGATGCCGGACACGGAGATGCTCAAGAGGAACTGGAATCATATTCAGGAAAAGATTGAAGACGGGACTGTAGTCGCCGCCTGGGCAGTGGGATTCGGAGGAGTCGCCGAGGGACTCTGCAAGATGAGTTTCGGCAATGCCTTCGGCTTCGATGTCAATCTCGGCGAGGAGGAACTCTTCAACCTCAACTACGGTTCAATCATCGTGGAGACTGACGGAAGCTCCCTCGACTTCCCGAATGCGGTAGAAATCGGCAAGGTCACCGACGGAGAGGACGGCAATGTCAGGATCAACGGCACGAAGATCTCGATTTTCGAGCTGATGGACTTCAACGCCTCACTTTTCGACAAGGTTTACCCTTCTGCCTGCGAGGCGCATTTCAACAAGCTCGTCCCGGCCGGGATGGAGGGAGTCGCTCCGTTCAAGGCCAGGAAAGCCGACCTCAGGTACAAAGGCCCTGCGGTGGAGGAGGTGATTGCCTACCTGCCGGTCTTCCCCGGCACCAACTGCGACTACGATTCAGCCAAGGCCTTCCGCAAGGCCGGAGCGACGGTCCGCACGAGCGTCTTCCGCAACCTCACGGACAAGGATGTCTTCGAGTCCATCGAGGAGATGAAGAAGAACATCGACGAGTGCCACATCCTGATGATTTCCGGAGGATTCTCCGCCGGAGACGAACCGGACGGCAGCGGCAAGTTCATCGCCAATGTCCTGAACAACAAGACAGTCGCCGAGGCAATCGAAAACCTCATAGCCCGCGGAGGTCTCATTTTGGGAATATGCAACGGCTTCCAGGCCCTGGTCAAGTCGGGTCTTCTGCCTTACGGCCATCTCGGGATGGTCACTGAGGACTCCCCTACCCTCTTCAGGAACGACATCAACAGGCACATCTCGCAGATGGCTTCCACACGCGTGTCCAGCACCAATTCCCCTTGGCTCGCCGGGATGTCCGTCGGCGACGTGTATTCCATCCCTGTCAGCCACGGTGAGGGCAAATTCGTTGTCAAGGAGGAACTCGCGAGGGAACTCTTCGCCAACGGCCAGGTAGCCTTCCAGTACGTGGACCCGCTGACGGACGAACCTACGATGGAATCGCCTTACAATCCGAACGGCTCCTACTACGCCATCGAGGGCATCATCAGCAGGAACGGACAGATTCTCGGCAAGATGGGCCATTCCGAAAGATACGAAAACAACCTGCTCCGCAACATCCAGGCGGATCTTGAACAGCCACTGTTCGCGAATGCAGTAAGATACTTCAAGAAGTGACACCGAATATGAGAAACTTATTTCTGACAAATACCCTTACAAGGCAGAAGGAACTCTTCGTCCCGGTCAGTCCCGGACACGTCGGGATGTATGTCTGCGGCCCTACCGTCTATGGCGACGCCCATCTGGGACACGCCAGGCCGGGCGTGACGTATGACGTGCTTTTCAAACTGCTCCGTCATCTGGGCTACAAAGTGCGTTACGTCAGGAACATCACCGACGTGGGCCATCTGGAGCACGACGCCGACGAGGGCGAGGACAAAATCGCCAAGAAGGCGCGTCTGGAACAGCTGGAGCCTATGGAGGTGGTCCAGACCTACACCCTGCACTACCACGAAGCGATGAGGATGCTGAACGTAGCCCCTCCTTCAATCGAGCCGCGGGCTTCCGGACACATCATCGAGCAGATCGAGACCGTGAAGAGAATCCTGGATGCCGGCTATGCCTACGAAAGCAACGGAAGCATCTACTTCGACGTCCGCAAATACAACAACGACCACAAGTACGGCATCCTTTCCGGGCGCTCCCTCGACGACACCCTGGAAGGCACCCGTGCCCTTGACGGCCAGGACGACAAGAAGGCTCCCTTCGATTTCGCAATCTGGAAGAAGGCCGAACCGCAGCACATCATGAGATGGGTCTCCCCGTGGGGAGAAGGCTTCCCGGGATGGCATCTGGAGTGCTCCTGCATGGGGGAGAAATATCTCGGGCAAGAGTTTGACATCCACGGCGGAGGAATGGACCTGATGTTTCCTCACCACGAATGCGAAATCGCCCAGAACGTCGCTTCCAGAGGCACGAGGGGCGTGCGCTACTGGGTGCACAACAACATGATAACCATCAACGGCCAGAAGATGGGCAAGTCGCTGGGGAACTTCATCACGCTTCCCGAACTGTTCAGCGGCAGCCACCCGAAACTCGAGCAGGCATATTCACCGATGACCGTCCGCTTCTTCATCCTGCAGGCCCACTACCGCGGCACCCTCGACTTCTCCAACGAAGCCCTCCAGGCGGCCGAGAAAGGCCTGAGGAGAGTGATGCAGGCGGCCAGGGACCTGTACGCGATGAGCGGACGCAAGGCCGTGGTGCAGCCTTACGGAGAACTTCCGTCCTCCGTCGCCCCGGATTCCTGCCCTGCAGACGATGCGGATGTCAGGAAAATCTGGGAAGGGGTCTATGAGTCCCTGTGCGACGATATGAACACCCCGATAGCCCTCTCCCACATATTCGACGCCGTCAGAATCATCAACAGCGCCAAAGAGAAGAAGATCAGCCTCTCCACAGGCGACCTGGACACCCTTGTCCAGCTTTTCGACGACATCGTCTTCGGTGTTCTGGGCCTGAGGGATGACAACGCTGCCGAATCCGGCAAAGGCAGAAAGGTGATAGACGGCCTGATGGCGATGGTCCTCGAAGAAAGGGCGAAAGCCAAGGCCGCCAAGGACTGGGCCACTTCCGACAAAATCCGCGACAGCCTCAAGGAACTCGGAATTTCCGTGAAAGACGGGAAGGAAGGGGCGGAATGGACCTTGGAATAGGCCGCCCTGCCGTCCGGGGGAACAGGACATATTCAAAAAAGAAGATTATGGGGAAAAGACTTTGCACGGCATTCTGCCTCGTCCTCGCCTTCTGCTTCCGGGGGACGGCGGCCGACACTCTCAGTCTGAACAGCGGCTGGAGGTTTCGGCTCTGCGAGGAAGGCGTGGTCAGGGACTGTTCGGCTCCATCCTTCGACGACTCCGGATGGAGACTGCTCGACGTACCTCACGACTGGTCGATCGAGGGACGCTACGACAAGGGAAACCCGAGCGGACCGCAGGGAGGCTATATGCCTTGCGGGACGGCCTGGTACAGGAAAAGTTTCACCCTCGGCAATGAATATGCCGGGAAAAGAATCACCCTCCGCTTCGACGGAGTCTATATGGACAGCGAGACCTGGGTCAACGGCAGGATGGTGGGCAGATACCCCAACGGCTACAATTCCTTTGAATATGACATCACCCCTTTCGTCAAGACTGACGGCAGCGGGAACGTCATAGCCGTCAAGGTGGACAACTCCCTCCAGCCCGGTTCGAGATGGTACACGGGCTCCGGCATCTACCGTGATGTCAAACTCCTGATCGACAACCAGATGCACTTCATCCACGATGCCACTTTCGCAAGGACGGCCCGGGCGGATGAAGAGCTGGCAGTAGTGGATGTGGACTGCCGGGTAACAGCCCACGCCTATCCTGAGACAAGGTTTTCCTGGACCGACAACACTTCCCTCTACGTCTGGACCCGCAACGACGAGAGCACTACCCGGGAAACCCAGCCGGACAACCGGGTGAAGAAGCAGTGCGAGGTCCGGTTCACCCTTTTCGACGGGGAGAGCGCGGTGGCCTCGGCTTCCGAAAGCAGAGTCATCGGAGACTTCACGGAGAATGACTTCAGGGCGAGCCTCAGGGTAGAATCCCCTAAACTGTGGTCGTCCTCGTCCCCGAGCCTCTACACCCTCGTCTGCGAGCTCTTCTGCGAAGGCTCCCTGATGGACCGCCAGCAGATGCGGGTCGGCCTCAGGGAAATCCGTTTCGACAATGTGAACGGAATGACAGTCAACGGAAAGCGCGAGAAGCTCCGGGGAATATGCCTGCACCAGAACGCAAGCTGCTTCGGCAGCGCGGTGCCTGTGGAGGTCTGGGACTTCCGTCTGAAGCAGCTCAAGGAGACGGGCTGCAACGCAATCCGCCTGAGCCACTATCCTTTCGCTCCTTTCGTGTACGAGCTCTGCGACGAACTCGGCATTTATGTCACCAACGAAATCTTTGACGAGTGGAACCGGGGACAGGAGTGGGGACTTACTGAAAGTCCGTACGGGAAGATGCCTTACAGCTATTACAGATTCTTCGACCAGTGGCACGAGACCGACCTGAGGAAGATGATCAGGAGGGACAGGAACCACGCCTGCGTCATAATGTATGTGCTCGGCAACGAGATTCCGAACCAGAGAATCAAAGGCAAGGAAATCGCGCGTGAACTGATAGGCATCACAAGGGAGGAAGACCCGACCCGTCCGGTGACCGCCGCCTGCGACTTCTTCGTCGGGGCCAATGCCTACGGCTTCATGGACCTGTTCGACATCGCCGGCTACAACTACATCGACAGAATCCACAAGGACAGCCTCTATATGGCCGAGCATGCCCGTTACCCGGACAGAATCATCCTCGGCACAGAGACCTACCACAACCCGATGAACAATGCGACCATCAACAGGACGGATGCTGCCGTCGGGGAATTCATCTGGATAGGCTATGACTATCTTGGAGAAATCGTCTGGCCGGACACCCGCGGCTGGGACGACGGCATATTCGATGTCGCCGGTTTCCCGAAGGCTGAGGCCTGGCTGCGCAAATGCCTCTGGAACGAGGAACCGGTCGTCTTTGCGGGCGTGCTGGAAGACGACGGAAGGGATTTCGACTGGAGCATACGTCCGGTGAAGGGACACTGGAACTGGAAAGGCGAAAAGGAGGTCACGGTCTATGCCTACAGCAACTGCGAGGAGGTGGAACTGAAGGCCGGAGGACGGAATTTCGGCAGGAAGAAGGTCCACGCCGACAGCTGCTGTGTCTGCTGGACTGTCCCTTACAAGGCCGGGACTCTCAGCGCCACCGCCTACAAGGGCAACAAGAAGGTCGCTTCCTGGCAGGTGGAGACGACAGGGGAGAAGCTCGGAGGAATCGGGGTGAAGAGGCTGGACCGCCGCCCGGATTCGCATCTTGCCATATTCGAGGTGGATGCGCTTGACGGAAAGGGACGGCGCATCCCGACATATTCGGGGAACTTCACCGTGGAAGCCGCAGGCGGCCGCGTCGTAGGCATCGACAACGGCAACCAGTACGACCCGGAAGGGAAGAAATACACATCAACGACCGAAGGCCGCTTCCACGAGGGCCGCGCCATCGTCTATGTCAGGACGGAGGCGGGAGAGGAAGCAAGCCTTCAAATCAGTGCGGAGCTGGACTAAAGGTCCAGTTCCAGTGACACGGGACAGTGGTCGGAGCCGAAGATTTCGTTGTGGATCTCTGCTCCGGCCAGTTTGTTTCCGAGCGATTCGGAAATCAGGAAGTAGTCGATGCGCCACCCGACGTTGTTCTCACGGGCGCGGGCCCTGTAGGACCACCACGAATATTTCACCTCCCCGGGATTCAGGTGACGCCAGGTGTCGATGAATCCTCCGTCGAGAAGAGCCCCGAACTTTTCCCGCTCCTCGTCGGTGAAACCGGCATTGCTGTGGTTCGATGATGGATTCTTGAGGTCTATCTCTTCGTGGGCGACATTGAGGTCGCCGCAGACAACCACTCCCTTCTTTGCAGCCAGGCCGCAGACATATTCACGGAAAGCGTCCTCCCAGGTCATCCTGTAGGCGAGTCTGCGGAGGCCGTCCTGCGAATTGGGGACATAGACGCAGACAAGGTAGAAGTCCGGCATTTCAAGGGTGATAACCCTGCCTTCGTGGTCATGCTCGTCTATTCCGAGCCCGTAGCTGACAGACAGGGGGGTGTGCTTTGAATATATCGCCGTGCCCGAATAGCCTTTCTTGTCGGCGGAATTCCAGAAAGAGACGTAACCCGGGAACTCGAGGTCGAGCTGTCCGGGTTGCATCTTGGTTTCCTGGATGCAGAAGAAATCGGCGTCAAGGGAGACGAAGGCATCTGCGAAGCCTTTGCCCGCACAGGCCCTGAGGCCGTTCACGTTCCAGCTGATGAATCTCATTGCGTTTTCAGATTGGGGTTGCGTGGACGGAGGTTACCGGAGAGCGACCGAGTGGGTGCCAGGGAGCAGGGTCGCAGTCTTGCCGTTGTACAGGGTCACGTCACATTCGGTACCTTCCGGCACGGTGATGACGGCATTGATTTTCCTGCCTTTGCGGTCGAGTTCTACCGCGATGGTGCCGTAGATGGTCTCGAAGGAGGCGCTGAGCTGCTTGACGGAACCCATCTGCGGAGCCACCTTGAAGCGGCGGTAGGCCGGTTCAGTCGCATCGATTCCGGCAAGCTGCCTGAACATCGAGATGACACCGCCGGAGGCCCAGGCGTGGTTGCAGGAACCGGTGAAGTCCCAGTGCTCGTACAGGGTCGAACAGTCGTCCTTCATAATGGTAGGGTACTTCTTCTTCATCCTGTCGATGGCCATCTGAGGCTCGCCCATTGTGTAAAGGGCGTCGAGCACATAAGGGAACATATAGGTCGTGGCATTGTACTCCTTCTCGAATACCGCCTTGATTGCCGGGTACTTGTCCGGGGAGGCGATTCCGGAAATCACGGCGAGGGCCTGGACGCGGTCGTCTGTGTGAGGGTCGTCATAGTCCGGGCTGCGGTACTCGATTCCGTTCCAGAAGTCCGCATTGACCTTGTCTGCGATGACCTTCATCATAGCCTCGTCCTCGAGGGCGTCTGATTCCCTGCCGAGCATCCTTGCGAAACAGGCTTCGGATTTCAGGGCCAGATAATACCAGAAATTGAGCTGTGCCTGACGGTCCCTGTGATGGCCCTCGTCCGGCCAGTCCCAGTCGCCCGTGCGATAGATCGGAAGACCTTCGGAATCGAGCTGCCAGACTTCGTGCAGGTACTTGTGAATCGGGTCATAGACATCCGCGACGAAGGAATCGTCCCCCGAATAGTACCAGAGATTGTGGACTCCGTACCACCCGACCACGTTGATGAGCTGCATCGGGAGTTCCTTGAAGTAGTTGGAGCAAGGGATTGGATGGTAGAGGATGCCGTCCGGCTTCTGCCAGTTGACAAGTTCGAGGAAGCCTTTGACGGCCAGGAGGTCAGACTTGCGGTCCAGGCAGTAGAACGCGGTGTTGAGGTCGTTGACGATGTCTCCGAGCCACTGAGCCCTCTCACGGTCCGGGCAGTCGAAATAGTTGTCCCTCATGTTCACGTACATAGTCCTGACGGCCTTCTCCCAATAGTCGTTGAGGAAAGGGTCGTCACAGGAGAAGGTGCCGGCGAATCCGGTGTCGTAGCCGGTTTCGTGGAAGCCCACCTCCAGAACCTTGACGTCGGAAGGGACGATGTACATCAGGACCTCGCCGTTCATCCACGGGAGGTGCTCATATTCCTGCACCCCTTCTTTGGTGACATATTCGCCGCTGACGCATTTCGCGCCGGTGACATAGTCGTGGTCGGTGACCATCGAGATGACCCTGCCGGCGGGCCCCTCGACCTTCAGGCAAGGGGAGAACTGGCAGTTGTAAGGGAGACGGCAGTAGAGGGTGTCTCCGGACTGGCGCGTGGAAACATATTCACTGTAGCCGAAGTCCTTCCATAACGGGACAGGCCTGCGCACAAGCTTTCCGAAAGGCGGCATTCCAGGCTTCACTCCGATTTCAATCGCAGGGCCGAACCTGACCTCCGAATCGGCCTTGTACCAATCCTGGGGGATGACGTTGGCATCGTAGCGGACATTGTTCTCCGAGAGGCGGTAGTTGGTCAGCGGGCAGGCGGCTGTACTGAAGCCGTTGTGGACTTCGCACTCCCAGCTCTTGTCGGTCAGGATTTCGACACCCTCGGCTCGGGCATCGAAAATCATTGCCGCGATGCCGCTGCTCATGTGGCTGAAGCCGGCGCGTCCGAAATACCACAGAAGGATGCTGATCCTGTTCTTCCCGGGCTTGAGATACGGAGCGATTTCGACCTCGTCGTAGTAGCCGTCGCCGGGAGCCGGGCCTCTCTTGAGACCGCCCTCGAAGACTACCATCTCGTCATTGATCCAGAGCCAGTACTTGCTGTCTGCCGCAATGCGGGCGACCAGGGATTCCGGGACTTCGTCCAGCTGTACATCCTTCCTGAAGGCGAGCCAGGTGTTAGCCTCGCTCAGGCACTGCTCCTTGGAAATCCATTTCGCTTTCCAGGAATACTCTCCGGCGGCCGCGCTGAAGCCTGTCAGCAGGACGCACACGGCCAAGGCCGCAACTGTGATGATTCTTTTCATGTTCAAATAACGGTTATCAGTTTCTAATCGATTCGTCAAGATATGACAGGCCTCCGCAGACTATCTGCACGAGGGTCTGGGATTCGTGGGAAAGGGTTGCGAACACCATCCCGAACTCGAACGGGACTCCGTAGAGGGAGGAAATCGCTCCCGCCACCAGAAAATGGAATGCTCCGAAACCGCCCGGAACGGGGACGATGGAGGAAAGGCTTCCCACAAGCATCAGGAAGAGGGCATCGACTGGTCCGAGCCCGGCAAGGCTCCGCACACAGGATGCCATCCCTTCGGAGAGCGCGGAGGTGTCCATCCCCTGCACGGCGAGAAGGACGGAATAGCTCATCATCCAATAGCAGCACCAGACGAGAAGTGTCTGGAGCAGGAAGAGCCAGCCTTTTCCCATCCTGACGCAGCTGACAAAGCCCTGCCAGAGGCCCTTGCAGAAGCCCGCTATCTTCCCCATGAAAGGGAGACGGTCACGCAGCCACACGCAGAGGGCGATGAATATTCCGGCACAGGCCGCCAAAGCAATTGGAATCCACAGGGAAGATGGGTTGAAACCCTCTGCCGCCTGTCCGAAGACCTTTTCCATAAAGAATGAGCCGAAGCGTCCCCAGGTGGCGAGCAGGAATATTCCGAGAATGGAGGCCATCGCGACAAGGTCGGCTGAACGTTCCAGGGCTGCCGTGCCCAGTACCTTGTCGTACGAGGCAAGGCGCCGTCCCTTCACGGAAGGATCAGGGGCGGAACGGGCGGTGATGAAGCCGCAGCGTACGAATTCGCCCACCCTCGGAAGCGCGAGATTGACGGCGTAGCTGATGTTGACGGCGTTGAAGCAGGTCCTGAAGGAGGTCGAAGAGTCGATGGGCAGCAGGAGCCGCCGCCATCTCAGTCCCCGGAGCGAGAATGAAATGACTCCGAACAGCATGGAAGCGGCTATCCACTCCCAGCGGCAGGACCCGAGCGCTGCCTTGAATTCTGTCCATCTGACTTCGCGGAAGGCGAAGTAAAGGAGAACGGCTGCAAGCAGGAGAAGCAATATGTACCGGACCGTTTTCCTTACCTTATTGTTCATAGTCATTGAAAATTGATACAAAGATATAAAAAAGAATACTTAACTTTGTGAGTTGACCATCTCTACAAGACATGAAATCTATTTTAGGAATAGGCAATGCCCTCACAGACATCCTGGCTGTGTTCCCGGATGAGACCATGCTGCGGGAGTACCATCTCCCTCCGGGCAGCATGCAGCACGTGGACCTCGAAACCGGAGACAGCATCTGGGCCAAGTTGAAGGAGGTCGGAGTGAAGTACGTTCCGGGAGGCTCAGCCGCCAACACCATCACCTGCACCTCCATATTCGGAATGCCTTCAGGCTTCATCGGGAAGATCGGCAATGACGAACTGGGACATCTGTACAGGAGCACCCTCGAGCAGTCCGGTGTCAAGACCACCCTCCTGACGGGCACCAAAGGTTCCGGACGCGCAATGTGCTTCATCACGGGGGCCAACGCAGAGAGGACCTTCGCAGACTATATGGGGGCAGCCCTCGAGCTGGTGCCAGAGGATCTCAAGCCGGAGTTCTTCGAAGGCTACGACTATTTCCATATTGAAGGCTATCTCGTTCAGAACCAGGACCTCATCCGCAAGGCGGTCCAGATGGCGAAGGAAGCCGGATGCATCATCTCAATCGATATGGCATCCTACAATGTCGTGGAATCCAACGAGGCCTTCTTCCACAATCTTGTCGAGAAATACATAGACATCGTCTTCGCCAACGAGAGCGAAGCGAGGGCATATACCAAGAAGGAGCCGCGCGAGGCCCTCGACGAACTTGCCGAGCAGTGCCGGATCGCCATCGTGAAAGTCGGGAAGGACGGCTCGATGGTCAAGGCGGGCGACGAGTACCACTTCATCGAGCCTTGGCCGGCCGCCACGATTGATGCCACCGGGGCAGGTGACACCTACGCCGCCGGTTTCCTCTACGCCCACTCGCTCGGTATGCCGCTCAGAGTCTGCGGCGAGGTCGGCTCGATAATTGCTGCAAAGGTCGTCGAAGTTATCGGAACCAAGATTGACATTCCGAGGTGGAAGGCCGCCAAGGAGGAAATACGCAGCCTGATTGCCGCCGTCAAGGGACAGGAGACTCCGGCAACCGGACTATCAATCTGACAATCAAAGAAATTCAGGTAGAAATATATGTTTGAATTTGCAAAAGATATTTTCAGGAGAAGCTGTCTCAGGAAAAACGAAAGTACTGTTGAGACGGGATTTCTTCCGTTGGACAAGATCAAGAGCTATGTAGCTGTCATCGATGTCGAGGACTCCTCTTTCGATGCCTGCAAGACGATGATCATGAACTTCTTCCGCTCCCACAACATCAGCGGAAGCGTTTTCTTTCAAGACTACCGGAAAATCGGGAACGAGGACAGGCTCATCACCAGCATCCAGACGACCATCACGAAGAAAGACCTGGATTGGCTCGGAAGGCCGAACAAGTACAAGATGAATGTCCTCAAGGAGCAGAATCCCGACGTGTTCATCTCCCTGATCAAGGATCCGGGATTTGCCGTCGAGTACATGGCCAGGACTTCCAAGGCGAGATTCAAGATAGGCCGCAAACAATTGCCGGGCGATGTTTTCGACCTCGTCATCAAGGACCCTGCCGGGAAGAATCTGACCCAGCTCCAGAGCTTCCAGACAATCAAGGACTACCTGAACAGAATCCAATAAGATGAGCAGGCTGCTGAAAGACTTGGGGGTCGCCGCCAAAGGATTCGCCATGGGGGCGGCAAACGTCATTCCGGGAGTGTCCGGAGGCACGATAGCCCTCCTCACCGGGATATTCAATGAACTGATAGGGGCACTCAACGCCATTCTCACCCCGAAGGCTTGGAAACTGCTGTTCAAGGGCAGCTTCAGGGAGTTCTGGGAATATATTCACGGAAAATTCCTGCTCTGGCTCGCCGTCGGAGTGCTTGCAAGCGTGTTCTCGCTCGCAAAGCTGATGGAATATGTCCTGGGCCACCACCCCGTGCAGACCTGGGCGTTCTTCTTCGGGCTGATCCTGGTGTCGGCCGTCTATATGCTGGCCGACCTCAAAGGGAAGAAAGCCGTGGACCTGGTCTGGCTCGCCGTCGGAGCCGCCCTCGGTGCTGCGATCTGCCTGCTCTCCCCTTCCAGCACACCTGACGCGCCCTGGTTCATCGCCGTCTGCGGAGCCATCGCCATCTGCACGATGATTCTCCCGGGCATCTCCGGCAGTTTCATTCTGGTCCTTCTCGGGAAATACGACTACATCATGGGAGCTGTCAGCAACCTGGACATCCCTGTCCTGCTGATGTTCGCCGTAGGATGCGTGGTGGGAATCGTGGCCTTTTCAAAGATTCTCCACTGGCTGATCGACCATTTCGAGAAACAGACTCTGCTGGTCCTTATAGGATTCACCCTGGGCTCCCTGGTCAAGGTCTGGCCCTGGGCAGACAAGGAGGCTTACGAGGCCGCCAATATCCTTGCCGGTTGCCCTGCCGGAGAACTGCATGTCCTTTCCGCCGTAATCTGCGCAGTCCTCGCCGGTGCAGTTGTAATAGTCCTGGAGGTCCTTGCACACCGCAGGAAATAGTGACAGCAGGACAGGAGTGGCGTGCAACCTTATCCGGAGTAGAGTTTACGGCAAGCAAATCGAAAGTTTTTTCCGAAAAGTTTGGAAATAACAAAATAATGCCTAACTTTGCATTCGCAACGCGGAAATAGCTCAGTTGGTAGAGCACGACCTTGCCAAGGTCGGGGTCGCGAGTTCAAGTCTCGTTTTCCGCTCCACTAAGCCGGTTGACAGACAGTCAGCCGGTTTTTCTGTTGTATCCGCCGGACAGGCTACCGGTTCAATGAGGCTTTCCCGATAAAATGTTTACCGTCCATGGTCTCCAGGCAGGCGTAAACCGTAGTATCGTTTTCCACGGACAGGCTCATTATCCGGTAGTCACTTTTATAAAGGACTTCCGGATTACCCTCCCAGTCAAAAACTGCAATCTTGTCGTACAGCAGGCACTTCCTGCCTGACGCCCTGAATTCTTTGGCAGTATGCTCCCCATCATAAGATGAATAAATGTATTCCCCGGTTGTGCACAAATTGCCTCCACCGAAGACATATTCATCATTTTGGGTGTATGTTCCGTTTGCGAGTGTGACTGCCGGCGGCAGGAAACGTTTGATGACGGTTCTCCGGATACCTCCTTCCAAAGAGAAAATCTCCAGGATGAAGCCCGGAACACCGCTGACAACCATCCGGGTCCAGTCAGGTGAATAGGCGATTGAGCGTTGAAGAGAGGCAAAAAAGGCTATTTCCCTGTCCTCGATTGCCGGTTCATCATATTCATAGCAGGCACTTTGGGTCTCCAGCAGTATGGCCCTTTGCGGCAGGTCAAGGTCTTTCTTGCCGCTCCTGGAGATCAATCGGATTTCATCACCCTTGGGCGTCTGCATGGCATAGGTGCACCACCCGGGCAAATCCAAAGTTTCCATCTGCACCTCCAGGGTCCCGTCTTTCAGGAATTCTTCCAAAGAAAAGGCAAGCCTCCAACCCGTCTGGATGTCATTGTACTGAACAGTGTCACCGCCAACGGACATATTGATGTAGCCGGAAATTGTTTCGGCAGGTCCTCTTCCGTAATTGATTCCTGAACGTACCGGATTCCCATTTTTGTCAAAAACGAAGAATGTCGGCCCTCCGTTCCTGGTGTATCCGCTGACTAGCAGATAGTTGTCGGTGGCAACAATATTGGATGGTGACCCAAGAAATTCTTCTCCAAGGATTTCAAAGTCCAGCCTTGCTTCCTGTTTGAATATGGGAGCACGATATTCACCGTCTCCGCCTGAACAGGAAATCATCATGGAAAGGGCAGCCAGCGCAACAGGCAGGATGCCGGACAATCTTTTCATTTGTGATGAATATTATATCCGATACCTTTGAATCCGGAGGCATAAACGACCGCGCCGCAATCCTCGCAGACACCGATACATTCTTGATTGACGGAATTATCGCAATACCCGAGAGCATGCTGCTCTCCCTCGGCAAGAGCCTCTACATTCTTGTCAAAAAGAGAATCCTTACTGTTCTGAATAGCAGAAACCACGACAACCGCGATTGCTATGGAAGCAATGACGCAAAGATAATAACTGTGTGACTTTTTCATTGCATCAATTCATTCAATGTTTCAAACGGTTGCAAGTTAAGTAGAATACTTTGAATCACCAACGGTTCCAGGATAAACTTTCTCCTGACACTCAAACGTTTCCAAGGCCGGCATCCGTACGTTGAATGTGCACCGATTCGGCAAGCGTCTCTTGGAGCCTCTCTGGCAGGCAGGGGCGCCTCTGGAGGCACTGTGGCGGGGGTGGCCGTGGCGGGATAGCTAGTCTGTGGACTGGAAAGATGATTCGGCTTTCGGTATCAGTTACATTTCATTATCTTTGCATTGGAATATGATAAAACTCCGGAAATGACGGACGGAATGACAGACATCAAGGTGATACAGTGCCCGCTCTCACAGGCGGCGGGAAAGATTGGGGCGATGGCCGCGGAGGCCGGTTGCCGGGACAACATATTCATTGTGCATGACAGGAATGTCAGCGGAATCGTGGAAAGGCTCGGGCTTGATGCGAAGGGGACCTTTGCCATTGACGGAGCCGAAGAGGCCAAGTCCTTTGAAACTGTTGTACGAATATGCCGCTGGCTGATGGAACTCGGCGCAGACAGAAATGCCTTCGTGCTCGGCATTGGCGGTGGAATCACGACCGATATGACAGGCTTCGCGGCATCGGTGTACAAGCGAGGAGTGAAGTTCGCTTTCCTCCCCACTACCCTTCTGGCCCAGGTCGATGCCGCAATCGGCGGGAAAAACGGCGTCAATCTTGACTCCTACAAAAACATGATAGGCATCATCCGGCAGAGCGAAGGCACATTCATCTGCCCGGAAGTGCTTGAGACCCTGCCATATTCACAGATCACCTCAGGGGCTGCAGAGATGCTGAAGACCTTCATCATCGATGACTCGGGCAAAAGCTACGACAAAGCCGTAAGCCTTCTTGAATATGTCAACACATCCGATGACAAGCAAGCCGCGCTCCGAAAGCAAGGTCCCCGGTTCCAGAAGCTTATAGCCGCAGCAGCTTCGGTCAAGGCAGGTATTGCCGGCAGGGATCCGGATGAGCACGGCGAAAGACGCTTCCTCAACCTCGGGCACACCTTCGCACACGCAATCGAGAAGAACTCGAAGGAAAGAATCGGTCACGGAGCAGCCGTGTCGATGGGCATCATCCTGGCTGCCAGGCTCGCCGAGGAACTCGGGGTTGCAAAGCGCGGACTCGCCAGCGGACTTGAAGCCGACTTCCGGGCCTGCGGGATGCCGACTGTCTGCCCGTACAGCATCGAAAGCCTTGCCGAGGCAATGAAAAAGGACAAGAAAGCCGAGGGTCAGATTGTCCATTTCGTGCTGCCGGTAAGGATTGGCCAGGTAATCACCCGCGAACTTCCGGTCGAAGAAGTGGTCGAAGCGCTACGGTAAGCGGACCTCCGGGAGTCCAGGCGCCTTGGCGGGAAGAGCCGGGACACGGGGACGCAGCACCCTTTGCCGGGATATTCAGGATAACGTCAACAACAAACATATCACAAGTTTATGGTAAAGCACATAATCCTCTGGAAACTCAGGGAAGACCTGGGTGAAGAGCAGAAGGCTGTAATAAAGAAAGGAATCAAGGAAGGACTTGAAGGGCTTGCAGGACAGGTGCCGGGCCTGCTTGAAATCAAGGTACACATCGACGGACGGCTTGAGAGCTCCAATGCCGATGTGATGCTGGACAGCACCCTGGAGAGCCCGGAGGCGCTCAAAGGCTATGCGAAACATCCGGCTCACGTGGCCGTGGCCGATTCCAGGGTCCGCCCGTACACGGCGGCAAGGACCTGCCTCGACTTCGAAATCGACAGTCCCGAGGCCAAAGGAGACAACGGCACCCGGGCAGAAGCCTGAACATAATCAGAAGACAGATGATCTGCACCACCATACAACACCACAACCTGGAGGAGATTTTTGACATCCTCGAGAACAGCAGTCCCATAATAGGGATGGCTGAGATACGTCTTGACCGATGCCCGCTGGACAACGAGGCAATTCAGGTCCTTTTCTCTTCATCCGACACCCCGCTTGTGGCCACCTGCAGGGTTGCAGGCGATGGCAGCGGCACCTGGGAGCAGGCCGAAGAACGGCTCCTTGCGGCCATCAAGGCAGGGGCTGCCTTCGCGGACCTCGAAATCGAAGCGCCGAAAGAAGTCGGGAAGAGAATCAGAAGGGCTTGCAGTGAATATGGCACCACGATGATCCGGTCCTGCCATTTCTTTGAGGGCGTACCTTCTGCGGACGAACTGAGGGCGGTAGCAAGGCGTTGCAGCCAGTACGGCGGGGAGATTGTCAAGATTGCAGCCATGGCGAGGGACCAGGAAGAGGTCAGGCGACTTATGGCCCTGTACGATGAATATGACAAGGGCCGGCTCGTGGCCTTTGCCATGGGCGAGGCCGGAAGGCAGAGCAGGATTGACTGCCTTGCTGCCGGATCGCCGTTCACCTATGCGGCTCTCACCGAGGAAGAGGCTGCGGCTCCGGGACAGTGGAGCTATGCTGCGATGTACTCCGGCATATTCAAGGACAGGAAACCTTTCTGCAGCGGGCAGGAGGTGAAAATCAATGCTTCCAAGAGTTTTGCGCAAAGGGCCATTGTCGCTGCCGCACTGGCCGGGGGCAGGTCCAGGCTCGGGGGCTATACTCCTTGCGGAGACAATGAGGCCGCCCTGGAAGTTGCGCGCAATCTCGGGGCGAAGGTCAGGGTCGATGGCAACGACGTGCTGATCGAAGGAATTGGTGCGGATGTCGTCCCTGCATATTCAAAAGACACTCTTTTTGTTGGGGAATCGGGGCTGCTCACCAGGCTGATGATTCCCATCTCTGCTGCAATCGCCGACGGTACTGTCACAATCGAAGGAAGGGGCACGCTGCTGAACAGGCCGCTGAAGGGTGCCGCTGACATCATGGCGCAGTTCGGCACAGTGCTCAGGCCTCTGGGAGAAGATGCCAGGGCCGGGGTGGTAAAGGTACCTCTTTCCGTGCAGGGGCCGTTGCTCCCGGGCAAGGCGGACATTTCCGGCAAGGAAGGTTCGCAACTGATTTCCGGCCTGCTGATGGCGCTGCCGCTGCTGCCTGTCGATTCCGTGCTCCATGTACATGACCCGAAGAGCATCCCTTACATGTTCATCACGTTGGATGTCCTCCGCAAATTCGGAATCAGGATCGGAAGCGAGATGGAAGGCGGGGAGGATTTCATGGAGACCCAGGACTGGGGACTCTGTACCGGAATCACATTCAAGATCAAGGGCGGACAGAAATATTCAGCTGCAGATTTCGACATCGAAGGAGACTGGAGTTCCGCAGCAAACTTCATGGTGGCGGGGGCGTTGTTCGGCAAGACGGTTCTCGCCGGTATGGACACAGCTTCCCTGCAGGCTGACATCTCGATAATGGACATCCTGATGGATGCCGGTGCAAGCATCTCCCAGCTGGAGGATGAGGCCGGGGAGGAAGGCCGGGAGAGCCGGGAAGGACAGGAGGGACACAAGGGGCTCATCACCGTACAGAGGGCACCGCTGAAGGCCTTCGATACGGACTTGAACAATTGCCCGGATCTCTTCCCTATCGTCGCGGTGCTGGCTGCCTGGTGCAATGGGACGAGCACTATCGCCGGCTTCAAGAGGCTGGCCGGGAAAGAGAGCGACAGGGGGAAAGCCATTCTGGACATGCTCGGGAAAATGGGCGTGACGGCCTCGGCCGAGGATGACGTGATGAGCATCGAGGGCGAATCCCTGGAGAGCCGCATCCTCAACGGCAGGCTCCTGAAGGGCGGTGAATATACTTCCTCGCACGACCACCGCATGGCCATGGCCCTAACAGTTGCCTCTCTCGGTGCTGATTCTCCCGTGGTC
Organism: Candidatus Cryptobacteroides sp.; assembly: GCA_051878295.1. Lineage (GTDB taxonomy): Bacteria > Bacteroidota > Bacteroidia > Bacteroidales > UBA932 > Cryptobacteroides. Next base: position 80,203 of record JBJEJV010000011.1, read on the forward strand.
ATCGACGACAGGGATTGTGTCGCCAAATCATTCCCGGATTTCTTCGAAAAATGGGGACAGTTTGTTTGACACAACTTGCAACCGCATTCAGCAGGTAATCGTATATTGAAACTTATGTTGCAAACTACTCGAAGGAAAGGGTGATGCCGGACTCAAACACATCCCCCTTTTCTGTATGGAGGATTACTTTGATTGGATATTCACCCGGCCGGGATGGCTTTCTGGTCAAGCGGAAAGGAATATCATCCTGCCACAACTTATAGTCGTCCTCATTCATGCCCGACAGCCTTTTGGTTTCATCGCCGAGAAAATAGTACACATGCTCATAGTGGTTCTTTTCGATCTTCTTTCCTCTCCAAGTATAGTCGTTCCGGATATACTCGTAATATGGCTTGTACTGGCAGGTCACGATGTCCCGTAGAGATTCTCCGGCCGCGTGGGAGTCATCATAATCCTTTTCTGTCACGACATCGACGAAAACAGGGTCGGGAGTGACTGCGACCTCAAGCAGGACAGGAGTAGCATCGTTGATTTCAAAAACGTGGTTGAAGCCGACATCACCATGAGCTGCACAAAGGCTGTCGAACACCTCGGCCTCTTTACCGGTGTCAAAGAAATCGTATTGGCGGCAACACTTCCGGTTCATGCGGAAAACCAATCTGAACTCCTCCTCTTTATCGGTATTGCTCAAATTGATGGAATCATATTCCCTGTAAACCTTGACCGCCGACTTTGACTTGTACTCGCGGGTGGATGTGCAGCCACACAAAAGGCACAGCGCCGGGACAAGTAGAAACGGTGATATGGCAATTGAAAGTAAACGCTGGGTATCCATGCTAATTAGGGTTATCAAAAGTGATTGTTTTCAGAAAGTATGAATAGAAACGGCTGGTCGATGTTGTATTGGGGTTATCAAATTCCGTCTCATTCGACATAAAGTCGAATACGCCATTCAAAAAGTAACCATTATAATTGCCTCCCCATCCAAATACGCAATGCACATAGTCTGACGAAGAAAGAAGTCTCCTATCGCTGCTTGTCATTACGCCATCATTGGGTAGTGTTTCATTGAGTGTGTCCGGAGCCAGTCTCTCGGACTCTTTAGATGTGC
>JBJEJV010000012.1:0-24470 GCA_051878295.1 Candidatus Cryptobacteroides sp.
TCAATCGGACTCCAAATCGCGCTTTACGCGACACGAAGTCCTGTAATATTATGCATTATTCTCCGGAAGAAGAATCTGGCTGGTTTTTTCTTTGAAAAGATACTTTGACACCCACAGGCGTACAAGGCGGACGGAATGAAGAGGGACCTGACAGTGCGGTGCAAGCAAATGCCGCCGTCTCGGATAATGTCCACGCTGCCCTGTCCCTGAATACCTACCGTCCCTTCGGGCCTACGACACTACCTGATTCTTTCTGGTCAGGAAGGCCTGGAGCAGGAATATCACTCCGAATATGACTCCGGTCTTGTACGGCGCGAGGCAGTCCCCGGCACCGAACAGGGCTGAACCGATAGGGGTCACCAGCAACGGGGACAGGAACTGTCCCAGATAAAGGGCGCAGGAGAGCAGGGGCATCACTGTGGATGCGGCTTCCTTCCCGGCCTTCATCGAGGCAATCGTGTTCATGTACGGCACACCTATTCCGTTGGCGATTCCGATCAGGGCCGAACCGGCGAGAAGCAGAGGAAGCGAGGCGCCCAGGGAGAGCAGAAGGTAGCCCGCAGTGAAGCCCAGAGGGGCGATGTATTTCATTCCGTTCCTGAATCCCTGCATCAGCTTGCCGAATGCCAGACCCAGCAGGAAGGCCACGATGTCCAGTCCCACCATAATCAGGGTGATTGCGTTGTTGGACAGGTCAGTCATCGTGTGGACGCTGATTGCGAATCTCGTAGGATAGATGAAGAAGAGCACCATCACAAGGAATAGTCCCACGACGGAAGGATGGAAGCGTTTGAGCAGCTTCAGGGACGGGCCTTTGCCTCCTTTGAGATGTTCTGCAGGGAGGAAGAGGGCTACCATCACCAGGGCGATCAGGCCCAGCAGATAGACAAGGAAGGCGTAGTTCCATTCGATGGTTGCAAGGAGTCCGGCCAGCAGGGTGGCTACAACTCCGCCCATCTGGTTCATCGCGGCTGAAAGACCCATCAGGGAGGCTTGCTGCTCAGGAGGGAAGTAATATGTCAGGAGTCCGGTTGACAGCGGCATCATGATGCCCACGCTGACACCGAGGACGGCCCTCAATACCAGCAGCAGGATGATGTTGTCCACGAAGAAACAACCGGCACCGGCAAGTACATAGAGAATGAGACCGCTCATCGCGAGTGTCCTGCTGCTCGCCTTTGAGCAGAGCCACGGAAACACGAGATTGGTCAGGATGATGAACAAGGCAGGCATACTGACGATGAGCTGCATTGCCATGTCTGACGCATTTGAAAAATGATCCCTGATCACACCGAGTGCAGGGGCGATGGCCGCACCGGCCATCACTGTGAGAAGTGAGATGGAAAGAACCGTCCAGGTGAGCTTTCCGTTGGTTTTATTTGACATTTTCTGACGGAGTAAGCTCTACCAAGCATTTAGAATCGGGGTGCAAAATTAAGAAAAAAACCTTTTCCCTGCACCCCTTCTTCCAGCCCGGAATCCGATTTTTTACTGTTTTTCCCCTGTGGAGGCAGGGCTTTGCAGGCTTCCTCCGCCCAGTGCGCAGTAGAGCCGGATCACGCTCAGCAATCTCTCCGTCCGGTCCTGGGCGAGGGTCAGTTCTGCATTGAACAGGGACTGCTTTGCGTTGAGCAGTTCGAGATAGTTGGCATCCGAATACCTGACGAGATACCAGGTCTTGGTGACGGCCTCATTGAGTTCATCTACCTGCCTGCAGTCCAGGATGATCTTCCCTTCAGCCGTCTGCGCGTCTTTCAGGGCATCATTGACTTCATTTCCTGCGGTCAGCACGGCCTGTTCAAAAGCCAGTTCAGCCTCTTTCAGCTTCGCCTCGGCTATCTTCACTTCCGCCCTTCTCGATCCGCCGCTCAGCAGAGGCTCGACGAGGCTCCCGAGCAGGGACTCGATTATCTTCCCCGGATTGCTTACCTTCAGCCCGCCTTCGGAAGTCCATCCTATGCTTCCTGAGAGGCTGAGGGAAGGGTAAAGGTCCGCCTTCGCCCCGTTGAGCCCGTAGAATGCCTTGGCGAGCGCGGCTTCCGCCTGCCGGACATCAGGCCTGCCGGAAAGAATCGCGACAGGAAGGCCCACGTTCAGCTCCTGCGGAAACTCCTGTTCGGACAGGCTGAGCCGGGGTATTTCCGTCGAATTCTTGCGCAGAAGGGCGCACAGGCTGTTCTCGGTTTCGAATATGCTCTTTTCGATGGTCAGTGCCGCAGCTTCGATGGCAGCCCTGCTTGCGCGGGCCTGGTGCACGGCGACCTCCCTGGACTGTCCTGCAAGGACGAGAGCCTCGAGAGTGCTGACAGTCTCGTCCCAGTTCTCCTTGGTTCTCCGGGAGATGGCCAGCTGTTCGTCAAGCATAAGCAGGGTGCAGTAGGATTCGGCAATGGTCGCAATCAGTCTGGTACGGACCGCCTGTTCAAAGGCAGCCGCCTCGGCCAGCGCGGCCGCACTGCTTCTTTTGGCATTCGCCTTCCGTCCGAAGGTGACCGGGTCCCAGGAGGCGTCAAGTCCGAACTCATAGCTGTAGGTGGCTTCGCTGCCTTCCGCCGAACGCAGGCCGCCTTCGGCGAAGAGGCTCAGGGCCGGCAGATAATTCATCCTTGCCTTGTACAGGGACGCGGCGGCTTCCTCCACTTGCAGCTTTGCAGTCTGAAGGTCGGTGTTCCTGGCGAGTCCTGTGTCAATAAGGGCCTGAAGGCAAGGGTCCGTGAACAGTTCCTTCCAGTCCAGCCCGGCGATGGATGCGCTGTCGCTTTCCGTTCCGCTCTCCCGGAGCAGGTTTCCGGCCGCGGCCTCCTTGTCGGCGGCCTCATACTTGCCGCAGATCCCGCATCCGCTCAGCGTGAACAGCAGGACAAGGGCGGTCAGCACGGGTGCGCTGCGCTTCGGCATAAGCTTCTCCTGAAGATACTGGAATATGATGAACAGCACCGGAACGACGAACAGCAGGCCTATCGTCCCGACGAGCATCCCTCCCACAGTTACCACTCCCACGGAGACGTTTCCGTGGGCTCCGACTCCGCGTGAGAACATCATCGGAAGCATTCCGAAGACCATCGTCAGGGAGGTCATCAGGATAGGCCTGAGACGGGCTTTGGCGGCGGACATCGCCGCTGCGCTCAGGCTCATTCCCTCGCGTCTGCGTTCGGTGGCATATTCAGTCAGAAGAATCGCCGTCTTCGCAAGCAGGCCGATAAGCATAATCAGACCCGTCTGCATATAGATGTTGTTCTCGAGTCCCCACAGTTTGGCGAAGAGGAAACTGCCCAGCAGGCCGAACGGAACGGCGAGGATGATTGCGAAAGGAATCATCACGCTCTCGTACAAGGCGCAGAGGATGAGGAATATGAACAATATGCAGATGATGAAGACTCTCGTGGTGGTGTTGCCCGTCGAGGCCTCTTCACGGCTCATTCCGCCGAATTCGTAGCCGTAGCCTTCCGGCAGCGACTCTCCCGCCACTTCCTTGATGGCCTTGATGGCCTGCCCGGAACTGTAGCCGTCGGCAGGGACTCCCATCACGGTGATGGAGGTGAACAGATTGAATCTGGAAAGGCTCTCCGAACCATAGACCCGCGTCAGCGTGAGATACTGTGAAAGCGGGGTCATCTGGCCGGAGGAGTTACGGACGAACATCTTGTTGAGCGATTCCGTGTCGAGCCTGGACTCTGGAGCCGCCTGCACCATCACCCTGTAGAGTTTGGTGAAACGGTTGAGGTTGCTGGAGTAGCTTCCTCCTACATAGCCGGAAAGGGTGCTGAGCACATCGGCAGGGGAGACTCCGTTCTTCTTGCAGAGAGCCGCATCGACTTCAACCATATACTGCGGGTACTTGGTGTCGAAGGTGGTGTAGGCACGGGATATTTCCGGCCTCGAGTTCAAGGCTTTGATGAAGTCCCTCGTGGTCTGGAGCAGGTCTTCCACCGAACCTCCCTTCTTGTCCTGGACATACAGCTCGAAGCCGTTGCTCATTCCGTAGCCCGAAATCATCGGGGTGGTGGAAATCCGGATGGAGGCGGCCTTGATGCCGTCGGTGCGCCTGTATATTTCCTTTATGACGGAATTGATGTCGTCCCCCTTCCCGCGTCTTTCCTTCCAGTCCTTCAGCCTGATGGAGAAGGAACCTGCGGAAGCGGACTGGTTGTGGATGGCGTCCTTTCCAGTGACCCTTGAATATATCTTGATCTGCGGGATGTCCCTGATCAGGGATTCGATTTCGTCCATTATCCTTTGGGTCTCTTCAATGTTGCTTCCGGGTGCGGTCTGGACGTTGATGTTGATGACACCCATATCTTCCTGGGGGACGAGTCCGGTCTTGGTGCTGTTCATCAGCAGTACCAGCAGGACTGCGGCTGCGGCTATCAAGCCTCCTGCCAGAACCTTGTGGCGGAGCATTTTGGCCACCCCCGATGCGTAATGGCTCTGGAGGCCGTTGCGGCTGCTTCCCTTGCTGTTCTTCTTGTCGGAGGGCTTCAATATGAGGGCGCACAAAGCCGGACTGAGAGTCAGGGCGTTGACCAGCGAGATGGCGACAGCGACCGCCATCGTGAGTCCGAATTGCTTGTAGAATGTTCCCGTGGTGCCGCCCATGAAACTGACCGGGATGAACACGGCCATGAACACGAAGGTGGATGTGACAAGGGCGAGGCTGAGTCCCTTCATCGCTTCGACCGTGGCCCTGTACGGGTCGGTGATGCCTTCCTCGAACTTGGCCTGAACGGCTTCGACCACGACGATGCTGTTGTCAACCACCGTTCCGATGACCAGCACCAGGGCGAAGAGCGTCAGCAGGTTGAGGCTGAATCCGGCCACTGCCAGAAAAGCGAAGGTACCGATGACCGAAACCACAATGGCGATGGTAGGGATGATCGTGGCCTTGAGGTCGTGCAGGAAGAAGTAAACCACGAGCACGACGAGTATGACGGCAAGCACCAGGGTCAGGATGACATTCTTCACTGAGGCGTCAAGGAAGTCCTTCGTGCTGGTGATGTCGGTCAGAACCATACCTTCCGGCAGGGATTTCGAAACGTCTTCCGCCACCTTGTCGATTTCGTTGATGATTTCGTTGGCGTTGGAACCGGAAGTCTGGGCGATCATGCAGTTCGCTCCCGGATGCCCGATTGTCTGGCTGTACATCGAATAGTTCTCGGCTCCGAGTTCAATGGTGGCCACGTCCTTGAGCCTCAGGACGCTGCCGTCCGGAAGCGACTTGATGACAAGGTTGCCGTATTCTTCTTCATATTCATACCTCCCCCTGTACTTGAGCACGTAGCGGAAGGTGTTCCCCGACTCCGCTCCGAGGGTTCCGGCAGGGGATTCGACGTTCTGCTCCGCAAGCACTGCTGTGATGTCCGAAGGCATCAGGGAATACTGTGCCATCTTCTGCGGGTCCAGCCAGATTCTCATCGCATAGCTCGCCCCCCAGATGTTCACGTCACCGACGCCGGCGATTCTGGACATCCTCGGCTCGATGTTGATTTTCATGTAGTTGGTCAGGAAGTTCGAATCGAAACTGTCGTCGGGGGAGTACAGCGACATACTCTTCAGGGAGTTGTTCTGGCGTTTCCTCACCGTTATTCCAGATTTTGTCACCTCGGCCGGGAGAAGGCCCTGCGCCGATGCTACACGGTTCTGGACGTTCACGACGGACATGTCCGGGTCTGTCCCCTGCTTGAAATACACGCTGATGGAGGCCGAACCGGTGTTGGTGGCGGTGGAAGTCATATACATCATATTCTCCACACCGTTCATCTGCTCCTCCAGCGGTGTGATGACACTCTTCATCACGGTTTCCGCATTCGCACCGGTGTAAGTCGCACTCACCCTGACGGTCGGCGGCGCGATGTCGGGGAACTGTTCAAGCGGCAGTTGCGAAAGGCCGATGAGTCCGACAAGGATTATGGCGACAGAGATGACGATTGAGAGTATCGGCCTGTTGATGAATGTGTTTATGTTCATATCTCATCTCCCTCCTTGACAAGTCCGGCGCCTTCGGCAATGATGACTTCGCCTTCTTCAAGGCCGCTTTCCACGATGTATTCCGTTCCGTTGCTGAGCCTGTAAACGCTGATCCGGGCGGAATGTGCCTTCCCGTCGATGACTTTGTAAACGAAGGTCCTGTCCTGGACTTCGAAGGTCGCGCTCTGCGGGATTACGATGCACTGTTTCCTGACCTCGGGCACGCAGACGGAGGCGCTTCCTCCGTTGAGCAGGATTCTGTCCGGATTCGGGAAGTCCGCTCTCAAAAGGACGGAACCGGTCTGGCTGTCAACTATGCCGCTGACTGCCGTGAGCCTGCCTTTCCTGTCATATTCCTTGCCGTTGGCCATCCGCAGGCTCACTTCAGGCAGGTTCCTGATGAGGGACTCGACGGAACCGTACTGCTCGAGGATGTCGGCCAAAGCCTTTTCGTTGAGGGAAAAATATGCGAATATGCTGCTGTCGTCCGTGACTGTCACCAGCGGCTCGGTGATGCTGCTGCTCACGAGGGCGCCTACCCTGTAGGGTATCATTCCCGCGATTCCGTTGACTGGACTTTTGACCGTGGCGTAGGACAGGTTGTTGGATGCGATGGTCTCCTGCGCCTTAGCCTGTGCAAGGGCGGCTTCGGCCGATGCGAGGTTGTTCCGGGCCTCGCTCAGGTCATAGTCCTGCACGACGTTCTTCTCGCGGAGCACTTCGGTGCTCTCGTATTTCAGCCTGGCGGAGGCGAGGGCTGCTTCGGCGCTTTTGACATTGGCCTTGGCCTGGGCCAGAGCCGCCTTGAAAGGCACCTCGTCTATCTTGAACAGGGGCTGGCCCTTTTTGACAGTCTGCCCTTCTCCTATGCAGATTCCGGTGATGAGACCGCTGACCTGCGGTCTGATGTCAACTTCCTGGCAGCCTTTCAGCTGTGCCGGATATTCGGAGGTCAGAACCCTGTCTTCCCTGGTGGTGGTCAGAGTCTTGTAGCCGGTTTTCTCCTTTACGGCCGGCGCTTCTCCGCATGCCTGGAAGATGAGCGCCGTGAGGATGATTGCAAGCAATCCTTTCTTCATAGTCATCAAACTTTTTGGAGAACAAAAAAATACATTTGCGCGCGAGCAAAGCATCCGGCGGGGGCATTCCGGTTGAGAAAGACTTGATTTCGGATGAGAAGAAATTCATACGGAAGGCATATTTTTGTAAATTTGCAGAGATTCAGAAGCTGTTTTGAAATAGTCAATGTGCTTTTTCGACCATTTCTTCTGCTTCACCGGTCACACGGCTGCGGCAATCATTTCAGAACGGCTTCCCAACAGCAGACTCCGGGATGAAGAAGATTCATTTGCTCATCGACCTCGTGTTCTGCCTCGTCCTGCTACCGCTGATGATAGTATTCTTTCCGGTGGAGCGCTGGTGGGGTTCGTACCCTGTGTTCTTCGGCATATTCATAGCCTGGCTGTATGTCACATATTTCCTCTTCCGCTACTTCATCATCCCGAGGCTTTTCAAGAAAGGAAGGCCGCGCCGCATTGCGCTGGTGACCATCGCCCTGACCTTTGCAGTCACCTTCCTGCTCTCCTGCTACGACATCCGGTCCCCGTACTATCATATGAACCGGGAGCAGTACGCCCAGGACGGCCATTTCGTCTGGGGAGTACGGCAGAACAAGCAGGCCGTCTGGCTTCATTTCACGATAGTGGTATTCTTCTGTTTCTCCGTCGGGATGCTCGACGAAGCCTACAGGCAGACTCTTGCGAGGGAAGAGATTGAATATCAGCGGGACAAGGCCGAGCTTGCGCTTTATAAGGCCCAGATCAATCCCCATTTCCTGTTCAACACCCTGAACACCCTCTACGGGCTGCTGATTGCTTCCTCCGACAAGACCGAAGCGGCTTTTGAACGCTTCATCGAGATTACCAAATACCTGTACGTCAATGCCTCCAGGGACTGGATTCCGCTGGAGGAGGATGTCGGCTACATCGAAAAGTACATCGACTTGCAGAAACTCAGGCTCGGGGACACTGCGGAAGTGCAGTTTACCCACACCCTGCAGGAACCGGGAATGTCCATCCCTCCGATGCTGCTGATTACCTTCGTGGAGAATGCCTTCAAGTACGGCATATCCTCCAACGAGCGCTGCTTCATCCACATACGTCTCGTGCAGGATGCCGGAGGGCTGCTCTTTGAAGTGGTCAATTCGCTCTTCGAGAGGTCCGGCAAGGCCTCCGGCTCGGCGGGGAGCGGAATAGAGAACTGCCGCAAGAGGCTGTCCCTGATCTATCCGGGGAGGCACAGCCTGAACTGCGGGCCGGACGGCGAGGGGCACTACCGTGCCGAGTTGAGAATATTATCCTGAACGAGATGATAAGATGTGTGGCAATAGACGACGAGCCTATAGCTCTCGACGTGCTTAGGAGATTCTGCGCCAGGCGCGGGGGAGTGGAGCTTGAGACATATTCCTCCCCGCGTGCGGGAATGCAGCGCATTGAGGAATGGAAGCCGGACCTGGTTTTCCTCGACATTGAGCTGAACGGCGATTCCGGAGTGGAACTGGCCCGCAGGCTGCCACCTTCCTGCGCCCTGGTCTTCACCACCGCCTTTGCGCATTATGCCCTCGAGGGATTCGAGGTCGAGGCCGTGGATTTCCTGCACAAGCCCTTCTTCTATGACCGCTTCGACCGTGCCATGAACCGGGTCGAGGAACATCTGAGGATGAAGGACCTGCTCGGTGTTTCGGCCCAGCCGTCCCGCCAGCTCCTTCTGAAATCCGACTACAAGACGGTGAAAGTCCCGATTGATTCGATACTCTATGTCGAGTCGATAAACAACTATGTCCGGATTCATCTCGCCGATTCCGAATCCGTGCTCTCCAAAACCTCCCTCAAGAGCATTGAATCCCAACTCCCCGGCGACGATTTCGTCCGCATCCACAGGTCCTATCTTGTCGCCAGGAAGAGGATAGCCCTTTTCTCACGCTCGGAAGTGGTCCTTTCCAAGAGCGGAAAACATCTGCCCGTAGGGCCGAAATACATCGATTCTCTCGGCCAGGGCCTCTCCGACTCCGATTGAGCCGGCCCTGTCCCGCTCCCCGGGACTGGAGCGCGGGTACGAAAAAGGGCTGGCCGAACAGCCCTTAAATGTCATTTGGATTGTACGAAGCGGAAGGAGAAATCTTCCTGACCTATTGTAGTTCAGCAGGCAGCTTGATTCCGCACTTCGTGCTCCGTTCGATATGACAGGCTATCGGCCAGCCTCCTTCTTCAGAACGGCTTGCTGTCAGAACTCGGTGAGAACACCGGTCTGAGCTTCAAGGAAAGCCTTGACTTTCTGTACTTTGTCCTCCGGCATAGTGCGTCCAACCTGGAACTTCGCCATCTTGGACACAGCCTCTTCGAGAGTCTCGACGCTTCCGTCGTGATAGTAAGGCCAGGTGAGGGCGACATTCCTCAGGGAAGGAGTCTTGAAACGGTACCTGTCCCTCTCGACACCTGTCTGTGCCCAGCGGCCGTTGTCGCCGTCGGTCAGACCGGACTTGAGAGTCAGCTCGCGGTCCTCGAAGTAATTGGCCCTCTGGCCCATCAGCTCATAGGAGAGTCCTCCCATATTGACACCTGAGTGGCAGGTGGCGCAGCTGTAATCCTTGAATATGGCGTAGCCCTCGATCTGCTCGGCGCTCATAGCCTCCTTGTCGCCCTTGAGGTAAAGGTCGAATGGGCTGTCCGGCGTCAGGAGCGTCTTCTCGTACTCGGCTATGGCATCGGTGATGGAAGCCTGGCAGAGACCCTCCGGATAGACCTCGGTGAAGAGCTTCGTGAACTCCTTGTCCTGGGCGATGCGGGCTGCAATCTCATCGAAATCCTTGCTGCCCATCTCCACAGGGTTGAGAGGCGGACCGCCTGCCTGCTCGGCAAGGGTGGCTGCACGGCCGTCCCAGAACTGGACGAAATTGAATACGGCATTGAAGGAGGTAGGTGCATTCACACCACCCAGCTGCCCATTAATACCATCTGAATATCTTTCATTGTCAACTCCCGCGGTCTCTATTGAATGGCAGGAGGCGCAGGAAATCGTACCGTCGGCGGAAAGCCTCGTGTCATTGTAGAGAACCTTTCCGAGAGCGGCCTTTGCAGGGTCATATTCCACCTTGTCGGGAATAGGACGGATGGTCTCGTTGGCAAACTCAGGGCAGGCGAGAGGGTTCGGGTAAAAGGCTGCGCGCAGTTCCTTTACTCCTTCGAGGACGGCAGCCTTCTTGGCGGCGGTCACTGAGGAACCCCAGTGGATGAGATAGTACTTGGCAATCGGCATCGAGCCGTCCAGAATCACGTCTTCCGTCTTGGCGAGGTCAACCTCGTTCGGAGCGGTCCCGTTCTCCAGAGCGGCCTTGAGCGGAGCGATGTCAAACACTGCATAGCCTCCGTCGATGTCCTTGCGGATGATGTTCTTCGCCACCGGAATGTCGGCGTAGAAAGGAAGGTCGGGTTCTGACGAATGGCAGTCCATACAGCCTCCGTCATCGATGACCTTCAGCATCTGCGCCTCCAATGGCAGACTCTTGTCAGGAGCGCAGTTTACGGCCCGGTACACCACGGCAAGACCTACCACGAGCACACCGGCGCCAATCAGGATTTTTGATGATAGTTTCATATTGCAAATATGGTTGAGAAGTTAATATTCACTTTTGTTCATTATCTGCCTTTTCGGCCATTTTCTTCTGTTTAGTCGCCCAACAGGGCTACGGCTATGTTGTCTCTTCATCAATTGAAACTGTCTCTAAAACTGTAAACAACTGCGGCAAACATTTCAAAACAGCTTCCGGGTTATTGCCTGTTGGCATAAACGTGCTGGCTTTCCTGCGCGGAAGGGAGGAAGTTCACTCCCCACCAGCACATCTGGAGACCGATGAAGCCGGCAATCAGCAGGGCTGAGAGCGCCTTCCGTCCGGCCTTCCGGCTGATGAGCCTCAGGTGGATGTAAACCAGGTAGATGCACCAGGTTATGGCGGCCCAGGTCTCCTTCGGGTCCCAGTTCCAGTAAGTTCCCCAGGCCTGCTTCGCCCAGAGCGAGCCGCTGAGCATCCCGAGGCTGAGGAAGGCCAGGCCTATGTACACGAGGGTGTCCGCCGCGGCAAGATATTCGTCAGTCTTCTTCACCAGGCAGGCGCAGGCAAGGATGAAAGCGCAGCCGAGCACTGAATATGAGAACATATACACCGTGACGTGCGGAATGAACCACCAGCTCTGGAGCGCCGGCATCAGGGACTCGTCGTGAATCTCGGGCTTGAGGATGTTCAGGCAGATGAATACGGTCGCCACCACCAGTGAGAATGAAGGAATCCATTTGTAATCCCACCTCAGGTAGGTCAGCAGGGCCGAGAGCATCATAAAGAAGGAATACCAGAGCCTTGTCTCGCCGGTCGTCCTCAAAGGAGGGCGGCCGAGAGTGACCCAGAAGCCGGCGATGAAGGAGAAATAGACAAGCAGGCCCGCGGCCAAAAGTGCGAGCGCGGTCTTCCTGCGGGAGTACAATGCCGCCGCCGAACCTCCTGCCCAAAGAAGGAAGGAAGCGGAAGCAAAGAATATGAATACGTCCCAGGTCATAGTTTTTTCTCCTTTTTGCCTGCAGTTCCCTGAACGAACATCAGGACGCTCCCCGCCATCATCATCACAATCCCGGCCCAGATGAGATACTTCCACGGCTGTCTGACTATTTCCACTATGCAGTACCTCGGCGACTCTCCGCTCCTGTCGTAACCCGTCAGGTAGAGGTCTTCCGAGAAGGAAAGCCGGAAGGGATGGTTCACCCTGAGCTCCGCCTTCTTCCCCTCCAGATCGAGAATGCCCCTGTAGTTCCTCACGTTGCCGTTCCTGTCCAGTTCCACTTCAAAGCTGTCCAGGGAGATGGCGCAAGGCAGTGCCACCCTCCTGCCGTCCTCTCCGACAGCCTCGCGGACAGGCTCTTCCGACACTGCCGCACGCGAAACCTGATGGTCCGGCGCGCCGAAGAAGCAGCCGGCCAGCACGAACAGAAGCCCGAGGTGGTTGAGCAAGAATCTCACCCCTTTGCCCCGGCGGCTGACAATCACCAGGAACAGGTTGGCAGTCAATGCGATGGAAATGAATATGAACCACCAGGTCCGGCAGACGTTCCCAAGCCCCGGAAAACTTGCGGCATCCGCTTTCTGCACGCACAGGCCCAGCAGGATGCAGCAGCCGAGGAATGCGGCAATGAGGGCGATGCTGGCCTTGCCCGAAGCAAGCCATCTGCAGAAAGCCCCGTCCGCTTTTTCCCGGTAAAGAACCAGGAGTCCGGCAAGAAAAGCGAACAGCAGCGCCGCATTTAGCGGGAATGCCAGGGCATCCACAGGGAAATAACCTGCACAGGCCTGTATCAGAAGGCCCGCCAGAAAGATTGAGCTTACTATCAGGATGCTTTTCTTCATAACCGGCAGTATGGACGCAAATATATTCATTTTCCTTATTTTTAGCTTCATTCTTACTGCATTTTGTGCAGGAATTATGTTCAAATTTTCGCACGGATTTTGCCTTGTTGCAGAATATTCTTATAATTGCCGACCAAATCGAAACTGACCGAAGGGATTTTCCCCCGCTGCCGGATCGTTGGAGCTTTGCGAAATATAGAACGAATGTATTTGAAGATAATGGAGTTGTCATTATACCGACTGTCGCTTTTCCTCTCGATTCCGCTGATGCTTTTCTTCGGCTTCCATATGCTCTTCGCAAGGCTGCCCCGCAAGAAGAACGTCTCCAATTTCCTGTTTTCCCGTCGCCTGATGGGTAGCGCGCTGCTGATTCTTGCTTCCAACTACCTGGTGCATCTGCTGGTTTCCCCGCGTTTCATTGACGTCAATGCGACCATACTTCTGAATATGCTGACGTACTTCCTGTGCTACTGGCTCTTCACGGCAGCGTTGATGACCCTGCTCGAAAAGGATTATGTCACGGGACGACGTTTCAGAGTGAATCTCCTGCTTTGGGCGGCATATTCACTTGCCGCTGTGCTCACCTGTTTCCTGCCCGATGAGCTCGAAGTATGGGTCACCGCCTTTCTGGCCTGCCTGCTCGTCGCCTACGGCGTCAGACTCTCCTACCGCATCCTGAAAACCTACCGCAAGGCCACGAAACTCTTTGCTGACACCCGCTCCGACGACATCGGGGCCTATATCCGCTGGCTCTCGGTCTTTACCTACTGGGCTGTCGCCTACGGTGTGGGCTGCGGCCTGCTGACCTTTCTTCCTGACCAGTATGTTTTCATTTGGATACTCACCTCCATCCCGTTCTACATCTACCTCTACTGCTGCTATCAGAACTACATCTTCTACTATGAGGACGTCGAACAGGCCATCCTCGAGGACGGGGCGATGGAGGAGGCCGGGGAAACAATCCCGGACGGCATCCAGACCAGACATCAGGGCGACATCGCGCTGCGGATAGAGGAATGGGTCGCAAGGGACGGCTACCTCACCCCGGGCATCACCCTCAATGAACTTTCGCAGCAGATAGGCACCAACAGGACCTATCTTTCCGAATATGTCAACAATGTCTGCGGAAAGACCTTCCGCGACTGGATTTCCGACCTGAGAATCGAATATGCCAAGCGCCTTCTCGTGCAGAATCCTCAGATGAAAATTCAGGAGATTTCCGAAAAATCCGGCTTCCTTTCCCTCAGCCATTTCACCAGAATCTTCAAGGAAACCGAGGGCTGCACCCCGGCCCAGTGGCGCCGCGACAGGAACTGAACCGTCCCGGCAGTCCCATTTCTGTTTGCCGAATCGTCAATTTGTTGTCGTCTTGTCAAAACTTTTCCGCCGCATTTGGACCGGAAGAGTTACTATGGCTATTTTTGAAATGCAGTCCGGATACCGGCGGCGACCCCTCTTTCGGCAAGATTTGACGGAATGCCCCGAGGCTTCCTTTTCTTCAGCCGGAACTGACTCGGATATCAGCTGCCGGCTGCTCCGGCAGACATTTTAAAACGACCTTTGACAACCAAGACTATACCCTATGTAAAGACAAAGCAATGACCCTTTCCCATTCTCGGGGGCTGTGCCGGGGAACAGAGTTTCTCCGCAGAATCGAAAAATCATTGCCGGCGGGTCTCCCGCCCTTTTTTCAAGGCAAAAAGAATGTCCGAAGGCTTTGCCGACGGACATTCTTCGATTTTTTCCTTGCCGGGATTCCCCTTTTCTGCGGAGCCTTCGCTGCAGCTTTTCCTCCTGTCCTCTCCCGGCTATATGGTGAAGGTTAGACTAAAATACCCGAAGGGTTTGACAAATATAACCTTCAGGACACATTGCCGGGTTTTAAAATGGGAACATAAACTTTGAAAAAAGGAACAAAAGAGCGGAATGGCTGCTATTTGCTGTTCCTGAACTGTACAGGAGACATCCCGACAATCTTCTTGAACAGGGTGCTGAAATAGGCCGGGTCGTTCACTCCGCATTTTTCCGCAATCTCCCAGACGGGGAGGGAAGTCGTCCGGAGAAGTTCCTTCGCCGTGGAAATCCTGATGCTGTTTACAAGGTCCGAGGTCGTGCCTCCGGTGGCGGCCTTGACCTTCCTGTTGAGGTGGGCGCGGGAAATGCACATCCGGGATGCAATCACCTCGAAGTCCACCCTTCCGGAGACCATCTCCTGTCGGATCTGTCCCTCGAGGTTTTCCATAAACTCGCTTTCTTCCGTCTTCTCCGGGAGGGATTCTTCCGGGGCGTCCACGGCGGAAGGCTCTACCGTGGACTCTTCCGGAGCAGGAATCTTTTCGCGCTGCCTTCTGCGGAAAAGGAGGATGTAAGCCGAAGCCAGGATGATGAATATGCCGAAGCCTGCGACGAGCACCTTCGTCCGGGTCCTGTAGCTGTCCCTCTCCGCCTGGAGCCGGTCGTTCTGGAAGCGGGCGTGCATCTCGTTCAGCCCCATATTCATTTCGCTGTCGTAGAGAGAGTCCCGCAGTTCGCTGTAGAGATGCATCTGCTTTGCCGATTCGGCAGGGTCGGAACTCAGGAGCGACTTGCTCAGGCCGAGCCTGGAGCGGCTTTCGTTGTAGGAGTCGTGCCGCTCTGAGAAGATTTCAAGCGCCTCCCTGAAACAGCGTGCGGCCTCCTTCGTCTCGCCTTTCTCCAGAAGGATTTCTCCCAGCAGATTGGAACTGATTGCCCAGGACTGCAGATTCCCGGCTTCCTTCAGGACGGGCATCGCCTCCTCGAGGCAGGACTGCGCCTGCCCGGGATTCCCTGTGGCTTGATGGGCGACTGCCATCTGGGCGAGCCTGATTGCGGCCTTGTCCTGCCGGCCCCTGGCCTTGTCGATTTCGTAGGCTCTGGTGGAATATTCAAGGCTCTTTCCGTCCTGCCCCATCCCGTGGTAGATTTCTGCTGCCATCCCGCAGCGGACCGCAAGTTTGACTGAGTCTTTCTCCTGCTCGCAGAGACGGATTGCCTCGAGGATGTACTTTTCGCCTTCAGCAGGCTGGCGGGCGGCAAGACATATTCCCGCAATCGTGTTCAGGGAAGATGTGATGCGGCTGATGTCTTCCAGTTCCCTTCCTATTTCGAGGGTGCGTTTGGCGAATTTCAGGGCGGCGGGGTAGTCTGATTTGCGGAAATGCAGAATCGACAGGATGTTGGCGCAGTCGGCTTCCAGAAGAAGGTCACCGCCTCCCTTGCAGACTTTCATCGCCTTCTGCGAATATTCCAGGGACTTATGGTAGTCCTGCCTGTCGAAATACCATTCTCCAGCCCAGTACCAGGTCAGAGCCCTGACTGCATCTGTGCCGGCCCGGCCCTCCGCCGGGAAGTCGATTTCCCCGTCCGTGAAGCCTTCCTCCTCGAGCAGGTCGAAGAACAGGCGGGCGCTGCGTGCCGCTTCCTGACCTTTCTGCGAGTCGAAGGCCTGGATGAGAGAGTCGGCCCGATGCCCTGCGCCATCGTCTGCAAAGACGCTCAGGGCACTTGCCGAAACAATCAAGGCTATTGTCAGTGCACGGTAAAATCCCATTGCATTTCCGCTTCCTGGCGGCATATATACGGTTCCAATTCTTCAAAGATATGAAAAACCGCCCAAATTCCCTATTTTTGCCCGCCCGGCGCGGGATTATCCACTCCGGAGCCAGCCTTCAAGATCTGGAACCTCTCTTCCCGGACTGCGGAATTTTTTTTGAGAAAAGTCTTGACTCGTCCCCTGGGTCACCGGCTATCTTTGCGGTGAAAAAACAGACACTACGATGAAACAAGTTATCCCTTTCTTTGTCAGTCAAGCGATTACGCTGTTCGGAAGCCAGATCGTCGCCTTCGCGATAGTCTGGTACATCACTTTGGAGACCGGCTCTGGACTCTGGGTCGCTCTTCTGAGCATCTGCTCTTTCGTGCCGCAGTTCCTGATGTCCTTCGTGGGCGGAGCACTTGCGGACAGATATTCAAAGAAGACTCTCATCATCGGGGCCGATGCCGCGACCGCCTTGTTTACCCTCGCTCTTGTCGTGCTGACCGGGCTGCTGTCCGAAGGCAGGGAACTGCGTGCCGCCCTGCTTGTCGCCGCAGCCCTGCGTTCGGTAGCCGCAGGCATCCAGACTCCTGCCGTCAATTCTGCAATTCCCCTTCTCGTGGCTCCTGAAAAGCTGATGAAGGCCAACGGCATCAATTCCACCTTCCAGTCCGTCGCCAATTTCGCCGCTCCGGCCGCGGCTGGAGCCGTGATGACCCTGCTGGGCCTGAGCCGGACCCTGTTGATAGATGTGGCGACTGCCGTCGTCGGAATAGCCATCCTCTCCTTCGTAAGCATCCCCAAGATGCCTGAAGAACGCAGGGCCCCTGCCTCCGGCTTCCTGAACGACATCCGGGAAGGAGTCCGCTACGCCCTCTCCGACAGGACGATTGCCGGTCTGCTCCTTCTCTTCGGAGCCTTCATATTCCTTTCCATCCCCGGAGGCTTCCTTGCCAACCTCTTTGTCTCCAGGACTTTCGGGGACAGCTACCTGCACCTGTCGGCGGTGGAGATAGTCGGTTTCGCCGGTATGATGGCCGGAGGCATTCTGATGGGCACCTGGGGAGGTTTCAGGAACAGGTTCCGGACCCTTCTCGCCGCCGCGCTTCTGTTCGGAGCCCTTGGAGTGGCGCTCGGCCTGTCGCGGAGCTTCGTCTTCTATCTGCTGATGATGCTTCTGTACGGCATCCCGCTCACAGCCTTCCAGACAGCCACGACCACTATTCTCCAGGAAAGGGTGGAGGAACAGATGCAGGGCAGGGTGTTCGGCCTGCTGAATTCGATGTATTCAGGCTTCCTGCCTGTCGGGATGGCCGTGTTCGGACCTCTGGCTGACCATCTTTCCCTGAGGCTGATGACAGTTGCGAGCAGCGCCGCCCTGATGATTCTCGGAGCGCTTGCCGTCCCGCTCATCTCCCGACCTTCGGGCAGATAGGGGAGTCCTTCCGCAGCCGGCTCGCCGACTTCCGCAGTCCGGAGGGGCGGCATATTCAGCAAGAGGGAATAATTGTCTAAATTTGCCGGGACGAATGTTTTGAGTCCCAATCTTTCCGAATATGAAAAAGATCCTTTACTCTCTGCTCGCGCTGCTCCTTGCCGCTGCCGGCATATTCATTTATGGCGGATTGAAGATGTTCGGCGACGAACTGAAGGCCGTCCGTAGCCTGAAAATGATTGACGAGGGGCTTTATACCTTCACCTTCAAAGGAGATTACGGCTTCAAGGCCTTCCTTGAACAGGGCGGGGCCAGGACGGATGCCGAGATGGCAAGGTACATCGCAGCTTTCCTGTCCCACGGGTATATGAATATGCCGGAGCCGGAAGACGCCGCCATCGAAGCCGGATGCACCTCCTTCCAGGGGGGGGGCTTCTTCTCCCGCAATTTCGACTACGAGGAGAACGGCCAGCACATCGTCATTGTCCGGACGGAACCTTCTGACGGCTACAAGTCCATCTCCACCAGCACTTTCGCCTTCCTCGGCAACGGACCGGACTGGCATCCGGTGGCAGGAATGGACGGCCTGGTCGCCTTGGCCGCCGCCTACATTCCGCTCGATGGAATGAACGAAAAGGGAGTCTGTGTCGCGGACCTTATCGAACTCGACGGGGACACTGAAGCATGCGACACCGGGAAACCGGACCTCACCATCGTGGGAGCCATCCGGCTCGTCCTCGACTATGCCGCATCGGCGGGAGAGGCTGTGGAACTTCTGGACGGGTACGATGTCCATCCGTCCATCGGTCAGGCTCATCATCTTGCAATAGCCGATGCCGACACATCCCTTGTCGTGGAATGGAAAGGAGGGCAGATGCACGTCACTCCGGCTTCCGTGGTGACCAACCACTGCCTCTGGGAAAGCCGGGAGAATCCTGTGACCTCCGAATCCCGCAGCCGTATGGACAGAATCGGCGGCCTGAGACCGGACAATTCCGCTGATGCTCTCGACGCTGTCCGACGGGCTTCCTATGACGGATTCACCTTATGGTCCGTGGTCTATGACCGCTCCTCCCTGGACGGTACCTGGTACGTCCGCAGCCGCTGGGACAGGCCTTTTGAAATCGGACTCCTTGAGCCTTGACCTTGCCGGATTCCGGTGCTTTTTGCCTGATGGGACTGTAGCGCTCCCGCTTATGGCCGTCCTCCCGGGCCTCCTCCCGGCCAGCCTCCGGTGTTGCCGCCTCCCTGGCTGCCTCCGACCGTGGTCACGATGCCGCTTGAGGTGAAAGTCCCCAACTGGGTGCCGTCAGACCAGGAACCTCCTGACTGGTAGCCGTTCCAGCCTTCCTCCGCTCCGGACAATGTTCCGCCGGTTGACACGGAATAGGTTCCGTCCGTCAGTCCCGGAGAACTGAAGAACAGGCTGATGCTTGACATCGTGCGAGGGAACTCGTAGGTCATCAGAGGCTCGCCTGAACTGTCCAGTATGCAGAGTTTCTTGCCGCTTGTGGCGGAAATGCCGTTGTAGATGACAGAGCGCTGCGTGCTGCTGCCGGATGGGGCTATGGATGAACCTCCAGTCCCAATCAGAGTGCCTCCCGTAATCTTGAAATTGTTGCTGTTGTCGCAGTCGAAGGCTTCCTCCGGACCTGTTGCGCCGGATGAGATGACCAGCCCGCCCGCGATGCTCAGCGTGCCATTGGAGTCGATGCCGTCGTTGTTGTCCGCCAGACAGCAGACCTTGCCGCCGTTGATGTTGATGGACTTCGAGGCATTCATCGCATCGTCGTAGGCGTGGACGAAAAGCTCGCCGCCGTTGATGTATATTCCTGTCTTGCTCTCAATGCCCTCGGAACCATCGCTTGCCCCGGTGACTGAAATGTTGAGAGAACCACCGTCAATCGTGATGTCGCCGTCCGCCTTCACTCCCTTCGGCGAGGCAGTCTGGCCGAGAGTCTTGTTGTAGGTGTATTTGCCTCCTGTCGTCGTGACGGTCACCGTCCCTCCATACATCCGGAAAGCCCCGTCCACGTTTATTCCCTTTCCTCCCGTGCCGGTGCTCTTCAAAACATGGATTCCGCCGTTGATGCTGACGTCCCTGTCCGCCTTGATGCAGGCAGGCGAGGAAACGTCTTTCTCCTCGCTGTCATATTCGGAAATCCCGGAGGTGCTGAACAGGAGCTTCCCTCCCGCCATATTCACATCCAGGTCTGTCTTCATACACTTTCCCGCGACGGCTGAGGTGTTCGCATAGATCAATCCTCCTTGAATATGAATGCCTATGCCATCCTCTTCATCTCCCTTCACGTGGATGGCGTTCCTGGCCGCGTCGTTCACTACGAGGGTGACTCCCGGGCGGACGAACATATACCCGTCCGTGGCTATTCCGTGTTTGTTCATCCCATCTACGATCAGCACTCCCGAACCGCTGAAAATCAGATGCCCTTCGCTGAAAAAGCATCCCTTGCGGTCCTCGTCCTCCGCCGAAGCGCCGTTGAGGTAACAGGCTTCGGACGAATAGGAAGAAGCATCCGTCAGCCTGTTGGTCGTGTCGTCCGCAAGATGGACAAAGACACGCTTCTTGCACTGGTTGTTGATGGCAGGGCCGACGGACGAAACAAGTTCCACTCCGTTGAGCGTCAGTTTGAATTTCTTTTCACCGTAGATTTTCAGCTGACCGTCCTCGCTCTTGCCCGACACTGTGATTTCCACATCCTTTACGGAATTGCTCAGCAGGTCTATGGTCACATAAGCCCCTTCCTTGTGGTACAGGACAGACTCGTTGCTCGTGGTGACGCTGGCCGAAGTCCCTTCAAACACGACGTTCACCTTTTCCGTGAAGTTGTTCGCCTCCCAGTACAGGTCAACATCATTTCCGACTATGTCATCGGAAATGTCATCGGCCTTTTCTCCATTGTAAGGCGTTATCGTGGAATCGAAGTTCGGTGAACTGCTGTTGTTCCCTTCGTCGGTGTTTCCCTCCTGCCGGTGTTCAGAGTCCTCACCTTGCGGGATGGGGTCTCTCGTACAGGAAGGCAATGCCAGTCCCGTCACTATTGCAAACAAAATGACTGCAAGAATGTCTTTTTTCATAACTGCTGTAGCGTTTGGCGTCCGTTAATCTGCTGTTCTGAAGCGGGGATGAACAGGCCGCTGTATAATGTTGTCACATAGCGGCAATACGGCAAATATAGCGTTTTTTTCTTTTTATCCTCCGTCCGGCATTTTTTGTGCGGCCTTGCCCATCCTGCAAAACGCCTCGCACCACCGCACGAGGAGTCCTGCACCTTTGTACGGCCGGCCCGGCACTTTTTGCACGACGGTTCCTGCACCTTTTGCACGACGGTTCCCTTTTGTCCAGGTTGCCGTGCCTCCGGAGCCCCGGAGCCTGACAGGACACGCCCGCTTACAATTATTTCAGGGAATATGGAAGCAGATCCCTGGCTATGATCCGGTAGTGCGGGTGATAGGCGGCATTGTAGGCATCGGAATGGTGACAGGCATAGCGGCCTGATGCAAGCAGGCTGTCAAGCATCGCTTTGTCCTCCTCCATATCCGTGATTTCAGGATGATGCTTTTCGATGACGCTCAAAATCTCCTGCCATTCTTCCTTCCAGGCTTCGATGTCCTCATCCCTGACCTCTATTGCGCTTGCCATCAGGGCCTCTGTCAATTCATCGACACTCATCAGGCTGTCGGCAATGACTGAAAGATTTACACGTACATAGTTGCCTTCCCAGCCGCAGACTTCCGTCACCGGGCCGCCCAGGCTGTCCGCCCCGGCCAGTTCTGAAAGAATATAATTACGCGCCGATTCCCTGTCCCTGATGATATGCCCCGGCCCGAAACGGTCCTGGAAGAAGGATTTGTACAAATCCTGAAGACGGGATTCCGGATGGGTTTCAAGTTGATTCGAGACGGCTCTCCTGATGGCTGCACAATCAGAAACACTCTGCCTGCAGGATGCCAGGCAGAGTGCGATAACGAGCGGAAGCAGGTACTTCTTCATCCGCTTTAAAGTTCGACGACCGTGTAAGTCGTTGTTCCCAGGCCCATCTCCTCGGCACGGCTAACGATGCGGGTGCCGTGGCGCTGCTCGATACGCTCCAGCAGTGCCTTGGTGTCATTGCTCTCGTCGTTCGGAAGGTTGAAGACCTGGTCCAGGCAGAACTTGTCCAGTGCCACCGGATCCAGCGATGCCGCAATTCCGATGTCCTGGATGGTAGGCTTGTGCGGGTTGCCGTCGCAGTCGCAGTCTATGGATATGTTGTTCATGACATCGATGTAGATGATGCCCTCCCTTTCCTTGAAATATTCGTGAACAGCCTGCGCCGCCGCACTCATGGACTCGATGAACGGAGTGTTGTTCTCCGGAGAATCCATCCAGCCCTCCGGCAGGTTCTGCCACAGCTGCGTGTAGTCTTCAGCCTTGCCGGCTGTATGGATGTAAGTCTTGCCGTTGCGGGAGGCCACACCTATGGAAGCGTTCTTGAGCACGCCGCCGAAGCCGCCCATAGCGTGCCCCTTGAAATGTGCAAGGTTGATCATGAAGTCGTAGTTCTCAATGTGTGAACCCACAAGGTCGTACTTGATCCATTTGTCGTCCACCACCGGGATCTTGATTTCGCCTTCCTCATCCATTATGTCCACGTCTGCAATGGCATTGTAGCCGTGCTCCTCGATGGCTTTGCGGTGGTCGGCGGTGTTCATACGGTTGCCCGCATAGGCTGTGTTGCATTCCACCAGGGTGCCGTTGACCTTTTGTACAAGCGGTCCGATGAGTTCCGGACGCAGATGGTTGGACTGCATGGACTCACCGGTGGAAATCTTCACTGCCACACGGCCGGAAGCCTCAACTCCGAGCGCCTCGTAAACCTTGACCAGTCCTTCCGGCGAGATGTCCTTGGTGAAATACACAACAGCGGTATTCTCATCCGAAGCTGTTTTCTTCTTGCCGGCATTCTGTCCGCAGGACGGCAACACCATTGCCATCACTGCCATTGCAATCAGTAGTCTTTTCATATTGCTCATATTCTGCGATTTCTGCTTTTCTGCTCTATGATTTTTTATCCTGCCTCTCTGTCTTCTCGCCGCTCCCTACCCAATTTGCAAATATAAACCAATTTCCCCCACCTCCCATTACCCGTAATGAGGAAATTCTAACCATTTTTTCGATTCCGCCGTGGCGGAGCGTCAGCGAGACTTCCGCAAGGAAGTCGAAGCAGCGCAGCCACCGGCCGGAGCGGGAGCGAAGGCCGCATGCCCCTGACAGGGGCTGTCAGCGCAGCTGACTGGGGTTAAGAGGGAGAAAGCACTGCGCAGCAGTGCGTATCTCCACAAGTAAAAAGTGCCCCTCGGCATTGCCGGGAGGCGCTTTTTACTTGTGGAGATGGGCGAACTTGAACATTTTCTCCAAACCCCTCCAGACATATTTGTAAGCCATTGTTAATCAGTATACATTTCCATACAAAAGTATTTGAAATTACATAAAAATGGGGTATTTTTGGGGTACGATTTTAGCGTACCCCATTTTTTATGGAGATAAAACACACCATTTCCTTCAAGCTTCGGACCTATGGTTTGAATGGCGGAAAATTCCAGATAAGACTCCGGATTTCGTTCAACGGATTCCGGCACGATGTCGTGACCGGATGCGTGATTCTTGACCGCAATGCCTGGGACGAAAAGGCAGAACTTGTCAAGGACGGCTACGTCGGATTGCGCGGCGAAACGGCCAGTTCGATGAACAGCAGGCTGAGAATGCTGCGCGACCAGATGAAGGACACCATCAAATACTTCGAGGCGAACGACATCAACCCCGACGAGCAGATGCTTCAGGACAAGTTCGAGGAAAAGATCAGCCGTTTCATCACTCCGAAGACCCAGCGTTCAACTCCTCCGGCCGCACGCCCCAAGAGCCTTCTCTCGGTCTTCGATGAATTCATGGATGACTGCGGGACTATGAACGCCTGGTCGAAGGGCACCTACGGCAAGATGCGCTCCCTCAAGGTGGACCTGGGGGAATTCCGCAAGAACCTCAAGTTTTCTGATCTCAATGAGAAGACCCTGACCGCATTCGTGACCTACCTGAGGGAAGAGAAGGCCCTGAACACCCCGAGGAAGAAGAAAGGAGACAGGGATGAATATGACAAGGAGGATGTGACCGGCCTGAGGAATTCGACCATATTCAAGAAGCTGGGCTACCTGCGATGGTTCCTGAACTGGGCAACGGAGAAGGGCTACAACACCCAGATGGCCTTCCGCAGCTTCCACCCGACTCTCAAGACGACTCAGACCAAGGTCATATACCTGACAACGGAAGAATTGAAGCGGCTTATCGCCCTTGACCTGTCAACGGTCAGGAAGTGGGAGCCTATCCGCGATATATTCATCTTCTGCTGTTTTTCCGGCCTGAGGTTCTCGGATGCCCAGGCTCTTTGCTGGTCCGACGTCAAAGCCGACCATCTGGAGGTAACCACCATCAAGACAGCCGACAGCGTACAGATTGAAATCAACGATGTGACCCGCAGCCTTCTGGAGAAATACAGGGCAATCCCGATGAAGAACAACCGTGTCCTTCCCCAGTACACCAACCAGGCGATGAACCGCGAGCTCAAGCAGCTTTGCAGGATGGCAGGAATTGACGAGCCGATACGCATCACCACATACAAGGGAAGCACCCGTCTTGATGAAGTCCATCCGAAATGGGCCCTGGTCGGTTCCCACACCGGCCGCAAGACCTTCATCGTCCAGGCCCTCTCCCGGGGCATCCCGCCCAACATCGTGATGAAATGGACCGGCCACTCCGACTACAAGGCGATGAAACCCTACATCGACATCGTCGACAGCATCAAGGCCAGCGAGATGTCCAAGATGAATTTCCTGGACTGAGCTGGAACAGGTTTGGAGTTTAGGTTGTAACTTTGAGAGAAACTAAAGAGATGTGGAGTACTACACAGAAAACTACACAGAAAACTATATAGAAAACTATATAGGGACTACGATAAATACTACGACAGAAACTACGACAGAACATAAATAGAGTATTTAGATATGACATTTGA